>CAZASE010000028.1:0-34458 GCA_964487715.1 uncultured Rhodocyclaceae bacterium | reverse complement strand
CGGCCCGAGGTGCGCACGCGCGCGCGCAGGCAGGCCGGGCGGCCGCGGCGCTTCAGGGCGCGCGAGAGCGCGATGTCCTCCATCAGCGCGATCGGCGGAAAGCCGCCGCAGGCGGCGAAGGCGTCGCGGCGCACGAACATCGCCTGGTCGCCGGTGGCGATGCCGCTGAGCCGCGAGCGCAGATTCATCAGGCCGGCGATGAGCGGCAGCAGCGGATGGTGTCCGGTGATGGCGACGTCGAAGCGCCCCCACTGCGCGCCGCGCGCCAGTGCTGCCGCGACCAGGCGGTCGGCATCGGCGGGCAGGCGCGTGTCGGCATGCAGGAACAGCAGCACGTCTCCCCTCGCCGCGGCGGCGCCGGCATTCATCTGGCGAGCGCGGCCGCGCGACGCCGTCAGCACGCGGTCGACGTAGGGAAGCGCGAGGACCGGTGTGTCGTCCGCGCTGCCGCCGTCGGCGACGATCACCTCGGCGCCGCGCGCGCGCAGCGGGGCCAGTGCCGCCAGCGCAGCGGCGATGCCTTCGGCTTCGTCGAGGGTCGGAACGATGATGGACAGCATTGCGCGGATTATAGGTGCGCGGGAAAAGTCAGTCTCCGCAGCACGGCGAAAAATGACCATCCCCCGGCTCCCTTCCCGAGTAAGGGGGTGACGACGGTTCGCCGCTGTGCGGCGCCATTTTGCTGGCTGCGCCCACTTGGGGCGGCCCGGCATGGACGCTCATCCGCGCCGCCAGGCGTGGTAGCGCGCCGCCCATTCGAGAAGCTTCTGCGGCGCGTGTGCCTTCTTCCAGTTGCCGGCGGCGAACTTGTTGGCCTCGGCCAGCGTCGGGTAGATGTGGATGGTGCCGAGGATCCGGTTGAGGCCAATGCCCTGCTTCATCGCCAGCACGTATTCGGCGATCAGGTCGCCGGCATGTTCGCCGACGAGGGTGACGCCGAGGATGCGGTCCTTGCCCGGCACGGTGAGCACCTTGACGAAGCCGTGCGCCTCGGAATCGGCGATGGCGCGGTCGAGGTCGTCGATGCCGTAGACCGTGACCTCGTGCGCGATGCCCCGCTCCTTTGCCTCCAGCTCGTTGAGGCCGACGCGCGCCACCTCCGGCTCGGTGAAGGTGGCCCAGGGGATCACCGAATAATCGGCCTTGAACTTCTTCAGCGGATCGAACAGCGCGTTCACCGCCGCGTACCAGGCCTGGTGGGCGGCGGTATGGGTGAACTGGAAGGGGCCGGCGACGTCGCCGGCGGCGTAGATGTTCGGGTAGAGCGTCTGCAGGTAGTCGTTTGTCTCGACGGTGCGGCCGGCCGGGATGCCCAGCGCCTCGAGGCCGTAACCCTTCAGGTTGGCGACGCGGCCGACCGCCACCAGCACGGCGTCGAAGGGGATGCGGACGTCGCGGCCTTCGTGCTCGGCGACGAGGATCTTCTCGCCGTTCTCGACCAGGAACTGCTTCGCCTTGTGATTGAGCAGGACCGCGATGCCTTCCTCGCGGAAGCGCCGCGCCACCCTCTCGGAGACTTCCGGATCCTCGCGCATCAACAGGCGCGGCAGCATTTCCACCTGGCTTACCTGCGCGCCGAAGCGCGCGAAGGCCTGCGTCAGTTCGCAGCCGATCGGCCCGCCGCCGAGCACCACCAGGCGCCGCGGCAGTTCGCGCAAATTCCAGACCGTATCCGACGTGAGGTAGCCGACCTCCTCGAGGCCGGGGATCGGCGGCACGAATGGGCGCGCGCCGGCGGCGATCACTATTGAGCGGGTGGTCAGGGCCTGCGTGCCGGTGGCCGTCTGCACCTCCACCGCCCAGGGCGAGACGATCGTCGCCGCGCCTTCGAGCACCTCGACGCCGAGCGCGGTGTAGCGTTCCACCGAATCGTGCGGCGCCACCGCCTCGACGACGGACTGCACGCGCGCCATGACGTCGGCGAAATCGAAATCAACCTGCGCCTGCCGCATGCCGAACTCGCGCGCGCGGCGGGCGTGGGAAAGGAACTTGGCCGAGCGGATCAGCGCCTTCGACGGCACGCAGCCGGTGTTGAGGCAGTCGCCGCCCATGCGGTGCTTCTCGACCAGCGTCACCTTGGCCTTCACCGCGGCGGCGATGTAGGCCGTCACCAGGCCGGCGCTGCCGGCGCCGATCACCACCAGGTTGCGGTCGAAGCGCGCCGGCCGCGGCCAGCGCGCATACACGCGGCGCGCGCCGATCGCGTCCACGATCTTCCGCGCGGCGAGCGGGAAGACGCCGAGCAGGGCGAAGGAGGCGATCAGCCCCGGCGAGAGGATGCCGGCGAGCGAATCGATCTTCGCCAGCTGCGTGCCGGCATTCACGTACACCAGCGTGCCGGCGAGCATGCCGAGCTGGCTCACCCAATAGAAGGTCCAGGCGCGGATCGGCGTCAGCGCCATCGCCAGGTTGATGAGGAAGAAGGGGAACACCGGCACCAGGCGCAGGGTGAACAGATAAAAGGCGCCGTCGCGTTCGACGCCGGCATTCACCGCCTTCAGCCGCTCGCCGAAGCGCGCCTGCACCCAGTCGCGCAGCAGGAAGCGCGCCAGCAGGAAGGCGGCCAGCGCGCCCAGGCTGGAGGCGAAGCTGACGATGAGCATGCCCCAGGCGAGGCCGAAGATCGCGCCGGCGGCCAGCGTCATCACCGTCGCGCCGGGCAGGGACAGCGCGGTGACGGCGACGTAGGCGGCGAAAAAGGCCAAAGCTGCCGCGAGCGGATGGGCCGCGCGCCAGGCCTCGATCGCCGCCTGCTGCGATTTGAACCAGTCGAGGCTGCCATAGCGGCCGAGGTCAAAGGCGAAATAGAGACCGGCGGCAGCGACAACGAGGAGAACCGTGAGGACCCTGTACCGGTTCATGCAAGCGCGCCGCCGCAGCTGCTGCCCTGCCCGGCGGTGCAGCCGTAGCAGTGGTCGGCGACGGCGATCGGCGCGCCCTCGAGCGCCAGCGCCGCGAGCTCGCTGACGTGGGCGCGGCGGCCGTGCGCGGCGCCGAGCGGCAGGCCGAGCATCTGGTTGAAGTCGCAGTCGTAGGCGTAGCCCTGCCAGTCGAGGCTCAGCAGGCTGCGGCACATCACCTGATCGAGGTTCTGCTCGCGGTGCGCAGCCTGCAGCAGCGCCATGTAGTCGTTGAACTGGCCCTTCGAGATGAGCGTGCTGCCGAAGCGCTGGATCGGCATGTTGGCGAGCGTCAGCAGGCGCGTGAAGGTGATGCCGTAGCGCTCGGCGAGGTGCTTGCGGTAGTCGGCCTCGAGCTGCGCCTGCGGCGGCGGCAGCACCGGGCCCTGCGGGTTGTAGACGAGGCTGAGTTCGAGGCTGCTGCCCGCCATGCCGTAGCCGAGTGCGTTCAGCCGGCGCAGGCCGGCCAGGCTCGCCGCGAAGACGCCCTTGCCGCGCTGGCGGTCGACGTTCTCCTCGAGGTAGCAGGGCAGCGAGGCGACGAGCTCGATGCGCTGCGCGGCGAGGAATTCCGCCAGGTCTTCCTGGCCGGGCTCGGCGAGGATGGTCAGGTTGCAGCGGTCGATGACGTGTGCGCCGAGCGCCCGCGCCGCGGCCGCCAGGCGGCGGAAATGCGGGTTGAGTTCCGGCGCGCCGCCGGTGAGGTCTAGCCTGCCGGCGCCCGAGGCGCGCAGGAAGGCAAGCACGGCGTCGACCGTCTCGCCCGTCATCTGCTCGGTGCGCGTCGGCCCGGCATTGACGTGGCAATGCAGGCAGCTCTGGTTGCAGCGGTAGCCGAGGTTGGCCTGCAGCGTCTCGATCCGCCGGCGGCGCAGCGCGGGAAAGCGGGTGTCGACCAGGCGGGGCAAAGTGGCGTGCATCGGCTTATTCCTCGTGGCGGATCGTATTGAAAGGCATCAACTGCGGCATAGTGCCATGTCCAGCGCCTGCAGGATCTCGCCGCTGTCGCCGTCTTCGATCAGGGCGGCAACGCCGGCGCGCGCGTAGTCGATCGCCTCGGACGGCTTGAGCTGGAGATCCATCCTGACGGGGCGGTCGCCATCGACTCGCACGGGCCCGAGCCAGGTGCGCACCACCCGGTCATGGTGCAGCGTCGCGCCGCGGTTCTCGCCGGCGCCGACGCCGGTTTTCAGGCCGTTCTCGTAGAGGACCAGGTAGGCCGCCGCATTGCCCTGCCGCCGCGTCACGTTTCCCTGGAACGTCACCGACCACGTCTGCGGCTGAATCTGGTTCGCGCTCAGTTCGATGCGCGCCTGCGCCGGGCGCGCGCTCACGGTGCGCACCGCGCGCTTGAAGGCGTCGGAGCTGCGCCACTGGCGGAAATCGCGGCCATCGATGAGGACTTGTGGCGTGTACGCGACGCGGCCGTTGCTGCGTCGCACCGACTGCGCCTGACGCTGCGAGAACTGCGCGCTGGAAAAGCGGTCGTGCCAGCCCAGGTCATCCCAGTAATCGACATGCAGCGCGAGCGCGACGACGGCAGGATCCTTCAGCGAGGAGAGCCATGTGTCCGCCGGCGGGCAGCTGCTGCATCCCTCGGAGGTGTACAGCTCGACGACCGCGGCGGTGGTGGCGCCCGAAGTGGCCGTGCAGGCGGCGTGCAGCGGGAGGGGCGCAACGGCAAGCAGGGCGCACAGGGCGCAGGGGGCCGTCGTGATGAAGCGCGCGGCCACGTTCAGCTGCGCCAGCGCACGCGGCTCCGCACCATCTCGTCGACCTTGCCCAGGCTGTCGGGCGAGTCGGTGATGACGGCGTAGAAGCCCTGGCCGCCGGGACGCGCCACGGCGTTCCAGCCGCCGACCCGCGCCTGCTCGGCGTCGCCCTTCATGCGCTTGGCGGGGATGAGGATCAGGGTGGCGAGCTTGCCCTGCTCGGTCTCGAAGACGATGTGCCAGCCGGTGCCCTCGGGCACCGGGCAGAGCTTCATGTAGCGCACGCGGCCGAGGCTGCCATTCAGCTCGCCGCCGAAGTTCTCCATGACGGTGCGGAACAGCTGCGGGTCGGCCAGGCGTGTCGCGGTGAAGGACTCCGGCTCGTGCATGACGTGCTCGATGGCGAGGCGCGCGTATTCCTGCGAGCCGAACTCCTTCCACTGCTGCACGCCGAAGGAAACGGTGAGCACCACCGTGGCGGCCATTGCCCACAGACGCGGGGAAAAGCGACTACCGGTCTTGCGGCGCAGGATGATGCGCTCGGCCAGTCCCTCGGGCACCGGCACGTCGAGGGCGGCGGCAAGGCGCGCCTCGTCTTCGTTCAGATCGATGGCGAAGTCGCGGCAGGGGGCGCATTCGCCCAAGTGCGCAGCCGCCTCGGGCGAGAGGCGACGTGGATCGACGAGTTTTTCACGACGGAATTCAAGGCAGTTCATGATCGTGCTTTCGCGTGAGCGGGTTCGGAAAGATGGGCACGCAATGCTTGTCGTGCGCGGGTCAGGCGGGCCATGACGGCGCCCTCGGTCGTGCCGAGCATCACGGCGATCTCCTTGCACTCGTAGCCGCCCAGCACCTGCAGCAGCAGCGGCTCGCGATAGGTGGGTGGCAACTCCTCGACCAGTTGTTCCAGTTCGAGTTGCGCACCCGGCCGGTCGAGCGAAGGCAGGTCCAGATCCTGCGGATCGTCGTCGCTGATGTCGAGGCGCTTGCGTTCGTAACGCCGGGCGTTCTCGTTTCTCAGGATGGCAATGAGCCAGGTCTTCACTACATCGAGATCTTCGAGGCTTTCCCAGTTCTTCCAAGCTCGGGCAAAGGTTTCCTGCACCAGTTCTTCTGCGTTGAAACGGTCGCGCGTCAGCCAGTAGGCGTAGCGGTACAGATCCGCACTGTAGGCACGGACGGTCTGGTCGAACTGGCGGCTTTGCAGCGTGAACATCATCTTCCCACCGGCCTGCAGAGCCATGCGTCGAGCGAGAACCGGCCCGGCCCGTGGAAAATCGTAACGAGCATCAGGGCGCCCCACAGGAGGTGGTCCTTCTGGCCGGCGGGCGAGAGCTCGGGATAGGAAATCACCGCGACCGCATTGAAGGCGAACAGCGCGAGCGCGAAGAAGCGTGTGCCGAGGCCCAGGGCAAGAAAGAGCGGCAGGCTCAATTCGGCTGCGGTGCCGAGATACGCGGCAAGTTCCGGCGGGAGGAACGGTACTTCGAAGTCGTTCTCGAAAAGATACAGTGTCGCGTCCCAGCTTTGTATCTTCACCAGTCCGGAGCGAAAGAACACCCAGGCGACATAGAGGCGCAGCGCCGCGTCGAATAGCGGTGCGAGGGCGTTGAGGCCGGCGGCGGCCAGGCCACAGGGTTTGGCGATGAGGGCGGGCATGTTCATCCCACAGGGATTGCCTTCGATCATATCTTCCTCCAAATCATTGGATCGCGAAATCCGCCAGGGTGCCGGTGGCGACGCGGCAGTGCAGGAAGACACCGAGGTCGAAGGCAGCGTCCACGGCGAATGCGGCCGCCGTTACGCGCGCCAGCGAGTGGTTTTCGGCGAGCGCCGCCAATGCGCTGTGCTCCACGGCCGCAAGAACCTCGATGTCGACGTCATGGCCGCGGCGTGACACCAGCAGGCAGGCGCCGCCGGCCGCCAGATCAATGGTTTGGTTGCCCGGGAAATCGGGCTGGTTGGCGCGCCAGATGGCGAGAATGGGCCAGGGCGAGGCCACCAGCGCGGCCGAAGGATGCAGTTTGAAACGCAGTGAATCGAGCTGCCCGACCGGCACGGCGGCCAGTCTGGCAATGTCCAGCGGAGCCGAGTCGATGGCCTGGAAGGCGCGATGGACGGCCCATTCGAGCCGGGCCACGTCGGGCAGGTAGGCCAGTTCGATTGCCCCCGGGTAGCCGGCCAGAAAATCGCCGAACTCCGCGCCGTAGACATTCACGTCGCCGAACACCGAGGGAACGGCGCGGATGAAGTCGTCCGCCGCCTGGCCGAAGAAATCCTCGCCGACCAGGCGCTGAATCACCGGGTAGGCCTCGCGTAGCGCGCCGCGATAGTTGCTGAAAGTGTTGTTTCGGTAGACCGCCAGCCCGGCGGCGGCGTCCATGCCGCGCGCGCCGGCGAGGTGCGCCAGCACGAATGTGTCTGTCGCGCCGAACAGGCCGCGGGCGAAGCTTTCCTGGGCTTCACGCAGCGAGGGCATGTTCGTCCTCCAGCATCGCCTGCGCCGTGGCCGCCTCGTCGAGCAGCACATCGAGGGCCGGGAGGTCGGCGTCCCACTCGATCAGCGTCGGTTTCGGCCCGAGGCGCCCGATCGTTTCGCGGTAGAGCTGCCAGACCGGATCGGCAACGCGCTTGCCGTGCGTATCGATGAGGCAGTGTTCGCCTTCGTCGAAGCCGGCCAGGTGGATCTCCTCGACGCGGCCGGCGGGCATCGCGGCAAGATAAGTGCGCGCATCGAAGCCGTGATTGACGGAACTGACGTAGACATTGTTGACGTCGAGCAGCAGGCCGCAGCCGCTGCGGCGTGCGACTTCGGCGACGAATTCCCATTCCGGAATGGTGTCGTGCTTCCAGCGGACATAACTGGAGATGTTCTCGACCAGGATGCGCCGGCCGAGGAAATCCTGCACCTGCGCGATGTGCGCGCAGACGTGCTCGAGTGCCTCCTCGGTATAGGGCAGGGGCAGCAGGTCGTTGAGGTGCCGGCCTTCGATGGCGCCCCAGGACAGGTGCTCCGAAACCAGGCCCGGGTCGATGCGCTCCATGAGCGTTTTCAGCCGGGCGAGGTGTGCGGGGTCGAGGCGGACGGCCGAGCCGAGCGCCATGCCGACGCCGTGCAGGCTGACCGGGTAGCGGGCGCGCAATTGTTCGAGAAACCACAGCGGCCGCCCGCCGCCGAAGTAGTTCTCGCTGTGCACCTCCAGCCAGCCAATGTCCGGCAGGGTGTCGAGGAGTTCGCGGTAATGCGGGGCGCGCAGCCCGATCCCGGCCCGCGCGGGGGGGACGCTGGCGATGCCGGAACCGGGGCGCGTGCTCACGGCGATTACTTCTTCATGTCTTTCGTCATCTCGGCGACGACCAAGCCGCCGGCGATTTTTTCGCAGGTGCCCTTCGGCACGGCGATCCAGGCATCTTTCTCGCGATCGGCCTTGGACGTGCCGGCGCAGGAATTGCCGGTGGAGCCGCAGTCGTTCTTGCCGGCCTTGGTGATGCCGGCACATTTCTCCATGTCGCCCTTGGCGGCATGGGCGGCCTGGCTGCCGAGGGTCAGCCCGAGGGCGATGATGCCGGCGATGGCGGAACGGATGGCAATGTCTTTCTGGTTCATGTGTCTCTCCTTGTATTGAGGTTGGGTGGCAGGCATCGGCCTGTCACTGCATTAGACCGGGGATGCGGACGAAACCTTACGGCACGGTACAATTCCGATTGGAAAATCTAAAACGATCATGAGCTTGGGATCATTTCTGGCTGTTGGAGGCGGCGCCGCGCTGGGCGCATGGGCACGCTGGGGCCTGGGCACGGCCCTCAATCCGCTGTTCCCGACCGTGCCGCTCGGCACCCTGGCGGCCAACCTCATCGGCGGCTACCTGGTCGGCTTCGCCGTGGCGCTGTTCCACCACCACGCCGGCCTCTCGCCCGAAATGAAGCTCTTCCTCATCACCGGCTTCCTCGGCGGGCTGACGACCTTCTCGACCTTCTCCGCCGAGGTGGTGGCGCTGATCGAGCGCGCGCAGTACGGCTGGGCGCTGGCGGCAGCGGGCGGGCACCTGGTCGGCTCGTTGCTGATGACGGCGCTGGGTATCGCCACCTTCGTCGTTCTCGCGAAATGATCTGCTAGCATTGAAAAATGCCGAAGGAAACAGGAGCATCAAATGGCCGCCGCCGACATCGTTAACATGCCCATCGCCGATCGGCTGAAGCTGATGGAAACTCTTTGGGATTCGTTATGTACATCGGATTCCGGGATTGCGTCCCCCGGCTGGCACGGGGACGTTCTTGCCGAGCGCATGCGCCGCCTCGATAGTGGAGCGGACGCCGTTTCGGATTGGAAGGACGCCAAGGAGCGCATTCGCAACCAGGCCAAGGCCGGTTGATGCAAGTCCGGATCGCCCGTTCGGCAGAGACCGATCTGCTCGAAGGGTTCGCGTTCTACGAGAGGCAACAGACGGGCATTGGCGACTACTTCCTCGACAGCCTGTTTGCCGACATCGATGCGCTGACGTTGTACGCGGGCATTCACCCCATGTTCAATAATCGCCTGCATCGCATGCTTGCCGGCCGGTTTCCGTTTGCCATTTATTGCGAACTGCGAGACGGCATCGCCGCCGTCGTGGCCGTGCTCGATTGCCGCCAGAACCCTGCCTCCATCACCGATCGACTCGGGCGCTCCTGAATCGCCGTCCTGCGGAGACTGACTTTTCATGGGAAGAAACGGCGCCGAACCGTTCCACGGCACATGAGATTCGATCCCGAAGCGCGCCTGGCCGCCCGGCCGGCGATCGCCTATGACGACGAGCTCCCGGTCAGCGCCCGGCGCGGCGAGATTGCCGAGGCGATCCAGAAGAACCAGGTGGTCATCGTCTGCGGCGAGACCGGCTCGGGCAAGACGACGCAGTTGCCGAAGATCTGCCTGGAACTCGGGCGCGGCGCGCACGGTCTCATCGGCCACACCCAGCCGCGCCGCATCGCCGCCCGCGCCACCGCCACGCGCATCGCCCAGGAGCTGAAGAGCGAACTCGGCCGCGCCGTCGGCTACAAGATCCGCTTCACCGACCGCGTCAGCCCCGACAGCTACATCAAGCTGATGACCGACGGCATCCTGCTCGCCGAGACGCAGGGCGACCCGCAGCTGCGGCAGTACGACACGCTGATTATCGACGAAGCGCACGAGCGCAGCCTCAACATCGATTTCCTGCTCGGGTATCTCAAGCAGTTCCTGCCGAAGCGGCCGGAATTGAAGGTCATCGTCACTTCGGCGACGCTGGACGCCGAACGCTTTTCGAAACATTTCAACGATGCCCCCGTGATCGAAGTATCGGGCCGGCTCTACCCCATCGAGATGCGCTGGCGGCCGCCGGCGGACGACGTCGACCTACCCGAGGCCATCGTCGACGCCGTCGACGAATGCCACCGCAACGGCCCGGGCGACGTGCTGGTGTTCCTGCCCGGCGAGCGCGAGATCCGCGAGGCGGCGGAAGCCTTGAGGAAGCATCACCCGCCCGGCACGGAGCTGCTGCCGCTCTACGCCCGCCAGTCGGCGCAGGAGCAGCAGCGGGTGTTCGCGCCGGCCAAGGGCCGCCGCGTCGTGCTCGCCACCAACGTCGCCGAGACCTCGCTCACCGTGCCGGGCATCCGCTACGTCGTCGATTCGGGGCTGGCGCGCGTCAAGCGCTACTCCCACCGCAACAAGGTGGAGATGCTGCAGGTGGAGGACATCGCCCGCTCCGCCGCCAACCAGCGGGCGGGGCGCTGCGGCCGCGTCATGAGCGGCGTCTGCATCCGCCTGTATGCCGAGGACGACTACCAGAAGCGCCTGGCGCACACCGAGCCCGAGCTGCTGCGCTCCTCGCTGGCCGGCGTCATCCTGCGCATGAAGTCGCTGCACCTGGGCGAGGTGGAGGACTTCCCTTTCCTCGACAGGCCGCTGCCGCGCATGGTCACCGACGGCTACCAGCTGCTGGAGGAGCTGGGCGCGGTGGACGACGGGCGCGAGTTGACCCAGACCGGCCGCGAACTGGCGAAGCTGCCGCTCGATCCGCGCATCGGCCGCATGATCCTCGCCGCGCGCGGCGGCCACTGCCTGCGCGAAGTGCTGATCATCGCCGCCGCGCTGTCGGTACAGGACCCGCGCGAGCGGCCGCAGGAGCAAGCCGGCACGGCCGACCAGGCGCATGCCAAATGGCGCGGCGACGAACAGCAGCAGCGCTCGGAGTTCCTCGCCTGGCTGAACCTGTGGAAGGCTTTCGACGCGGAGTGGGCGCACGCGTCGCAGCGCAAGCAGCGCGACTGGTGCCGGAAGAACTTCCTCAGCTATCTCAGAATGCGCGAATGGCGCGAGGTGCACGCGCAACTTCATACGCTCGCCGGAGAACACAGTTGGCGCGAGAACGAGAAGCCGGCGACCTTCGAGCAGATCCACAAGGCGCTGCTGGCGGGCCTGCTCGGCAACCTCGGCCTGAAGAGCGAGGACGAGGGCCATTACCTCGGCGCGCGCGGCATCCGCTTCTGGCCGCATCCGGGCTCGGCGCTGGCGAAGAAGGCCGGCCGCTGGATCGTCGCCGCCGAGCTGGTGGAGACCACAAGGCTCTATGCGCGCTGCCTGGCGAAGATCGAGCCGGAGTGGCTGGAAGAGGTCGGCGCCCACCTGGTACGCAAGAGCGTCTACGACCCGCACTGGGAGAAGCGGACCGGCCAGGTGCGCGCCTGGGAGCGCGCCACCCTGCACGGCCTGGTGCTCTACGCCAAGCGGCCGGTGACCTACAGCCGCATCGACCCGGCACTCGCGCGGGAGTTGTTCATCCGCGAGGGGCTGGTGCAGGGCGAGCTGCCGGACGAGTTCGTGCGCCACGCCCGCTTCTTCCAGCACAACCGCAAGCTGGTGCGCGACATCGAGCAGCTCGAGCACAAGACGCGCCGGCAGGACGTGCTGGTGGACGAGGAACTGATCTTCGCCTTCTACGACGCGCAGATCCCCGCCGAGGCGGTCGACGTCGCCAGCTTCGAGCGCTGGCGCAAGGACGCGGAGAAGGCCGAGCCGAAGCGGCTCTTCCTCACGCGCGAGCAGCTCATGCGCCACGACGCCGCCGGCGTCACCTCGGAGCGCTTCCCGCCGCAGATGGAGATCCACGGCCAGCGCTATCCGCTCGCCTACCACTTCGAGCCGGACGCCGAGGACGACGGCGTGACGCTAACGGTGCCGGTGGCGGCGCTCAACCAGGTGCCGGCGGTGCGCTGCGAATGGCTGGTGCCGGGGCTGCTCGAACAGAAGGCGGCGCAGTTCGTGAAGAGCCTGCCGCAGAAGTACCGCCACCGCCTGCAGCCGATCGACGACTTCGTCGCCGATTTCGCGGAGGCGGCGCAGGGGGTGCATGGGGCCGACGAGCCCTTCCTGCGCGCGCTGACGCGCGCCGCCGAGGAGAAGATGCAGCTGAAACTCCCGCTGGACGCCTTCCGCAGCGAGATGGTGCCGGCGCACTTCTTCATGAATTTCCGCACCGTGGACGAGCACGGCCGCATGCTCGGCCAGTCGCGCGACCTGGCGGCGCTGCGCAGTCGTTTCGCTTCGAAGATCGAGCAGACCTTCGCCCGCGCCGAAGTGAAGGAGGAGGCGGAAGGGGATAAAGGGGGTCGTGGCGCCGTGCTGGAGGGACTGACTTCCTGGAGCTTCGGCGAACTGCCGGAAATCATGGAGGTGAAGGCCGGCGGGAGCAAGGTGATCGGCTTTCCGGCGCTGGTGGACGAGGGCGATACGGTGGCGCTGCGCGTGCAGGACACGCCGGAGAAGGCCGCCGCCGTGCACCGCAGGGGCTTGCGCCGGCTCTTCGCACTCGAATTGCGCGAGCAGGTGAAATTCGCGGAGAAATCCCTGCCGCGTGAACTGGGCCTGCTCTTCATGGCCTGGGGTACGGAGGCCGAGCTGAAGGCGCAGATCGCCGCGGCGACGCTGGAGCGCACCTGCATGCTGGAACCGCTGCCGGCGGACGCCGCGAGCTTCAACAAGCGCAAGGACGAGGCGCGCGCGCGCATCAGCCTGGTGGCGCAGGAGATCGGGCGCCTGATCGGGGCGATCCTGAGCGAGCATGCCGCCCTGCAGAAAAAGTTGGCGACGATCAAGGCGCAGCCCGCCGTGGCGGAGGAGATCCGCGCGCAGTGCGCCGAGCTGCTGCCTAAGGGCTTCGTCGAGGCGACGCCGTTCGAGCGCCTGGCGCATTTCCCGCGCTACCTGAAGGCGGGGTCGTTGCGCATCGACAAGCTGCGCGCCGACCCGGCGCGCGACGCACGGCTGGCGCAGGAGTTCGCGGCATTGTATAAACCCTGGGAGCGCGAGCGCCTGGCGCGGCGCAAGAGCGGTGCGCCGGACCCCTGGCTGGAAGATTTCCGCTGGTTGCTGGAGGAGCTGCGTGTCGCGTTGTTCGCGCAGGAACTGAAGACGCCGATGCCGGTGTCGGTCAAGAGGCTGCAAAAGGCTTGGGAGAGCAGGCCGCGGCATTAGCGCCGGTCATTCCCGCGAAAGCGGGAATCCAGGCTTTTCGAGAATCGTGGATTCCCGCTTTCGCGGGAATGACGAAGGAAACCGAATGACGGAAGTGCTGAAAGCCTACGGACGTGCGTTGCGGAGCCTGCTCACGCCGGGCATCCTCTGGCACCTGCTGTGGCCGACCATTCTGGCGGCAGCAATCTGGATCGTGGTCGCCTGGATCTCCTGGGATACCGTCGGTGCCGGCGTTGAGCGCCTGTTCGCCGAGGTGAGCTGGCTCAACTGGATCCTGCAGCGCTGGGAGGCTTCCGCGCTGGCCGGTGCGATTTTCGTCAAGGTGGTGCTCGGGCTGCTGCTGATTCCGCTCATCTACGGCACGGCGCTGTTCATCGTTGCCGTCTTCGCCCTGCCGCTGATGCTGGAGCGGGTGGCGGCGAAGGACTACCCGGAGCTGGAAAAGCGCAGCGGCGGCACGCTGGCGGGCAGCATCGGCAACGCCCTGCTGGCAGTATTCGTGTTCCTCAGCGGCTGGATCCTCACCCTGCCGCTGTGGCTGATTCCGGGCATGGGCCTCCTCCTGCCCGTGCTTCTCGCGGGCTACCTGAACTACCGCGGCTTCAGCTACGATGCGCTGGCGGTGCATGCCGATGCCGGCGAGATCGAAACCCTGCTTGCGCGCGAGCGCAGCCAGTTGTATCTGGTCGGCATCGTCGCGGGCTTGCTTGCCTATGTTCCGGTGATCAATCTCGTCGCGCCGGCCTACGCGGGGCTGGCCTTTATCCATGCCTGCCTCGATCTATTGCGCAGGGAAAGACAGCAGCGCGCGGGCGGAGGCGTCGTCCCGGCGGGAAAGGCGGTGTGAGATGAACCCGTCCGGCGACGATCTGCTCCGGCCCATTCGCCGGAATGCGGCACCACGTTTTTCTTTACGCTAGCCAAGGGAAGCGCATGAGCGGCGGCATCGGCGCGATCATCATCGGCGACGAAATCCTCTCCGGCAAGCGGGAGGACAAACATTTCGCCAAGGTCATTGAACTGCTCAAGGCACGCGGCATGGCACTCGACTGGGCGCAGTATCAGGGCGACGACCGGGCGCGACTGACCGAAGTCCTGCGCGCGAGCTTTGCCGCCGGGGATTTCGTTTTCAGTTTTGGCGGCATCGGCGTCACGCCGGACGATCACACGCGCCAGGCCGCTGCTGCCGCGCTGGGCGTGGACATCGCCCTGCATGCCGACGCCGAGCGGGAGATCCGCGAACGGTTTGGCGCGGCAACCACGCCGCAGCGCCTCCTGCTGGGCGAGTTCCCGGTCGGCAGTGCCATCATTCCCAACCCCTACAACCGCATCCCGGGCTTTTCGATCCGCCAGCATTTCTTTTTCCCGGGTTTTCCGGTGATGGCCTGGCCGATGCTGGAGTGGGTGCTGGATACGCATCTCCGGCATCTCCAGCATGCCGTGGCACGCGACGAGCAGGCGATCATTGTCTACGAGGCGGCGGAATCCGCCTTGCTCGACCTGATGAATCGCATTGCGCACGACTACCCGCTGGCGTCGCTGTTCAGCCTGCCTTCCTTCGGCGGCGAGGGCGTGCGCCGGCACATCGAACTGGGCATGCGCGGCGAGCCGGCGGCCGTGGCGAAAGCGATGGAGGAGATATGCACCGAGGTGACGCGGTGCGGCTACGAGTGGACCAGCAGATAAAAAAAGCCCCGGTCGAGACCGGGGCTTGAAACGCCCCGTTTTGCGCGGGGCGGGAGGAGGAGGTTACAGCCGCCGGATTCAGGCGGCCTTCTTGACCTTGGTGGTCGCGGCGGCGCCGACGGCCTTGACCGTCGCATTGGTCGCGGCGGCAACGTTGGCTTCGGCGATCTCGGCGACCTGCTTGGCGGCCTTGCTCATCGTGTCGTAGGCCGAGTTGGCGGCGGCGATGGCGGACTTGACCGCGGCAACCGCGACGTCGGAACCTGCCGGTGCCGACTTGGCGGCTTTGTCCAGCGACGAAGCGACGTTCTTGTTCACTTCGGCGAACTGCGCCTCGACCAGTTTCGAGAACTCTTCCTGGGTCTGGGCGGAGATCTCATAGACGCTGCGCGAATAGGCAACCGCTTTTTCGACGGCGGGCTGCGACAGGGTGGCCTGCAGCGTGATGATCTCTTGCACGTCCTTGGCACCGAGCAGGGCCTTGGCGTTGTTCACGCTGTCTTCAAGCACGGCGCGGGCGGTGTTGAGGTTGAGGGCTGCAAAGCGCTCCGCGCTGGCAAACGCGGTGTTGGCAAGCGTAAGCATGGTTTCGACGTTGGCTTTGTTGGTGCTCGACAGTTGTTCCGGGGTAGTAAAC
The DNA here is from genome assembly GCA_964487715.1 of uncultured Rhodocyclaceae bacterium. Taxonomy (GTDB): domain Bacteria; phylum Pseudomonadota; class Gammaproteobacteria; order Burkholderiales; family Rhodocyclaceae; genus Desulfobacillus. Next base: position 19,032 of record CAZASE010000028.1, on the reverse strand, counting down.
ATTGATCTCTCCTAAGAAATGAAGTTACGACAGCAAGACGGGCAATGCAGTGATCCTGAGTCTCCGGCTTTGGCGGTGTGTGGTGCGCCGCAACATGATTCAATTATAGGGCCTCCTTTCGCCATGTCAAGATTTTTTTGTTGCAAAGCACCATTTATGCGGTAATATTCACAAAACTTCAATTAAACAAATGATTATATGTTAGCGAGCACTTGTGTTCAGGGCTTCCATGGGATCCTGGTTGTGGCGCTGCAATGCGAGCTCCACAGATGATGGCGCGGATGCCTGCCAACCGGTTCTTCCTCGCTGCGGCGCCGGTGCTATTCGTCCTGCTGTGGAGTACCGGCTTCATCGGCGCCAAGCTCGGGCTGCCATATGCCGAGCCGCTGACCTTCCTGCTGATCCGCTTTGCCTGCGTCATCAGCCTGCTGGGTCTGCTGGCGCTGGTCCTGCGGCGGCCATGGCCGCACCGACCGATCCAATGGTTTCATATCGGTGTTGCAGGCGCGTTACTGCATGGCGGTTATCTGTCCGGGGTGTTCCTGGCCATCCATGCCGGCATGCCGGCAGCGGTCGTCGCGCTGATTGTCGGCGTACAGCCGTTGTTGACCGCCTTCCTCAGCGCCTCGATGGTGGGAGAGCGGGTGAACGGGCGCCAGTGGGCCGGTCTGGTTCTGGGTTTCGGCGGGGTCGCGCTGGTGGTGTGGGGAAAGCTCGGGCTTGCCGGGGTGAGCGCGACCGGCCTGGCATTTTCGGCGTTGGCCCTGCTCAGCATCACGCTCGGCACGCTGTACCAGAAGCGCTTCTGCGCGGAGCTCGACCTGTGGAGCGGCTCGGTGATCCAGTTCGTCGCCGCTACCGCGGTGCTGCTGCCTTTCGCGCTCGCCTTCGAGAGCCTGCAGGTCGCCTGGAGCGGGCAGTTCGTCTTCGCGCTCGGCTGGCTGATCGTGGTGCTCTCTCTGGGTGCGATTTCGCTGCTGCACCTGCTGATCCGGCGCGGGGCGGCGACGCGCGTCTCGGCGTTGTTCTATCTCACGCCGCCGACGACCGCCGTGCTGGCCTGGCTGGTCTTCGACGAGTCCCTGGGTCTTGCGGCCATCGCCGGCATGGCGATAGCGGCGGCAGGCGTGGCGATTGCGGTGCGGCAACCGGTCCGCCCGCGTGCAGCGGAGGCAGGGAAGTGATCAGCGGTTCTTGAACTCCGCCTTGCGTTTCTCGACGAAGGCGGCCATGCCTTCCTTCTTGTCAGCCAGGGCGAAGGCGGCGTGGAAGGTGCGCCGCTCGAACAGCATGCCTTCGGCGAGGCCGCTTTCGTAGGCGCGATTGACGCATTCCTTGACCATCATGACGGCTGGCAGCGAGAAGCCGGCAATGGTCCCGGCGGCGGCAAGGGCTTCTTCCAGCAGTTTCTCGGCGGGCACGACGCGCGAGACGAGGCCGGCGCGCTCGGCCTCCGCCGCATCCATCATGCGGGCGGTCAAACACAGATCCATCGCCTTGGCCTTGCCGACGGCACGCGGCAGGCGCTGCGTGCCGCCGGCGCCGGGCAGGACGCCGAGCTTGATTTCCGGCTGGCCGAATTTCGCCGTGTCGGCGGCGATGATGATGTCGCAGGACATCGCCAGCTCGCAGCCGCCGCCCAGGGCGAAGCCCGCCACTGCCGCGATCACCGGCTTGCGGCAGGTCTTGACGCGTTCCCAGTTGCGTGTGATGAAGTCGGTCTTGTAGGCATCCATGTAGTCCATCTCGCCCATGGCGACGATGTCGGCGCCGGCGGCGAAGGCCTTTTCCGAGCCTGTGATGACCATGGCGCCGATGGTTTCATCGGCTTCGAACACGCCAAGCGCCGCACCCAGTTCGTCGATCAGGGCATCGTTGAGGGCGTTGAGGGCCTTCGGCCGATTGAGCGTGATGAGCCCAACCTTGCCGCGTGTTTCGACGATGATGTTCTCGTAAGCCATGCTTGCTCCTATTCCTTTCTCGGTGGGGTGATGCCCGGCGCGATGCGCAGCCGTACCGGTGCTGCATCCGTTGCGGGCGCTTCGGCGGCGGTGTCCCGGTTTTTCGGCTGAATCACCGCGCGCACGCGGTTGTCGCGGTTCGGCAGGATGGCGCCGGAGGCGTCGCCGGAGACAACGATGTTTTCCGCCCGGCCGTCGTAGCGGACGACCTGGCCGCGGATTTCGTCCGCGCCGCTGCGGATCTGCGCATGCGTGCGGAAGACGGAAAACTCCGTGCGGGCATCGTAGTCGATTCGCTCCGCCTCGGCTTCGACGAACTCGTCCTTGCCTTCGCGCTTCACCCGGAAGCGCGCGGGGCTGCCCGTCACCACGCAGTTCTGGAAACCTTCCAGGTCCTGCTTGACGACGATGCGGTCGCCGCGGATCAGCAGTGTGCCCTGGGCGAGCGAAACCTTGCCTTCGAAGATGTGCACCTTGTTTACGTCGTCCACGGTGACGCGGTCGGCTTCGAGGTTGACCGGCTTGTCGCGGTCGGCGCGTTCGGCCAGTGCGGCGGCGGGAAGCAGCACGACGAGGGCAAGGATCAGGCGGTACGGCGTGGGCATGGGGATCTACCGGCGTTTTCTTTCGATTGTGCCAGAGACGGCACTGAGGAGTTTCACGCTTCCGCTGCGATTGTCCGCCTCAAATCCCGTCCCGCGCAGGACCGATGCGCCCTGCGTGACCGTCACGGCGGCGCTGGAGCGCATGATCTCGTCGTCCGGCAGCAGGGTCAGGCTTTGCGTGGTGAACACCACTTCCGGTTCGCTGCGCGTCGCGTCGCGGGTCACGCGCACCGCGTTGACCAGCGTGATTTCGCGTCCGTCGGGGCCGACCAGCCCCTGTTCGGCGGTGGCGTGGCTGCCGCGCGATGCGCGGAACGAGGAGATGCGCGGCGCCGCCATCAGCGTCGTGTCGTCGTCGGGGTAGTGCAGCATTTTCGCCGCGCTCAGCGTGTTCTCGATGGTGCCGGAGATGCCGAAGCCTTTCACCGTGAATGCATCGACGATGTAGTCCGGGTCGTGGCGGCGCTTGCCGTCGTCGACGATCGCCTCGGTCTGGGTGACGCGTTCGAGCCAGAAGGTCAGGGCCGCCAGCAGCGTCAGGATACCCACCGGGAACAGGCTTTGTGCGCGGAACCGCATCGTCGTCGAGGCTTTCCTCAGATTACCTTGGCGCGAAACAGATCGTGCGTGTTGAGGGCGCCGACCAGGAGGCCGCCATCGACGGCGAGGATCTGGTTGATCTTGAACTCCTCCATCATTTGCGCCGCCTCGACCGCCAGCCGATCCGCGCCGATGCTGCGCGGGTTGCGGCACATGACGCTGCTGACCGGCGTGCCGGCGAGGTCGCTGACTTTCTCCAGGGCGCGGCGCAGGTCGCCATCAGTGAAGATGCCGACGACGCGCCGTGCCGCGGTGACGATGGCAGTCATGCCCATGCCGCCGCGGCTGATGGCAAGGATAGCCTCGGCGACGGTCGCGCCTTCGCCAACGGTTGCCACGGTTTCGTAGGGCCGCATCACGTCGCGCACATGGGTGAGCAGTTGTCGGCCGAGCCGTCCGCCTGGGTGCGAGCGCGCAAAATCGGCGGCGGAAAAGCCGCGCGCATCGAGCAGGACCACGGCGAGCGCGTCGCCCAGCGCCAGGGCCGCGGTGGTGCTGGCGGTCGGCGCCAGGTTGAGCGGACAGGCCTCCTCGGCGACGCCGGCATCCAGATGGGCATCTGCCTCGCGTGCCAGCATCGAGGCGGGATTGCCGGTGATGGCGACCAGGCGGCCGCCCTGGCGCTTCACCAGCGGCACAATGGTCAGCAACTCCTCGCTTTCGCCGGAGTTGGACAGGGCGATGAGCACGTCGTCGCGCGTGATCATGCCGAGATCGCCGTGTGCCGCCTCCGCGGCGTGGACGAAGTAGGCCGGCGTGCCGGTGCTGGCCAGGGTGGCGGCGATCTTTCGCGCGATGTGGCCGGACTTGCCGATACCCGAGACGATGATGCGGCCGCGGCAGGCGCGGATCAGTTCGACGGCCTTGAGGAACCCGCCGTCGAGGCGATTGACCAGCCCGGTGACGGCTGCTGCCTCGATGCGCAGGACCTGCCGGGCCAGATCGAGCGCCTTTTCGGCGTGCTGTCCGCTATCAGGGAGTTGGTTCATGAATTCAAATTGATTAGACTTGCGTGAAAGTATACCAAACCGTTGCCGATCCCCCCCGAAAACCCCCCATGACCACGCTGCAACTCGTCCTCGTCCTGCTGGCGTCCGCCGTCCTCGTGGTCGTGCTGTTCCGCTCGCTCAACCTGCCGCCGGTGCTGGGTTATCTGCTGGTCGGTGCGGCGATCGGGCCGGCGGCGCTCGACCTGGTGCCGGATTCGAAGGCGGCGCACCAGCTGGCCGAGTTTGGCGTGGTGTTCCTGATGTTCTCCATCGGCCTGGAGTTCTCGCTGGCGCGGCTGTACAGCATGAAGCGCACGGTATTCGGGCTCGGGCTGGCGCAGGTTGCCGTGACGGTCGCCGTCAACGTCCCGGTGGCACTGCTGGCCGGCCTCTCCTGGCAGGCGGGCATCGCGCTGGGCGGCATACTCGCCATGTCCTCGACCGCGCTGGTGGTCAAGATGCTGGCGGAGCGGCTGCAGCTCGAATCCAAGCACGGCCGCGAGGTCATCGGCGTGCTGCTGTTCCAGGACCTGGCGGTGGTGCCGCTGCTCATCATTGTGCCGGCGCTGTCGCAGGCACCCGAGGCGATGGCCGGCACGCTGGCACTGGCGGCCGTGAAGGCAGCGGCGGTGCTCGCGCTGATTCTATTCTTCGGCCAGCGCCTGATGCGCGGCTGGTTCCACATCGTCGCGCGGCGCCGCTCGGCCGAGCTGTTCATGCTCAACGTGCTGCTCATGACGCTGGGCCTGGCCTACCTGACCGAGCTCGCCGGCCTGTCGCTGGCGCTGGGCGCCTTTCTCGCCGGCATGCTCATCTCCGAGACGGAATACCGCTATCAGGTGGAAGAGGACATCAAGCCGTTCCGCGATGTCCTGCTCGGGCTGTTCTTCATCACCGTCGGCATGTTCTTCGACGCCAGCGTCATTGTTCGCCAGCTGCCCTGGGTGGCCGGCCTGCTGGCCCTGCTGCTGGCCGGCAAGTTCGTCGTCATTGCCGGTCTGTCGCGGGTCTTTGGCGCGCTGCCCGGCACTGCCATGCGTACCGGCCTCTGGCTGGCGGCCGGCGGCGAATTCGGCTTCGTCCTGATCGCCCACATCCGCGATCTGCCGCTGCTGCCGGCCGCGGCGCTGCAGGTTGTCGTGGCGGCGCTGGTCCTGTCGATGCTGTTGGCACCGCTGATCGTGCAGCACAGCGAGAAGCTGGTGATGCGGTTTTGCGCCTCGGAGTGGATGTTGCGCTCGATGGAGCTGACGCAGATCGCCGCGCGTTCGATGGCCACCGACAAACACGCGATCATTTGCGGTTTCGGGCGCAGCGGGCAGTATCTCGCGCGCTTCCTCGAACAGGAAGGCGTCTCCTATGTCGCCCTCGACCTCGACCCGGAGCGTGTGCATGAAGCGGCCGCGGCCGGCAACACCGTCGTCTATGGCGACGCCGCCCGGCGCGAAACCCTGGTCGCCGCCGGGCTGGCGCGCGCCAGCGTGGTGGTGATCTCCTACGCCGACCCGGCATCCGCGCTGCGCGTGCTGCACCAGGTGCAGGAGCTGCGGCCCGAACTGCCGGTGGTCGTGCGCGCCGCCGACGAAGGCGATTTCGACCGACTCTCACGCGCCGGCGCGGCCGAGGTGGTGCCGGAGACCCTCGAATCGAGCATCATGCTGGCCTCGCACGCGCTGGTCCTGCTCGGCGTGCCGATCAACCGCGTGCTGCGGCGCTTCCGCGAGGTGCGCGACCAGCGCTACGATCTGATGCGCGGCTTTTTCCACGGTGCCACGGACGTCGCCGACGATCTCGACGAGGCGCGGCAGCCGCGCCTGCATTCGGTGGTGCTGAATCCCGGCGCCTACGCAATCGGCCGGACCATCGGCGAGCTCGGGCTGGAGATGATGGGTGTCGGCGTGACCGCCATCCGCCGCCGCGGCATCCGCGCCGTCAGCCCGGCGCCCGAGGCGCGTTTCCACGCGAGCGACGTGGTGGTCCTGACGGGCGCGCCGGACAGCCTGGCAGCCGGCGAGAACCGCTTGTTGAAGGGCTGACGCGCGGGCAGGTCCCCCGAGTCAGAAAGCAGAAGGCCCGCACGCGGCGGGCCTTTGCTCAGGGGCTGTCAGGCAGCCGGTTCAGATGTTCTTGCAGAGGACGTATAGACTCGTACCATCGTCGACATAGTCGAGAGTCGGGACGGTGGTGGTGACGGCGGTCGGCGGCGTTGCTCCCTCCTTCAATGCCCGCACGTTGCCGGTGGTGGCATTGCCGTCATCGAACTGCGAATCGATGGACTGGGCGATCTTCGCCGGCAGGCTGCCGGTGCAGACGATCGTGCCGCCCAAGCCAAAGCCGGCGGTCTGCACGCCCATGATGCCGCCGGCGGCATTCAGCGGCTGCGAGGCGGCATTCGCCAGCGTATCGGTGGCGCCGGCGACGAAACCCGCCAGCCGCAGTTCTGCCCAGAAGAGCCGCGATTCATCGGTGTTGGTGGTGGAACCATAACCGCCCGACAGGGCGTTGTTGCCGTCGCCCGGGGCGGCAATCAGGGCCCAGCGCGTGGCGCCCGGGTCGTCGCCGGGGAGCCGCTTGTAGCGGTCCTGGTAGGCGTAAATGGCGGCGCTGATGCCATTCAGGTCGTTCGCCACGTTCTTGATCTTCGCCTGGTTGATGAGTTCCTGGCCCTTCAGCACGCCGCCGAGCAGCAGGCCGATGATGACAAGGACGATGGCGATTTCGACGAGGGTGAAGCCGGATTGCTGTTTTCCCATGATGCGCTCCTGAAAGGGATGCTACGCCCTTTGTAGAGCAAATCCTGTGCCAGCATCGTGAACCCCGGGCAAGGGGGTGAAAACGATGAATAAATCACAGTTTTCTGTCGGGTTTTCGACAATACTGTCGCTTTCCTGTCGGAACGGCCGGCGTTGATCGCATTCTCCAAGAGCTTTGCCCTGACGCAGCGCGAGCGGCGCTGGATGCTCCTGTGCGTGCTCGCCCTGTTCCATACGCTGCTCGTCCAGGGTGTGGACAACGCCATCGGGCGCACGCTGCTGGTCATGCACCTGGGCGTGTTCTTCCTCTGGCAGCCCTTCGTGCGAGCCGAGCAGCGCCTCAGCGGACTCCAGCTTGCCGGCGTCGTCGCCGCCGTCCTCGTTGCGGTCATCTGGCTCAACTGGGGCCTGATGATCCTCTGGGCGATGGTGCTCGCGGGAATCGTCGGCGGCAAGGTGTTCTTCTTCGCCGCGCGTGCCAGCAAGCTGCTGTACCTCATCGCGCTCGCCTATCTGGTCAGCGCGCTGCTGGTGTTCATGGTGCCGCAGATCCTGCCGCGGCCGTTCGTGATCCCCGCGGCGTTCGTCTTCCTCGCCCACTACCTCCTGCCGGTGCTGTTTCTGCCGATGGCGCTGCTGCCGCTGGAGGCCGAAGCCGAGAACCAGCCCGAGGTAATCGATTTCCTCTACAGCGCCTTCGTCCTGCTGGTCCTCGCCGTGCTGGTGCTGGGCAGCGTGGCCGGCATGCTGCTGTTCGGGCGAAGCTACATCGAATCGCTGGTCTATGCCCTCGCCGCCCTTTCCGGCGTGCTGTTCCTGCTCGCCTGGGCGTGGAATCCGCGCGCCGGATTCGGCGGCCTCAACATGCTGTTCTCGCGCTACCTGCTCTCGATCGGCTTGCCGGTCGAACGCTGGCTGCACTACCTGGCCGAGCATGCGCAACGCGAGGACCGGCCGGAGCGCTTCCTCGATGATGCGCTGGCCGGCATGTCAAACCTGCCATGGGTGATCGGCGGGACCTGGCAGGTGGAGGGCCGCCAGGGCGGCTTCGGCCGGCAGGAAGGGCAGCGCAATGCGTTTCGCCACGGCGAACTGTCGATTGCATTGTTCACCCGGGTGCCGATCGGGCCGGCGCTGGTCTGGCATTTCGATCTGCTGACGCGGCTGCTGGAACAGTTTTACGGGGCGAAGCTGCGCGGCGCCGAGTTGCAGCAGCTGAGTTACGTCAAGGCGATCCACGAAACCGGCGCGCGCCTCACCCATGACGTGAAGAACCTGCTGCAATCCCTCAACACGCTCTGCTTCGCCGCCGCCTCCGAAGGCGGCGAGGCGTCGCCGCAATTCCACGCCTTGCTGCGGCGCCAGCTGCCGGCCATCGCGCAGCGCTTGCAGCAAACGCTGGACAAGCTGCAGCGGCCGGCCAGCGAGGCCGGCCAGTACCTGCCGCTGCGGCGCTGGTGGGCGGCGCTGCGCGCGCGCTACAACCAGTCCGACATCGCCTTCGCGCCGGCGGCCGCCGGCGGCGACCGCGTGGTACCGGCGGTGCTGTTTGACAGCGTGGCAGAGAACCTGATCGAGAACGCGCTGGCCAAGCGGCGCGAGACGCCGGCCCTGCGCATCCGCGTCACGCTGGAAGCCGAGGTGGCGCTGCGGCTGCAGGTTTGCGACGATGGCGCGCCCGTTCCGGCGGCTGTCGCAGAGGCACTGTTCAAGGGGCCGGTGGCGTCGAGCAACGGATTGGGCATCGGCCTCTTCCAGGCGGCGCGCCACGCCGAGTTCTACCGCTATGCGCTGCGGGTGGCCGCCAATCGTCCGGGGGAGGTGTGCTTCGAATTGATCGAGGTGCTCGATCCCGAACCGGTTTCCACGGCTATTTCGCCGCAGTCCCCGGCCAGCTGATGCTGTTTTCGCGGCTGGCCGCCGCGTCCTTCTTGCCGAGCATGCGATAAACCGTGGTCTCGCCCTTGCCCTTGAGGTAGAGGGTTTGCGGTTCGTGAAAATCGAAGCGATCCTTCAGCCGGCGCCAGGTGACCGCGTCAACCTGAATCATGCCAGGCACGCCTTCCGCCGTGATGCGGCTTGCGATATTGACGGTATCGCCCCACAGATCGTAGATGAACTTCTTCTTGCCGACGACGCCGGCGACCACCGGGCCGGTGCCGATGCCGATGCGCACTTCCAGGTGCATGTCGTTGACGGCGAAGTCGCGCTGCAGCAACTCGCGCATCGCCAGCGCCATTTCGGCAATGTCCGCCGAGTAGTCGGCCTGGCCGTCGTTGAGGCCGCCGGCAACCATGTAGGCGTCGCCGATGGTCTTGATCTTCTCCAGGCCGAAGCGTTCGGCCAGCTCGTCGAACGAGGAAAAGATGCGGTTCAGCATGGCGAACACCTGGCTCGGCGAGAGGCCCTCGGCGACATGGGTGAAGTTCACGATGTCGGCAAACATCACCGTCACGTCGGCGAAACCGTCGGCGATCGTCTGGTTGCTGTTCTTCAGCCGCTCGGCGACCGGTCCGGGCAGGATGTTCAGCAGCAGGCGTTCCGAGCGTTCCTGCTCGATCAGCAGCTGGCGGTGGGTTTCGCTCAGCCGCGCCTGTGCGCTCTGCTTCTCCTTGGTGGAAAAGCGCAGCAGCAGGAAGACGATGGTCGACACCGCGGCAAAATTGAGGGCGAAAAACACCACCGCCGTCTTGATCGGAATCTGCGTCTTGCCCTGCAGCTCCTGCGCCGCCAGGTGGTAGTCGAAGAAGCCGGACAGCGCCAGCAGGAAGATATAGGCGAAGAACCAGGCCAGCGACTCGCGCACGCCCATGAACAGGATGGCGCCGACCGGCGCCAGCAGGCCCCAGATGACGATACCGCTGGCCGTGATGAAGTTGCCGATGCTCCACTGCACGACGAAGGGGAAGAAGAGGAACAGCGCCAGCTGGCTCAGGCGGAAGAAATCGAAGTTTCCCCACTTGATATACACGGCCAGATTGGTCGCCAGCAGGATCTGGAAGACAAAGGGCAGCGTCGACGACAATTGCGGGCCGAGCCCCCAATAGATCACCAGCCAGAGCATCGAGGCGATGCTGGCCAGGCCCGTGGCGAACATCAGCAGCGACTTGTTCAGCCGCTGCTCCTCGCTGTCGCTCGGGTCGATGCCGGCCGTGCGCAGTCGTGCGATCAGGGTCGGGGTGCTACCCGACATGGTGTTCTCTCATGGGGCCGGGGCATGGCTTTCTTGTATCAGGTGTCAAGTTTCGCAGGAATGGCCGGTGCCGGTCAAGAATGCCGGCATAGCATCGTGCGCACGGGAGTGGGGGGGGCGCCGGGGCCGATTGCGGCGGGGGTGTTATGGCATCGCGGCGCTGCGACCACCGGCGCGCCGGCAGCGGTCAGGAAATCAGGCCGGTGCCCTTGTGGCGAATCACGTCCTTGACGGTGCTGCCGTAGCGGTAGCGGCGCAGTGCCTCGATTTCCTCGTAGCTCAGCACGCGTCGGCCGGCCTCCTGATCCTCGTGCAGGAGCTGCATGAGTTCGAGGTAGCGCGCCTCGCTGTGCCAGGCGCCGCGCAGTTTGCGGTGGCCGGCCAGGCGGCGCAGCAGACGGTAGGAAAACCACGCCCACGCCAGCAATGCGACGATGCCGCCGCCGAGCCAGGCGTAATAGGCGCCGGCCGGGCCGAGCGACGACCACCATGCAGCGAGTTGGTGTTGGGTTTCGAGCATCCAGCGCGGCAGGTCCATGACGGAATTATATCCGGATGGACTGCGATGGCAATCAGGGCAGCCGGCCGGCGGCGATCATGCGGGAGAACAGGAGGTTTGCCGGCAGCCATACAACAACGTCGTCGAATTCGGTTGCGGCACCCTCTCGCTGCTCGTGGCTGACGAAATCGTCGTTGCCATCCGTATTTGCCAACTCGTCGGGCCGGCCGGTCGGCGCGGCGTTCGCGACACCCGTGCCGCTGTTGATCGCGCCGGCCCCGTTTCGTCCATGGGACAGAATCACCACCGGCAGATTGTTGGCAAGATAGCTGGTGCATGCGGCCTGCTCGCACACGCGCAGCGTTGCGGCGGTTCCCAGCGTAAAGCCGGTGGTCGTGTTCGAAAAGGCCGGGACGACGCGGTAGCGGAAGCGATTCAGCCAGGCATCCGTCGGTGCGATGCCGAGCGTTACCCATGGTACGTTGCCCTCGAACGCCTCGCAGCCGGCCCCGGCGCGATCCTCCTGGCCATCGTTGGGGGTTCCGGCGCCGATGGCGACCACCTTGTCCGCGCAGGGCAGGTAAGGCCGTCCATCCGCCGCCTGGTGGCTCGCGGCGTAACCGTACAAGGCCTCCTGGATTTCGGCCATGGCCTTCTGCGTTTCGCCGTAGGCACGCAAGTCCATCTGCGCCGTGAACGGCACCAGCAGGCCACCGATCAGTAGCGCGACGATCAGCAGGACGATCGCCAGTTCGGTAAGCGTGAATCCGGCGTGTCTGCGCGTCTTGCGTTTCAATTGGTCGGCTTGCAAGGCGTCCATGGCGTCTGGCTAACGGTAAGCTAGTGAGTCGTTGAAGGTGGTGGAGCGCATAAGCACGGAAAAGACATCGTCGCCGTTGGTGTTCTCGATCTGGTCGAGATAGTTGGAAACGCTGCCCTTCTGCGCGTTGGTGGCGCGCAACTGGGCGCCCAACTGCGAGCCGGCGACGAGAACGGCGACGCGAACCGAGGCGGCAGCCGAAGGCGGGTTAACGGTCAGGCATGTGGCGGGGGAGCAGGCGGGAGCAGGCACCAGCGGGCCCACCGGTTTTGACGTGTCGGCAATCGCAACGAACACCATTTCCTTCCAGTTGTTGTTGAACCACCAGCCGGAGATCGAGGCGATGTTGCACGTTCCGGTCCAGTCGTCGGTCATGGCAGCGCTTGTGGTGACGGTGCGCGTAAACGGTGTATCGGGGATCCGCCCGAAGCGTGCGCCGTCGGTATCCAAGTAGTCGGGTGGCGCCGCGCCGTTCAAGGCAGCGGCCCACGGATAACGCCCCTGGTTTACGGCCGCGTATTCGCTCAGGCAGTTCAGTGCTTCCGCCGCGACACGCCTTTCGATGGCGGCCATGATCTCGTCTCGGGTGATGACGACGATGCGGTCATTTAGAACGATGTTCTGCCCGGCGTCGCGCACCGGGCCCATGACGAAACCGTCGCTGCCACTATCGACGAATACGGCGTTGTTTTCCCCGGCAGCCGTTTCGAGGTAGTTCGACGCGTTGTTGACGCCGGCGACCGAGCGATCCTGGCCGGCCAGCGGCATGCCGGGCGCGATGATTACCGCGGCGACGCCGGTTGCCAAACTACCGTCGAAGACGATGTTGCCGGAGGCATCGCGAACCGTGATCGTTCCAGTGGTATCGCTGTTCAGCGGATTGCGGCGGGTGTTTTCCTTGAAGCTGTTGGATACCGCATACCAGAGGCGCTCGCCGGCGCTGTCGCGCAGATCCGGCAAACCCAGGCTACGCCACGGCAGGCGGCCGAGCCGCAACGCCTGACCGGTGGTCCCGGCGGCGTTACCGCAGGACAACTCCTTGTCGCCGTCGTTGTTTGTGTCCGGGCACGGCAGGTCGCCGGGTCTGCGGGCTCCCGTTGGTGTCAGCGCCACGCTTGTCGCATAGGCGATCAGTGCGCTCTTTGCCTGCCCGAGCGCGGCCAGATCGACCGAATCCCTGCCGGCGCGGAGTTGATTGGCCGAAAGGCCGTTCACGAAGAAAAACAGTCCGATGGCGCCGATGACCGCGAGCAGGGCCAGCAGGGCGAGTCCGTTCTGCGATCGGCAGGGATGAGCGGGTGGGCGCGGCTTCACGGGAAATGCGTCCGCTGCAGCTCGACCCGGCTATTCGGGCCTCTTCCGCGATGCGGCGGGAGAGGGTGTCACGATGAGGCCTGCACCGACACCGCTCGTCGTTTCGCGCGTCGTGCGGTTGATCGACTCGCCCACCTTGATCTGCGCGGGGGGCTCGTCGCCGGCGCTGACACGGGTTCGTGCCGGGTCGTTGCGGTCGATGTCCACGCGCACGCCGCTTGCCGTCGAATCGTCGTGCTGCGGGGTGCCGTTGACCCAGGCGGTGCGCCTGCCGCTGCTTCGCTGCACCACGCCGGAAACGGAGAGCGTCGCGCCTTCGACGGTCTGGCGGGTTTCCGGGATGTTCATCTGGCGCTGGCGTTCCAGCGCGGCGCGGCGTTCCGGCGTAAAGAACAGCCGGCCCAGCGCTTCGGTCGGCGCGCCGACGGCCGGGCCGGCCAGCGCGAGCAGCAGCGCGGCGGCGGGTAGCGGGCGCAGGCAAGCCGGGCACGGCATCATGTTCCCGCCTTCTCGGAAAGGGTGATGAGGTCGAGCGCGCAGTCGGCGCGCAGCCGGGCGCCGCTGCGCTCGCCGCCGCCGGCGACGCGTTCCAGGTTGCAGCTGTCGACCTGCACGTGGGCGCTGATGGCGGCGCGCAGGTCGGCGAGGAAGTTCAGCAGGTCTTCCTCGTGCAGCAGGTCCATTTTCAGCCGCATCGCGCTGGCGAGAAAATCGAAGCTGCCGCTGCTGCCGGGCAATTCGGCGGTTTCGACGATGCGCTGCGGCGCAATCTCGTACTGGATGTCGAGCAGCTTGCGCGCCTGCCGGATGCGGCGGATCTGCTCGACCCAATCGAGCCGCCGTTCCGCACCGATGACGCCGCGTTCGGACAGCTCGTTGAAGCGGGCGATCCGCTGCTTGATCTCCAGCTCCTCTTCGCGCGCGCGCGACAGGCGCGTCCGCAGGTCGTTGCGTTTGGCCAGCGCCGCCTTGTGCGACTGCTGCTCGACCTTGAGAAAGCGCTGGGTGCCGACGACGGCCGCCGCGCCGCCGGCGACCATCGCCAGCGCCAGGGCGATGCTCAGGCCGATGCGGCGGAAATCGTCCTTCGAAAGCAGGGCGGCCATGTCAGAGCTTTCTGGCGAGGTGGATGACGAATTTCGGCTGGCTCGTCGCGGCGGGCGCGTCGCTGCCGCTCTTGAGCGACTTGCCGGATTCGATGTCGAAGGGGCGGCGCTGGATGGTGACCTTGAGCGAGGCATCCTTGCGCAGGGCGGCTTCGAAGCCGCCGACCGCATCGAGCTGGGCGCGCTGGTCGGCGGACAGGGCTTCGGGCAGGACACCGTGCACGATTGAAATCGCATGGACTGCGCCGGCCGGCGCCTTGTCGCCGGGTCGTGGCGGTGCCTTGCTGCCCTCGGCCTGCGACAGGCCTTCGGCGGGGTTGGTGCTGAGCAGCCATTCGATCCGCTCGATGTCTACCGCCGGCGCCGCCTGCAGTGCGCGGCTGATTGCCAGGTAGATCGGTTCGAGTGGCGGCGAGCGCCGGTCCAGTTCGGCGAAGCGGTCGGTGAGCGCGCGCAGATTCTCCGGGCTGGTGGAGACCGGCGGGAAGGTGCGCTGAATCGCCGCGTAGCGGCCGCCGTCGACTTCCGCCTGGGCGGTGATTTCCGCCGTGGCGCTGCGCAATTCGGTGGCCTCATAGACCTGCTTGCCGGCAAACAGCAGGCAGCCGGCGAGGATGCCGGCACCGGCGCGCTGCAGGATCGAGCGGATCTGCCAAAGCCGGAAGAAGCGCCGGTCGGCCGGCGGCGCGAATTGCGCGCGCGGCGCCCGCTGGGCCAGCAGGTGCAGGAACAGCATCTGGCTGTGCGAGTCCGGCGGCAGCGACTTCAGGCCGCAGGCGCGGCCGAGCGTGTGCAGGTCGACGATCTGGTAGTGCAGGTCTTCGCTGTCGCGACAGGCGCGGGTGAACTCGCCGTCCTGGGCGGGATGCGCGAGGACGATCGCCGGCAGAGGTGTGCCGCGCGTGATGAGGCGCTGGCCGAGCAGATACTGGAACATCTTGGCCGATTCGGCCGCACAGGTTGCGGCGATCTCGCCGATGCCGGCCTTGGCCAGCGGGGTCATGCGGCTGAAGCGGATCTGCCCGTCTTCGAAGTAGCTTTGCCGCACGCCGGCCGGCGTGGCCGTCACCAGCAGGCAGCGCGGGTGTGCCGGCTGGATCTTGGCCAGCACCGCGGCGCCGAGCAGCGGCAGCGAGTAGACGCCGGCCAGTTGCACTTCGGTCGCGCGCAGGGCGGCCAGCCACGGTTCGAACAGTTGCGGCCGCGTCAGTGCGGTAAACAGGAATTTCTCGTCGCGCCGGCCGGTTTTCTCGCGGCCGAAGGACAGGGCGGTGGCGAGGGGCGAGCCGTAGAAATACTGGCCGAGCCGGCGCGCCAGCAGCGCGGCGCGGTCGGCGCCCTGCGCGTAGGGCACGCTTTCGGTCTGAAAGCCCTCCTCGGCGATGTCGGCGAGCAGGTAGTACTGGCTGGCGGCATGCTGGCCGAGATAGCCGGCAAAGGCCTCCGCGCCTTCGTTGCCGGCGGGAAAGCGCGCCTCTTCGACCAGCGTGCCGGCCTGCCACAGGCTGGCGCTGAGGTGGCTGGCGTCGAGGTAGAGGAGGCGGCGTTGCGGCATCGCGATGGCTGGCTAGAACTTGAGTTTGGTGATGACGTCGTAGATCGGGCCGAGCACCGACAGCATGACCCAGCCAAGCAGGCTGCCGAGGATCAGGGTCATGGCCGGCTCGATCATCGCCTGGATCCGTTCGATCGATTCCTTGACGTCGCGGTTGTAAAAATAGGCGACGTTGAGCAGCGCCTTTTCCAGTGCGCCGGTGTTTTCGCCGACGCGCAGCATGCGTACCACCAGCGGCGGGAACAGGCCGATGTTCTGGAAGGCGACGGTAAAGTTCTGGCCCTCGGCGATCAGCTGGCCGGCCCGCTTGAGGCCGTCGCGGATGACGACGTTGCCGACAACTTCCTCGGTGCTGCGTATGGCGTCGATGATGGCGATGCCGGAAGCGTACATCATGGCAAACACGCCGGCAAAGCGCGACAGGATGATCTTGCGCAGGATCGGGCCGAGCACCGGCAGCCGCAGCTTGATTTCGTCCCAGCGGAAGCGCGCGGCCGGGTTGGTCTCGATGACCAGCTTCAGCAGCAGCGCCAGCAGCACCGGCAGGCCGAGGATCAGGTACCAGTAGTGCTGGAAGGCGGCGGAAACGGCGAACAGCACCTTGGTCTGCGTCGGCAGCGCGTGTCCCATGTTGCGGATGAAGCCGGCCATCTGCGGCACCAGGTACATCATCAGGAAGACCGTGATGCCGATCACGACGGTGCCGACGAACGCCGGATACATGAGCAGTTTCTTGGTGTGCGAGGCGAGTTCGTCCTCCCACTTGAGCGATTCGCTCAGGCTGTTGAGCACTTCCGGCAGCTTGCCGGTATTCTCGCCGGCGACGATCAGGCTGCAGAAGACCTTGTTGAAGGTGCCGGGGTGCTCGGCCATCGCCTGCGACAGCGTGCGGCCGCCCTCGATCGACTCGATCATGCTGGCGACCACCTCGCGGAAACGCGGGTGGCTCAGGCTGTCGCGCAGGTCCGTCAGCGCTTCGAGGATGGGAACGCCGGCGTGCGACAGCTGTTCGAGGTGAAAGCAGAAGTTGATGAGCTCCCGCTTGGGCACGCTGCCGCCGCGCAGCAGGCCGCTGCGGCGGATTTCGTCGCCGTTGATGAAATCGAGCTCCATGCGCTTCAGGCGCATTTCCAGATCGACCAGGTTGATCGCGTCGAGCTGGCCATTGACGACGCGGCCGCCGGTATTCATCGCCTTGTAGGTAAACAGCGCCATGGCCGGCCTTACATGCGTTCCGTCAGGTCGACCACGCGCGCGACCTCTTCGAGCGAGGTCGAACCTTCGATGACGCGGCGCAGGCCATCGTCGGCGAGGTTGCGGAAGCCCTTTGCCAGCGCGGCGTTGCGGATCTCGCGCATCGTCGCGCGGCGGGCGATCAGTTCATCCAGGTCGGGATCCAGGCGCAGCAGTTCCATGATGGCGTGGCGGCCGCGGTAGCCCTGGTATTCGCAGTGTTCGCAGCCGCCGGCCCGGTACAGCGTCGGCGGCGGCGCGTCGGCGGCCAGCCCGAGCAGGCGCATTTCGTGCGATTCGGCCGCGTAGGCCTTGCGGCAATGCGGGCACAGCTTGCGCACCAGGCGCTGGGCGATGACGCCGATGATGTTGCCGGCCATGATGTCGGGCAGGATGCCGATGTCGAGCAGGCGCGGGATGGCGCCGATGGCGGAATTGGTGTGCAGGGTGGAATACACCTGGTGGCCGGTCATGGCCGCGCGGAAGGCCATTTCGGCCGTGTCGGCGTCGCGGATCTCGCCCACCAGGATGACATCAGGATCCTGGCGCATCATCGAGCGCACGCCGTTGGCGAAATCGAGCTTGGCGGTTTCGGCGACGGAGGTCTGGCGGATCATGGTCATCGGGTACTCGACCGGATCCTCGAGGGTCATGATGTTGATGCCCTCTTCGTTGATGTGGTTGAGCACGGAATACAGCGTCGTGGTCTTTCCGCTGCCGGTCGGGCCGGTCACCAGGATGATGCCTTCCGGCCGGGCGATCATCAGCTTGAGCTGGTCCAGCTGCGGGTCGTCGAGGCCGATCTGGTCGAGCGGCACGATGCCCTTCTGCCGGTCGAGGATGCGCAGGACGACGTTTTCGCCATGGATGGTCGGCTGCGCCGAGACGCGGAAATCGACCAGGCGGCCGCTGATGTTGAGCGAGATGCGGCCATCCTGCGGCGCGCGCGTCTCGGCGATGTTCATGTTGCTCATGACCTTGATGCGCACGGCCATCGCCGGCCAGTAGGACTTGTGCAGGGCGCGGATCTGCCGCAGCAGGCCGTCGATGCGGTAGCGGATGCGCAGGAAGTTCTGCTCCGGCTCGAAGTGGATGTCCGAGGCGTCGCGCTTCACCGCGTCGGTGAGCAGCGCATCGATCAGGCGCACCACCGGCTGGCTGTATTCGTCGCTGGAGGCGGCCAGGCTGCGCCAGTCGATCTCGCCGGTCTCGATTTCGTGCAGGATGCCGTCGATCGAAAGCTCGTGCCCATAGTACTGGTCGATGGCGCGGGCGATCTCCGAGTCGCCGGCGAGCAGGCTTTCGATCAGCGTGTCCTCGGGCACCAGGGCGCGCAGCTTGTCCATGGCGACGATGTCGTTGACGTCGGCGATGGCGACCGTCAGCCGGCCCTGCGCACGGTTGTAGTCGAGCGGCAGCATGCGGTGGCGTTTGGCGACCTCGATCGGTACCAGCCGCAGGGCGGCCGGATCGACGATCGCATGGGTCAGGTCGACGCTGCGCTTGCCCAGGCTCTCGCCGAGGGCGTCGCGCAGGGTTGCCTCGGAAATGAAGCCGAGCGAGACCAGCAGCTTGCCCACCGGCTGGTTGGACTTCATCTGCTCCAGCAGCGCGATGCGCAGCTGATCTTCGCTGATGACGCCCTGGGCGATCAGTATCTGGCCCAGCGGCCGGCGGTGTGAGGCGGGTGAATTCATCTCCATGGCGCCTGAACGGGGCGCTGCGCGTGTCACTGTTGATGCAGTTCGCGTATTCGTCCGGCGGCGACGTCCTTGTCGAAGCCGGCGGCGCGGCCGTTGGCCGCGGCGAGCGCCCCTTGATAATACTGCAACGCAACCCGTGGCTGGCGCAACTGTTCGAGGCTGACCGCCAGATTGAACAGGTAGTCCGGATTCTCGCCGTCGCCGGAATAGGCGCGGAAATAGGCTTGCTGGGCCTCGTTCCAGCGGCCCTGGCCGGCATACAGGTTGCCAAGCGCGAAGTGGAGGGAAGGTGAATCCGGCTGGCCGCCAAGCAGGTTCTTCAGGCGGCTTTCCGACTGAACCGGGTCGACCTGGCCCCTCAGGCCGAACAGGCCGGCTTGCGCGGCGGCGTCTCGCGGATCGGCCTCCAGCGCGCGCAGGAAATACGACTCGGCCTCGGCCGGCTGGCCCTGGCGCAGGCTGATTGCCGCCAGCCCGTGCAGCGCGTCAGCGTTCTTGCGGTCGGTCTTGAGCACGCGTTCGTAGTCGGTGCGGGCGGCGGCGATGTCGCCGGCCGAGAACGCCTGGTAGGCACGCGCGAGAGTGGGATCGACCTGCATGCGCGCGCGCGTGATGCGGATCGGGCTCGGCGCTTCGGCGATTGCGGCCGGCTGGGGGGCGATGCGCTCCGCCACCGGCTCGGCACGCCGGGCGGACTCGGC
>CAZASE010000027.1:0-34612 GCA_964487715.1 uncultured Rhodocyclaceae bacterium | reverse complement strand
GGTTGCGGCCGCACTGCTCGCAGGCGGCGACCGCCACGGCCTGCCAGTGGCTGACGCGCCGCGCGGCGCGTTCGCCAGCCAGCCGCACGACGCAGCGTGCCGCCGCCAGCGGCGCAATGCGCGCCACGCCCAGTTCCACCGCCTTTTGCACCACCCAGTCCATCTTGTCACCGCCCGGCACGGCCTGCATCAGCGTCACGGGCAGCACCGCCTCGCGCTCAACCGCTTGCCATTCGCCCAGTTCGACCCGTACCACATCGGCAACCCGCGCCAGGCGCCCGCCGACTTCGCCGCCGCTGCCATCGAACAGGGTCACGGCATCGCCCACCTGCAGGCGCAGCACGCGGCGGGCGTGGTGGGCCGCCCCGTCGGGCAGGTCGACGGTCTGCCGGCCGCTCAGCGGCGTGGCGCAGAAAAGGCGCGGGATCATTTTGCTATTATATGCATCCACACTCAGGAACCCGTCATGGTCAGCCTCACGACCCCGGTCTGCGACTTCGGCTGGCAGGCACCCGACTTCGACCTGCCCGGCACCGACGGGCAACGCCATACGCTCGCCTCGACGCGCGGCGCGCAGGGCCTGCTGGTAATGTTCATCTGCAATCATTGCCCCTACGTCCAGGCCGTCATCCGGCGCATCGTGCGCGACTGCCGCGAACTGCGCGAGCACGGCATCGGCGCTGTCGCCGTGATGTCCAACGACCCGAGCGACTATCCGGAGGACAGCTGGGACAACATGCGGCGCCTTGCGCGCGAACTGGATTTTCCCTTTCCCTACGTTCTCGACGAAACGCAGGCCGTGGCGAAGGCCTATGGCGCGGTTTGCACACCCGACTTCTTCGGCTTCAATGCAAGCCTGGCTTTGCAGTATCGCGGCCGCCTGGACGCCTCGCGCAAGGAAACCGCCGCGGACGCAACACGCGAGCTGTACGCGGCGATGGTCGAGGTCGCACGCAGCGGCCGCGGGCCGCGCGAGCAGATCCCGAGCATCGGCTGCTCGATCAAGTGGCGCGGCGGCGCCTCGCACGGCAGCCCATGACGACCTCCCACTACGAGCTGTGCGCAGCCGTCGCGCAGGTGGTGCGCGAGGTGGCGGCGCAGGTCATCATGCCGCGCTATCTCAAGGTGGTGCGCGAGCACAAGGCGGACGGCAGCATCTTCACCGAGGTGGACATTGCCGCGCAGCGCGAGCTTGCCGCCCGCCTGCAAATGCTGCGTCCGCGCGCCGTCCTCGGCGAGGAGGAAATGGACGATGCGCAGCAGCACCGGTTGTGGGATGAAGGCGGCGCCGGCCTGTGGGTGGTCGACCCGATCGACGGTACCACCAATTTCGTCGCCGGACTGCCGTTCTTCGCCATCTCGGTGGCCTACTTCGTCGACGGCCGCGCGGTCGTCGGCGTGGTCTACGACCCGGCCACGCGCGAGATGTTTCTCGCCTCGCGCGGCGGCGGCGCCACCATGAACGGCCTTACCCTGCCGCTGCGGCCGCCGGCGGCCAACCTCGCCGACTGCGTTGCCGGCGTCGATTTCAAGCGCATCCCGAAAAAGCTCGGCGACGACCTCGCCACGCGGCCGCCCTACTACTCGCAGCGCAACTTCGGCTGCAGCACGCTGGAGTGGGCCTACGCCGCCGCCGGGCGGCTCGACCTGGTGCTGCACGGCGGACAGAAACTGTGGGACTACGCCGCCGGCCGCCTCATCCTCGAGGAGGCGGGTGGCCGCATGTGCACGCTGAAGCACGACGATTTCGACGCCGACAACCTGTGGAAGCGCTCGGTCATCGCCGCCAGCGACCCGCGGCTGTTCGCCGCCTGGCGCGACTGGATCCGCTCGCGCAAGTAAGCGTGCGGCCGGCGCCCGACTCATCCGTGCGCGCCGGTCGCCCCGAATTTCTGCACCGGCAGCCAGGCGGCCAGCGTCACGCATACGCTCCAGAACCACATGCCGTAAGCCAGCGGAAAGACCGTGCCATCCATGTGCGTGGCAAGCCAGGCACCCGTGGCGAAAGCCGCCACCACCATGAGAAAGCCGTTGAGCGCCGACGCGGTGCCGGCCGTTTGCGGAAACGGCGCCACCGCACCGCTCTGTCCGCACGGCTGATGCACGCCGTGGCCGAGCATGAACAGGTAGCAGGGCAACATGATCGCCCAGCCATTGTGCAGGCCGCCAAGCGCCAGCAGCCCCATCAGCGTGCCGCCGCTCAGGCTGAGGACGCCGGCGATGGCAACCGAGCGGCGCACGCCGAAGCGCGGCAGCAGCCGCCGGCAAATCACCGTGCCGGCCAGGTAGGAGAAGGACATCGATGACATCAACAGTCCGTATTGCATCTTCGACAAGCCCAGTGCCGTGATGAAGACGAAGGACGACGACGCGAGGAAAGTAAACAGGCCGCCGTACGATGCGGTGGTCAGCGCGGAGAAAGCGAGGAAGGTCGGATTGCGCGCGATCTGCCACCAGCCGCGCGCCAGCACCAGCGGCTGCAGGGCCCGCAGATTCCTCTGCGGCACGGTTTCCTCGAAGCGCAGGCCAACCAGCGTCAGCGCCGCCGCACCGAACACGGCCAGTGCCGACAAAGCCAGGCGCCAGCCGAACCCGTCCGACAGCAGGCCGCCCAGCGGCGCACTCAGGCAGGCGATCACGCCGAGCCCGGTGAGCCCGCGCGACATGACGCGTGCGCCTTCCAGCGGCCTGTACAGGTCGCGCACGATGGCCCGCGCGCACATCACGCCGGCGCCCATGGCCGCGCCCTGCACGGCGCGGCAGGCGATCAGCAGCGACATCGACGGCGCCAGCGCGCTGGCGGCCGAAGCAAGGACGTAGGCGAGCAAACCGGCCAGCAAGACCGGGCGGCGGCCAAAGCGGTCGGACAGCGGTCCCCAGATCAGTTGCGAAACGCCAAACGCCAGCAGCAAGGCCGTCAGCGTGAGCTGCGCCTGCGCCATGCTCGCGCCGAAGCCTGCCGTCAGGGCCGGCAGGGCCGGCAAGTACAGGTCCGTGGTGATCGGCTGCATGCCCAGCAGCAACGACAGCATCAATACGACAATCGCGGGCGGCATCGGGTCCCCGCTACTTGCGCGCGGTGCGCGGCGGCCGCGCCGGCGCGTCAAGCAGGCGGCTGCTCTCCTTCAGCAGGAAGCGGCGGAATGCCTCGGCCGCCGGCAACAGGCGCTTTTCGGCGCGATGCACGACGAACCACTGGCGCTTGAGCGGCGTTCCGGCAACGTTGAGGCGCGCGATGTTTCCCGTCGCCAGTTCCAGCGCGATGGTGCGTTCCGAGATGAACGAAACGCCCATGCCGGCCATCACCGCCTGCTTGATGGTCTCGTTGCTGGTCATTTCCACCGTGCGCTGTGGCAGCACGCCGTGCTCGCTGAGGAAGCGTTCCATCGCCGCGCGCGTGCCGGAGCCCGGCTCGCGCAGCAGGAACACCTCTTCCGCCAGCCGTTGCGGCTCGATGCGCTTCAGGCGTGCGAGCGGGTGGTCCGGCGCGGCGATGAAACCCATGGGATTCTCGGCAAAGGGCTCCGACACGGTTTCCAGCTCCTGCGGCGGCCGTCCCATGATGGCCAGGTCGACCTCGTTGTCCGCCAGCTGCTGCACGATCGCCTCGCGGTTGTGCACGCCGAGGCGCAATTCGACCTCGGGGTAGCCGGCACGGAAGGCCGCCAGCAGGCGTGGCACGAAGTACTTGGCGGTCGACACCGCCGCGATGTTGAGCAACCCGCCGCGCAGGCCTTTCATCGCCGCCAGCGCCTCCTCCGCCTCGCGCAGTTGCTGAGAAACCACGCGCGCATGGCGTGCAAGTTCGGCGCCCGCCTCGGTCAGATAGATCTTCTTGCCGACCTGTTCGGTGAGCGGCAACCCGGCCGCGTCCTCGAGGCTGCGCACCTGCATGGAAACCGCCGGCTGCGTCAGGTGCAATTCATCGGCGGCGCGCGAAAACGACAGGTGGCGCGCCACCGCCTCGAATATCTTCAGCTGGCGCAGGGTGATGTGCATGGCTCGCTCCGATTCCATAAGCTATTTGACAAGATTACCATAACAAACATTTAGTTCACCTTATGGAATTTCGGGCATAGAGTTCGCCCCATATTCACCGCGACCGCGAAGGGAAGGAAACCGCATGGACCAGTCAAACCGTTACGCCGACCTGAGCCTCAGGGAAGAAGACCTGATCAAGGGCGGCCGGCACATCCTCGTCGCCTACAGGATGAAGCCGAAGGCCGGCACCGGCTATCTGGAAGCCGCCGCCCACTTCGCCGCCGAGTCCTCCACCGGCACCAACGTCGAGGTGTCCACCACCGACGACTTCACCAGGGGCGTGGATGCGCTGGTCTATCTCATCGATGAAGCCGCCGAGGATATGCGCATCGCCTATCCGCTCGAACTGTTCGACCGCAACGTCATCGACGGCCGCATGATGCTGGTCTCGTTCCTGACGCTGGCCATCGGCAACAACCAGGGCATGGGCGACATCGAGCACGCCAAGATGATCGACTTCTGGGTGCCCGCCGAAGTCATCCGCCAGTTCGACTGCCCGGCCTACAACATCGAAGACCTGTGGCGCATCCTCGGCCGGCCGGTCAAGGACGGCGGCTACATCGCCGGCACCATCATCAAGCCCAAGCTCGGCTTGCGGCCCGAGCCCTTCGCCCAGGCGGCCTACCAGTTCTGGCTCGGCGGCGACTTCATCAAGAACGACGAACCCCAGGGCAACCAGATCTTCGCCCCGGTCAAGAAGACCATCCCGCTGGTCTATGACGCGATGAAGCGCGCCATGGACGAAACCGGCCAGGCCAAGCTGTTCTCCATGAACATCACCGCCGACGACCACTACGAAATGTGCGCCCGCGCCGACTTCGCGCTCGAGACCTTCGGCACCGACGCCAACAAGCTGGCCTTCCTGGTCGACGGCTATGTCGGCGGTCCCGGCATGGTCACCACCTGCCGCCGCCAGTACCCGAACCAGTTCCTGCACTACCACCGCGCCGGCCATGGCGCCGTCACCTCGCCCAGCGCCAAACGCGGCTACACCGCTTTCGTCCTGGCGAAGATGTCGCGTCTGCAAGGTGCTTCCGGCATCCACGTCGGCACCATGGGCTACGGCAAGATGGAAGGCGAAGGCGACGACAAGATCATCGCCTACATGATCGAGCGCGACGAGTGCCAGGGCCCGGTCTACTTCCAGAAATGGGACGGCGTCAGGGCCACCACGCCGATCATCTCTGGCGGCATGAACGCCCTGCGCCTGCCCGGCTTCTTCGAGAACCTCGGCCACGGCAATGTCATCAACACCGCCGGCGGCGGCTCTTACGGCCACATCGATTCGCCGGCCGCCGGCGCCATCTCGCTGCGCCAGGCCTACGAGTGCTGGAAGTCGGGCGCCGACCCGATCCAGTACGCCAGGGAGCACAAGGAATTCGCCCGCGCCTTCGAGTCCTTCCCGAAGGATGCCGACACCCTGTACCCAGGCTGGCGTGAAAAGATCGGTGCTGCGCACCGATAGGCCCGTCCTCCCCCGGCCCCTCCCTCGCGGGAGGGGAGCCAGCTTGCTCGCTGCGCTCGACTATTTGGCGGTGCTTCGTGGCAACGTTGGTGCGGATGCCCGCTCCGCGGGCGTGACGCTTCGCCTTGGGGCGGCCCGGCGGCGAAGCTGGGCCAATGCCGGCATATCGCCAGCACCGACTTTTTGATCGGATATAGCCATGTCGAACAAAGAGCAGTTCCTGGTCAAGGCGGAGCCCTACTATCAAGTGCAGGGGCAGGAAGTGGCGCTCTACGAGGCCGCCTACCGCGCCCGCCTGCCGGTCATGGTCAAGGGCCCGACCGGCTGCGGCAAGTCGCGCTTCGTCGAGTACATGGCCTGGAAACTCGGCCGGCCGCTGATCACCGTGGCCTGCAACGAGGACATGACGGCCAGCGACCTGGTCGGCCGCTATCTGCTCGACGCCAACGGCACGCGCTGGCTCGACGGGCCGCTGACCACCGCGGCGCGCATCGGTGCCATCTGCTACCTGGACGAGATCGTCGAGGCGCGCCAGGACACCACCGTGGTGATCCACCCGCTGACCGACCATCGCCGCACACTGCCGCTGGACAAGAAGGGCGAACTGATCGAGGCGCACGCGGATTTCCAGCTGGTGATCTCCTACAACCCCGGCTACCAGAGCCTGATGAAGGACTTGAAGCAATCGACCAAGCAGCGTTTCACCGCCTTCGATTTCGACTACCCGGAGGCGACGCTGGAAGCGCAGATCGTCGCGCGGGAAACCGGCATCGGCCAGGCCGCCGCGGCCCAGCTGGTCAAGGTCGCCCAGGCCGCGCGCAACCTCAAGGGCCATGGCCTCGACGAGGGCGTGTCGACGCGCCTGATCGTCTACGCGGCGACGCTGATCGGCAATGGCGTGGCGCCGCGCGCCGCCTGCCGCATGGCGATGGTGCGGCCGATCACCGACGATGCCGACATCCGCGCCACGCTCGACCACGCCATCGACGCGACGTTTGACGCAAACCCGGCCTGAAAGTCAGCGCCGGCGATACGGCGAGATAAAGCGATGCCGACCGGAATCCGCCCTGTCACCGATGCCCGCCAGCGGCAGATGGCGCATCCGCAGGTGCAGGCCTGGTGGCAGGCGCTCGACTGCGGCTTCGCGCCGGTGGCCGATGTCTTCGAGGAATGCCTCTACGAAGCGCTGAGCGGTTTCAGCAAGGCGCAGATGGAAGACTACATCGGGGCCGCGCGCTTCATCGGCAAGCTCGGCCGCGGCCCGGAACCGCTGCTGGCCTTCCTCGAAGAGTGGCCGGCGGTAGCGATGGCCGCCGGCGGCGACCGGGAACCCCTGCTGCCGCAAGTGATGGGCGCCATCCGCGTAATGCAGAAATCGCCCAACAGCGCCGCCATCACGCCCTTTCTGCAAACCCTCGCAGCGGTGGCGCAGCGCCTGCAGTCGGCCGAGCAGATCGAGCTCTACATCGACATTGCGCTGAACCTGATGGCGCGCACCTCCGGGTCGATCCACGGCCACCACACCACCTTCCCCAGTCCCGGCCTGCCGGCGTTCTTCGAGCAGGCGCCGCGCCTGCTCGGCCTGTTGTCGACGGCGGGCCTGAGGAACTGGACCGAATTCGGCATCCGCAACCACGCCAGCCAGCCGGAGCGCCAGATCGAGTATTTCGCACTGAAGTCGGCCGACAGCCGCGCGGTACTCCAGCGCGAACGCCACGGCACGCTGTTCGCCGACGTCGAACGGCAACTCGATCTGTACCTGCGCGCACTGTGGCGCGACAGCGAGCTGCTGGTGCCGTATTCGACGGCTTTCGATGAATTGCGCCGGCCCGTTCCCTACTACGACAAGCTGGGCATGCGCGTGCCGGACGTGTTCGACGATGCCCATGGCCCCGGCGGCGCCGTCAGCGGCCTCGACCGCTACCGCGCCGTGCTGGCCCACATGGTCGGCCACCGCCGCTGGAGCACCGCGCAGATCGCCGACAACTGGAGTCCGTTCCAGCGCATGGCCGTCGAGTTCTTCGAGGACTGCCGCATCGAGACCCTGCTGATGCGCGAATATCCCGGCCTGCGGCGCATCTTCCTCGCCCTGCATCCGCAGCCGCGGCAGGATGCCTGCGATCCTGAAACCACCTCATGCCTGCGCCACCGCCTGGCGATGCTCTCGCGCGCCCTGCTCGATCCCGCCCACGGCTACACCGACCCGGTCCTGCTCGATTTCGTGCAGCGCTTTCATGCACTCCTGTCCGCAGGCGAATCCGGCACCGCCGAAATCGCCGCACTGGCGCTCGCCTATGTCACCCGAACCCGCCGCCCGAGCGACCAGCTTGCCGCGATTCATTTCGACGACACGGTCATCGACTACCGCGACGACAATCGCCAGTTGTGGAAATTCATTGAGGAAGGCGACGAGGAGCAGGCCTTCGATGCCGAGCGCAAGCCGGAGCCGGGCGAGGCGTTGCGCGGCCTGCCGCCGCGCCGCTACCCGGAATGGGATGACGCCAGCCAGACCTATCGTCCCGACTGGGTCAGCGTCTATGAAGCCTTGCATGCCAGCGGCAGCGCGGCCGACATAGACCGCCTGCTGCAAAAGCATGCCGCGCTGGCCAAGCACCTCAAGCGGCTGCTCGACCTGCTCAAGCCGCAGGACAAGGTGCGCATCCGCCATCAGGAAGAGGGCAGCGACCTCGATCTCGACGTCGCCCTCGGCTCGCTGATCGATTTCAAGAGCGGCGCCACCCCCGACCCGCGCATCAACATGAGCCACCGCACAGACGGACGGGACATTAGCGTCCTGCTGCTGCTCGACCTGTCCGAGTCGCTCAATGAAAAAGTGGCGGGCGCCGGCAGCGCAACCGGGCAGACTGTTCTCGATCTCAGCCAGGAAGCCGTTTCACTGCTCGCCTGGGCCATCGATTGCCTCGGCGACCCCTGTGCCATCGCCGGCTTCCATTCGAACACCCGCCACGAAGTCCGCTACCAGCACATCAAGGGGTTTTCCGAGCGCTGGGACGATGCCGTCAAGGCGCGGCTGGCGGCCATGCGCGCGGGCGGGTCCACCCGTATGGGCGCCGCGTTGCGCCACGCCGGCCACTATCTCGAGGCGCGACGGGCCGACAAGAAGATCCTGCTGCTGCTGACCGACGGCGAACCGGCGGATGTCGATGTCAGCGAGCCCGGCCATTTGCGCGCCGACGCGCGCAGGGCGGTCGAGGAGCTGTCCGCCCGCGGGATCGACACCTTCTGCCTGAGCCTGGACTCGAAGGCCGACGATTACGTGCGCAGCATTTTCGGCAAGCGACATCTCGTCCTCGACCGGGTGGAACAGCTGCCCGAGCGGCTGCCGCTGCTCTACATGGCACTGACCCGCTAAACATAAGACCGCTCTTATTCGTTCCATAACAATTTTTGAATGGTACTTATGCATCGTCCCCATTACAGTCACGCCATCGTCGGTTGCCGCGCCCCGATGCGCCGCGCCGCCCGGGAATCCAAACACTCAGCAGGGGGTTAGCCATGTCCGTCAAGCATCCCGTCATCGCCATCACCGGCTCCTCCGGTGCCGGCACGAGTACCGTCAAGCGCAGCTTCGAGCACATTTTCCGCCGCGAAAGCATCCTTGCCGCCGTCATCGAGGGCGACAGCTTCCACAAGTTCGACCGTGAGGAGATGAAGAAAGCCATCCAGATGTCGGAAAGGGCCGGCGTGTGCGAGCACATCAGCCACTTTGGCCCGGAAGCCAACCTGTTCGAGGAACTGGCAGCCGCCTTCAAGGGCTACGGCGAAACCGGCATGACCCAGCGCCGCTACTACCTGCACAACGAGGAGGAAGCCGAGCCATGGAAGCAGAAGCCGGGCACCTTTACGCCCTGGGAAGACCTGCCGCCGGACACCGACTGCCTCTTTTACGAGGGCCTGCACGGCGGCGTCAGGACCGACACGGTGGACGTCGCCCGCCATACCGACCTGCTGGTCGGCGTGGTGCCGACGGTGAACCTCGAGTGGATCCAGAAGATCCACCGCGACACCAGCACGCGTGGCTACTCGGTCGAGGCGGTGACGCAGACCATCCTGCGCCGCATGTACGACTATGTGCACTACATCACGCCGCAGTTCTCGCGCACCCACATCAACTTCCAGCGCGTGCCGGTGGTGGATACCTCCAACCCCTTCATCGCCCGCGACATCCCGACGCTGGACGAATCCTTCGTCGTGATCCGCTACCGCGACCCGCACGGCGTGGACTTCCCCTACCTGCTGACCATGATCCACGACTCCTTCATGTCGCGGCCGAACTGCATCGTCGTACCCGGCGGCAAGATGGAGCTGGCGATCCAGCTCGTCCTCACGCCGCTGGTGCTGCAGCTCATGGAAGGGCGCCGCAAGGCCTGATCCATGCGCTGCCCTCGCGCCCGCTGCGGGCGTCCGCGCGGGAACTGAGCGCCGAACTACCAAAACCACCCCGTTTGGACGATAATTTGCAGTTTTCCAGCGGGCACCACTGATCCAGGAAACCAGGGGAAACAGATGTCCATCCAGAGTGCCACCTTCAGCGATTTCGAGAAGCCCGTGTTCAACAACCTGACCAGCGCCATCCGCGCCCTCGCCATGGATGCGGTCGAGAAGGCCAAGTCCGGCCACCCCGGCGCCCCCATGGGCATGGCGGAAATCGCCGAGGTGCTGTGGAACCACCACCTGCGCCACAACCCGGCCAACCCGAAATGGGCCGACCGCGACCGCTTCGTGCTCTCCAACGGCCACGGCTCGATGCTCATCTACGCCCTGCTGCACCTGAGCGGCTACGACGTCTCCATCGACGACATCAAGAATTTCCGCCAGTTGCACTCGAAGACGCCGGGGCATCCCGAATACGGCTACACGCCGGGCGTCGAGACCACCACCGGCCCGCTCGGCCAGGGCGTCACCAACGCCGTCGGCATGGCCATGGCGGAGAAGCTGCTCGCCGCCGAGTTCAACCGGCCCGGCCACGACATCGTCGATCACCGCACCTACACCTTCCTCGGCGACGGCTGCCTGATGGAAGGCATCTCGCACGAGGCCTGCGCGCTCGCCGGCACCTGGGGCCTGGGCAAGCTGACCGCCTTCTGGGACGACAACGGCATCTCCATCGACGGCCACGTCGAGGGCTGGTTCACCGACGACACGCCGCGCCGCTTCGAGGCCTACGGCTGGCAGGTGATCCCCAACGTGAACGGCCACGATCCCGAGGCCATCCACGCCGCCATCAACAAGGCCAGGGCGGAAACCTCGCGGCCGACCCTGATCTGCTGCAAGACGCGCATCGGCATGGGCGCCCCGACCAAGGCCGGCACCCACGACGTACACGGTGCGCCGCTCGGCGACGCCGAGATCGCCGCCGCCCGCCCGCACATGGGCTGGGTGTTCCCGCCCTTCGAGATCCCGCAGGAGGTCTACGAGGCCTGGGACGCGCGCAAGAAGGGTGCCGCCGCCGAGTCCGAGTGGTCGCACAAGTTCGAGCGCTATGCCAAGGCTTATCCCGAGCAGGCCGCCGAATACAAGCGCCGCATGGCCGGCGAGTTGCCCGCCGACTGGGCGGCGCATGCGAAGAAAGTCGTTGCCGAGATCAACGCCAAGGGCGAGACCGTCGCCACGCGCAAGGCTTCGCAGATCGCCATCAACGCGCTGGCGCCGGCCCTGCCCGAGTTCGTCGGCGGCTCGGCCGACCTGACGGGCTCGAACCTGACCAACTGGAGCGGCTGCAAGCACGTCTCCGGCCGCACGCCGGGCAACTACATCTCCTACGGCGTGCGCGAATTCGGCATGTCGCACATCATGAACGGCATGGCGCTGCACGGCGGCATCCTGCCCTTCGGCGGCACCTTCCTGATGTTCTCGGAATACGCCCGCAACGCCCTGCGCATGTCGGCGCTGATGAAGCAGCGGGTGATCTACGTGTTCACCCACGACTCGATCGGCCTCGGCGAGGACGGCCCGACGCACCAGCCGGTCGAGCAGACCGCCACGCTGCGCATGATCCCCAACATGGACGTCTGGCGCCCCTGCGACACCGTCGAGACCATGGTGGCGTGGACGCAGGCGGTGGAGAAGCGCGACGGCCCGTCGGCGCTGTGCCTGTCGCGGCAGAACCTGCCCTTCGTCAAGCGCGACGACGCCCAGATCGCCGCCATCGCCAAGGGCGGCTATGTCCTCTCCGAGGCACAGGGCAAGGCCCGCGCCGTGATCATCGCCACCGGATCGGAAGTCGACCTCGCCCTCAAGGCGCAGGCGGCGCTGGCCCAGGAAGGAATCCCGGTGCGCGTCGTCTCCATGCCCAACACCAACGCCTTCGACCGCCAGGACGCCACCTACAGGGCGAGCGTGCTGCCGAAGGGCTTGCCGCGCGTCGCCGTGGAGGCGGGCGTGACCGGCGGCTGGTACAAGTACGTCGGGCTCGACGGCAAGGTCATCGGCCTCGACCGCTTCGGTGAGTCGGCCCCGGCCGGCGTGCTGTTCAAGGAATTCGGCTTCACCGTCGGCAACGTGGTGAAGGCCGTGGAATCGGTTCTGTAATTTTTTCTGGAGATCACCTCATGGCTATCAAAGTCGGCATCAACGGTTTCGGTCGCATCGGCCGCATGGCATTCCGCGCAATCGCCAAGGACTTCCCCGAGATCGAAGTCGTCGCCATCAACGACCTGCTCGAGCCCAGCTACCTGGCCTACATGCTGCAGTACGACTCCGTGCATGGCCGCTTCAACGGCAGCATCTCGGTAGAGGGCAGCAACCTGATCGTCAACGGCAAGAAGATCCGCCTGACCGCCGAGAAGGATCCCGCCAACCTGAAGTGGAACGAAGTGGGCGCCGACATCGTCATCGAGTCGACCGGCTTCTTCCTGACCAAGGACACCTGCCAGAAGCACCTCGACGCCGGCGCCAAGAAAGTCGTCCAGTCGGCCCCGTCGAAGGACGACACGCCGATGTTCGTCTACGGCGTGAACCACGAGAAGTACGCCGGCCAGGCCATCGTCTCCGCCGCCTCGTGCACCACCAACTGCCTGGCGCCCGTCGCCAAGGTGCTCAACGACAACTGGGGCATCAAGCGCGGCCTGATGACCACCGTGCACGCCGCCACCGCCACGCAGAAGACCGTCGACGGCCCCTCCAGCAAGGACTGGCGCGGCGGCCGCGGCATCCTCGAGAACATCATCCCGTCCTCGACCGGCGCCGCCAAAGCCGTCGGCGTGGTGCTGCCGGAACT
Source organism: uncultured Rhodocyclaceae bacterium (assembly GCA_964487715.1). GTDB lineage: Bacteria > Pseudomonadota > Gammaproteobacteria > Burkholderiales > Rhodocyclaceae > Desulfobacillus. Next base: position 21,866 of record CAZASE010000027.1, on the reverse strand, counting down.
CAACAAGAAGCTCACCGGCATGGCCTTCCGCGTGCCGACTTCCGATGTCTCGGTGGTCGATCTCACCGTCGAGCTGAACAAGGAAGCCGACTACAAGGACATCTGCGCCGCGATGAAGGCCGCCTCCGAAGGCGCCATGAAGGGCGTGCTCGGCTACACCGAGGACAAGGTCGTCGCCACCGACTTCCGCGGCTGCACGCAGCCGTCGATCTTCGACGCCGACGCCGGCATCGCCCTGGACAAGACCTTCGTCAAGGTCGTCGCCTGGTACGACAACGAGTACGGCTACACCTGCAACATGCTGCGCTTCGTCAAGCACATCGCAAGATAAAGGCATTGACCACGGCGGGCACGGCGACACGGCGGAAGTGATTCCGATCTTCGCCGTGTCGCCGTGATCGCCGCGGTCAAAGGATTTCCGTCATGAAGTTCAAGAAACTCACCGATTTCGACCTCGCCGGCAAGCGCGTCTTCATCCGCGCCGACCTCAACGTGCCGGTCAAGGACGGCAAGGTCACCTCCGACGCCCGCATCACGGCTTCCATGCCGACCATCATGCACTGCCTCAAGGCCGGCGCCAAGGTGATGGTCACCTCGCACCTCGGCCGCCCCGAGGAGGGCGTGTTCTCCGAGGAGAACTCGCTCAAGCCAGTCGCCGACGTGATGGCCGCCAAGCTCGGCACGCCCGTGCGCCTGGTGCGCGACTGGGTCGACGGCGGCTCATGGGTAAATGAGGTGGCCGCGGGCGAAGTGGTGCTGCTGGAGAACTGCCGCTTCAACAAGGGCGAGAAGAAGAACGTCGAGGCGACCGCCAGGAAGTATGCCGCTCTGTGCGACCTCTTCGTCATGGACGCCTTCGGCACCGCCCACCGCGCCGAGGGCAGCACCTACGGCATCGCCCAGTACGCACCAGCGGCCTGCGCCGGCCTGCTGGTGGCCGAGGAGCTGGACGCCCTGTCGAAGGCCCTGCTCAACCCGGCGCGGCCGATGGTCGCCATCGTCGGCGGCTCCAAGGTCTCCACAAAGCTGACCGTGCTCGAATCGCTTTCCGAGAAGGTCGACCAGCTGGTGGTCGGCGGCGGCATCGCCAACACCTTCCTGCAGGCATCCGGCAAGGCGGTCGGCAAGTCGCTGTGCGAGCATGACCTGGTGCCCACCGCCCAGGCGCTGATGCAGAAGATGTCCTCGCGCGGGGCGACCATCCCGATCGCGGTGGATGTGGTGGTCGGCAAGAAGTTCGATGCCGCCGAGCCGGCCGTGCTGAAGGATGCCGGCGCCGTGACCGACGACGACATGATTTTCGACATCGGCCCGAAGAGCACGCAGGAGCTGGTCGACATCATCATGAAAGCCGGCACCGTGGTGTGGAACGGCCCGGTCGGCGTCTTCGAGTTCGACCAGTTCGGCGAAGGCACGAAGAGAATCGCCGCGGCCATCGCCGCGACCCAGGCCTTCACCCTGGCCGGCGGCGGCGACACCATCGCCGCCATCCAGAAATACGGCATCTACGACAAGGTGTCCTACATCTCCACCGCCGGCGGCGCCTTCCTGGAATTCCTCGAAGGCAAGGTCCTGCCGGCGATCGACATCCTCGAACAACGGGCAAAAGCGTGAGGCGCCAGGGGCGGCGAGATCGCCGGAGCCACAAGCTCCTTCGCTCTTCGCCCCTGGCGCTCCACACATAAACGACCATGCAACGTTCCACCAAGATCGTCGCCACCCTCGGACCGGCCAGTTCCGGTCCGGAGGTCCTCACGCAGCTGATCGGCGCGGGCGTCGATGTGGTGCGCCTCAACTTCTCCCACGGCACGGCGGACGACCATCGGCGGCGCGTTGCCCTGCTGCGCGAGGTCGTGCGCAAGGTCGGCCGCACCGTCGGCATCATGGTCGACCTGCAGGGGCCGAAAATCCGCGTCGGCAAATTCGCCGCCGGCAAGGTTGATCTGAAGAACGGCGACGGCTTCGTGCTCGATGCGCTGGCCGAGCCAGGCAGCGCGGCGCGCGTCGGCCTCGATTACCCCGACCTGATCGACGATCTGGCCGCCGGCGACGTGCTGCTGCTCGACGACGGCCGCATCGTGCTCGACGTCGAACAGATCGTCGAGCGCGCGGTGCGCTGCCGCGTACGCGTCGGCGGCGTGCTGTCGAACAACAAGGGCATCAACAAGCAGGGCGGCGGCCTTTCGGCGCCGGCGCTCACCGCCAAGGACATGGCGGACATCCGCACCGCGGCGGAACTCAACTGCGACTTCGTCGCCGTCTCGTTTCCCAAGTCCGGCGCCGACATGCGCCAGGCGCGCGAGCTGCTGCGCAACGCCGGATCGGATGCGCTGCTGATCGCCAAGATCGAGCGGGTCGAAGCCATCGCCGCGCTGGACGACATCCTGCATGCCTCGGACGCCATCATGGTGGCGCGCGGCGACCTCGCTGTCGAAGTCGGCGACGCCGCCGTGCCGGCGCTGCAGAAGCGGCTGATCCGCGCCGCCCGCGAGCACAACAAGATCGCCATCACCGCCACGCAGATGATGGAGTCGATGATCAACAGCCCGGTGCCGACGCGCGCCGAGGTTTCCGACGTCGCCAATGCCGTGCTCGACGGCACCGACGCCGTCATGCTGTCGGCCGAGACCGCCTCCGGCTCCTTTCCGGTCGAAACGGTCACGGCCATGGCGCGCATCTGCCTGGAGGCGGAGAAGTCGCACGAGGTCGGACTCGATCACCATTTCCTCGACCGCGTATTCACGCGCATCGACCAGTCGATCGCCATGGCGGCGCTGTTCACCGCCTACCATCTCAAGGTCAAGGCCATTGCCGCGCTGACGCAATCCGGCTCGACCGCGCTGTGGATGTCGCGCATCCACTGCGGCGTGCCGATCTTCGCCCTGACGCCGGAAATCCGCAGCCGCTACCGCATGAGCCTCTACCGCGACGTCTACCCGCTGCTGATGCGCTACATCGGCCACGACCGCGACGAACTGCTGCGCGAGGCGGAGCACATCCTCATCCAGTCCGGCGCCGTCGAGCCCGGCGACACCATCGTGCTGACCATCGGCGAGCCGATCGGCACGCCTGGCGGCACCAACACCATGAAGATTGTCCGTGTCGGCGAACATACCTCGCCGGCAAGGCGCGAAGGAATCTGACACACCCCCATCCAAGGAGATTGCCATGCCCCTCGTATCCATGCGCCAGCTGCTCGACCACGCCGCCGAAAACGGCTACGGCCTGCCGGCCTTCAACGTCAACAACCTGGAACAGGTGCGCGCCATCATGGAGGCCGCCGACGAGACCGGCAGCCCGGTCATCATGCAGGGCTCGGCCGGCGCGCGCAAATACGCCGGCGAGCACTTCCTGCGCCACCTCATCGAGGCGGCCATCGAGGCCTATCCGCACATTCCGGTCGTCATGCACCAGGACCACGGCCAGTCGCCGGCGGTATGCATGGGCGCCATCCGCTCCGGCTTTTCCAGCGTCATGATGGATGGCTCGCTGATGGAGGACGGCAAGTCCCCCTCCTCCTACGAATACAACGTCGAGACCTCGCGCAAGGTCGTCGATTTCGCCCATGCCATTGGCGTCACCGTGGAAGCCGAGCTCGGCGTGCTCGGTTCGCTCGAAACCATGCAGGGCGACAAGGAAGACGGCCACGGCGCCGAGGGCAAGATGACGCGCGAGCAGCTGCTCACCGACCCCAACCAGGCCGCCGACTTCGTGCAGAAGACGCAGTGCGACGCGCTGGCCATCGCCATCGGCACCTCGCACGGCGCCTACAAATTCACGCGCAAGCCGACCGGCGACATCCTCGCCATCGACCGCATCAAGGAGATCCACGCCCGCATCCCCAACACCCATCTGGTGATGCACGGCTCCAGCAGTGTGCCGCAGGAGTGGCTGGAAGTCATCCGCAAGTACGGCGGCCAGATGAAGGAAACCTACGGCGTGCCGGTCGAGGAGATCGTCACCGGCATCAAGCACGGCGTGCGCAAGGTGAACATCGACACCGACATCCGTCTCGCCATGACCGGCGCCATGCGCCGCCACATGGCGGAGAAGCCCGCCGAGTTCGACCCGCGCAAGTTCCTCGCCGACGCGCAGAAAGCCGCCCGGGAAATCTGCAAGCTGCGCTACGAGGCCTTCGGCTGCGCCGGCCAGGCAGCCAAGATCAAGCCGATCCCGCTGGAGAAAATGGCCGAGCGCTACAAGAAAGGCGAGCTGAACCAGATCGTCAAGTAGGTCTTCGCGACAACCCAGGAATGCGGCCGCCCGGCGCAAGCCCGGCGGCCGCGGTCTTTCCATCGGCCACCGGGCGGCGTATGGTTATAACTTTGTACAACATTGCGGAGATTCCCATGCGCACCGCCATTCGCAAGATCGGCAATTCCCAGGGCGTGCTGATACCCAAGCCGCTGCTGGCGGAAGCCGGCCTGGAAACCGATGTGGACATGGCCGTGGAAAACGGCGCCCTCGTCCTGCGGCCCATCCGCGCCCGCGCGCCCCGCGCCGGCTGGGCGGAGGCCGCGCGCGAGCTGGCCCACAGCGGCGACGATGCCGCAATCTGGCCCGGCTTCGCCAACGCCGAAGACGTCGGCCTGAAATGGTGAAGGCCAGGGTCGTCAAGCGCGGCGAGGTCTGGCTGGCCGCGCTCGACCCGGCCGTCGACGCCGAAATCCAGAAAACGCGGCCCTGCGTGATCGTCTCGCCGCCCGAGATTCACGACTGGCTGCGCACCGTGCTGGTGGCGCCCATGACCACCGGCAGCCAGCCGGCGCCGTTCCGTGTGCCTGTCGCCTTCGGCCGCAAGAAGGGCCTGGTCCTGCCCGAGCAGATGCGCGCCCTCGACAAGACCCGCCTCGTCAAGCGCCTCGGCGCCGTGGATGCCGCCACCCTGACCGCCATGCTGGCGGTACTGCGCGACACCTTCGAGGAATGAACGCCGTGCCACGGGGACTGACTTTCGCATGACCCTCTTCCGCCAACCGCTCTTCAACGCCCGCCTGGTCGGCCGGAAACTGCCGCAGGCGGCCACGCCGCCGGCGCACAAGCAGCTCCTCCACGACTGGGCCACGGCCATCCGCGACGGCAGCCTGGCGCGACAGAAGGAATCCGCCGTGCGCGGCGTCTTCCTGCAGCGACTCTTCCACGAGGTGCTCGGCTACCGTCCGTTCGGCGGCAACGCGGCAAGCTGGAGCATCGAGGAGGAAGCCCGCCTCGGCCCAGGTTCCGCCGACGCCGCCCTGGGCGAATTCGGCCATGGCGGGAAGCGCATCCTCGCCCCGGTCGAGTTGAAGGGCGCCGACACGCGCGACCTCGACGCCATCATGCCAGGCCGCCACAAGAGCCCGGTGCAGCAGGCCTGGGAATACGCCATGGACACGCCCGGCTGCCGCTTCGTCGTGCTCAGCAACATGGTGGAGATTCGCCTCTACGCCGTCGGCCACACTCGCCAGGCGTACGAGTCCTGGAACCTGCTCGACGTCGCCGACAAGGACAGCGAATACCAGCGCCTGCGCCTGCTGCTCGGCGCCGACAGCCTGCTCTCCGGCGCCACGCTGCAGTTGCTTGCCGAGAGCCAGGAAGCCGACAAGGAGATCACGCGCCGCCTCTATGCCGACTACAAGACCTGGCGCGTCAATCTCATCGTCGCCCTGGCCCAGGCCAACGGCCTGCCCTTCCGCGACATCCTGCGCCACGCCCAGACCATCCTCGACCGCGTGCTGTTCATCGCCTTCGCCGAGGACCGCGGCCTGCTGCCCGCGCATACGCTGGCCGAGTGCCACCGCCACCGCAACCCCTACCGGCCGCAGCCTGTGTGGGAGAACTTCCAGGGCCTGTTCCGCGCCATCGACACCGGCAACGCCGCGCTGCACATCCCGGCCTACAACGGCGGCCTCTTCGCGCCCGACGCCGAGCTCGACGCCCTGCGCGTGCCCGACACCGCCTGCGCCATCTTCAAGGAACTGGGCGAATACGACTTCGCCTCCGAGGTCGGCGTCACCGTGCTCGGCCACATCTTCGAGCAGTCCATCGAGGACCTGGAAAAGCTGCGCGAGCTGGCCGAAAGCGAGAATTTCACCCTGGAGGCGATTTCCGCCGAAGCGCGAGAAAGCACGCGCAGCGTCTCCGGCAAACGCAAGGAACACGGCATCGTCTACACGCCGGACGCCGTCACCGGCTTCATCGTCGAGCAGACCCTCGGCACCTACCTCGACGAGCGCCGCGACGCCCTGCTGCGCGACTACCTCGACAGGAAGCAGCCCTTCGACGTTGGCGGCGGTCCGCGCTGGCGCAAACCGACGGAGACGGAGAAGCAGCTCATCAAGGGCACGCAGCGCGACCGGCGCCGCAACATCAAGATCGACGAGGCCAACCTAGTCGCATGGCTGTTCTGGACGGCCTGGCGCGACGCCCTCACCGCCATCCGCGTCGCCGACCCGGCCTGCGGCTCGGGCGCTTTCCTCGTCGCCGCCTTCGACGCGCTCGACGCCGAGTACCGCCGCGTGAACGAGCAGATCCAGGCCCTCACCGGCACGCCCGACTTCTTCGACATCGACCGCAGCATCCTCAACCACAACCTCCATGGCGTCGACCTCAACGCCGAATCCATCGAGATCACCAAGCTCTCGCTGTGGCTGAAGACCGCCCAGCACGGCAAGCCGCTGCAAAGCCTGGAGGCGCACCTGCGCGTCGGCAACAGCCTGATCTCGCCCGCCGACGGCGGCGCGACCTATGCCGAGGAACCCTTCGACTGGCAGGCCGCTTTCCCCGAGGTCGTCGCCGACGGCGGCTTCGACGTCGTGCTCGGCAACCCGCCCTATGTACGGATGGAACGCCTGAAGCCGGTCAAGCCCTACCTGGAGCGGCGCTATGCCGTCGCCAGCGACCGCCTCGACCTCTACGGTTATTTCTACGAGCTCGGCGTGCGCCTGCTGAAACCCGGCGGCCGGCTCGGCTACATTTCCTCCTCCACCTTCTTCAAGACCGGCTCGGGCGACAAGCTGCGCACCTTCCTGCTGGGCAACGCCCAGCTGCGCGCGCTGGTGGATTTCGGCGACATCCAGGTCTTCGAGGGCGTCACCACCTACCCGGCCATCGTCGTGCTGGCGCGCGCGGACCAGCCCGACCCGGCTGCGCCGCTGCAATTCCTCGCCCTCGGCGAGAAGCTGCCGGAGAACCTCTCCGCCGCTTTCGCTCGCGAAGCGCGCGCGATGCCGCAGGCGCAGCTCGACGGCGCCGGCTGGCGGCTGGAGGACGAGACGGCAGCACGGTTGCGCGACAAACTGGTGCGCGGCCATCCGACGCTGAAGGAGGTTTGCGGCGCGCCGCTCTACGGCATCAAGACCGGTCTGGAAGAAGCCTTCGTCGTCGACCGCGCTGTGCGCGACCGCCTCGTCGCCGAAGACCCGAACTCAGCGGAGTTGCTGAAGCCCTATCTTGAAGGGAAGGAATCCAACAAGTGGCGTATCGAATCTCGTGACCGTTGGTTGATATACATCCCGAGAAACAGGATCGACATCGAGCACTACCCGGCCATCCGCGCGCACCTGTTGCCTTTCAAAGCAAGGCTGGAGCGGCGCGCCACTCAACAGGGCTGGTTCGAGTTGCAGCAGGCACAAGCTGCTTATGCGCCCATGTTTGCAGAAAACAAAATCGTCTTCCCAGACATTTCGAGCTATCCGCGCTTTTGCCTGGACATCAAAGGCTCATTCCCCTCAACAACCGTATTTGCAATTTCCAGGGCCGATTATTTTTTGCTTGGGCTCTTGAACTCGAAGGCCGTTTGGCATGTTATTCAAAGTATTTCGCCGTTCATTCGGGGCGGGTTCCATCGACTAAAGGCCCAATACATCGAAACCCTCCCCATCCCCGCCGCCAGCCCTGCCGAGCGCGAGGCCATCGCCCGCCTTGCCGAGGACTGCCAGAAAACCGCAGAGGCGCGCCGTGCCGCGCAGACTGACTTTTGCCGCCGCATCCCCGATCTCGCCCCCGGCGGCGCCACGGCGAAGCTGTCGACCAAGCTGGCCGAGTGGTGGCGCCTCGACGACTTCCGCGCCTTCCAGGCCGAGGTGAAGAAGCAGTTCCGCCAGGACATTCCGCTCGCCGAGCGCAATGCCTGGGAAGACTGGTTCGCGCGGCAAAAGGCCGCGGTGGATGCCCTTTCGGCCCGCCTCGCCGCCCTGGAAGACGAACTCGACCGCGCCATCTACGCCCTCTTCCGCCTCGACGCGCGTGAGATCGCGCTCATCGAAGGCGAATGGACCCGTTCCGACGAAGCGGAGGAAGCACCATGAGCGCGCGCAGCATCCTCATCATCGCCGACCCCAACGTCGCCGGTCCGCACAGTTTCCACCACAGCTACAAACGGCTGGTAAACTTCTGGCAACTCTACGACAACAGCGTCGACCCGCCCCGGCTGCTCGACGAAGGAGCCAACACATGAAGAAATCCGTCTCCACGCTGCCCGACAGCGAAATGCAGGCCGTTCCAGCCGCGCTGGCACGTGCCGCGCGCAAGGCCAAAGCGCTGGCCAGGCGCACCCACACGCAATTCATCGTGCGCGAGCCCGACGCCGGCGATGTGCGTCCCCAGGCCGGGCGCACCGCCAGACCCAAGCACGCCAACTGATCATGGACATCCGCTCCCACACCCTCGACCGCATCCGCAAGTTCTTCAGCGGCGGCCTCGACATCGTCGAATTCGTCGGCCTCCTCGTGATCGCCTTCGCCACCACCGTGGCGATCTACCAGGAGATCCTGGTCATGCTGGGCGCGCACAAGGTCACCCTGGCCGACCTCCTGCTGATGTTCCTCTACCTCGAGGTGCTGGCGATGATCGGCCAGTACTTCCGCTCCGGCCACATCCCGGTGCGCTACCCGCTCTACATCGCCATGGTGGCGCTGGCGCGCTATCTGGTGCTCGACGTCAAGGAAATCACCGAGTGGCGCATGCTGGCGGTGGCGGCGGCCATTTTCCTGCTCACCATCGCCGTGCTGGCGATCCGCTTCGGCCACGTCAAATTCCCCTACCGCGAGGACGCGAGCGGCAAGGATCGTCCCTACGTGCGCGAGTAACACCATTTGCTGCAGGCACTGATTTTCGACGTCGACGGCACGCTCGCCGACACCGAGCGCGACGGCCACCGTCCGGCCTTCAACGCCGCCTTCCGCGAGGCGGGCCTCGACTGGCACTGGGACGAGGCGCTCTACGGCGAACTCCTCGCCATCACCGGCGGCAAGGAACGCATCGCCCACTACGTCGGCCGCCATCGGCCGGCATTCGCGCAGCACCCCGACTTCGGCGAGCGCGTCGCCGCGCTGCACCAGGCGAAGACGCGGCATTACAGCCGGCTCGCCGCTTCTGGCGCCATCCCGCTGCGCCCCGGCGTGGCACGCCTGCTCGATGAGGCCCGCGCCGCCGGCCTGCGCCTGGCCATAGCCACCACCACCACGCCGCGGAACATCGCCGCCCTGCTGGCGCCCGCCCTCGGCCCGCAGGCCATGGCCTGGTTCGACGTGATCGGCGCCGGCGATGTCGTGCCGGCGAAAAAGCCGGCGCCGGACATCTATCTCTGGGTGCTGGCACGCCTCAGCCTGCCGGCCGCCGCCTGCCTCGCTTTCGAGGATTCTGCGAACGGCCTGCAAGCCGCCCTGGGCGCCGGGCTCACCACGATCGTCACGCCCTGCGACTACACGCGCGGGCAGGATTTCGCCGGCGCCGCCGCCGTGCTCGACAGCCTGGAACTGCTTCGGTTTGACGACCTGCGCGGCCGACCATTGGCGGCCGCAAGCACCCTTCGCACCAAGTCAAACGCTGAGAAACATGCCTGAAGATAGAGGGATTGCGACGCGCGCCGTGCCGGCACATGCCGCGACAGGTACCGCATCAAATCGCCCGAAGGCGTACGTTTCCGCCAATGGGCCAGCCGAGTGCTGAAAGGGTACCGTTTGTAATGCTTCAGCTATTCGTTAAACTGACGTTGTTGGCGGTTGAGAGGCAAAGGCAGATGAATAGTCGCCTCGACGGAAATCCGCAAGCGGACCGCACTCAATGACGGCGTTACCGTGCCCTGGGATAGGGCCGACCGGGAGGCGCGCAACGAGGAGCACGAAAAATGAACCCGATCATCGAACGGCACCGTGCCGCCGTCCTGGAGCTGGCGGCACGCCACAACGTGCGTAATGTGCGCGTATTCGGTTCCATGGCACGGGACGACGCGACCGACGCGAGCGACGTGGATCTGCTGGTTGAGGCACCACAGGGGACATCAGGTTTTGCCCTCGGCGCGCTGGTGATGGACCTGCAGGACATGTTCGGCCGCCGCGTCGACGTGATCACGGAAAACGCGCTGCACCCGGCGCTGCGCCAGCGCATCCTTGACGAAGCGCGACCGCTCTGACCTGGCGAACATGAATCCCGGGCTGGAAGCAGACAGGCTTTATATCCGCCACATGCTGGAGTGCATCTCCCGCATCGACGAATATGTTGGTGCGGATCGGGCGCTGTTCATGGCCTCGCGCCTGATCCAGGACGCCGTCGTGCGCAACCTGCAAACGCTGGCGGAATCCAGCCAGCGCCTGAGCGAGACGACGCGCGCATCCGAACCCTCTGTTCCCTGGCGGGCGATCGCCGGTTTTCGCAACATCCTTGTTCACGATTAGCTGGGAACGGATACGGACGTGATTTGGCAGGTCGTTGCCACTGACTTGCCACCCCTGCGCGCTGCTTTGGAACGCATGAATCCGCCACAAGATACGGTGCGATCCACATGTTGATTCATGTCGCACTGGTATCCGATCAGCCCCTCGCAAGCCTGATCCCCGCGCTGATGGAGCGACCGGACAAGGTTTGTCTCCTGCTCCGCCGGCATGACGAAGAAGTCAGTGGAGCGTCGGGTCGAGAAGCTGCTCGAAGCCCCTGAAGAAGAATGACGGCGTCGCCGTTACCGATGGACGTGGACCTTGCCGGTCCCGGCCGGCCCGGACAGCCGTGTATGCAGCCGCACGCCGTCGTATAATCGCGGCTCTTCCGTGCGCCGTCTTGCCCAAACGGCTTGCGCGATCGGCCTTCACGACAACTTCGTTTTCCCCTACTGGATTGCCATGAGCCAGACCGTCTACGAAACCCGCATCGCCAGCCTGCCGCTGATCGCGCGCGGCAAGGTGCGCGACATCTACGCCGTCGGCGAGCAGCAGATGCTGATCGTCACCACCGACCGCCTGTCGGCCTTCGACGTGATCCTGCCGAACCCGATCCCGGACAAGGGACGCGTGCTGACGGCGATATCGAGCTTCTGGTTCGAGCGCCTGGCGCACATCGTGCCCAACCACCTTACCGGCGTCGACCCCGAGTCGGTGGTGCAGGGCGAGGAGGAGCGCGCCCAGGTGCGCGGCCGCTCGGTGGTGGTGAAGCGCCTGAAGCCGCTGCCGGTCGAGGCAGTGGTGCGCGGCTACCTCATCGGCAGCGGCTGGAAGGACTACCAGAAGACCGGCGCCGTCTGCGGCATTGCGCTGCCGCCCGGCCTGAAGATGGCGTCACGGCTGCCGCGGCCGCTGTTCACCCCGTCGACCAAGGCAGAGATGGGCGCGCACGACGAAAACATCGATTTCGCCACGGTGGAGAAGCTGCTCGGCGCGCCGCTTGCCGGGCTGGTGCGCGACGTGACGCTGCGTTTTTTCGGCGAGGCCTCCGACTACGCCTTGACGCGCGGCATCATCATCGCCGACACCAAGTTCGAATTCGGCCTCGACGCCACGGGCCGGCTGCACCTCATCGACGAGGCACTGACGCCGGATTCCTCGCGCTTCTGGTCGGCCGACGACTACCGCGAGGGCAGCAGCCCGCCCAGTTTCGACAAGCAGATCGTGCGCGACTACCTGGAGACGCTGGACTGGAACAAGCGCGCGCCGGGCCCGCACCTTCCGGCCGAAATCGTTGCCAGGACGACGGCCAAGTATCGCGAGGCCTATGCGCGCCTGACCGGCACGGCGCTTGATTGAGCGCATCGCACCCCCACATGGGAAGGGCGCGAACCGCGCCCTTTTCGCTTGAATGAACCTCATGAGCCCAAACCCCCTGCTCGATTTCTCCGGCCTGCCGCGCTTCGATGCGGTGCGCCCCGAACATGTCACGCCGGCCGTCACCGAGCTGCTGGCGGCGAACCGCGCCCTGCTGGCGCGCCTGGAAGGCGCACCGCCGACCTGGGAGGGCTTCGCCGCGCCGTTCTTCGACGGCACCGAGCAGCTGTCGCGCGCCTGGGGCATCGTCGGCCATCTGCATTCCGTCATGGACGTGCCGGAGTGGCGCGAGGCATACAACGCCAACCTGCCGGAGGTGACGCGCTTCTTCGCCGAACTGGGGCAGAACCCGGCGCTGTTCCGGCAGTTCAAGGCGATCAAGGCATCGCCCGCCTTTGCCGGGCTGGACGCCGCACGAAAGAAGATCGTCGATAACGAGATTCGCGATTTCCGCCTGTCCGGCGCGGAATTGCCGGAGCGCGACAAGCCGCGCTTCCAGGCCATCCAGGAGGAACTGGCGGCGCTGGCGGCGAAGTTCTCCGAGAACCTGCTCGATGCCACCAACGCCCACGCCGAGTGGGTCGAGGAGGCGGGCCTGCTCGCCGGCATCCCGGCCGACGTGTGCCAGGCGGCCCGCGCGGCGGCGCAAAAGGACGGCCGGCCGGGCTGGAAATTCACCCTGCACGCGCCGTCCTACGGGCCGCTGCTGCAATATGCCGACGACCGTGCGCTGCGCCACCGCATGTATCGCGCGTCGGCGACCCGCGCATCGGAACTGGCGCCGGCGACCGGCAAGGCCGATTGGGACAATACCGCGCTGATCGCGCAGATCCTCAGGCTGCGCGCCGAGGAGGCGCGACTGCTCGGCTACGCCAGCTATGCGGAGCTGTCGCTGGTGGCGAAGATGGCGGAGTCGCCGGCGCAGGTGCTCGGCTTTCTGCGCGAACTGGCGGCCAAGGCGCGCCCGCATGCCGAGCGCGATCTGGCGGAACTGCGCGCCTTTGCCGCGGCGGAGCTGGGCTTGCCGCAGCTCGAAGCCTGGGACGTCGCATACGCTTCGGAGAAGCTGCGCGAACGGCGCTATGCCTTCTCCGAGCAGGAGGTGAAGCAGTACCTGCCCGAACCGAAGGTGCTGGAAGGCTTGTTCCGCGTCGTCGCCGCGCTGTTCGGCGTGGCGGTCGAGGCCGACCAGGCGCCGGCCTGGCACGAGGATGTGCGTTTCTTCCGCATCCTGCGCGACGGCTCGGTCATCGGCCGCTTCTATCTCGACCTCTATGCCCGCGACACCAAGCGCGGCGGGGCCTGGATGGACGACGCCATCACGCGGCGCCGCACGACCGCCGGTGTCCAGGTGCCGGTGGCCTACCTCAATTGCAACTTCTCCGCACCGGTCGGCGAAAAAGACGGGGAAAAGCGGCCGGCCCTGTTCACCCACGACGACGTGATCACGCTGTTTCACGAATTCGGCCACGGCCTGCACCACCTGCTGACGCAAGTGGACGAACTGGCCGTTTCCGGCATCCACGGGGTCGAATGGGACGCCGTCGAGCTGCCGAGCCAGTTCATGGAGAATTTCTGCTGGGAATGGGAAGTGCTGTCGGGCATGACGGGCCACGTCGATACCGGCGCGCCGCTGCCGCGCGCGCTGTTCGACAAGATGCTGGCGGCGAAGAACTTCCAGGCCGGCCTGTTCATGCTGCGGCAGATCGAGTTTTCGCTGTTCGACGTGCGCCTGCACCACGACTTCGATGCGGCCGGCGAAAAGGGCGTGCTGGCGCTGCTCGACGAGGTACGCGAGGAGGTGGCCGTATTGAAGCCGCCGGCGTGGAACCGCTTCCCGCACAGCTTCTCGCACATCTTCGCCGGCGGCTACGCGGCCGGTTATTTCAGCTACAAGTGGGCGGAGGTCCTCTCGGCGGATGCCTTCGACCTGTTCGAGGAGAACGGCCGGCGGCGCGCAGGCGTGCTCGACGCGGAAACCGGCGCGCGCTTCTGGCGCGAAATCCTGGCGGTCGGCGGCAGCCGGCCGGCGCTGGAGTCCTTCCGCGCCTTCCGCGGCCGCGAGCCGAGCGTCGATGCCCTGCTGCGTCACAATGGTATGATTGCGGCGTAATCCAAGGCACCGGGAGGGAGCAAATGACACGCAAGCTATTCGCCGCCGTACTGCTGACGTTCTGCACGGTCGCGCTCGCGCAGACAACCTTTCGCTGGACCGACAAGGAAGGACGCGTGCACTACTCGGACCAGCCGCCGCCGGCCGACGCGCGCAACGTGCAGAAGAAGATGGTGGGCGGCCAATACGTCGAAACCGGCTCCACTTCCTTCGGCCTGCAGAAGGCGACGCAGGATTTCCCGGTCACTGTTTACACCTCGCCCGACTGCGGCGCGGAATGCCGCATCGGCCGCGAGCTGCTGCAGAAACGCGGCGTGCCCTTCACCGAGAAGTCGGTGCGCAGCTACGAGGACGGCGAGATGCTGAAGAAGCTGGCCGGCGGCGAACTGGCGGTGCCGGTCATCGCGGTCGGCACCCTGGTGCAAAAGGGCTTCGAGGAAGGCGCCTGGAACAAGCTGCTCGACGATGCCGGCTATCCGAAGACCGCCAGCCCGCCGCGCCCGGGTGCGCCCCCCGCCCGCCCCTGAGCGTCGATGAAACTCGCCACCTGGAACGTCAACTCGCTCAGGGTTCGACTGCCGCAGGTGATCGAGTGGCTGGCACGGCAGCAGCCGGATGTGTTGTGCCTGCAGGAAACCAAGCTCGAAGACCCGGCCTTCCCGCTGCTCGAATTGCAGACGGCGGGCTACCACTGCGCCTTTGCCGGCCAGAAAACCTACAACGGCGTGGCCATCCTTTCGCGCCTGCCGGCACAGGACGTCGCGATCGGCATCGCCGGTTTCGCCGATGAGCAGAAGCGCCTGATCGCCGCCACCTTGGGCGGCATCCGCGTCGTCTGCGCCTACATTCCCAACGGCCAGAGCGTCGGCTCGGACAAGTTCGCCTACAAGCTCGGCTGGATCGAGGCGCTCGCCGGCTGGCTGCGAAGCGAGCTGGCGGCGCATCCCGATCTGGTGCTGGCCGGCGACTTCAACATCGCGCCGGAGGCGCGCGACGTGCGCGATCCGGAGGCCTGGGAGGGCCAGGTGCTGTTCTCCGCGCCCGAACGCGCGGCGTTTGCGCAGCTGCTCGCGCTCGGCCTGGCGGACGCCTTTCGCCTCTTCGACCAGCCGGAGCAGATCTACTCGTGGTGGGATTACCGCATGATGGCGTTTCGCCGCAACCGCGGCCTGCGCATCGACCACATCCTGCTCTCGCCGCCGCTCGCCGCGCGCTGCACCGCCTGCACGGTGGACAAGGTGCCGCGCCAGGCAGAGCGCCCCTCCGACCATGCGCCGGTCTTCGCCGAACTGACATGAGCGTTCCGCTGCCGCAACTCGTCGCGCTCTACCCGGTGCTCGATGGCCTGCCGGCGGCGGCACGCCGGCGCATCGCCGAGGCGGCCCACCCAATGAGCCTGCCGGCCGGGGCGGTGGTGTTCGACGAGCACCAGCCGTGCCAGGGTTTTCCCTTCGTGCTGAGCGGCAGCATCCGGGTCGTCAAGGTCTCGGCCAGCGGTCGCGAACTGCCGCTGTATCGCGTCACGCCGGGCGAGACCTGCATCATCACTTCGAGCTGCCTGCTCGGCCAGGCGCCCTACAACGCGCGCGGCGTCGCCGAAGCCGAGACGGTCCTGGTACTGCTGCCGCAGGCCATGTTCGGCGAGCTGCTGGCGCTCGAGCCCTTCCGCATCTTCATCTTCAACCTGTTCGCCGAGCGCATGGCCGATCTGATGCGCCTGGTCGAGGAGGTTGCCTTCCACCGGCTGGACCAGCGCCTGGCGGCCCTGCTGCTGGGCAAGGGCCGCCTGGTGCACGCCACGCACCAGCAGCTCGCCGATGAGCTGGGCAGCGTGCGCGAGATGGTCAGCCGCCTGCTGAAGGGTTTTGCCGAGCAGGGCCTGGTCGCACTCGGCCGCGAACAGGTCGAGATCCGCGATGCGGCCGGCCTGCGCCGGCTGGCCGGCGCAGCGAACTGAACGGCTGGCCGCCGTGGCTGTGTAACCAAGGTTACAGACCGGCCGGACGGTGCGGCGCATACTGGCGGCGCATCCCCAACCCGAACGGAGGTTTCCCATGCTTAAGAATGTTGGCGGCATTGACCGCACCCTGCGCATCGGCGCCGGCATCGGCCTGATCGGCGCAGCCCTGGCGGGCATCGGCACGCCGTGGACCTGGATCGGCGTCGTGCCGCTCGCCACCGGCCTGATCGGCTGGTGTCCGGCCTACCTGCCCTTCGGCATCAAGACCTGCGCGACGAAGTCGTAGCGGCCTTTTCCGCGCGGCGGTTGGCGATGCGCACGAAATCGCCGACCGCCAGTTCTTCCGCGCGCTGCGTCGGCGCGATGCCGAGTGCGGCAAGATCTTCCGCATCGACCATTCCGCGCAGCGTATTGCGCAGCATCTTGCGGCGCTGCGAGAAGGCCGCCGTGACGATCTGCGCCAGCAGCGCCTCGTCGGTCGCGGCGCGCGCCGCGGCCGGCCGCGGCAGCAGGCGCACCACCGCCGACTCCACCTTCGGCGCCGGACTGAACGCGCCGGGCGGCACGAGGAACAGCCGTGCCATCTCGAAACGATATTGCAGCATCACCGAAAGGCGCCCGTACACGGTTCCGCCGGGCGCCGCGACCATCCGCTCCACCACCTCCCGCTGCAGCATGAAATGCATGTCGCGCACCCGGTCGGCACAGGCGGCGAGGTGGAACAGCAGCGGCGAGGAGATGTTGTAAGGCAGGTTGCCGACCACGCGCAACTCCGCTCCGAGCCGCGCGAAGTCGAATTCAAGCGCATCGCCGGCGTGTACCGTCAGCCTTTCGGGCGGAAAGCGCTCGCCCAGGCGGGCAATCAGGTCGCGGTCGATCTCGACGGCGTGCAGGTGGTCGAGGCGCGCCAGCAACGGCCCGGTGAGGGCGCCGAGGCCGGGACCGATCTCGACGACCACTTCTCCCGGCAGCGGCTGGATCGCCTCGACGATCTTCGCGATGACGCCGGGCGAGACGAGGAAGTTCTGGCCAAAGCGGCGCCGCGCGACATGCGGCCTGATCCCGCCGGACTGCGCCTGTCGTCCGGTCGGCTTTCCTTCGGTCATCGTCGCTGCGCCAGCCCGATCGCCAGGTCGACCGCGGCGAACAGGCTGCGCGGGTCGGCCTTGCCGGTGCCGGCCAAATCGAGTGCCGTGCCGTGGTCCACCGAGGTGCGCACGATCGGCAGGCCGAGCGTGATGTTGATGCCGTCGGCGAAGGCCGCGTACTTCAGTACCGCCAGCCCCTGGTCGTGGTACATCGCCAGCTGCGCGTCGGAGCCGGCGAGGACGTGGCGCGTGAACAGCGTATCCGCCGGCAGCGGGCCGATCAGGTCGAAGCCCTCGGCGCGCAGACGTTCGAGCACCGGCGCGATCACCTCGATCTCCTCGCGCCCGAGGTGCCCGCCCTCGCCGGCATGCGGGTTCAGGCCGGCCACGAGGATGCGCGGCCGCGCAATGCCGAACTTGCCGCGCAGGTCGGCATGCAGGATGCGCAGGGTGATTTCGAGTTCCGCCGACGTGATCGCTTCGGGCACCTCGCGCAGCGGCAGGTGGGTGGTGGCCAATGCCACGCGCAGGCCGGCGCCGGCCAGCATCATGACGACGCGTGCCGTGCCGGTCTGCTCGGCCAGGTATTCGGTGTGCCCGGAGAACTTCACGCCGGCATCGTTGATGATGCCCTTGTGCACCGGCGCGGTGACCATCGCCGCAAATTCGCCGTCGCGGCACCCCGCCAGGGCACGGTCGAGCAGGGCCAGCACGTAGGGCGCATTGGCCTTCTCCAGCCGCCCGGCCGTGCAGGCGCTGCGCAACGGCACGTGCAGGATCTCCAGCGCCGCGGCGGGGTGGCCGAGCTGCGCCGCCCGCGCCGCGATCAGTTCGCGGTCGCCGAGCACGACGACGCGTGCCGCCAGCGGCCGCGCCGCCAGCGCCAGGCAGATGTCGGGACCGATGCCGGCCGGCTCGCCGCTGGTGACGGCAATGACGGGAAGATTGCCGGCCGCCTTCATCGCACCGTGCTCCCGCGTCAGCGGTTGTCCTCGATGCGGTACTCGACGTAGGCGCGGTCGCGCATCTGGCGCAGCCAGTCCTGGTAGGCCTCGTCGCTCTTGCGCTCGCGCAGGACCTGCCGCGCATGCTGGCGCACGCGCTCCTGCGAGGCATCGACGCGGCGCTCCAGCACCTGGATCAGGTGCCAGCCGAACGGCGACTGCACCGGCTCGCTCACCTGACCCGGCTTCAGCGCGTCCATCGGCCGCTCGAATTCCGGCACCGTGTCGCCCGGCGTCAGCCAGCCGAGGTCGCCGCTCTTGGCCGCCGACAGGTCGTTCGAATGCTGGCGCGCCAGTTCGGCGAAATCGGCGCCGTTGTCGATGCGCTCCTTCAGCACCACCAGGCGGCGCCGTGCCTCGGCTTCGGAAACCAGTTCGCTGGTCTTGACGAGGATATGCCGCGCGCGCGTCTGCTGCACCGGCGCGATGGTGACTGCCCCGCCGCGCCGGTCGACCAGCTTGAGCACGTGAAAGCCGGCCGGGCTGCGCAGGATCTCGCTCGCCTCGCCGGCCTTGAGCCGCGGCACCGCCTCGGCGAACAACCCGGGCAAGCGATCGAGGGCACGCCAGCCCATGCTGCCGCCGGACAGGCCGTCCGGCGCATCGGAGTGGCTCGCCGCCAGTTGTGCGAAGTCGGCGCCGCGGCGGACTTGCGCGAGGATTTCCTCGGCGCGGGCGCGCAGGCGCGCCAGCTGCTCCGGCTTGGCCTGTTCCGGCACGCGCAGCAGGATGTGCGACACCAGGTACTCCTCGCTGCCGCTGTCCTGTGCGTTGGCGAGGAAGTTGTCGATCTCGCCGTCGGCGACGGTGATGCGATTGTCGACCTCGCGTTCGCGCAGGCGCGCGACGACGATTTCGCCGCGGATCTCCTCGCGGAACTTCGACCAGGAGATGCCGTCCTTCTCCAGCGCCGCGCGGAATTCGGCGAGGCTCATGCGGTTGCCCTGGGCGATGCGCACCAGCGCCTGATCGAGCTGCGCATCGTCGACGCGCAGGCCGCCCTCCCGGGCCAGCTGATACTGGACCCGCTCGACGACCATGCGCTCCAGCACATGCTTCTCCAGGACGTCGCGCGGCGGCAGCTGCGTGCCCTGCTGGCGCAGTTGCCGCTCGACCGTCGACAGGCGCGAGCGAAGCTCGTGCAGCGTGATGACTTCATCATTGACCACGGCAATGATGCGGTCGGCCGCGATCGGCTGGACCGGCCGCGGCTGGGCGTGCACGCCGGCCAGCGGCAGGCAGAGGCCGGCCAGCAGCAAGCGCACCACGACGGATGCGCGAATGCCAGTTTTCAATCCAGGCTCCTTGCTAGTTGGCGCCGAACGCCGGGCTGGCGGTCGGCTGGTTGATCTGCCCGTAACCCGGGATGTTGCGCTTGAGCATTTCCAGCGGGTTTGAGCCGATGCGCGAGAAACCGTTCAGTTCCAGCTGCACGAAGAACGAGGTGTTGGTGCCGCCCGTCGTCGTGGCGAAACGCTGCACGACGAAGCGCGCCACCCAGCAGCCGGCGTCGCGCTCGACGCCGGCGACCGTCTCGATCAGCCGGTGTTCGAGCAGCGAGTAGTTGTAGCGGCCGACGCCGTGCCAACCCGGCGCCAGCGGCCACTGGGCAGACAGGTCGATCTGGCGGATGCCCGGCACCACCGGACTGGTGTTCGAGTCGTGGGTAAAGCGGTAGCTGGCGTTCAGCACCTTGGCGTAGTCGGGCTGCCAGCGCCCGCCGACCACGAAACGCTCCGTGCGATGGTCGCGCGGGTTGTATTGCCAGCCGACATCGGCGTAGGTCTTCGGCAGCACCTGGCCGGACAGCGCAACGAGGAAATCGGATGCGCCGGCGCTGCGCACCGGCATGCCCGGCAGGGTGACTTCCTGGCTGGCGAGGTAGTAGCGCTGGCCGACCAGGCCGCGCAGATATTCCTGTCCGGTCTGCGGATCGATCAGCCGCGAGGTGACGGCCGCAGTGATCTGGTTGGCATCGGCAATGCGGTCGCCGCCGGTGAAGGGATTCTCCGAGAAGATCGTCGCGTAATTGAAATCCGTCGCACCGCTGTCGAAGTTCGGAATCTGTTCCTGCGTCCGCTTCGGCACCAGCAGGTAAAACAACCGCGGTTCGAGCGTCTGCGTCAGGTCGCGGCCGAACCAGGCGAAGTCGCGTTCGAAGGTCATGCCCGAATCGAGGCTGAAGACGGGCAGCGTGCGGACGATCTGTTCCGGCCCGCTGGTATTGCGTCGCGTCAGGTCATAGCGCGTGACGTGCAGGCCGAGCTTCGGCGTAGCGTAATAGCCCGCCGTCTGCAGCGGCCACGACACCTGCGGATAGAGGGTGAAACGGCGGCCGACATCGGCGGTCGGGTGGCTGAAGTTGACATACTCGCCGTTGAAGTTGAAGGCGGTGCCGCCGATGAACTCCGGGCGGGCGGCCGTCAGCACCAGCTGCGGCGTGCGTTCGTAAGGCTTTTCGACCGGCGGCAGCGAGGGATCCTGCAATGTCTGGTAGCGCTGCACGTTGGCCGTCGCCGACCACCAGCCGCCGCCGCCATAGCTGAGTGTGCCCTGGCGCAGCAGGTTGGTCTGCGAGGTGCTGGCGATGCGCGACGAGGTGTCGGTGAAGTAAGTGTCGTCGCTCACCCCGTTGAGCGCCAGCGTGCCGGCAAAACCGCCACCGAGATTGTTGTGTACGTGGGCGAGCGAGTAGGCGCCGCGCCGCCGCTTCAGCATGCTGTCGTCGGGCAACCACTCGCCGCGCAGCTGGCCGTTGTAGTTCGCATTGAGGTAGCGGAATTCGCCGTTGAGCTGCATGCCGCGCTTGCTCATCAGGCGCGGCGAGAGGGTCGCGTCCATGTTCGGCGCGATGTTCCAGTAGTACGGCAGCGTCACGTCCAGGCCGGTCTTCGAGGAGCTGCCGATCGTCGGCGCCAGCAGGCCGGACTTGCGCTGGTTGTTGAGCGAAAAGCCGAGCCAGGGCGCATAGAACAGCGGCACGTCCTTGAACAGCAGCTTGGCCTCGCGCGCTTCGCCCGTCTCGCGGTCGTGGTCGAGCTCGAGTTCGGCCATCTCGAAGTGCCAGTCCGGCCGCTCGACGCTGCAGGTGCTGTAGGTGGCGTTGCTCAGCCGCTCGCGGTTTTCGCCGAGAAACTCCAGCCGGTCCGCCGTGCCGGAGCCACGCGTCAGCCGGCTCGTATCGCTCACCACCTCGCCGGCGACGATGCGTGGCGGCGGCGCCGCCGGTGTCGGCAGCAGCGACACGCCCAGCTGCTTCACTTTCGGCGTGCGCAGGATCGAATACACCGGCTGCTCCAGGTAGCCGGTGTTCTCCGTCATGTTCAGGCGCAGCTTGCGCCCGCTCATGCGATCCGCATCGCGGCGCAGGCGCACATCGCCGACCGCCTCGACCTCGTCCCCGACGCGCCAGTAGGTGATGCGCTCGGCATCGAGCGCGGTATTCCCCTTGCGCAACTCGGCTTCGCCCTCGGCGACGGTCTCGTCGTCGCCGTGGCTGCTGATGCGCGAAGCGGAAAGAAACACCGGCAGGCGCGTCGGGTCGTCCGTCGGCAGGGGCGCCAGTTCGCCGGCGGTGCGCAACGCCGGTTGCGGCAAGGCGCCGGCACGCGCGTGGGCGGAGTACAGCGGTGCCAGCGGCGGCCGCTCGGCCACTTGCGGCGGTTGCGCGAGCGGCGCCACGGCTGTTGG
>CAZASE010000026.1:0-36584 GCA_964487715.1 uncultured Rhodocyclaceae bacterium | reverse complement strand
GACGGCGATCTGCAGGGCATTGCTGCCGACATTGCCGGCGCCGACGATGACCACCCTGGCCGGCGGCACGCCGGCGACGCCGCCGAGCAGAACGCCGGAGCCGCCGTTGGCCATCTGCAGTGCCCAGGCGCCGACCTGCGGGGCGAGGCGCCCGGCCACACGCGACATCGGCGCCAGCAGCGGCAGCTCGCCGTGGGCGTCGGCGACGGTTTCGTAGGCGACGCAGGAGAGGCCGCAGTCGAGGACGTGCTGCAGGAGGTCCGGATCGGGCGCGAAGTGCTGGTAGGCGAAGAGCAGCTGGCCGGGGCGCGTCAGCGGAAATTCCGCGGCCTGCAGTTCCTTCACCTTGACGATCATGTCCGCGCGGCCGTAGACCTCGGCGGCGCTGGCCGCGATGCGCGCGCCGGCCGCGACGTAGTCGGCATCGGCGAAGCCGACGCGGGCGCCGGCGTTTGTCTCGACCAGGACTTCATGTCCTGCCAAAGTCAGTGCGTGGACCCCGGCGGGCGTCAGGCCGACGCGGTACTCGTGGTTCTTGATCTCCTTCGGCACGCCGATCTGCATCTGTTCTCCTCACCTGATTAGCGACTTACCTCAGCTTCGTCATTCCGGGCAAGCGAAGCGCGACCCGGAATCCAGGGCGGCCGCAAAAAACCCCTGGATTCCGGGTTCCCCCCTACCGGGTGGCCCCGGAATGACGGTACAAGTGGGAAGTCCGCGCGTGTGCTGAACATTGTCACTAATCAGGTCTCCTCAAGAGTCCGCCGTCGCCTCGACGGCTTCCTTTACCAGCGCCGGCCCGCGATAGATGAGTCCGGTATAGATCTGCACGAGCTGGGCGCCGGCTTCCAGTTTGGCGCGCGCATCCCGCCCGCTCATCACGCCGCCGACGCCGATGAGGGGGATCTCGCCGCCGAGATGGCCGGCCAGCGTGCGCAGCACGTCGGTGGACTTCGCCAGCAGCGGCGCGCCGGAGAGGCCGCCGGCCTCGTCGGCG
Source organism: uncultured Rhodocyclaceae bacterium (assembly GCA_964487715.1). Taxonomy (GTDB): domain Bacteria; phylum Pseudomonadota; class Gammaproteobacteria; order Burkholderiales; family Rhodocyclaceae; genus Desulfobacillus. The sequence continues at coordinate 35,587 of CAZASE010000026.1, read as the reverse complement.
TGGGCGAGGTGCTCGACGCCCTCGCGCGAGAGCGTGGTGTTGGTGACGATGGCGGCGTCGATGCGGTGGCGGCGCAGGGCGTCGGCGATGACGCGAATCTGCTCCGCGTCGAGGTCGGGCGCGATCTTCAGCGCCAGCGGCACGTGGCGGCCGTGCCGCTGGGCCAGCGCTTCCTGTTCGCGCTTGAGCGGCGCGAGCAGGCCGTCCAGTTCCGATTCGCCCTGCAGCTGGCGCAGGTTTTTCGTGTTCGGCGAGGAGATGTTCACCGTCACGTAGCTGGCATGGGCGTACACCTTGCGCAGGCAGGCGAGGTAGTCGTCGACGGCGCGCTCGATCGGCGTGTCGAAGTTCTTGCCGATGTTGATGCCGAGGATGCCTTTGTAGTCCGAGTGCCGCACGTTTTCCACCAGCGCATCCACGCCATGGTTGTTGAAGCCCATGCGATTGATGATGGCCTGGCGCAACGGCAGGCGGAACAGGCGCGGTTTCGGGCTGCCCGGCTGCGGGCGCGGCGTCACCGTGCCGATCTCGACGTGGCCGAAACCGAGTGCGGCGAGACCGGCGATGCATTCGCCGTTCTTGTCCAGGCCGGCGGCGAGGCCGATGCGGTTGGGGAACGCCAGCCCCATGACTTTGGCCGGCTTGGCGGTCGGTGCCTTGCGGGCCAGCGGCAGATGCAGGGCATTCGCCGTGCGCAGGCTGGCCAGGGTCAGGTCGTGGGCGGCCTCTGCATCGAGGGCGAACAGAACGGGACGGAGGAGTTTGTACAGCATGGCGCGATTCTAGCAGTCTGCCGGACTCGAAGAATCGCAGCGAGAACGCGCCTGGGCGGGGCCGGATTCTGGCGCTCTTGCAGTCGCCTTCCCCGGATTCGGACAGGTTGCCGGCCGCGCATCGCTTGCCGTCGCCATCGGATGCGGCACGCGGCCGCCGCGTGGCCACCCGGACCGGCGGCGCAGCGCTCAGTATCCCTCGGCGACGAAGCGCTGGGACGTGTTGTCGGTCTTTGTGAAAATCATGTCTTCGCTCAGGTAGATCCTGGAGCGCACCAATATCTCCTCGACATGCTTGTGGTTCTTTGGCGCGAATCCGGCGGGCTGGCTTTCATGGAAGGCAACCCGCATGGCAACGATGCCGTCGCACTCACCGATACCGACATGTACGTCCTGTCGCGCGAATGGTTCAACCAGCTTGCCGAATCGCCCGGGCAAAATCACCCCGCCCGCCGGGCGGCCTTCAGCGCCGACGCCGAAGGTCCTCGTCCGTCAACTCGCGCCAGACGCCGCCCCTGCGGCCTTCGATCGGGCGGAAGCCCGCCTTGTAGGCCATCTTGCGGCTTTCGCCGATCCAGTAGCCGAGATACAGGTAGGGCAGCCCGAGTCGCCGGCATTGTTCGGCCTGCCAGAGAATGCACCAGGTGCCGTAACTGGCGCCGGCGACCGCGGTCTCGAAGAAGGTGTAGACGGAAGAGATGCCGTCGCTCAGCCGGTCGACGATGCACACCATGCGCAGCGCGCCGTCTTCGCGGAACTCGATCAGCCGGCTGTCGACATGGCTTTGCAGCAGGAAATGGGCATATTGCTCGCGGCTGTCCTGGTCCATGCCGCCACCGGAATGGCGCGAGGCCTGGTAGTGCTGGTAGAGCTCGTAATGCTCCTCGCGAAACGCCAGCGGCAGTTCCTGCGCCGTCAGGCCGGCGTGGCGCGCGAGAACGCGGCGCTGGCTGCGGCTCGACGCGAGCCGGTCGACCGGCAGGCGCACCGGCACGCAGGCGCGGCAGGCATCGCAATAGGGGCGGTAGGTGAACACGCCGCTGCGGCGAAAGCCGGCGCGTACCAGTTCGCCGTAGACGGCGGCGTCGATCAGGTGGCTCGGCGTGGCAACCTGGGAGCGGGCGATGCGGCCCGGCAGGTAGGAACACGCGTAGGGCGCGGTCGAATAGAAATGCAACAGCGGAAAGGGAAGGTCCTTGAGCAGGCTCATGCGTCGCTGCCGTGGAAGAAGTCGTTCACATCGTCCTCGCGCCACGATCCCGGCGGCTCGCCTTCGCCGGTCCAGGTTTCCAGGCCGCGCACAAACTCGCGCCGGCGAATCTCCCGCGCGCCGAGACTGGCGAGATGCGCGGTGCTCATCTGGCAATCTATCACGGCGAATCCCTTGCGCTCAAGCAGGCGGACCAGGTGCGCGAAGGCGATCTTCGAGGCATCGGTGGCGCGCGCGAACATCGATTCGCCGTAGAACACGCGACCGATGGCGATGCCGTAGAGGCCGCCGACCAGTTCGCCGTCCCGCCAGGTCTCGACCGAATGGGCAAAGCCCAATTCCTGCAGCCGGCAATAGGCTTTTCGCATCTCCGGCGTGATCCAGGTTCCGCCCTGGCCGGGACGCGGCGCGGCGCAGGCCAGCATGACGTCGGCAAAGGCGGTGTCGAGCTGCACGCGGTGGCGGCGGCTGCGCAGGCTCCGGCCGAGCGAGCGGGAGAGACGCGCCTCGGGCGGGAACAGCACCATGCGCGGATCGGGACTCCACCAGAGAACCGGTTCGCCGGCGGAGAACCACGGGAAGATGCCGCGGCGGTAGGCATCGAGCAGCCGTTCCGGCGAAAGGTCGCCGCCGGCGCAGAGCAATCCGGCCGGACGGCGCAGGGCCTTTTCCACCGGCGGGAAGGGCGCGTCGTGCGCCAGCCAGGGAATCATGCAGCGGCAGTTTCGTCGGTGTTGCGAAAGACCACCACGTGGTCGACGTCGAGACGGATGCCGATGTGCTCGCCGATGGCGTGGTTGTGGTGGCTCGGCACCAGCGAGAGCACGCGCGCGCCGCTTCGCAGCTTGAGCGTGTACAGGAACTCGGCGCCGCGAAACGCCTTGGCGACGACCTCCGCGCGGGTGCTTGCCGCATCGTCGTGCACGATGTCGTCAGGCCGCAGCAGCACGGCGACGCGGCAGGCGCGGCCGCAGGCGTCGCAGCCGGCGCTGCAGTCGCGCGGAATGCGGCCTTTGAGGACGCCCAGTTCCATCCGCACCTCCTGGGCATTCAGCACCTCGCCGCTGAGCAGCACGCCTTGCCCGACGAAATCGGCGACGAAGCGGTTGGCCGGCCGGTGATAGAGGTTGTAGGCGCTGTCCCATTGCTGGATGCGGCCCTCGTGCATGATGCCGATCTCGTCGGCGACGGCGAAGGCCTCATGCTGGTCGTGCGTGACGAGGATGGCGGTCGTGCCCGACTCCTTGATGATGTCGCGCACTTCGAGTGACAGGCGCTCGCGCAGTGCCACGTCGAGGTTGGAGAACGGCTCGTCGAGCAGCAGCAGGTCCGGCTTCGGCGCCAGGGCGCGCGCCAGCGAAACGCGCTGCTGCTGCCCGCCCGAAAGCTCGTGCGGGTACTTCTTCCCCTGATGCGCCAGGCCAATGGTGTCGAGCAGCTCCGCCACGCGCGCGGCGCGCGCCGCGGCGGCGGCGCCGTGCAGGCCGAAGGCGATGTTGCCGGCGACGTCGAGGTGCGGAAACAGCGCGTAATCCTGAAACACCATGCCGATGCGGCGTTTCTCCGGCGGCAGGTGCGCGGCCGGGCTGCTTACCGTGGCGCCGTTGATGCGGATCGCGCCCGCGTGGATGTGCTCGAAGCCGGCGATGGCGCGCAGCACCGTTGTCTTGCCGCAACCGGACGGGCCAAGCAGGCAGCCGATTGCGCCTTGTTCGAGTGAAAAGGAAAGCGCCTCGACCACGCGGTGGCTGTCGTAGGCATGCGATACGGCGGCGAGTTCGAGAAGGGGCATGGCCGGCAATCAATTACAATTCTCATTATGCTTCAGGCAGCGATTCCATGTACACGGCCCCCGCGACGACCAGATTGCCAGCCCGACTTGCCGGCGGCGGCCTGAACCCGCTCGCGCTGGCGGCGTTCGCCATCGCCGCGCTGGCGGCGGCGCCGATCCTCAGCGTGTGGGCCAATCTGCTCGCCGGCGGCACCGGCGAAACCTGGGCGCACCTGGCCTCGACCGTGCTGCCGGAGTATGTGGCGAACACGCTCTGGCTATGCCTCGGCGTCGGCACGGGCGTCGTCGTCGTCGGCGTGTCGACCGCATGGCTGGTGACGATGCACCGTTTCCCCGGGCAGCACCTGTTCGCGTGGGCGCTGGTGCTGCCGCTCGCCGTGCCGGCCTATGTCATGGCCTACGCCTACACCGACCTGCTGCAGTTCGTCGGACCGGTGCAGGCCTGGCTGCGCGAAAGCTTCGGCTGGCGCAAGGAGGATTACTGGTTTCCCGATGTGCGTTCCCTGGGCGGCGCCGTCGCCATGTTCACCTGCGTGCTGTATCCCTACGTCTATCTGCTGGCGCGCACGGCCTTCCTCGAGCGCGCCAGCGGCATGCTGGAAGTCGGGCGCTCGCTCGGGCTTTCCGCCTGGGGCAGCTTCTTCCGCATCTCGCTGCCGCTGGCCCGTCCGGCAGTAGCGGCGGGCGCGGCGCTGGCCCTGATGGAGACCCTGGCCGACTACGGCACCGTGGCCTACTTCGCCGTGCCGACCTTCACCACCGGCATCTATCGCGCCTGGTTCTCGCTGGGTGATCGCGCCGCCGCCGCGCAGCTGTCGGCGGCGCTGCTCGGCTTCGTCATCCTGGTGCTGCTGCTGGAGCGCATGAGCCGCGGCCGCGCCCGCTTCCACAACACCACCGGCCGCAACCGGCCGCAGCCGGGGCAGCGCCTGGCCGGCCCGGCCGCGGCGGGGGCGGTGCTCGTCTGTGCGCTGCCGCTCGTTTTCGGCTTCCTGTTGCCGGCGGGCATCTTGCTGGAGATGGCGCTCACCGAGGGCGACGCGCAGTTCGGCAGGCGGTTCCTGCAACTGGCCGGCAACAGTTTCACCCTGGCGACGCTGACGGCGCTGCTGGGCGTCGGCCTGGCTGTGGTGCTGGCCTATGCGGCGCGCCTGTCGCGCGCGCCGGGGCCGCAGTGGCTGAACCGCATTGTCGGCCTCGGCTATGCGGTGCCGGGTTCGGTGATCGCGGTCGGCGTGCTGATCCCGGTGACACGCCTGGACAACTGGCTGGCAGGCTGGATCGCCGCAGTGACCGGCAGCAACCCCGGCCTGTTGCTGACCGGCGGCGTTGCCGCGCTGATATACGCCTACCTGGCGCGCTTCCTCGCGATTGCCCTGCAAACGGTCGAGGCAAGCCTGGGAAAAATCACGCCGAGCATGGACGACGCGGCGCGCTCGCTCGGGCTGGGGGCGAAGGCGACGCTCGGACGCGTGCACCTGCCGATGCTGCGCGGCAGCCTGTTGACGGCCGGTCTGCTGGTGTTCGTGGACGTGATGAAGGAATTGCCGGCGACGCTGGTCATGCGCCCGTTCAACTTCGACACGCTGGCGACGCAAGCCTATACGCTGGCATCGGACGAGAGGTTGGCCGAGGCTTCGACGGCCGCGCTGGCGATTGTCGCGGTGGGTATACTGCCGCTGGTCGCCGTGTCGCGGCAGATCGCCCGGGCCTCCACCGCGAGGCGACAAGAACGCTGAGCGGGTGCGGCCGCCAGCGCGCAGGAGGAGAGCACCATGGAGATCGCAGCGAATCCGGCGCCGGGCGGCGCGGGCGGATGGTCCGGCCACATTGCGCAACTGGGCGAGCACGCCCAGAACGTGCTGGAACGTTCGGCCACGCACTTCGACACCGACGATCCGGATGAGGCATCGGCCCTGATGCGCGCCGTCTACAGTCGGCACCGCCTGCGCGTGCTCGGCGCCAGCCGGCAGTTCCGCATGCGGTTGCAGTTGGGGAGGGTCGGGGCGCTGACGCTCACCACCCTGGGCTTCGGTACCGAGGCAGAACTCGCCCTGGAGGCACAGCGGGATTTCATGCTGGTCACAACGCAGTTCGCCGGCTGCGTGGAAATCGCCAGCGGGGCGGGCCATGTCGGCGGCGGCAGCGGCCTGGTGGCCGTCGACTCGACCGAGAGCGAGATCCTCAAGCGCTTCAGCGCCGACAGCCGGCGCCTGCATGTACGCATCGAGCGCGGCGCCATCGAGGCGTTGTGCGCCCAGGTGCTCGGGCGCTCCCTGCGCCAGCCGCTGGTTTTCCAGCCGTCGATCGACAGCGGCTGCGCCGCCTATGGCCACTGGCTGGATGCGCTGCGCCTGCTGCTCGGCTACGTCCGGGCCCCTGCCGCCGAGAACCCGTTGCTGCAGCGGCTGGAGGAAACGGTCATGCTCATGCTGCTCACCGAGCATCGGCACAACTACTCCGAACTGCTGCGGCTGCGGCCGCCCCTGCCGGCGCCGCGCCACATCCGGGCGGCCGAGGACTACATGCGGGCGAACCTCAGATCGCCGCTTACCCTGTCCGAGATCGCACGTGCCGCCGGCGTCAGCCTGCGGACGCTTACCCAGGGCTTCAGGCAGTATCGCGGCACGACCCCGATGCACTGCGTGCGCGACATCCGCCTCGATGCGGTCCGGCTTGAGCTGCAAAAGGCGTCGTCGCGCTCGTCCGTCGCCTACGTGGCGAACAGCTGGGGCTTCGGTCATCTCGGCCGTTTTGCCGCCGACTACCAGCGGCGCTTCGGCGAGCGGCCTTCGGATACCCTGAAGCGCTGAGTTTTTTCCGGATGCAAATATCCGCCGGATCCGGACATCGCCTGCCGGATCCGGCCGATCACCTTTCCTGCGCGAGCCCATGATTTCGCCCATCAGGACATGGGGGCGGATACGTGAAGATTTGCATCTACGGTGCCGGGGCGGTGGGAGGCTATTTCGCCGCGCGCCTGGCCTCGGCGGCGGACGGCTGCGAAGTCAGTGTCGTCGATCAGGGGGCTGTGCTGGCGGCGATCCGGCAGCACGGTCTGCGTGTCGTTTCCGCCGGAGAGACCGTTCACGCCGGCGTGAAGGCGACCGACGACCCGTCAGCGTTGGGGGTGCAGGACCTGGTCATCCTCGCCGTGAAGGGGCCTGCGCTTTCGCACATCGCCGGGCGCGTGGCGCCCCTGCTCGGGCCGGACACCGTGGTTCTGACGGCGATGAATGGCGTGCTGTGGTGGTTCTTCGACGGTTTCGGCGGCAAGCATGCCGGCATGCGCATCGAGGCCGTCGATCCGGGCGGCGCAATCGGGCGCGCCATTCCGTCAGGCAATGTCGTCGGCTGCGTCGTGCATGGCAGTTTTTCCCTGCTGGAGCCCGGCTTCGTCAAGCACGGCTTCGGCAAGCGCCTGATCATCGGCGCGCCTGACGGCAGCGACTCCCCGCGTGTCCATGCGCTGGCGGCGCTGCTTGGCCGGGCGGGTTTCGATGCAGTCGTCTCGCACTGCATCCAGGCGGACACCTGGTTCAAGCTGTGGGGCAATATGACGATGAACCCGGTTTCCGCCCTCTGCGGCGCGACCTGCGACCGGATTCTCGACGACCCGCTGGTGACGCGTTTTTGCCTCGACGCAATGGCCGAGGCGGCGGCCATCGGCGAGCGAATCGGCTGTCCGATCGCCCAGAGTGGCGAAGAGCGCAATGCCGTGACGCGCGAGCTGGGCGCCTTCAAGACCTCGATGCTGCAGGATGTGGAAGCCGGCAAGGCGGTCGAACTCGACGGCCTGGTCGGCGCGGTGCGGGAGATCGGCGGCAAGGTCGGCGTGCCGACGCCGAACATCGATGCGCTGTTCGGGCTGGTGCGCCTGCAGGCGCAGGTGCGCGGCTTGTATCCGTGATAACAGCGACGGGAGGACGAGGATGACGGAGCGGATGACGGGTGGCGAGGCGATTGTCGCGGCGCTGCGGCAGCAGGGGGTGGATACGCTGTTCGGCATTCCCGGCGTGCAGACCTACGGCCTGTTCGATGCGCTGCACAGGACGGCCGGGCGGATCAGGGTGGTCGGTGCGCGCCACGAGCAGGCCACGGCCTACATGGCGATGGGCTATGCCAAATCGACCGGCAAGGCGGGCGTGTTCTCGGTGGTGCCCGGCCCCGGCGTGCTCAACACCGCCGCGGCCATCTGCACCGCCTACGGCGCCAGCGCGCCGATCGTCTGCCTGACCGGCCAGGTGCCGTCGGACTACATCGGCTCCGGCAAGGGCCATCTGCACGAGCTGCCGGATCAGCTGGGTACGCTGCGCAGCCTGACCAAGTGGGCGGCGCGCATCGAGCATCCGGCGCAGGCGCCCGGCCTGGTGGCGGAAGCCTTCCGCCAGGCCTGTCTGGGCCGGCCGCGGCCGGTGGCCCTGGAAATGCCCTGGGACGTGTTCGGCGCCAAGGCGCCGGTGCGCCTTGCCGCGCCGGCCCCGCTCGACGAGCCGATCCGGCCCGATCCGGAGCAGGTCGCCCGCGCGGCGAAGCTCATCGGCGCAGCGCGCAATCCGATGATCATGGTGGGCAGCGGGGCGGCGGCGGCCTCGGCGGAAGTCCTCGAACTGGCCGAACTGCTGCAGGCGCCGGTGGTGTCCTGGCGCGGCGGACGCGGCATCGTCGCCGACGACCACTACCTCGGCTTCACCTGCGCTTCCGGCTTCCGGCGCTGGAAGGCGACCGACGTGCTGATCGGCATCGGCTCGCGGCTGGAACTGCAGTGGTTCCGCTGGCCGGACCAGAACCCCGGCCTGAAGATCGTCACCCTCGACATCGATCCCTCCCATGCCGCACGCGTCAAGCCGGCCGCGGCCGTGGCGGGCGATGCGGCGGCCTCGCTGCGCGAGCTGATCCCGGTCTTGCGCGAAGCCGGCGGCAAGCCTTCTTCCAGGAAGGAGGAGTTCCTGGCGATCAAGCGCCAGGCCGACGAGGCGATCCGCAAGATCCAGCCGCACATCGGCTACCTGGCGGCGATCCGCCAGGTGTTGCCGCGCGACGGTTTCTTCGTCGAGGAAATCTGTCAGGCGGGGTTCACTTCGTATTTCGGCTTTCCCGTTTACCAGCCGCGCACCTTCGTTACCAGCGGGCATCAGGGCACCCTGGGCTTCGGCTTCCCGACGGCGCTCGGCGTCAAGGTCGGCAACCCGGACAAGGCTGTTGTCTCGATCAACGGCGACGGCGGCTTCCAGTTCGGCCTGCAGGAGCTGGCCACCGCCGTGCAGTACGGCATCAACCTGGTTTCGATCGTCTTCAACAACGGCGCCTACGGCAATGTGCTGCGCGACCAGCAACGCCTGTTCGACGGCCGGCTGATCGGCTCGGAGCTGCGCAACCCGGACTTCGTCAAGCTGGCGGAGAGCTATGGCGTGAGCGCCTGTCGGGTGCAGTCGCCAGAGCGGCTGGCGCAGGTCCTGGAAAGGGCGTTGGGCGAGTCGGCGCCGGCCCTGATCGAGATTCCGGTGGACCGGCAGCAGGAAGTATCGCCCTGGGAATTCCTCATGCCGCAGCCGGGCAGCGCCTGAGCGCCGCGCTGGCTGGCACGCGCCTGATCGCGCCTAACCCCAGATCACCCGCCAGCCTTTGCGTTCGATGTAGCGCGAGACTTCGTGGTAGGGCTTGCCGATCATCCAGTGCAGCACCGGACCGGCATTGATGCAGGTCCACTTCGAGCCGCGCTTGCGCCACAGCGCCTCGTCGTGGAAGTTCGGCGCCAACACCTTCATGACCTTGCCGTGAGCCGAGTCAGCCATGATCGTCCTCCGTCGCCTCCTGATGACAGCAGTTACGGCGGAGACCGCGGTTTTCAACAGGGCGTTTCGGCCGGCACGCCCCAAAATTTTTCGATCCCGGCCCGAGGCCGCATTTACACCTGAGCCGAAACAGCGGGTTGGCGAAGCGATCTGCAGTGTTTTCGCAGCGTCGACGACCGACGCAGTTAACGCCAGCCGGCGCGATCGAATATCTTCTGGGCGAGCGCCGTGTTCTTCGACAGGGTGCCGACGTTGAGCGTGTCGGCCTTGAAGGTGCCGAGCGAATCGAGCGCAGGGTTTTTCACCGCAACGGTTTTCACTGCCGGCCACTCGTTGTTGCCGTTGGCGAAGTAGGCCTGCGCCTCATCGCCGGCGAGGTATTCGAGGAACAGTACCGCCGCCTCCTTGTGCGGGGCGGTCTTCAGCATGCCGCCGCCGGAGACGTTGATGTGCGTGCCGAAGCTTTTCTGGTTCGGCCACGCCACGCCGACCTTCTCCATGGCCTGCTTGTCGGCCGGCTTGTCCGAACGGAGCAGGCGCGCGATGTAGTAGGAATTCGAGATGGCGACGCCGCACTCGCCGGCCGCGACGGCCTTGATCTGGTCGGTGTCACCGCCCTTCGGCGCGCGGGCGAAGTTGGCCACGATGCCCCTGGCCCATTCCTCGGTCTTCTGCTCGCCGAGGTGGTGGATCAGGGCGGAACCGAGCGACAGGTTGTACGGGTGGGCGCCGGAGCGCACGCAGATCTTGCCCTTGAGTCGGGGGTTGGCAAGATCCTCATAGGTCTGGACATCGGCCGGGCCCACGCTGCCCTTGTTGTACACGATGACCCGGGCGCGTGTGGAGAAGGCAAGCCAGCTGTCAGCGCGCAGGTGCGCCGGAATGCGGGCTTCGAGCGTGCGCGATTTCACCGGCGCGAACAGGCCGAGACTGTCGGCCTGGGCCAGGCGTGCCGCGTCGACGGTGATAAAGACGTCGGCCGGGCTGTTGGCGCCTTCGTTTTTCAGGCGTTCGAGCAGTTCATCCTCCTTGCCTTCGATGCGGTTGATGCGGATGCCGGTTTGCTGGGTGAAGTTGGCATACAGCGCCTCGTCGGTCTGGTAGTGGCGCGCCGAATAGAGGTTGAGCGCCTTTTCCTGCGCAGTGGCGGGCGAGCCGCCCAGCGCGCAGGCGAGAAACAGGATCGTCGCGGTGGTTTTCATCGGGTTTCCTTGCGGAGTGGATGCGTGTCGGAGGAGTCTAGCAAGGAATCGTGAGTAATACAAATCATTCGCATTAAGTGGGCAACCAAAGGGAGCCAGCGGTAAGGTGGTTCGTGGGGGGGACGCGGGACGGCGTACTGCGAGTCGGCGGCGGGGCGGGTTGCCGTGCCGGCTCAGTTCACCGGTGCGGCTTCGCCGGCGGCGACGCGGCGGGCGCCGTTGAAGCGCTTTTTCCAGTAGGCGGCACGCATGTCTTCGATGCGTACTTCCCCGCCGCTGGCCGGGGCATGCACGAAGCGGTGTTCGCCGAGATAGATGCCGACGTGCGAGAAGCCCTTGCGCCGCGTGTTGTAGAAGACCAGGTCGCCGGGTTCGAGATCATCTGTCGCCACGGTTGCGCCGGCGTGGGCGATTTCGCGCGAGGTGCGCGGCAGTACCAGTCCGACCGTTTCGCGGAAGACATGCCGGACAAAGCCGCTGCAATCGAAACCTCGGTCCGGTGACTCGCCACCGCGTCGGTATTTGACTCCGATGAAACCGAGGGAGCGGATGACCAGTTCTTGGGCGCCCGCGGTGTACCGGTCGAGTACCGAGCGTTCCCGTTCCTCGGTCAGTTCTTCCGCGGCCAGAGCGGTGGTCGCGCACACCAGCAAACTCGCGGCAATCACAATCTTGCGTAAATTCATGGGCTTGAGTATAGCGATGGGCAGTGCGCTTGTAAACTCGGATGTGTGTGCCGACTTGAAGACCTATTTGCATCTTCTTGACACAAAACGATAAAAGCGCAGACTATGGCATATAATTTATCTTTCGCCCGGCGCAGCGGCGGGAGCAAACAGGGGGAAGGCGTGACTCCGTTCAAGGCGTACCAGATCGAGCAGAAAGACGGCAAGGTTCAGGCCGGTTTCGTGCAACTTGCCGAAGACCAACTCGATCCGGGCGAGGTCACCCTCAAGGTTGCCTATTCGAGCGTGAATTACAAGGACGCACTGGCCGCAACCGGCACCGGGCGGATCATCCGCCGCTTTCCCTGCGTCGGCGGCATCGACATGGCGGGGACCGTGGTGGCCAGTACGGACGCGCGCTACAAGGCCGGCGACCAGGTGATCGCTACCAGCTACGACATCGGCGTTGCCCATCACGGCGGCTACGCGGAATACGGGCGCGTCCCGGCCGACTGGGTGGTACCGCTGCCGCGCGGCATGAGCCTGTTCGAATCCATGGCCCTAGGCACCGCTGGCTATACTGCCGCGCTCGGCATCGTGCGCATGGAGGAGAACGGCCTGCGGCCGGAAAACGGCAAGGTCGTTGTCAGCGGCGCCACCGGCGGGGTCGGCAGCATTGCCGTGGATATCCTGGCGCGCCTGGGTTACGAGGTCGTTGCCCTGACCGGCAAGGAAAGCCAGGCGGACTATCTGAAGGGCCTCGGCGCGAGCGAGGTGATGCTGCGGGGCAGCCTCGATCTGGGCAAGATCAAGCCGCTTGATCGCGCCCTGTGGGCGGGCGCCGTCGACAACCTCGGCGGCGACGTCCTGGCATGGATGATCAGCACCATGCAGCAGAACGGCACCATCGCCAGCATCGGGCTGGCCGCCGGCATGAACCTGAATACCACGGTCGCGCCGTTCATCCTGCGCGGCGCGTGCCTGCTCGGCATCGATTCCGGCTATACCGCCATGCCCTTGCGTCGTCGTGTATGGGATCGGCTGGCCGGCGACATGAAGCCGGCGCATCTCGCCGGCATGGCGCGCAGCGTCCGGCTCGACGACCTGGCGCCGGTATTCGAGACCTTCATTGCGGGCGGCGCGCACGGGCGCGTCGTCGTCGAGGTGGGCGGCGCGGACTGAACATGAGCGAGCCGGACAAACAGACGCTGCCGCGTGTGCTCGTCGTCGACGATTCGCGCATGGTGCGTGCGACGATCGTCAAGCACACGCGCGGCCGTTTCGACGTGCGCGAGGAATCCGACGGCGAGGCGGGCTGGCAAACGCTGATGCTGGATCCGATGGTGCAGGTCGTGATCTCCGACCTGTCGATGCCGAAACTGGACGGTTATGGCCTGCTGGCGCGCATTCGCGCTTCCAGGCTGCCGCGCATCCGCGAAGTGCCGGTCATCATGATTTCCGGCGACGAGGACGAGGCGGCGCGCAATCGCGCCAAGGAATGCGGCGCGACCGACTTCATCACCAAGGGCATCGGCACGGTCGAGCTGCTCAGCCGCCTGGATGCGCTGGTGCGCCTGTCACGCACCAGCCGCGAGCTGGAAGCCAGCCGCGAGGCGCTGGCGAGCAACGTGATCGTCGATCCCAGTTCCGGCCTGCCGACCGGCGAGTACCTCAAGCAGCAGGGCCGGCAGGCGCTGTCCCACGCCCAGCGGCACGGCGGCGAGATCAGCGTGCTTGTCGTCGAGATTGACCGCTACGAGGATCTGGTGATGCGGCATGGCGGGGCGGTCGGCGAGCAGCTGGTGAAGCAGTTCCGCACCGTTCTGGCCAACCGCGTGCGCCAGGAAGACACGGTGTCGCAGACCGGCACCAAGCAATTCACTGTCGTCTGCCCGGGCAGCAGCATGGAGGACGTCAAGTCCTTTGCCGTGCGCCTCGAACAGGTGATCGGCAAAGCCAGTATTCGCTACCGCGGCGAACAGATTCGCATCGGCCTGAGGTTTGGTTTTGCCAACAGCAAGGACGACGACTGGCATAGCATGACGAGCCTGCTGAGCCTGGCGGAAGGCCGTACCGACCAGCGAAGCGCGCCGTCGGAAGGCCGGCCGGGGTCCGATGAAGCCGTGCCGGCCAGCTTGGCGGAAACCAGCGTCGAGGGCGTGAGCCCGGTGCTGCCCGAGGAACCGCCGGCGGAGGAGGTGGCAGCGGGTCCGGCGGAGTTGCCGCCGCTGGAGGATGCGGCGGCAAGCGGACTCGCACTGGTCGAGCCGCTGCCCGAACCGGCAGCGGGAGAACCAATAGCGCTGGAACCAATAGCGCCGGAATCCGCAGCGCCGGAACCCGCAGCGCCGGAACCCGCAGCGCCGGAACCCGCAGCGCCGGAACCCGCAGCGCCGGAACCCGCAGCGGCAGAACCTGCAGCGGCAGAACCCGCAGTGACGGGAGTGGCGGCGGGCGAACTGACGATCGAACAGGCGCTGGCGCTGCTCCGGCAGGGCGAGGAAGACAGAGTCAAGCCGGGCGCCGCCGCCCTAATGAAGCAGCTGGTTCCGCTGCTCAAGGTGATCGACCGGGAATTGCGCCTCGGCATGCACATCAACGAAGCCGAGGCGAAGCTGAATCGCTTCCACTGATCAGGCGATCTTCACCGGAATCTTGCCGATGCGCGCCTGCCACTCGAGCGGGCCGGTCTGGTGCACCGAAGTGCCCTTCGAGTCGACCGCCACGGTGACCGGCATGTCTTTCACTTCGAACTCGTAGATGGCTTCCATGCCAAGGTCGGCAAAGGCCGCGACGCGCGCGCCGCGGATGGCTTTCGACACCAGATAGGCGGCGCCGCCGACGGCCATCAGATACACCGCTCTGTTGTCGCGGATCGCCTCGATGGCGGCCGGGCCGCGCTCGGCCTTGCCGACCATGCCGAGCAGCCCGGTCTGTTCCAGCATCTGGCGGGTGAATTTGTCCATGCGGGTGGCGGTGGTCGGGCCGGCCGGGCCGACGACCTCGTCGCGCACCGGATCCACCGGGCCGACGTAGTAGATGAAGCGGTTGGTGAAGTCCACCGGCAGCTTCTCGCCCTTGTTCAGCATGTCGACCAGACGCTTGTGGGCGGCGTCGCGGCCGGTGAGCAGCTTGCCGTTGAGGAGCAGTACGTCGCCCGGCTGCCAGCTCGCCACTTCTTCCCGCGTGATCGCGTCGAGGTTGACGCGCTTGCCCTTGCCGGTGTCGTAGGCGAGCTTCGGCCAGTCGGCCAGATCCGGCGGTTCGAGCTTCGCCGGGCCGGAACCGTCGAGATGGAAATGGGCATGGCGGGTGGCGGCGCAGTTGGGGATCATCGCCACCGGCAGCGAGGCGGCATGCGTCGGGTAGTCGAGGATCTTCACATCCAGCACGGTGGTCAGGCCGCCCAGGCCCTGGGCGCCGATGCCGAGCGCATTGACTTTCTCATAGAGTTCCAGGCGCAGTTCCTCGGCACGCGTCTTCGCGCCGCGGGCGATCAGCTCATGGATGTCCACCGGCGCCATCAGCGACTCCTTGGCCAGCAGCATGGCCTTCTCCGGCGTGCCGCCGATGCCGATGCCGAGGATGCCGGGCGGACACCAGCCGGCCCCCATGGTCGGCACAGTCTTCAGTACCCAGTCGACGATCGAGTCGGAAGGGTTGAGGGCGTAGAACTTCGACTTGTTCTCGGAGCCGCCGCCCTTCGCCGCGCAGATCACCTCGACATGGTCGCCGGGCACAATTTCGGTGTGCACCACGGCCGGCGTGTTGTCCTTCGAATTGGTGCGTGCGCCGGCCGGGTCGAGCAGCACGGAGGCGCGCAGCTTGTTGTCCGGATTCAGGTAGGCGCGGCGCACGCCCTCGTCGACCATCTGCTGCACGCTCAACGTGGCGTTCCAGCGGGCGTTCATGCCGACCTTGAGGAAGACCACGGCGATGCCCGTGTCCTGGCAGATCGGGCGGTGGCCTTCGGCGCACATGCGGGAATTGATGAGGATCTGGGCGATGGCGTCCTTGGCGGCCGGGCTCTGCTCGCGCGCGTAGGCGGCGGACAGCGCCCTGATGTAGTCGGCCGGGTGGTAGTAGCTGATGTACTGGAAGGCGTCGGCGATGCTCTGGATGAAGTCTTCCTGGCGGATGGGCTGGGACATGGGAGATATCCGGTTCAATGTTTGGTATGGCTGCTGATCGACAGCGTCTGCATCATGACCTTGTCGGTCCAGGCGATGGCGAGGGCCGAGACCAGGAACGAAGCGTGGATCGCGATCTGCGTGACGATGACGCGATCCTCGACCTGGGCGGCGTTGATGAAGGTGCGCAGCAGGTGGATCGAGGAAATGCTGATCAGCGCCACGGCCAGCTTGACCTTGAGCACGCCGGCATTGACATGCGATAGCCATTCCGGCTGATCGGGATTGCCCTCCAGGTCGAGCTTGGAGACGAAGGTCTCGTAGCCGCCGATGATGACCATGATCAGCAGGTTGGCAATCATGACCACGTCGATCAGGCCCAGCACGATGAGCATGACCTCGGCCTCGGAGAGGCTGCCGGCTTTGGTGACGAGGATCGCCAGCTCGTGCATGAACTGGTAGACATACACGCCCTGGGCGACGATCAGGCCCAGGTAGAGGGGGGCCTGCAGCCAGCGGCTCCAGAAGATGAAGCCTTCGAGCGCCCGGACGCCGCGTTCTGTAGGTTTTTGCATGGTGGGTTTCGAGCCTTGGAATGGGCTAGGGAAGTAAAATTCTAGCATTCATGCTGCAATGCGGTAGCACTGCGGCCGGAATAACCTGCCAGCCGACGCAGAAGCTTGTAAGTAGGCAGTAAGATTCTCTGATTAAATTGGCCGTCGAGGCAGTTCCCCGCGGCTGTTCCGCCCATTACCGTTTTGCCAGAGGAGAGGCTCAGATGTCGACGATCGAATCCGTCTTGAATGAAACCCGCGTATTTCCGCCCCCCGCGGAGTGCGTCGCGCAGGCCAACGTGTCGGGCATGGAGGCCTATCGCGAGCTGTACGGCAAGAGCGAGAAGGACTACGAAGGCTTCTGGGGCAAGATCGCCCGCGACAACCTGATCTGGCACAAGCAGTTCAACAAGGTGCTGGACGATTCGAATGCGCCGTTCTACACCTGGTTTGATGATGGCGAGCTCAACGTCTCCTACAACTGCCTGGACCGCCATCTCGAGTCCAAGCCGCACAAGACGGCCATTATTTTTGAGGCCGACAACGGCCAGGTGACGAAGATCACCTACAAGGACCTGTACCACCGCGTCTGCCGCTTCGCCAACGGCCTGAAGCGCCTGGGCATCACCAAGGGCGACCGTGTGCTCATCTACCTGCCGATGTCGATCGAGGCGGTGGTTGCCATGCAGGCCTGTGCCCGCATCGGCGCCATTCACTCGGTGGTGTTTGGTGGCTTTTCGGCAAAGAGCGTGCAGGAGCGCATCATCGATGCCAAAGCCCGGCTGGTCATCACCGCTGACGGCCAGTATCGCGGCGGCAAGGAAATGGCGCTCAAGCCGGCCGTGGACGAGGCGCTCGGCCTTGGTGGCTGCAGTTCGATCGAAAAGGTCATCGTCTACAAGCGCACCGGCGGCGAGGTGACCTGGAACGACAGCCACGACGTCTGGTGGCACGACCTGGAAGAGGGACTGCCCGACGAGTGCCCGCCGACCCCGGTCGGCGCCGAGCATCCGCTGTTCATCCTGTACACCTCCGGCTCGACCGGCAAGCCGAAGGGCGTCCAGCATTCCAGCGGCGGCTACCTGCTCGGTGCCATCATGAGCATGAAGTGGGTGTTTGACATCAAGTCGAACGACGTCTTCTGGTGCACCGCCGACGTCGGCTGGGTCACCGGACATACCTACGTCACCTACGGCCCGCTGGCGATGGGTGCCACCGAGGTCATCTTCGAGGGCGTGCCGACCTATCCCGACGCCGGCCGCTTCTGGCGCATGATCCAGGACCACAAGGTCAGCATCTTCTACACCGCGCCGACGGCGATCCGCTCGCTCATCAAGGCCGGTGCCGACCTGCCGAAGAACTACAACCTCTCCAGCCTGCGCATCCTCGGCACGGTGGGCGAGCCGATCAACCCGGAAGCCTGGATGTGGTACCACAACACCGTCGGCCAGGGTCGCTGCCCGATCGTCGACACCTGGTGGCAGACGGAAACCGGCGGCCACATGATCTCGCCGCTGCCGGGCGCGACACCACTCAAGCCGGGTTCCTGCACGCTGCCGCTGCCGGGCATCATGGCGGCCATCGTCGACGAGACCGGTGCCGACGTCGAACTCGGCAAGGGCGGCTTCCTCGTCATCAAGAAGCCCTGGCCATCGATGATCCGCAACATCTGGGGCGATCCCGAGCGGTTCAAGACGTCCTACTATCCGGCCGATTTCGGCGGCAAGTACTACCTCGCCGGCGACGGCGCCAACCGTGACATGGACGGCTACTTCTGGATCATGGGGCGCATCGACGACGTGTTGAACGTTTCCGGCCATCGCCTCGGCACCATGGAAATCGAATCGGCGCTGGTGGCGCATCCGCTGGTGGCGGAAGCCGCCGTGGTCGGCCGTCCCGACGACCTGACCGGGGAGGCGGTGTCCGCCTTCGTCGTGCTCAAGCAGGCGCGCCCCTCCGGCGCCGACGGCAAGAAGATCGCGGATGCTTTGCGCGCCCACGTCGCCAAGGAGATCGGTGCGCTGGCCAAGCCGAAGGACATCCGCTTCGGCGACAATCTGCCGAAGACCCGCTCCGGCAAGATCATGCGGCGCCTGCTGCGTGCCATCGCCAAGGGCGAGGAAATCACCCAGGACGTGTCCACGCTGGAGAACCCGGCCATCCTGCAACAGCTCAAGGAGGTCGCCTACTGACGCCGGCGGACCGATCGCCGCAAGAAGGGCGCCCGCGCGGCGCCCTTTTTTTGCGCGCGATTGCCGGGCTGGCGCGCACGCTATAATCGGCACGGCATCATTGCCCGGCAGGGGGAAGAGCCATGAAAGGTTCCATCATCACGGGACAGCGCCTGGCAGCGGTTTTTCTGCTGGGTTGCGTGTTGTTCAACTACCCGCTCATTGCGCTCTTCAACCGGCCCGGTGAAGTCTTCGATATTCCCCTGCTGTATTTCTACCTGTTCGGCGCCTGGGCGCTGCTGATCGGCCTGATGGCCTGGGCCATCGAGAGGAGCCGCGAGTAAATGCTCCAGGGCTGGGTCATCGCCAGCGTCTCCTTTGCCTACCTCGGGGTGCTGTTCGCCATCGCCTACTTCGGCGACAAGCGCGCCGATGCCGGCCGCTCGGTGATCGCCAACCCGACGATCTACGCCCTCTCCCTGGCGGTTTACTGCACGACGTGGACCTTCTACGGCAGCGTCGGCCGCGCCGCCTCGACCGGCATCGGCTTCCTGCCGATCTATCTCGGGCCGACGCTGATGGCCGGGCTGTGGTGGTTCGTCATGCTGAAAATCATCCGCATCAGCAAGGCCAACCGCATCACCTCGATCGCCGACTTCGTCTCCTCGCGCTACGGCAAGAGCCAGTTGCTCGGCGGCCTGGTGACGATCATCGCCGTGGTCGGCATCGTTCCCTACATCTCGCTGCAACTGAAGGCGGTGTCGAACAGCTTCACCATCCTGCTGCACTACCCGGAGATCGTCATGCCGGCGCGGGCGGAGGCGCAGCCGCTGTTGCAGGACAGCGCGCTCTATATCGCCATGATCCTGGCGGCCTTCACCATTCTCTTCGGCACCAGGCACCTCGACGCCACGGAGCGGCACGAGGGCATGGTGGCGGCCATTGCCTTCGAATCCCTGGTGAAGCTGCTGGCCTTCGTCGCCGTCGGCGCCTTCGTCACCTTCGGCATCTACAACGGTTTCGGCGACATCTTCGATCGCGCCGAGGCGGTGCCCAAGCTCAAGGCGCTGATGACGGTGGCCGACACCGGGGCCAGCTACGGCAGCTGGTGGTCCCTGACCTTCCTCTCCATGCTGTCGATCATGTTCCTGCCGCGGCAGTTCCAGATCGCCGTGGTCGAGAACGTGAACGAGCGTCACCTGGCGCGGGCGATCTGGCTGTTCCCGCTCTACCTGCTCATCATCAACATTTTCGTCCTGCCCATCGCCGTCGGCGGCATGCTGCATTTTCCGGACGGCGGCGTCGACGCCGACACCTTCGTGCTGACACTGCCGATGGCCGAGCAAAAGGAGGCGTTGGCCCTGTTCGTCTTCATCGGCGGCCTGTCTGCCGCAACCGGCATGGTCATCGTCGAGACGATCGCCCTGTCGACCATGGTCTGCAACGACCTGGTGATGCCCGTCCTGCTGCGCTGGAAGGCGCTGCGGCTGCAGGAAGAGCAGGATCTTTCCGGGCTGCTGCTGTCGATCCGCCGCTGGGCGATCGCCGGGATCCTGCTGCTGGGCTACATCTACTTCCGCGCCGCCGGCGAGGCTTATGCGCTGGTTGGCATCGGCCTGATCTCCTTTGCCGCCGTGGCGCAGTTCGGGCCAGTCATCTTCGGCGGCATCTACTGGAAAGGCGGCACGCGCCAGGGCGCCATTGCCGGACTGACGGCGGGCTTTGCCGTGTGGGCCTACACGCTCTTGCTGCCGTCATTCGCCAAATCGGGCTGGCTGTCGCTGGAGTTCATCAAGGGCGGCCTGTTCGGCGTCAGCCTGCTCAAGCCGCAGCAGCTGTTTGGCCTGGCCGGCCTCGACGAGATATCGCATAGCCTGTTCTGGAGCATGCTGGCCAATATCGGCTGCTACGTTGCCGTGTCGCTGTACCGGCGACCGGATGTGGTCGAGACCAGCCAGGGTACCTTGTTCGTCGACGTGTTCCGGCGTACCGAAGGTGCCGAGCTGTCGCGCTTCTGGCGCGGCAGCGCCCATGTCGAGGATCTGCTGCCGTTGATTGGCCGCTTCCTCGGTCCGGAACGGGCGCGCGACGCCTTTCTCGCCTACGCCCGGCGGCGCGGACTGGCGTCGATCGATGAATTGCAGGCGAATGCCGACCTGGTGCATTTTGCCGAGACCCTGCTGGCGGGCGCCATCGGCGGCGCTTCGGCGCGCGTGATGGTGGCCTCGGTGGTGAAGGAAGAACCGCTCGGCATCGACGAGGTGATGAACATCCTCGACGAGGCCTCGCAGGTGCGCGCCTATTCGCGCCAGCTGGAGCAGAAGTCGCGCGAGCTGGAGGCAGCCACCGCCGAACTGCGCGCCGCCAACGAGCAGTTGAAGGAACTCGACCGCATGAAGGACGACTTCATGTCCACCGTGACGCATGAGCTGCGCACGCCGCTCACCTCGATCCGCGCCTTTTCGGAAATCCTGCTGGAAGACCCGAAGACCGCCCTGGACGATCGCAAGAAGTTCCTCGCCATTATCGTCAAGGAGGTCGAGCGTTTGACGCGCCTCATCAACCAGGTGCTCGACATGGCCAAGATCGAATCGGGCAACGCCGAGTGGCGGACGGCCGAGATCGACCTGCGCGACGTGATCGAGGAGTCGATCGCGTCGACCTCGTCGCTCTTCAGCGACAGGCATATCGAGCTGGTCCAGGCCCTGGCGCCCGGCGTTCCGGCGGTGCGGGCGGATCGTGACCGCTTGATCCAGGTCATGCTCAACCTGCTGTCGAATGCAGTCAAATTTTGCAACAAGGACTCGGGCCGCGTGACGGTGCGCCTGTCCTGCGCCGGTGGTGCGGTGCGCGTGGATGTCGAGGACAACGGGCCGGGCATCGGGGCGACCGACCAGAATTACATCTTCGAGAAATTCCGCCAGGTTGGCGACACGATGACCGCCAAGCCGCAGGGTACCGGTCTGGGTCTGCCGATCAGCCGGCAGATCATCGAATATTTTGGCGGGCGGCTGTGGGTGGTGAGCGAACCGGGGCAGGGGGCGACGTTTTCGTTTACCCTGCCCCTGGACAAGGACGGCGCGATGCGCCAGGAGGGGAGTGAGGCAACATGACCAAGCGTATCTTGATTGTCGACGACGAACCGAACATCGTGGTTTCCCTCGAGTTTCTCATGAAGCGCGAGGGCTTCGAGGTGGCGGTTGCCGCCGACGGCGAAGCGGCACTGAGGTCGGTCGCGGAGCATCGGCCCGATCTGGTGCTGCTCGACATCATGCTGCCGAAAAAGAACGGGTTCGAGGTGTGCCAGATCATTCGCGCCAATCCGGCGTGGCAATCGATCAAGGTGGTGATGCTCACCGCCAAGGGCCGCGATACCGAGGTGGCCAAGGGCACGGCCCTTGGGGCCGATGCCTACATGACGAAGCCGTTCTCGACCAAAGACCTGATCGCCCAGGTGCGGCAGATGCTGGACGTGGTCCAGGGCTGATGGCCGGGAAGGTCGGCAAGCTCAAGCTGGCGCTCACGCTGGCCGGGCTCTACGCTCTGCTGGCCGTGCTCTTCGGTGCGCTGGGGGCGGTGCTCTGGGCGGACATGAACGACGCCGAACGCGAGGCCTTTCTGGCGATCCTGCGGCCGCGCATCGAGCTGTCGATCCTCATCATCCTGATGGCCTGGTTCGCGCTCGGACTGGTCGTGAATGCCATCTTCCGGGCTTATGTGCTGGCGCCGCTGGCCTTGCGCGAGCAGGCGCTGGTCATGATCAGCGCCAACCCGGGGCTGCGCCTGCAGGAGATCGGTGCGCCGGAAATCCGCACGCTGGCGCAGGTCGTCAACGCCCTTGCCGCGCAGCGCGAATCCCTGCAGCACGACGTCGAGGAGAAGATCCGCGAGGCCAAGTCATCCGTCGAGGAAGAGAAGAACCGCCTCGCCGCGCTCATGTCCGAACTGACGCAAAGCGTCGTCGTCTGCAACCTCGACGGCCGCATCCTGCTCTACAACAACCGCGCACGCTTGCAGTTCAAGGCGCTGGCGGCCGGCGATCCCGCGGCGGGCGGCGCCGCGCCGATCGGCCTGGGGCGCTCGATTTTCGCCATTCTCGAACGCAGCCTCATCACGCACGCGCTGGAGACCATCCAGGAGCGGCTCGGCCGCGGCAGTCAGCAGCCGCTGGCGAACTTCGTCACGAGCAGCCGGGCCGGCCAGCTGATCCGCGTGCAGATGGCGCCGGTCCTCGGCGCCCTGCGCGAAGGCGCGGCTGCGCCGGGGGACCGCGCCGTCGCCGGCTATGTACTGATGCTGGACAACATCACGCGCAACTTCGAAATGGAAAGCCGGCGCGATGCCCTGCTGCAATCGCTCACGGAAGGCAGCCGCGCCTCGCTCGGCAACATCCGCGCCGCGGTAGAGAACCTGCTTGACTATCCCGACATGGAAACCGATCAGCGCGACCGCTTCGTCGGCGTTGTGCGCGACGAGGTGACGACGATGGGGCAGCGCCTGGATCGTACCGTGACGGAGTTCGCCGACGCGCTGAAGGTGCGCTGGCCGCTGGAGGACATGCTCGGCGCCGACCTGGTCTCCGCGGCGCAGCGGCGCATCGAGAAGCGGCTGGACTTGCCGACCAAGACGGAAGAGGTGGCCGAGAATCTGTGGGTCAAGGTGGACAGCTTTTCCCTGTTGCACGCACTGACCTATCTCGCTGCCCGGCTGCGCGACGAATATGACATTCGCGAAATCCGCTTTCGCCTCGCGCCGGCCGGGCGTCTGGCGCACCTCGACCTGATCTGGTCCGGCGCGGTGGTCGGCAGCCAGACCTTGCTGGCGTGGGAGGTCGATCCGATGAACCTCGCCGGCGAGAACAGCCCGCTGACCCTGCGCGAGGTGATCGACCGCCATGACGGCGAGATCTGGTTCGAGCGCGAGAAGGCCTCGCATCGCGCCTTCATCCGTATGCTGGTTCCATCGGCGGTGCCGCAGGAAGCCGTCGAGCCGGCGGCGCTGCTGCATGCGGAGAGCCGCCCCGAGTACTACGACTTCAACCTGTTCCGGCAGACTGAGGAATCGCGCGTCCTCGACGATCGCCTGCTGGCGCAACTCACCTACACCGTCTTTGACACCGAGACCACCGGACTGGAGCCTTCGGCCGGCGACGAGATCATCCAGATCGGGGCGACGCGCATCGTCAATGGCCGCCTGCTCAGGAGCGAGTGCATCGATCAGATCATCGACCCGCGCCGTCCGTTACGGCCGGAAGGCATCCCGATTCACGGCCTATCCGAGGACATGGTGGCCGGCCAGCCGACCATCGACAAGGTGCTGCCGGCCTTCCATGCCTTCAGCGAGGACACCGTGCTGGTGGCACACAACGCCGCCTTCGACATGCGCTTCCTGCAGCTGAAGGAGGAGGCAACCGGCATCTGTTTCCGCCAGCCGGTGCTCGACACGCTGCTGCTCTCCGCCGTGATCCATCCCAACCAGGAGTCGCACAAGCTGGAGGCGATCTGCGAGCGGCTCGGCATCAACGTCATCGGCCGCCATACCGCGCTCGGCGATGCGATCGTCACCGGGGAAGTATTCCTCAAGATGATTCCGCTCCTCGCGGAGATGGGCATCCATACGTTGCGCGACGCGCGCGAGGCGGCGGAGCGCACCTACTACGCCAGAATCAAGTATTGAACCGGACCAGCCCGACCATGGAAGAAGCAACTGCCCGCCAGCCCGCCAAGGGCGATTTGCATGCGATGTACAGCCCGCTCGGCAGCCTCATCCGGCGCCAGCCCATCACCGTGCCGCTGGACGCCACGGTGCGCCAGGCCATCGCGGTCATGGACGCGAAGCGCATCGGATCGGTCATCATTGCCGACGGCGAGGGACGGCTGCCGCTGGGAATCTTCACGTTGCGCGACCTGCTGCACCGTGTGGCGCTGCCCGGCTGCACGCTCGACCTGCCAATCGCCGCGGTGATGACGGCCGGCGTGATTACCGTCAAGCCGCAGACCACGGCCTACCAGGCTGCCCTCATCATGGGCCGCCGCGGCCTGCGGCACTTGCTGGTAGTCGACGACACCGGCGGGCTGATCGGCATCGTCTCGCAGAACGATCTCTTCGCGTTGCAGCGCACCGGCCTCAACGACGTCACCGGCAATATCCGCGAAGCCCGCGACCTGGCTGCACTGCAGGCCTGTTCGAAGGACATCCGCAGCATGGCGGCGAGCATGCTCGGGCAGGGCATTGCCGCCGACCAGCTGACGCACCTGATCTCCACCCTGAACGACCTGCTCACCCTGCGCATCATAGAGTTGACGCACGACGAATTCGACCTGCCGCAGGTGAAATGGTGCTGGATCGCGCTTGGTTCCGAGGGGCGCTACGAGCAGACGCTGTCCACCGATCAGGACAATGGAATCATCTTCGAGTCCGCCGGAGCGGACGCCGAGGCGCTGCGGCGCTGCCTGCTGCCCTTCGCCGACTCGGTGAACCACAAGCTGGATGCCTGCGGCTTTCCGCTGTGCAAGGGCGGCATCATGGCGGGAAATCCGGAATGGTGCCTGTCGCTCGACGAATGGCGGACGAAATTTTCCCGATGGATACAGGCGCCGGAACCCAAGGCACTACTTAACGCATCGATCTTCTTCGATTTCCGCCCGCTCTACGGCGACGAAGACCTGTCGCATGATCTGCGCGACTGGCTGCTGGGCAGCAGCGGCAAGGCCACCCTGTTCCTGCGCCTGATGAGCGAGAACGCGCTGCAATGCCAGCCGCCGCTGGGCCTGATCCGCGATTTCACCTACGACAACAACAAGGAGTTTCCGCACACCATTGACCTCAAGATGCACGGCTCGCGGCCCTTCGTCGATGCCGCACGCATCTTTGCGCTGGCCAACGGCGTCGCCGTCACCAGCACCGCGCAGCGCTTGCGCGGCGCGGCGGAGGCGACCCATCTTGGCGCTGACGTCGAGGCAATGATCGACGGCTTCTATTTCATCCAGCAACTGCGCCTGCGCAACCAGCAGAACCTCGACGGGGAAGACGCCGGTGCCAATCGCGTCGATCCGGACGGGCTGAACGAGCTGGATCGGCATATCCTCAAGGAAGCCTGCAAGCAGGCGCGGAAGCTGCAGGACAAGCTCAGGCTGGATTACCGGCTCTAGTGACGCCCGTGCGGCACCGAGCGGAACCGCCTCAGACGGCGGTGAAAGGGAATGTGCGAGGCCGAAATCAGGCGGCCGGAAAGGAAAAACCCCGCAGGGCGCGGGGCTCGACGGGGTTCGGCGTCCGGTCAAAGACGGGTTTCGCCAATCCCGTCCGGTGGCAACTGCGACTGTCATTCGTCCCACCCTTGATTCTGTGCAGCTGTTAGCACAGGCATCAGGAATTCGCGTAGGTCTGCTATCACCTCCGGCAGTGGTTTGGGATCGATAGCATTCTTTCGCAGGAAGGCGTGCCACTGCTTGCCCTTCTGTGGATCGTTGGCAAATTCGTCGCTCAGCCCGATGGGCACACCTTCAGGAATTGCCGTCTGCCGGCGATCAAATGTTGCCGCGACCGCCCGTGACAGAATCTGGCTGTCGAAGTCGGAATGTCTTGCCAGCACCCACAGGTCAAAGAAATCCTTCATTCGGCTGTTGAGTATACCGAGCGAAGTCAGAGCCTCGAGTTTCTCGGCAACTACCGTGTACCGTGGGTAAGCGCGTAAATGAGGCGCCGGCATCTCGTCAAGAATGACCGGATAATCAACTTCATCCGGGCCTGGCACAACCGCATCCCCGAAACCAATATCAGCTCGTACCGGACAACGCGCCTTGTCGAGTAATCCCCACAGCGTGACCCGGACTCCAGCATAGTTGGCTTCCTTCCGGATTTCGGCTGCCTTGACGGAATCCGGATCGAACACGATGCCATCATCGACCTTGATACGACAGATGTCCTGGAATACTGCTTCTACCTGGGGAAGTTCAGCCGAACCGAAGCCCAGAAAATCCGCGTCATGTGTAGGCCGATGTGGCACGTCGAACCACAGGTCAAAGAGCAATGCACCCTTGAGCAGAAATTGATCGCGCTGATCGGAAATGCTTACACGATAGATCAACCGCTCCAGGGCGTACCGGGTCAGCAGCAAGTTGTAGTCAAGCTTCCCGGCGCGAGCCTTGTTGAGCAATCGATCCCGGAGGGATGCCCCGATGTTCTTTACGCTCATGCCAGGCTTTCCAGATAGGGGCGCATCACGTTGGCCACGCGGCAGATCTTTGCATAGCGCCAGAGGTCGTCACTGGTCATGCGCTTCTCGTGCCAGGCGTCACGCAGAGCCTCCAGTGCAACATCGAGTCCGATCTTGTTTCGGTACTTGAAACAGTCCGCGACTGTCTTGGCAACGCTGGTGACACGAATGGTTACGCCATCCACAACATGTTTCTCTACACCCGCCGTAAGAGGCAGACCGGAGAAACGAACGATGCGCAGAGGCGGATACTCAAGTTTCGGCGCGAGCGCCTTATTTTCGATGGCCAGCCACACCTCGAATGGCGCTTGAGTTGTCAGGCCATGAAAGCGCAGTGCCGAGAGCAGGCAGACCACGCCCTTAGGCACTCGGCGCGAGACTTCGGCAAGCGATCCGTGGACCGATATCTCACGTCCAGGAACGCCATAGAGGCCGCGCCCAATGCGTTCGAGTTGACCGCGACGAACGGCACGTGTCAGGGAAACACGGGGGATCCCTAGCGGCACCAGATCACAGGGCCTTATCAGTCCTTGAGATCTAGCGAGATCGATCAGTCTCTCGGCAATAGTGTCCATGTCAGGCATAGTGTTGCATATAAACGGTATTTGTCAACATCTGCCGATGTGTCGGAACGGGCGTGCTCGTCCACGTCTAGCTTGGCAGCGCCGATCCAGTCTTCGGCTTTTCCTACCAGAGCGCACCAAATACAGCCCCGTCACGCACGTTCCATTTCAATCTTTGAATGGAGTGCATCATGACCGAGCAATGCAAAGCCTGTGGCAACGAGTTTCAGCCCCACCCCAAAGTCCCCAACCAAATCTACTGCTCGTCTCCCGAGCCTCAGCGCGAGCGTGGTCGGCGCTGGCTGCAAGATAAACGACAGATCGACGCTGACTCACGGTACTGAGCCGCGAAAGATCGAGCAGTGGCGAAACGAGAACCCTTGCCAGATGGGCGATCAAAAAACCTGTACCAAGATGCTCGTAGTCAACAGGTTTCGAGAAAAATGGCGTCTAAGAGCACAGGAACCCGAAAAAGCAGGGTGGCGAGGTCAACAGGTAGAAACGAAAAACCCCGCAGTGCGCGGGGCTCGACGGGGTTCAGCGTCCGGTCAAAGACCGGTTTCGCCAATGTTACTGGCGGAGAGAGAGGGATTCGAACCCTCGATACGTTTTACCGTATACACACTTTCCAGGCGTGCGCCTTCGACCACTCGGCCATCTCTCCGGAAGGCGCGCATTCTAGCAGAAACCACCGCTGCCCATAGGGCTCAGCTCATAGGGCGTCTTCAGCTGTCGCGCAGGCGACGGTAAAGGGTGCTGCGGCTGATTCCCAGGACCCGCGCCGCAGCCGACACGTTGCCGCCGTGCGCGCGCAGAGCCGCTTCGATGGCCTGGCGGGTAATGGCGTGCAGGTCGACCGGTCCGTTGCCTGCCGTCGGCGAGGCTGGCGGGGGTGCGAGCTCGTCGAGGAAGCCTTGCGGCAGATCGGCGATGCCCGCCGCGTCTTCTGCCGTGGTTGCCGCCAGGCGCAGCACATGCAAAAGTTGCCTGACATTGCCCGGCCAGGGATGGCAAGCAAATAGCCCGCGCAATTCCTCCCTCAGAGGCAGGCCGCTGCCTGATTCGCGCAGGCGCTTGGCGAGGTCTTGCGCCAGTTCCCACAGGTCGGCGCGCTGGCGCAGCGGCGGCAGGCCAAGTTCCAGGCCGCACAGGCGATGGAACAGGTCGTCGCGGAACTGCTTGCGGGCAGCCAGATGCTTGAGGCGCTCCTGACTGGTGGCGACCAGCGCAAAGGCGGCGCGCAGCGGCATCCCGCCGAGAGGTTCCTGCAGCGCCGCGACAAGCCGTGCCTGCGCAACCGGGGCCAGTCGATCCACGTCGTTGAGGAACAGGATCGCCGGTTCTTCCGTCAGGTCTGCCGCCGAGCGGCGGCAATCACGCAACTGATGGTCCAGCTCGGTGCCGGTGGCCGCGTTGCAGTCGACGTCAATCCACTCGCGCCATGCCGGCAGCGCCTGGCGCAGGCAGCGCACGAGTTCGGTCTTGCCGCAGCCGGGTTCGCCGTACAGGAGCAGCGGGATGCCATTCTCGATCGCGCTTGCGGCCTGCCGCCGCAGGTCGAGCAGTCTGGGATCGGTGGCAAAGAACGTCGCCGCGTCCGCGGCGGCGGCCGGCGGGTGGTTTGCCGGTGCCGCATGTTTCGACGGCGCGGCCGGAACATCGGCTCGAACAAACACGCGGATGCCGTTGTGCAGGAGCAGCGGGCAGGGCGAGGGCGCAGCCATCGTGACGCGGCGCAGCGCCACGCCGACGGGGATGCCGAAGAGCGTATCGAAGGTGCGATCGCGTGGCGGCGCGGCTTCCAGCGCCATCTGGAACAGGCCGGTGCGGTTTGCCGCGAGCAGCCGTCCGTCTGGAGCAAAGGCGGCCAGCCCTTCGTAAAGCGTACCGAGGAACTCCGGCCGGGCGTGAAAGCGGATCAGCAAGGAATTCGAAAAGGTGTGGCAAAACAGGTGGTTCTCGATCATTTGCACGGACATTCGGGCCAGCGCCAGAGTATGCGGGCTGAAACGGCGCCGGTCGCCTGTTACGTCGAGCGCGCCAACGACCTCGCCGTAGGGATCAAGGATTGGCGCGGCTGAACAGGTGAGGAAATGGTTGGATGGCAGGAAATGCTGCGCTGCGTGAACCACCACCGGCGTCTTCTCGGTGATGGCGGTACCGATCGCATTGGTGCCCTTGCTTTGCTCCGACCAGTCGACGCCGGGCGCCAGTGCCACCCGCTGCGCCCGCGCCAGGAAATCGTCATCGCCCAGCGAGTGCAGGATGTAGCCGGTGGCGTCCGACAGCACGATCATGCTTTGTGTATTGGCGATCTGCTGGAACAGGGTTTCCATGATCGGCAGGGCATGGTCGACCAGGGCCTCGTTGCGCTCGCGCCGTGTGCTCAGGACGTCGCGGCGCAGCGGATCGAAATCCGGCGCAGCGTCCCAGTGCAGGCCGGCCTGCAGGCAGCGCTTCCAGGAGGAGGCGATGACGGCTGGCACGCTCCCGGGCAAGACCTCCCCGGTCTGGCGCATCTGCGCGTGTGCGCGCAAGGCGCCGCGGACGGCATCGGCGTTTTCGATGAGCATTATTCCCCCGGAGGTGCTAAAAATACTGCATACACCGCGCCGCCGCAACCGCGGTGCGGCCGGCAAGCTGTCTCATTCTGCGACAGTTTGCGACGCCCGCGGGCTGTGCCATCATGGGCAGGCAAAAAGGGCTGGCCGGCTGCGTCCCTGCCGACGGGAGCTGCGGCTTTCCGCCGGTTGCGCGTCTCGGTCACAAAAATCGACCTGTTTCAACAACGGAGGAGGCGTCATGCAGAAGTCGTTGCACATCGATCCCAACAAGTGTACCGGCTGTCTCCAGTGTGAGATGGCCTGTTCCTACGAGAACCACGGTGCTTTCAACATCTCGAAATCGCGCATCAAGGTCTTCAACTTTGAGTCGGCCGGGCGCAAGGTGCCTTATACGTGCACCCAGTGCGCCGAGGCCTGGTGTCTGCATGCCTGCCCGGTTGACGCCATCGGGCTCGACCCCGCGACCGGCGCCAAGGTGGTCAAAGAAGCGATCTGCGTTGGCTGCAAGGTATGCACCATTGCCTGCCCGTTCGGCACGATCAACTATGTTGCCGACAGCGGCAAGGTGCAGAAGTGCGACCTGTGCGGTGGCCAGCCGGCCTGCGCCGAGGCCTGCCCGACCGGCGCCATCACCTACATCGAGGCCGACTGGACCGGACTGGGCAAGATGCGCCAGTGGGCCGAGAAGACCGACACCCAACCGCGCGCCTGAGAAAGGAGAGACAACATGTCATGGGCTAAGAAAATTCTGCGCGTGAACCTGAGCAAGGGCACCTGCGCATCCGAGCCGCTCAACATGGAGTGGGCGCAACAGTATCTGGGCCAGCGCGGGCTGGCGACGAAGTACCTGGTAAGCGAGACGGATCCCAAGGTCGATCCGCTTTCGCCGGACAACAAGCTGATCATGACCACCGGGCCGCTCACCGGCACCATGGCCTCCACCGGCGGCCGCTACTCGGTCGTCACCAAGGGGCCGCTCACCGGCGCCATCGCCTGCTCGAACTCGGGCGGACACTTCGGCGCCGAGCTGAAGATGGCCGGCTGGGACATGATCATCTTCGAGGGCAAGTCGGCGAAACCGGTGTATCTCTGGATCGAGAACGACAAGGCCGAGCTGCGCGACGCTTCGCACCTGTGGGGCACCACCACCTGGCACACCGAAGAGACGATCAAGCAGACGCACCAGGATCCGCAGATCCGCGTTTCCTCGATCGGCCGTGCCGGCGAGAACCAGGTCCTGTTTGCCTGCGTGGTGAACGATCTGCACCGCGCCGCCGGCCGTTCCGGCGTGGGTGCCGTGATGGGCTCGAAGAACCTCAAGGCGGTGGCCGTGCGCGGCACCGTCGGCGTCAGCGGCATCCGGGACTTCAAGGCCTTCCTCAAGGCGACCACGGCCGCCAAGAAGGTGCTCGCCGACAATGCCGTCACCGGCCAGGGCTTGCCCAAGTTTGGCACGCAGGTGCTGATGAACGTCATCAACGAGATTGGTGCCCTGCCGACACGCAACGCCCAGGACGTGCAGTTCGAAGGCGCCCGCAACATCTCGGCCGAAGCCATGCACGAGAAGCGGCCGACGGATGGCAAGGCCAATCTGGTCACCAACGCCGCCTGCTTCGGCTGCACCATCGCCTGCGGCCGCGTCTCGCAGGTGGACAAGAACCACTGGAGCGTGGCGAACAGCCCGAAATATTGGGGCGCCACCGGCGGCCTCGAATACGAGAACGCCTGGTCGCTGGGCGCCGCCAATGGCGTGGACGACCTCGACGCCCTGACGGTGGCCAACATGATCTGCAACGAGGACGGCATGGATCCGATCACTTTCGGCGCCACCGTCGGCGCGGTGATGGAGCTCTACCAGATGGGCGTGCTGAAGAAGGAGCAGATTGGCATCGAATCGCCCTTCGGTTCCGCCAGGGCGCTGCTCGAGATGGCGCACATGACGGCGGAGGGGCGCGGCTTCGGCAAGGAAATCGGCCTCGGCTCGGCGCGTCTGAGCAAGAAATACGGCCATCCCGAGCTGTCCATGTCGGTGAAGGGGCAGGAGTTCCCGGCCTACGACCCGCGCGGCATCCAGGGCATGGGTCTGACCTACGCCACCTCCAACCGCGGCGCCTGCCACTTGCGCAGCTACACCGTGGCCTCAGAGGTTTTCGGCATTCCGGTGAAGACCGATCCGCTCGCCACCGAAGGCAAGCCCGATCTGGTCAAAGCCTTCCAGGACGCCACGGCGGCTTTCGATTCCTCCGGCACCTGCATCTTCACGACCTTCGCCTGGACGCTGGGCGACCTGGCGCCGCAGCTCGACGCCGCCTGCGAGGGCGGCTGGACGCTGGAGCGCCTGGCCGAGGTGGGCGAGCGCATCTGGAACATGGAGCGCCAGTACAACCTGGCCGCCGGTTTGACGGCGAAGGACGACGACCTGCCCAAGCGCCTGAAAACCGAGCCGGCCAAGACCGGCCCCGCCAAGGGCCTGGTCTCCGGCATCGACAAGATGATTCCGGAGTACTACAAGGCGCGTGGCTGGACGGCGGACGGTGTGCCGACCAAGGAGACCACCAAGCGCCTGGGGCTGTAGTCTCTTCACTTTATCGCCAAGGCGGCCGGTTCAACCGGAGCCTTGGCGTTTCTGTCTGAGGCATGAATATGTACGCCCACGTTCGTTTGCCGCCCCCCATGGGGGCGCGTGCCTTGTGCGGGGCGGCCCTTCAGGAGGCATCAACATGAAGCACGTCATCATCGGAAACGGTCCCGCCGGCGTGATCGCCGCGGAGGCGTTGCGCAAGGCGGACCCGAAGGCGGACATCACCCTCATCGGCGACGAGCCGGAGCCGCCGTATTCGCGCATGGCGATACCCTATTTCCTCATGGGCAGCATCGGCGAAGACGGCACCCACCTGCGCAAGAGCAAGGGCCATTTCGACGCGCTCGGCATCAAGCTGCTGGGTGGCCGCGCCGCCGGCATCGACGCCAAGGCGCGCAAGGTCAAGCTGGCGGACGGCAAGAGCCTCGATTTCGACCGCCTGCTCATCGCCACCGGTTCGCATCCGGTCAGGCCGGCCATAGCCGGCATGGACGCCCCAAACGTGCATACCTGCTGGACGCTGGCCGACGCGCGTGCCATCGTCCAGCTGGCGAAACCCGGGTCGCGCGTGCTGCAGATTGGCGCCGGCTTCATCGGCTGCATCATCATGGAAGCGCTCGCTGCGCGGGGCACGCAGCTCAGCGTCGTCGAGATGGGCGACCGCATGGTGCCGCGCATGATGACCGAGAAGGCCGGCGGCATGATCCGCCAGTGGTGCGAGAAGCAGGGGGTCAAGGTGCATACCGGCGCCAAGGTCGAATCCCTGCGCGCCGGTGCCAAGGCGGGCGAGCTGGTTGCCAGACTGAGCAACGGCCAGGAAGCCGCCGCCGATCTCGTCATCTGCGCCGCCGGCGTCGCGCCCAACATCGACTTCCTCAAAGGCAGCGGCATCGCCACCGAGCGTGGCATCCTGGTCGATGCCGCGATGCAGAGCAGCGTGTCCGGCATCTACGCCGCGGGCGACGTCACCGAGGCGGCCGACTTCATCAGCGGCAAGCGCACGTTGAACGCCATCCAGCCGAATGCCGCCGAACAGGCGCGCATTGCGGCACTCAATATGGCGGGCGGCCGGGCAAGCCTGCCGGGCAGCCTCGCCATTAACGTCCTCGACACGCTCGGCCTGATCTCGGCTTCCTTCGGCCAATGGTGGGGCGAGGCGGGCGGCGAATCGGTCGAACAGGTCGACGAGAAGGGCTACAAATACCTCAGCCTGCAGTTCAAGGGCGATGCGCTGATTGGTGCCACCAGCATCGGCCTGACGGATCACCTTGGCGTTCTGCGCGGCCTGATCCAGGGCCGCGTCTGCCTGGGCGAATGGAAGGCGCGCCTGCTCGCCGATCCGGCTCGCGTCATGGAGGCCTATCTGGCTTGCGCGCAGGGCGCTGAAACGCGCTATCTGGGTACGCGCCCGATCTGATGCGCATCACATTCAAGCTCTATGCCATGCTTGCCGATCACCTGCCGGACGGGGCGCGCAAGACGAATTCCCTGCCGCTGGATATTCCCTCAGACCGCACGGTCGGGCAGGTGATCGAGGAATTCAACCTGCCGCCGAGGCTGGTGCATCTGGTTCTTGTCAACGGCAACTTCATCCCGCCGGCGGAGCGCGCAGGGCGGACATTGGCGGAGGGCGACGTGCTCGCCATATGGCCGCCGATTGCCGGTGGCTGAGGGAATCGTTGCCCGCGACTGCGAGATGACCATCACGCGCGCCGAGTTCCTGCGCCTGATGCCCGCCGCGGTCGCCGGCTTGCCGTTCGAGGTGACCGACACCTGCGTCCGGCATGGCGACGCAAGCCGCGGCTGGCGCATTTCCCTCACGCCCGTGCCGGATCTGGCGATCGGCCTGATTCGCCTGATGCGCCACCGCGTCGTGTTCACCTTTCACGGCTACGCCGCGACGGAGATCGAGGCGTTCCTGCGACGCTTCGACCTGCATTTCGCTCGGGGCGGCGGCTGATTGGGTTAGAATGCCGTGCGGCGGGTCTCCCCGCATTGCAGCGCGGTGAATCTGGTCAGGTCCGGAAGGAAGCAGCCACAGCCGCTACCTGCAGGTGCCGGGGGTCAGGCTCGCCGCCCAGACAAGCCCCGCGCGATGCGCCGCCACGAAGTTCCCCGCCTCCCAGTTCCCCCCTCCCGCTTGCCGGAGCGGGGTCGGGGCAGCAGTCGCCGGCCCAAGCACCTCGTCTGATAAAATTCCGCAATGAGCTATCAGGTCCTCGCACGCAAATGGCGCCCCCGCTCTTTTGCCACGCTGGTCGGGCAGGAGCACGTGGTGCGCGCCCTGACGCATGCGCTGGACCAGCAGCGTCTGCATCATGCCTACCTGTTCACCGGCACGCGCGGCGTCGGCAAGACCACCATCGCGCGCATCCTCGCCAAGGCGTTCAACTGCGAAACCGGCATTGCATCGACGCCTTGCGGTGCGTGCAGCGCCTGCACGGAAATCGACGCGGGGCGCTTCGTCGATCTGATCGAGGTTGACGCCGCGACCAATACCAAGGTCGACGAGATGCGCCAGCTGCTCGACAACGCCACCTACGCCCCGACACGCGGCCGCTTCAAGGTGTACGTCATCGATGAAGTGCACATGCTGTCCACCTCGGCCTTCAATGCCATGTTGAAGACGCTGGAGGAGCCGCCCGAGCACATCAAATTCATCCTCGCCACCACCGACCCGCAAAAAATACCGGTGACGGTCCTGTCGCGCTGCCTGCAGTTCAACCTCAAGCAGATGCCGCCGGCCGCCATCGTCGAGCATCTGGCGCGCATCCTCGAAGCCGAGCAGATCAGTTTCGAGCCGGCTGCGTTGCGCCACATCGCCAAGGGCGCCGCCGGCAGCATGCGCGATGCGCTGTCGCTGCTCGACCAGGCCATCGCCCATGGCGCCGGCCGCGTCGAGGAGGCCGGCGTGCGCGACATGCTCGGCACGGTGGGGGAAGACCACCTGTTTGCACTGCTCGACGGACTGGTTGCGCGCGACGTGCCGGCCCTGCTCCACGTCGCCGGCCAGATGGATGCGCGCAGCCTGTCTTTCGACGCGGCGTTGCAGGAGCTGGCAACGCAGCTGCACCGCATCGCGCTGGTGCATTTCGCACCGGATGCGATCATCGACGAGGCCGAGCGCGCGCGCCTGGCCGCCTACGCGCGCCAGCTCGACGCCGAGTTCGTCCAGCTTTGCTACCAGATCGCCATCAACGGGCGCGATGACCTGACCCTCGCGCCCGACGAGTATGCCGGCTTCGTCATGACGCTGCTGCGGCTGGTGGCCTTCAACCCCGAAACGCCGCCGGCGCTGGGCCTGGCGCCGCCCCGCGCGGCCGAGGTCGCACGCCCCCGTCGCGTAGCGGACGACCGCCGCCGGCCCGC
>CAZASE010000025.1:0-36587 GCA_964487715.1 uncultured Rhodocyclaceae bacterium | reverse complement strand
GCAGCGCCGGCTGCGCGCGCCAGCAGGCGGCCAGCGCCTCGGTCAGGCTGCGGCCGTCGATCACCGCGGCAATGGCCGCAGCGGCTTCGCCGAAGGCAAAGGCCAGCGAGGTGATTTCAGGCAAGGGGGGGTCGGTCGATTGCCGCGACATGGCTGGGGGATGATACACCGGGCCACGCGCCGCCCCGGCGGCTCAGGGAATGGCGTATTCGAGCGTGAAGCCGGCTGCGTCGTCCTGCCGCAACGCCTGCGTCAGCCAGGGCATCGTCGCTTCGAGCAGCGGCGGCAGCGACCAGGGCGGATTGACGATGAACAGGCCGCTGCCGTGCATGCCGAAACGTTCCGCCGCCGGCGAACGCACGCTGAGCGTCAGCGACAGCCAGGCCGGCGCCGCCAGCTTGCGCAGGCGCTCCGGCAGGCGGCGCGATTCCGGCCGCTTCAGCAGCGGATACCAGAGCATGTAGAGGCCATCGGGAAAACGCCGCAGGCTGTCCTCCAGCGCCTGGACGGCGCGCGTGTAGTCGCGCTTGTCCTCGTAGGGCGGGTCGATCAGCACCAGGCCGCGGCGCGAGGGCGGCGGCAGCAGCGCGCGCAGTGTCGCGAAGCCGTCGTCCTGGTAGATCGCCGCCCGCCGCCCGGCCGGCGCCATGGCCTCGGCCAGCAGCGCGAAGTCGGCGCCATGCAGCTCGAACAGGCTCATGCGGTCGGCTTCGCGCAACAGCGGCAGGGCAAGGAGCGGCGAGCCCGGATAGACGCGCAGCGCGCCGCCCGGATTGAGCACGCGCACCCGCGCCACGTAGTCGGCCAGCGCCTCCGGCAGGTCCGGGCGGTCCCACAGGCGGCCGATGCCGCTTGCGGATTCAGCGTTCTTCGTCGCGTAGCCGCTGTCCAGCGCGTAGCGCCCGGCGCCGGCATGCGTGTCGATGTAGTGGAACGGCTTGTCCTTGCGTGCCAGATGGCGCAGCAACTGCACCAGCACGAAATGCTTGAGCACGTCGGCATGGTTGCCGGCATGGAAGGCGTGGCGATAGCTGAGCATGGTCAGGCGCGCGGCCGGTCGCGCGATGGGATCCGGTAAAGATAGGCGGCAAGCAGCAGGCCGAACACCGCCAGCGCCGCCTGCAGCTCGGCTTGCGGCACGAAGCAGACGATCGACACCGAAAGCGTCAGCGCCATCAGGACGATCGCCGTGACCTTGACGCGCCAGGGCAGGCTGCGGTGGCGGCGCCACTCCAGCACCGTCGGACCGAAGAGCGGATTGTTCAGCAGCCAGTTGTAGAAGCGCGTCGAGGCCCGCGCATAGCAGGCGGCCGCCAGCAGCATGAAGGGCGTCGTCGGCAGCAACGGCAGCACCGCGCCGGCAACGCCGAGCGCGACGAACAGCGTGCCGAGCACGACGAAGAAGATCCGCAGGGGGAGCGAATCGTGCTTGCGCATCTCGGCGCTGTAGTCCTGCGGTTCCCTCCGATCGCCCATGCCGCCCGCGCCGTGCTTTGTTCCAATCGGCGAATTGTACGCGGAGCCGGGCCGGCGCCGCGCGATCAAACTGGCCCGATAAAACCGGGCAGGTCAGGAGGAATGGGAGGCATTAAGGTCGCAATTTGCGACCTTAAAGAGCGGCCGCGGCCAGCATCGAAAGTACCTGCCTTACGTCTTCACCGAGCACGGGGCGATCATGGCGGCCACCGTGTTGAACAGCCCGCGCGCCGTGGAAGTGTCGATCTACGTGGTGCGCGCCTTCGTGCAGTTGCGCGAACTGCTCGCCGGGCACAAGGAATTGGCCAGGCGGCTCGATGAGCTGGAGGCCCGCATGGAGAGGAAACTCATGACCCACGATCAGGCCATCGCCGGCATCCTCGATGCGATCCGCCAGCTCATGGCGCCGCGGGCGCCGCCAAAGAAACGACCGATCGGGTTCGTTACCGGCGAGAAGAAGTAGGCACCGCAAATCGAAGGGCCGCAGCAAGCAGCCCTTCTTCTTAGCAGCTACCGCGCGAAGCGCGGTGGGCGGGGATTTCTCTCTTCAAACAAACCCATTCAGCTCGGTAGCGGCTACTCTCGTCGACAAGGATCGCCGTCCTGCGGGGACTGACTTTGCAGAAGGCGCAGGCTTATTCAGGAGTCAATCCGAGCCTGGCCCCTTTGGTCCACAGCGACTGACCACATAAAGAAGGGCCGCGATCAGCGGCCCTTCTCTCTTAGCAGCTACCCGCCGCAAGGCGGGTGGGTGGGAACTTCTCTCTTCAAACAAACCTATTCATTCGGCGCCGGCTCACGCCCGATGAAGATCGCCGTGCTGCGGGGACTGACTTTTACGTAACACGCGGGGGTTAATTCGAAGCTGCGCCCTTTAGTTTTCCTAAACACTCGATGAGCTTTTTTTTGGTCCAGACTTCACCGACACAATATGTGCTGACATCATCGCCTAGCGCTTCCAGGTCAACCCGAACCAGATCAGGCCTATTCACCTTCAAAGATGCGACAGCGCGCGCAATTTGAGCTGACGTCAAGCAATACGAATCCTGAGATTCGGCTATTAATTCAATTGCAGAGGTCAAAGCATCATATGCCTCGAGAAAGGATCCGGTTTCGAGAAGATACTCCCCAAGTTCCAGATAATGCGAGGGCGCTACTTCCTTGTTCAAATCAATAGCGATCTCCATCGACTCAATTGCCCCCGGATAATTTCCTTGGGCAGCCAATGTCATTGCCTTGGCCCGATGAGCAGCCGAATTACTTGGATGCTCGACCAGGAAGCCTTCTATCATTTGAAGCCCTTGACGTTCGTTCCCGTTAGTAACGAGGTTTAACGCTTCACGAAGTCGCTCGTTTCCTTTATCAAGGAATTCGTTCTTTTTCATAGATACCTCTTCCCACCTTTCGCACCAGGCGGAGGCGGCGGCTGACTCACGCGGTTGCCTCCGCACCGCTCAGACACTTGTCCGCGAACACATTGCTCCATCGTGGAACCAAAAACTTGCGGGTCGTATTTCGGATCTCCAAAGTTTGTCGCACACCAAATCCTGGCTCTCTGCCATTGTTTTTTACAGTCGTCTCCATCATCAGGTACAGGACAATTCTCCGAACCAGAACTTGAACCTGAACCCCCTGAACCATTTCCTGATGGGCTAAATGGAGTAATGGTGCCACCTGACCCAAACGGGTCATCTGAAGGCTTACCTGGAATAGTAGGTGAATTCCACCAGCCGTTTGCAACGCCTATGGCGTAAACACCAACCCCAATACCCAGTGCAATTCCAAGAGCGGTGCTCTCCCCTCGCGGATCAATGTAGCTCAGCGGATTATTCTTCGCGTAGAGGTAGAGCGAGAGATCTCCGCCGGCGAGTCCGAGTGGGTCCGCCGTCGGGTAACGACCGGTCGAAGGATCGTAGTCTCTCGCCCCGTTATAGTGGAGATTGGTTTCCCGGTCAAAGTACTGTCCCGGGAAGCGTAAATTGTAGGCCAGGCTCTGGCCGTCGTTGTCCGCATCCTCGTTGGCCATGCTGTTGCCGAAGGCCTCGCCGTCCCAGCGCCACAGCACGGCCGCGGCTTGCGTCACGACCGCCCGCGGCGTGCCCAGGTGGTCGCTGTGCACGTAATGCAGCGCCGCCGGCTGGCCGCTGGTGCTGCGCAGCAGGCGCAGGGCGTCGGCAATGACGTAGCCATTGGCCTGGCTGGAGAGGGTGATGGCGTG
Organism: uncultured Rhodocyclaceae bacterium; assembly: GCA_964487715.1. Lineage (GTDB taxonomy): Bacteria > Pseudomonadota > Gammaproteobacteria > Burkholderiales > Rhodocyclaceae > Desulfobacillus. Next base: position 32,893 of record CAZASE010000025.1, on the reverse strand, counting down.
ATGCGGCGCCAGGGTGTAGCTGCCCAGCCGGTTCCAGCTGCCGCCGGATTGCCGCTGGTTGACCGTCAGGCTGTCCTGCCCGCCGGCGTGGCTGACGGTATAGCGCGCATCGCTGGCGCGGTTGGGGTGGGCGCTCCAGCGGGCGTAGAGGTCGTAGGTGCCGCTGCTGGCGGGCCGCCAGGTGGCGCTGTCGTAGGCGGCATCGTCGGCGACGAAGCGCACGGCATCGGCGATGACATAGCCGTCGGCGGCGCTGCTCAGGCTGATGCTGCCGGCGGCGCCAAAGGAGTAGCGGCCGAGGAGGTTCCAGCTGCCGCCGTTGAGCTGCTGGCTGACGCTGACGCTGTCCTGCCCGCCGGCATGGCTGATGGTGTAGCGGGCGTCGCTGGCACGGTTGGCGTGGGCGCTCCAGCGGGCATAGACGCGGTGGCTGCCGGGGCTGAGGCTGGCCGTCCAGGTGGCGCTGGGCGGGCTGCCGCCGACGGGGACGAACTTGACGGCGTCGGCGATGAGGTAGCCGTTGCCGGCGCCGGCCAGGCTGACCGTGCCGGCGGTGCCGAAGGGGTAGCTGCCGAGGAGGTTCCAGCTGCCGCCGTTGATCTGCTGGCTGACGCTGACGCTGTCCTGGCCAGCGGCGTGGCTGATGGTGTAGCGGGCGTCGCTGGCGCGGTTGGCGTGGGCGCTCCAGCGGGCATAGACGCGGTAGCTGCCGGGGCTGAGACTGGCCGTCCAGGTGTAGCGGTCGCTGCCGCTGCCGGCGGGGTGGGTCAGGTAGTTGCTGCCGATGTAGCCGGCGACGGCACTGGAGGCGCTCCAGCTGCCGCTGGCACTGCCCTGCGGATTGTCAATGACGAGGCTGCCGACCGGCTCGGCGTCGGCGGCGTGGGTCTGGTAGTTGGCACCCTGGTAGCCGGCAACGGCGCTGGAGGCCGGCCAGTCGCCGCTGACGCTGAAGCCGGCATCGCTGTTGTCGATGACGAGGCCGGGCGGCGTGTCGGCGCCGGCATGGGTCTGGTAGTTGGCGCTGCCGCCCGGGCCGCTGGCGCTTTGCAGGCGCCCGCGCGCATCGTGCCGGTAGCTGCGGGCGTTGGCGCGGTCGGCGCAAAACCGCCGCGCGCGCGTGGGCGGGCGCCTCAATGCAGAGGGGAATCGGCCTGGAGGGGAGGCGGGGTGCGGCTTGCGGGCCGATGGCATTTCCATTGAGGGCTCGTGGGGTGGGGAATCAGTGCGGGTTTGCGATGTTTGCTTTGGCCCCAAATTCATCTGACGGCGGGCGGAAATCAATCCGACTCCCGCACCTTTGGTTTCTGGGACTGACCGCCGCAGCAGGTGCAAGCTGTTCAAGAATCAGGTCGAGCCTGGCCCCTTTTCCATTTGCCGTGCTGCAGGGACTGACTTTTACGGAAGGCGCAAGCGCGTTCAAGAATCAAGTCGGCCCGTTTGATTGTTTTCCCGCTCGAAGGCTCCCTCCAAGCGATGCAAGCAACGCTGAAAGCAATATGAGGCCGACTATCTCCCCGTAATAGAGTACCGAAGGCCGACCCTCGCTCCAGTCGAAGATAACAAGCCAAACGCTTGTAGCCACGAATCCAGCAAGCCCCCCGAACAGCCAACCAGACCGCCGAATACAATAACCAAGAGGCATGCACACCACGGCTATCGCTGGTGACAAGGATAACCATGCGGCAAGAATGTAGGCGAGCAGCCGCAAATTTCGTTCTGTTGGCCACTCGAAATATTCCTGCGTGAATGACAAAACGTACAAGCTTCCCCACACGCTCGCTATTAGAGTGAGGATGGCCAGCAATAGCCCAGCAACCAAGGACAGCACCAGCGGCCCAGGTCGCCAGCGGCTATTCTGACTGCGGCGCTTCGCGCTTAGGTCTTCCATCTTCACCTCTTCCGGTCCCGCCTACTGCGGAAGCAATACAATCTCGCTGCCGATTGACCGAAGACAGAATGCAACGGACATTCATCCCGCATGATGCCATACGACACCGATGGTCGCACTTACACTTCTCCTCCTCATTTTCCACGGTCGCACAATATGCTTTACATGGTATGCGGCGAACAGCTCTTGCGGAGAATCCGCTTCGAGGTCGATCGGTCCGGTCGAAATCGTGTAGACGAATTTTGGTGCGAGCCGTAGCTCGTAGGAGTGCGCCTCGGGACAGACAAATGGGCTCGCCCCAAGAAGTGCGGCAAGACACGACGAAATTGCAATCCGCGCCGGGCCGCGATGAATCGAAACGCAGCGCAAACGCGCTCCAGCCATCTCAAAGGCCAACGCGCCTCTCGACCTCCGTACCATGATCTCCCCGATCACCACTTCTTGCCGGCCGGGCATTGCGCACCGGCGGCTAGCCATTGTCATGTAGTGGGCGGCATTCTGCTTTGCTGCAGACGGCATGTCAATATGACATTGGAACTCACTGGTGCGAACTGACTAGTGCGGCAGCCGGGGTCGGCGGCCGCGGACCGGCCATCCGGCGCCGTCCGCAATATTGAGTTCCATGGCGATTTCCTCTATTCTGCGCGGCCTTACAAGCGATCCCGCGGCGCCTCGCCGGAGGGGGCCGCAGGGGAGAGAAATTGACTGAACACCGCAAGGAACACGCCTTCCGTGGCCGCCTGGTGATGGTCGGCTTCGGCTGCGTCGGGCAGGGCGTGCTGCCGCTGCTGCTGCGCCACATCGAGATGAAGCCGGAGCAGATCCTCATCATGACCGGTGACGAGGATGGCATCGGCGTGGCGCGCCGGCATGGCGTGCCGCACATGGTGACGCCGCTGACGCGCGACAACTACCTGCAGCTGCTGGAACCGCGCCTGTCGCCGGGCGATTTTCTCCTCAACCTTTCCGTCGACGTGTCCAGCGCGGACCTGATCGCGCTGGCGCAGCGCAAGGGCGCGCTGTATCTGGACACCTGCGTCGAGCCGTGGGCGGGCGGTTATACGGACCCCTCGCTGCCGGTGGCGAAGCGCACCAATTACGCGCTGCGCGAGGAGGCGCTGGCGCTGCGGCGGCCGAACGGCAAGGCGCCGACGGCGGTGCTGACGCATGGCGCAAATCCGGGGCTGGTATCGCATTTCGTCAAGCAGGCGCTCTTGAATATCGCCGCCGGCACCGGCAAGCCGGTCGAGGCGCCGAAGAAGCGCGAGGGCTGGGCGCGCCTGGCGCAATCGCTGGGCATTCGCTGCATCCACATCGCCGAGCGCGACACGCAGGTGGCGAGCCGGCGCAAGGTGCCGGGCGAGTTCGTCAACACCTGGTCGGTGGACGGCTTCGTCGGCGAGGGCTTCCAGCCGGCGGAGCTGGGCTGGGGCAGCCACGAGCGCCACTTTCCGCCGGACGGACGGCGGCAGGACCACGGTACCCGCTCGGCGATCTACCTGATGCGCCCGGGCGCCAGCACCCAGGTGCGCACCTGGACGCCGCTGGCGGGGCCGGTGGTCGGCTTTCTCATCACACACAGCGAATCGATCTCCATCGCCGATTACTTCAGCGTCGGCGAGGGCGACCAGCCGGAGTACCGCCCGACGGTGCACTATGCCTACCATCCCTGCGACGACACGGTGCTTTCGGTGCACGAACTGGCCGGGCGCAACTGGCGCATGCAGTCGAAGAAGCGCGTGCTGAAGGATGAGATCGTTGCCGGCATCGACGAGCTGGGCGTGCTGCTCATGGGCCACGCCAAGGGGGCCTACTGGTACGGCTCGCAGCTTTCAATCTCGGAGGCGCGCTCGCTCTGCCCGCACAACAGCGCCACCAGCCTGCAGGTCACCACGCCGGTCATGGCCGGCGTCATCTGGGCGATGAAGAATCCGGCTTGCGGCCTGATCGAGCCGGACGAGATGCCGTATGAGGAAATCCTGCGCATCTGCCGGCCCTACCTGGGCAACGTCATCGGCGCCTACGGCGACTGGACGCCGCTGAAGGACCGCGGCCTGCTGTTCGAGGAAGACCTCGACCGCGATGACCCCTGGCAGTTCAAGAACTTCCGCGTCGTGTAGGCCTCTTCGGGCCACCTGATTAGCCACAATGTTCAGCAGACGATCGAAGTTCCCACCGGCACCGTCATTCCGGGGCCGCCCGCCAGAGCTTGCCCCGGACTTGATCCGGGGGCGGAACCCGGAATCCAGGGTCTTTTTGAGGCCGCTTTGGATTCCGGGTCGCGCTTCGCTTGCCCGGAATGACGAAGCTGAGGTTTGTAGCTAATCAGGTCGGGCCATGGGTGACACGCGGCTGGAAGCGCGTCTGACGGGTACGTCCCGCACCCGTTTCTTCCTCGAATTCTTCGGTAACTCGGCGCAATTCCCGATCGCCAATTCACTCCTGGAACTGCTGTTGGAGGGCCCGGCCGGGTTCCTGCGCGCGCCCGACCTGTACACCATCCTCTTCGCCAGCGTAATGCAGGCCTGGTGGCTGAGCCGCCGGCAGTTCGCGCATAGGCCGCGCCGTTTCCTCGGCAACCTGATCGGGCCGACCATCTATACCCTGGTTGAAGTCTCGTTGGAGGGAATGCGCTTTTTCGATTCGCCCAACCATGTTGCCTACTGGCTGTTCGCCCTTGCCATCGGCACGCTGCAAGCGACCGGCCCGCGCCTGCCGGGCTGGGCGGCCGCCGCGGCGCGGGTGGCGGAGGACGTCGTGCGCGCCGGCATCCTGCTGGCGATGTACGCCCTGTTCGAGGCAACCAACGAACCGGAGAAATACCATTCGCTGGCGACCTTCATGGCTGACGGCAGCCACCGGTTCGTCACGCTGGCGACCTTGCTGCTCGGCCTGAGCATGGGTCTTTCCAGCCTGACCGCGCGCGGCTACCTGGACAAACTGCGCGAGACCTCGGCAAGGCTGAAGACCTACTCCGAGTGGCTGCTCGGCCAGCAACTGCTCAGCCGCCTGATGGACGATCCGGCCTCGCTTTCCCTGCGCCGTCACGAGCGCGCCGTGCTCTTCATGGATATCCGCGGCTTCACCGCCTGGAGCGAGAAAGACGCGCCGGAGGCGGTGGTGCAGATGCTGAACCGCTACTATCGAACCGCCGAGACTGTGCTGCTCACCCAGGGCACCATCAAATTCAAATTCGCTGCCGACGAGGTGCTGGCCGTCTTTGCGCATGCGGCCGAAGCGGCGCGCGCGGCACTGGCCCTGCGCTCGGCGACGCAGTTGCTGCTGGCGGAATCCGGCCTGGCCGCCGGCATCGGCCTGCATGCCGGTCCGCTGGTCGAAGGTCTGCTCGGCAGCATGGGCATGAAGTTCTACGACGTCATCGGCGACACGGTAAACACCGCCAAGCGAATCGAATCGGCCGCGACCGGCGGCGAAGTGCTGGTGTCCGAGGCCGTGCTCCGGCAGATCGCTGCCGCGTTCGCCTGCGGCGCGGCGCGCACGGTGTCGGTGAAGGGCAAGGAAGCGCCGCTCAAGGTGGTCCCGCTTCTGTCGGAATTGCGCTAGGTCAAAGTCCTGCGGCGGGACACGGCCGCAAAATGGATCCGTCATCGCCTTGGGAGGGAGTGGTGGAACGTCCGCCCATCATCCGCAAGACCGCCGTCGATCTGCGCCTGCCGCCCAACCTTGCGGACTGCGCGGCGGCACGCGCGGCGTTCCGCTGGCCGGCGGTCGGTGCGGAACTGCAAGGCCTGCCCGGCGGCGGGCTCAACATCGCGCACGAGGCCGTCGAGCGCCATGCCCTGGGCGCCCGTCGCGACAGGACCGCCTTCCGCTTCCTCGGCGCGAACACTTCGCGCGACATCCGCTACGGCGAGTTGTCGCGCCTCACCAACCGCTTCGCCAACGCGCTGAAGTCGCTCGGCGTCGGCAAGGGCGAGCGGCTGTTCCTGCTTTCCGGCCGCATCCCCGAGTTGTACATCGCGGTGCTGGGCAGTTTCAAGAACGGCACGGTGGTGTCCCCGCTGTTCTCCGCCTTCGGCCCGGAGCCGATCGCCACGCGCATCAGGCTCGGCGAGGGCACGGTGCTGGTCACCACGGAACTGCTCTACGAACGCAAGGTGGCGAAGATCCGCGACCAGCTGCCGACGCTGCGCCACGTGCTGCTGGTGGGCGAAGAAGGACAGACGACCAGCGTGCCCGGCACGCTCGACCTCGCCACGCTGATGGTGCAGGCTGCCGACGACTTCGACATCATGCCGACGGATGCGGACGACATGTCCCTGCTGCACTTCACCAGCGGCACCACCGGCACGCCGAAAGGGGCGATGCACGTGCACGGTGCAGTGGCGACGCACTGGGCCACCGGCAAGTACGCCCTCGACCTGCATGCGGACGACATCTACTGGTGCACCGCCGACCCCGGCTGGGTGACCGGCACCTCCTACGGCATCATCGCGCCGCTGCTGCACGGCGTCACCTCCATCGTGGACGAGGCCGACTTCGACGCCGAGCGCTGGTATCGCATCCTCGACGAGGAAAAAGTCAGCGTCTGGTACACGGCGCCGACCGCCATCCGCATGCTGATGAAGGCCGGCACCGAGATCGCGCGCAAACGTTCGTATCCCCATCTGCGCTTCGTCGCCAGCGTCGGCGAGCCGCTCAACCCGGAGGCGGTGTGGTGGGGCAAGGAGGTGCTGGGCTTGCCGATCCACGACAACTGGTGGCAGACCGAGACCGGCGGCATCATGATCGCCAACACGCCGGCCTTCGACATCAGGCCCGGCTCGATGGGCCGGCCGCTGCCGGGCATCGAGGCGGCCATCGTGAAGAAGGACGCCGAGGGCAAAGTCAGTCTGGTGGATACGGCGGATACCGAGGGGGAACTGGCGCTCAAGCGCGGCTGGCCCTCGATGCTGCGCGGCTACCTGCACAACGAGGAGCGCTACCGGAAGTGCTTCGCCGGCCCCGACAACGAGTGGTATCTCACCGGCGACCTGGCGAAGCGCGACGTCGACGGCTACTTCTGGTTCGTCGGCCGCGCCGACGACGTCATCAAGTCGGCCGGCCACCTGATCGGCCCCTTCGAGGTGGAAAGCGCGCTGATGGAGCACCCTGCGGTGGCCGAGGCCGGTGTCATCGGCAAGCCCGATGAAATGGTGGGTGAGGTGGTGAAGGCCTTCGTCTCGCTGAAGAAGGGCTTTGAGGCGAGCGACGCCCTGCGCATGGAGCTGCTCGGCCATGCGCGCAAGAAACTCGGTGCCGCGGTGGCGCCGAAAGAGATCGACTTCCTGCCCTCGCTGCCGCGCACGCGCAGCGGCAAGATCATGCGGCGCCTGCTCAAGGCACGCGAGCTGGGGCTGCCGGAAGGCGACACGTCCACGCTGGAGGGAGGCGCATGACGATCCGCCGTCATTCCCGCGCAAGCGGGAATCCAGGCATTTCCGCTACGATGGATTCCCGCTTGCGCGGGAATGACGAGATATGACTGTTCCCTACGATAAGGTCTTCGCCCAGACGCTGCTCTTCGACATGCTGCGCATCCGCCGCATGGAGGAGAAGTGCGCCGAGCTCTACGGCGCGCAGAAGATCCGCGGCTTCCTGCACCTCTACATCGGCGAGGAGGCCTGCGCCGTCGGCGCGCTGCACGCGCTGGCGCCGGAAGACAACATCGTCGCCACCTACCGCGAGCACGGCCATGCCCTCGTGCGCGGCGTGTCGATGGACGCCATCATGGCCGAGATGTTCGGCAAGCAGTCGGGCTGCTCGCGCGGGCGCGGCGGCTCGATGCACCTTTTCAACGCGCAAACGCGCTTCTACGGCGGCAATGCCATCGTCGGCGGCGGGCTGCCGCTGGCGGTCGGCTTCGGTCTCGCCGACAAGCTTCAAGGCAAACAGCGCGTCTCCGCCTGCTTCTTCGGCGAGGGCGCCATGGCCGAGGGCGCCTTCCACGAGTCGATGAATCTCGCCGCCCTGTGGCAGCTGCCGGTGCTGTTCTGCTGCGAGAACAACCTCTACGCCATGGGCACGGCGCTGGCGCGCTCGGAAGCGCAGACCGACCTCTGCGCCAAGGCCGCCAGCTACGGCGTGCCGACGCTGAAGGCCGACGGCATGGACATCGTCGCGGTGCACGAAGCCATGAAGCTCGCCGCCCAGCATGCCCGCGATGGCCTCGGCCCTTTCTTCCTCGAGTGCCAGACCTACCGCTTCCGCGCCCACTCGATGTTCGATCCCGAGCTTTATCGCGACAAGGCGGAAGTCGAGGAATGGAAGCAACGCGGCCCGCTGCACACGTTCTCGGCGCGGCTGAAGGCCGAGGGCAAGCTGACGGAGGAGGAGTTCCTCGCCCTCGACGAACGAGCCAACGCCGAGGTGAAGGCGGCGGTCGACTTTGCCGAGGCGGCGCCGTGGGAACCGGTGGGCGATCTGCTGAAAGACGTGGTGACGCCGCCATGAAGATGACGTACCGCGAAGCCGTCCGCCAGGCCATGTTTGATGCGCTCGCCGCCGATCCGCGCGTCTTCCTCATGGGCGAGGATGTCGGCAAGTACGGCGGCACCTACGCCTGCTCGAAGGGCTTCCTCGATGAATTCGGCCCGGAGCGCATCCGCGACACACCGCTCTCCGAGCTCGGCTTCGTCGGCGCCGGCATCGGCGCGGCGCTGGGCGGCCTGCGCCCCATCGTGGAAGTGATGACGGTGAATTTCAGCCTGCTGGCGCTCGACCAGATCGTGAACACCGCGGCGGCGCTGCGCCACATGTCTGGCGGGCAGTTCTCCGTGCCGCTGGTCGTGCGCATGGCCACCGGTGCCGGCCGCCAGTTGGCGGCGCAGCACTCGCACAGCCTGGAGAACTGGTACGCCCACATCCCCGGCATCAGGGTGCTGGCGCCGGCCACCATTAGCGATGCGCGCGGCATGCTCGGCCCCGCCCTGGCCAATCCCGACCCGGTGGTGATCTTCGAGCACGCCCAGTTGTACAACATGGAAGGCGATCTTCCCGACGACTGGGGCTGCGACATCGCCACGGCGGCGGTGCGGCGCGCGGGCGGCGACATCACGCTGATCACCTACGGCGGCTCGCTGCCGAAAACGCTCGCCGCCGCCGAACAACTGGCGACCGAGGGCATCTCAGCCGAAGTGATCGACCTGCGCGTGCTGCGGCCGCTCGACACGGAGACGATCGCCACCTCGCTGCGCAAGACGCACAAGGCGGTGGTGGTGGACGAGGGCTGGAAGAGCGGCAGCCTGGCGGCGGAAGTGATGGCCTGCATCGTCGAGCAGTGCTTCTTCGACCTCGACGCGCCGCTGGCGCGCGTCTGCAGCGAGGAGGTGCCGATCCCCTACGCCAAGCACATGGAGGAAGCCGCCCTGCCGCAAGTGCCGAAGATCATCTCTTCAGTCCGGCAGGTGCTCGGAAAATGATCGAGTTCAAATTGCCCTCGCTGGGCGCCGACATGGACGAGGGCAAGCTCCTCGAATGGAAAGTCAGCCCCGGCGACACGGTGAAGAAGGGCCAGGTGGTGGCCATCGTCGATACCTCGAAGGCGGCGGTGGATGTCGAGATCTGGTGCGAGGGCACCGTATTCGAGCTGCTGGTCCAGCCCGATGAGACGATCCCCGTCGGCACGGTGATGGCGACGCTGCTGGAAGCAGGCGAATCGGCGGAAGCCGCCAAGCGCGCGCCACGTGCCGCGCCAATGCCCAAACCTGCTGCGGCGACATCCCCTCACCCCGGCCCTCCCCCTCGCGCCGGGGGAGAGGGCGTTGGTTCCGGACGCCGCCGCATCTCGCCCGCAGCGCGCAAGCACGCCGAGGAACTTGGCGTCGACATCGAGACGGTGGCGGGCAGCGGCCCGGAGGGTTCGGTCACGTTGGCGGATGTCGAGCAGGCGGCGGCTGCAGAAGTCAGTCCCGCCAGGACGGCGCCTGTGACGGACAAAGAAGCCGACAAGGCGGCGGAAATGCGCAAGGCCATCGCCGCGGCAATGAGCCGCTCGAAGCGCGAGATCCCGCACTACTATCTCTCCGAGCCGGTGCCGATGCGCCGCGCGACGGAATGGCTGGCGCAGGCCAACGCGGGGCGGCCGATCACGGCGCGCCTGCTGATGGCCGCGCTGCAGCTGAAGGCGGTAGCGCTGGCGCTGAGGAAGTATCCCGAGATGAACGGCTTCTTTCGCGACGGCGCCTTCCAGCCCGCCGCCGCCGCGCACATCGGCGTGGCAATCTCGCTCAGGCAGGGCGGGCTCATCGCGCCGGCCATCCACGACGTCGGCGGGAAGACGCTGGAGCAACTCATGAGCGACCTCACCGATCTCGTCAAGCGCACCCGCGCGGGCTCGCTGCGCAGCTCGGAGATGTCCGACCCGACCCTCACCGTGACCAACCTCGGCGAGCAGGGCGTGGCGGCGGTATTCGGCGTGATCTATCCGCCGCAGGTGGCGCTGGTCGGCTTCGGCCGCATCAATGCGCTGCCGTGGGCGGAGAATGGCGCGCTGACGGTCATGCCGATGGCGACGGCGAGCCTGGCCGCCGACCATCGCGTGTCCGACGGCCATCGCGGTGCGCTGTTTCTCGCCGAACTGCGAGACCTGTTGCAACAACCGGAGAGCTTGTGATGAAAGAAGAAGAACTGCGCGCCGTGGTGATCGCGGCGCTGAAGACCATCGCGCCGGAAGTGGAGGAGAGCGACTTGCGTGCCGATCGACCGCTGCGCAACCAGGTCGACCTGGACTCGATGGACTGGCTCAATTTCCTCCTCGCCCTGCACGAGAAGCTGAAGGTGGACATTCCCGAAGCTGACTACGGCAGGCTGGGCACGCTGGACGAGGTACTGGACTACCTGCGGCAGAAGCTCGCCAAATAGTCCCTGCGAAGGCTGTCACGTTTCCGGCAGCCGGCTGGTCCAATCCGCCAAACACGGGAGCATGAACATGATGCAGGACGAGATCATCGCACTGGAGCGCGCCGCGCTCGAGCGCTGGTGCCGGGGCGATCCTTCGGGCTTTCTCGAGATATCGGCAGCCGACGTGGCGTACTTCGATCCCTTCCTGCCGCAGCGCCTCGACGGGCTGGAGGCCCTCACCCGCTACTACGAGAGCCTGCGCGGGCAGGTTTCCGCCGAACGCTGGGAGATCGTCGCGCCGCGCGTGCAGCACGTCGGCGATGCGGCGGTGCTGACGTTCCAGTTCCACTCCTGGGGCGGCAGCGGGGACGCGCTGCGCTGGAACTGCACTGAGGTTTATCGCCGCGCGGCCGGGCGCTGGGAAATCATCCAGACGAACTGGTCCTTCGCCAGCGCCGGCAATCCCGCCGCCTGAACGCCGCTCAGGCCATCGCGCGCAGGCGCCCGATGCGCTCTTCGGTCGCCGGATGAGTCGAAAACAGGCCGCGGACTCCGCCACCCGAGAGCGGGTTCATGATCATCATCTGCGCGGTCTCGGGATGCGCCTCGGCCGTCTGCATTGGAATGCCGCGGGCGTAGGCGTCGATCTTCGCCAGTGCGTCGGCCAATGCATTGGGGTCGCCGGAGATCTCGGCACCGCCGCGGTCAGCCTCGAACTCGCGGGCGCGCGAGATGGCCATCTGGATCAGCATGGCGGCAATCGGCGCCAGGATCATGACGACGATGGCGACAACCGGATTGGCGCGCTCGCCGTCGCGCGAGCCGCCGAAAATCATGCCGAACTGGGCCAGCGAGGAAATCGCGCCGGCAACGGTGGCGGAAATCGTCGAGATGAGGATGTCGCGGTGCTTCACATGCGACAACTCGTGCGCCATGACACCGCGCAGCTCGCGCGCCGAGAGCATCTGCAGGATGCCGGTGGTGGCTGCCACGGCGGCGTGTTCCGGATTGCGACCGGTGGCGAAGGCGTTGGGCTGCGCCTCGTCGATGATGTAGACGCGCGGCATGGGAATTTGCGCTCGCTGGGCGAGCTCCTTCACCATGTTGTAGAGGTAAGGCGAGGAGGCTTCGTCAACCGCCTGCGCGTTGTACATGCGCAGCACCATCTTGTCCGAGAACCAGTAGGCGAAGACATTCATGCCGGCACCCAGCAGGAAAGCGATGAGCATGCCCTGGGCGCCACCGATGGCGCCGCCGACAGTGGCGAACAGCACCAGGATGCCTGCCATGAGAACCATTGTTTTCAGCCAGTTGCCAAACATTTCGGTGTCTCCTTGTGGATTCCAGCGACCCTTAGATGGGGCGGCCGCGGAATAATTCAATCGGGCGGCAACGCAAAACGGAGGCCGGCCTTGAGCGCGAAGCCGCGCAGGAAATCGCCTGCATTCAGGCGTTTGCCGCCGGGCCGCTGCAGTTGCAGCAGGCGCAGCACGCCGGTACCGCAGCCGACGACGATGCCTTTGCCGTCGGCGCTGAGAATTTCGCCCGGCGCACCGCTACCCGTTTCGGCCCGTGCGCGCCAGATCTTCAGCGGCGCGTCGAACACGCACGCTGCGGCAACCGGAAACGGGTCGAAAGCACGTACCGCCCGCTCGAGTTCGGGGGCCGGCCTGCGCCAGTCCAGCTCGGCTTCGTGCTTGTCGATCTTGGCTGCATAGGTGATGCCCTCGGCCGGCTGCGGCGTCGCCACCAGGCCACCAGCGGCAAGTCGCCGCAGCGCTTCGACCACCTGCGCCGCGCCGAGCGCGGCCAGCTTGTCGTGCAGCGACAGCGTCGTGTCTGAATCGCCGATCGGGATGCTCTCCCGCAACAGCATCGGCCCGGTGTCCAGACCGGCGTCCATCTGCATGATGGTCACGCCGGTTTCCGCGTCGCCGGCCAAGATGGCACGCTGGATCGGTGCCGCCCCGCGCCAGCGCGGCAAGAGCGAGGCATGGATGTTGATGCAGCCCATGGGCGGAATGTCGAGCAGCGCCTGCGGCAGGATCAGTCCGTAGGCCGCTACCACCAGCACATCGGCGGCGGCGGCGCGCAATGGTTGTTGCGCCTCGGCCGCCTTCAGCGACGCCGGTTGATGCAGCGCCAGCGCGTGGCGCAGGGCGAGCTGCTTGACCGGGCTCGGCTGCAGCGCCATGCCGCGCCCGGCGCGACGATCCGGCTGGGTGAGCACCAGCGGAACCGCATGGCCGACGGCCAGGATAGCCTTCAGCGCACAGGCGGCGAAGTCCGGCGTGCCGGCGAAGGCGACTCTCATGGGTGCCGCATCACGCGGTGATGCGTGCCTGCTTGGCGAGCCGGGCGCGGATGCGGGATTGCTTGAGGCGCGAGAGATGCTCGACGAAGACCCTGCCTTCCAGGTGATCCATCTCGTGCTGGATGCACACGGCGAGCAGGCCGTCGGCGTCCAGTTCGAAGGACTCGCCCTGCAGGTCCAGCGCGGCAACGCGAACCCGCTCGGAACGCGTGACCTTCTCGAAGACGCCCGGCACGGACAGGCAGCCTTCCTCGCAGGTCTGCGCGCCGGCGCTCGCGACCAGCGTCGGATTGATCAGGGTCAGCAGGTGCGACTTGTCTTCCGACGCATCGATGACGATCAGCCGCAGATGGACATCGACCTGCGTCGCCGCCAGGCCGATGCCGGGCGCCTCATACATGGTTTCCGCCATGTCCGCCGCCAGCTTGCGGAGGGCCGCATCAACGCGCTCGACCGGTGCCGCCTTCTTGTGCAGGCGCGGATCGGGGTAGCGCAGGATCGGAAGAAGTGCCATAAAAAGCTTGCAAATTTAGGTAATTAGGTGGGACAATTAATGCAAACCTGTAAAAGTCGATGCTAGCGTGCTAGACTTCGACGAGAAGAGAAACCGGTCCCCGGCTCCGGAACCTTGTACGAGGCCAAGACGATGATCCGAATTATATCTGCGCTGCTTCTGAGTATTTCAATCTCCTGCGCGATCGCCCAGGAAGCCCAACCGCTGCAACTCGCCGACGACGCGCCGGATCGCCATGTCGTCGTGCCAGGCGACACGCTATGGGGTCTTTCCAGCAAGTTCCTCCAGCAGCCGTACCGCTGGCCCGAGCTCTGGCGCATGAACAAGGAACAGATCAAGAACCCGCACCGCATCTATCCGGGACAGGTGCTGGTTCTCGATCGGAGCGGCGGCGACCCGCAATTGCGCATTGCCGGCACCGTAAAGCTCGATCCGAAGGTCTATTCGGAGACGATCGCCGAGCAGATTTCCAGCATTCCGCCGCAGGTGATCGAGCCGTTCCTGTCGCAACCGCTGGTGGTCGAGGAAGACGGGCTGCGCAACGCGCCGCGCGTCGTCGCCACGCAGGAGGATCGCGTCTACGTCGGGCCGGGCAATGTGGCTTACGTGGCCGGGCTGGATTCGAAGGTCAAGCTCTGGCAGATCTACCGCCCGAGCAAGCCGCTGCTCGATCCGCAAACGCGCGAACCGATCGCCCACGAGGCCTTCTACCTCGGCAGCGCCAAGCTGCTGCGGGCGGGCGACCCGGCGACCGTGGAGATTGTCACGGCCAAGGAGGAGATCGGCCGCGACGACCGGCTGGTGCCTTTCGCGCGGCCGGAATCGATCGCCTATGTGCCGCATGCGCCCGCCGCCAAGATCGATGGCCAGATCGTTTCGATCTACGGCGGCGTCAAGGAAGCCGGCCGCAACGCGGTCATCACCATCAATCGCGGAAAGCGTGACGGCCTGGAGGTCGGCCACGTGCTGGCGCTGCATCGCCACGGCGGCAGTCACGAAGTGCGCATCGACGGCGAGAAGACCACGGTCCGCCTGCCGGCCGAGCGCTATGGGCTGGCCTTCGTGTTTCGCGCCTTCGACCGAATTTCCTACGCGCTGGTGATGAACGTCGGCCGGCCGGTGGTGGTGGCCGATATCGTCAGCACCCCCTGACGCCGTCCGGGGCATGGAGGGTGAGCAGCGCGACCTCGCTGCCTGGCTGCGACTGACGCTCGCCCCCGGCATCGGCGGCGAGACGCAGCGCGCCCTGCTGGCCGCCTTCGGCCCGCCGCAAGACATCTTCGCCGCCGGTATCGCGGCGCTGTCACGCAACATCCCGCGTGCCGCCGCGGAAAGCCTGCTGGCCCATGATTCCACCGAGGCGGTCGAAGCAGCGCTGGCGTGGGCGCAAGCGCCGCAAAACCGCATCCTCACGCTGGCCGACGCCGAATACCCGCGGCGCCTGCTCGACACCGCCGATCCGCCTTCGCTTCTTTACGTCAAGGGGCGCCCGGAGCTGCTCAACCGGCCGAGCATCGCCGTCGTCGGCAGCCGCAACGCGACGCCGCAGGGCAACGCCAACGCCGAAGCGTTTGCGCGAGCGCTGTCGCAGGCGGGCCTCGCCATCGTCAGTGGGCTGGCGCTCGGCATCGATGCCGCCGCGCATGGCGGCGGTCTTGCCGGCGGCAGCTCGACGATTGCCGTCATCGGTACCGGCTGCGACCGGGTTTACCCGGCGCGCAACCGCGAACTGGCGCAGCGCATCGCCAATGATGGCGTCATCGTCAGCGAGTTCCCCCTCGGCACGCCGCCGCTCAAGGAGAACTTCCCGCGGCGCAACCGAATCATTTCGGGCCTGGCGCTCGGCTGTCTGGTGGTCGAAGCAGCGGAGCGCAGCGGGTCGCTGATCACCGCCCGGCTGGCGGGCGAACAGGGACGCGACGTTTTCGCCATTCCCGGATCGATCCATTCACCTCTGACCAAGGGTTGCCACAAACTCATCAAGCAGGGCGCCAAGCTGGTTGACGACGCGCGCGACATCCTCGATGAATTGCGTCTGCCGGTGCCGGTCGAGCAGGCGGCACCCGATACGCCGCCTTGCGGTCCGGCAGAGGCGCGCGTGCTCGACTGCCTCGGTTTCGACCCCTGCGACGTCGACACGCTCGTCGCGCGCAGCGGCTTGACGGCGGAAGGTCTATACGCCATCCTGTTGCAAATGGAACTGGAGGGGCAGGTGAGCCGCCTCCCGGGGGGCCGGTTCCAGCGAATTTCCGCCGGTTGAGAGTCGCGCGCCGGACGATTGGCTTCATCCACTGCGCCTGAAACAGCAAACGCCGGTTCGTCGCCATGTTCGACATACTTGTCTACCTTTTCGAGAATTACTTCCAGACCGATGCCTGCCCCGACGCCGCACAGTTGGCACTGAAGCTTTCCGCCGCCGGTTTCGACGACGAAGAAATCAGCGAGGCGCTGGAATGGCTGGACGGCCTGCGCGAGGCCGGCTCCGATCTGCCGGCGATTGGCGCCGAAAGCAGCTCGACGCGCTGCTACAGCGAGGAGGAGACGGGACGGCTGGATGCCGAATGCCGCGGCTTTCTGGTCTTCCTCGGCAACTCCGGCGTACTGAGCCCGCTGACGCGCGAGGTCATCATCGAACGCGCCATGGCGCTTTCCGATCACGCCGTCTCCCTGTCGAAACTGAAGATCATCGTCCTCATGGTGCTGTGGAACCAGCACCAGGCCATGGATACCCTGATCCTCGAAGAACTGCTGTCGGATGACAATGCGCGGTTCATGCATTGACGCGCCGATGCTTGCCAGCCCGCACCGATCTCCTTATCATCCGGGCCTTTCCCCGCGCTAGCCCCACGCGCGATTGCCAAGAGCATGGCCAAACAACTCATCATTGCGGAAAAGCCGTCGGTTGCACAGGACATCGCCAAGGTGCTCGGCGGCTTCACGCGCAAAGGCGAATACTTCGAGAGCGATGAATTCGTCCTTTCCTCGGCAGTCGGCCACCTGCTCGAACTCGCCGTGCCCGAGGAGTACGAAGTCAAACGCGGCAAGTGGTCGTTCGCGCACCTGCCGGTCATCCCGCCACACTTCACGCTGCAGCCGATCGACCGAACCGGTGACCGGCTCAAGGTGCTGGTGCGCCTGATGAAACGCAAGGACGTCGGTGGCCTGATCAACGCCTGCGACGCCGGCCGCGAAGGCGAACTGATCTTCCGTTATCTGGCGCAACATGCCAGGACCGACAAGCCGATTCGTCGGCTTTGGCTGCAATCGATGACGCCGACCGCCATTCGCGAAGGCTTCGGCCATCTGCGTTCGGACAAGGAGATGCAACCGCTCGCCGACGCTGCGCGCTGTCGTTCGGAGGCCGACTGGCTGATCGGCATCAACGGCACGCGCGCCATGACGGCCTTCAATTCCGCCAGCGGCGGCTTTCACAAGACACCGGTCGGCCGCGTCCAGACACCGACCCTGGCCATCCTGGTCGAGCGCGAAGAACGCATCCGCGCCCATCGGCCGCGCGATTACTGGGAAGTGGAGGCCGAGTTCGGTGCCGTCGCCGGTACCTATCGCGGGCGCTGGTTCGACGAGAAGTTCGCCAAGGGCGAGGACGATCACGCACGCGCCGAGCGCCTCTGGGACTTCACCCGGGCGCAGGAAATCCGCGAGAAATGCCTGGGCAAACACGGCATCGTCGAGGAGGAAAGCAAGCCGACGACGCAGTTGTCGCCGCTGCTTTTCGATCTGACCTCACTGCAACGCGAAGCCAACGGCCGCTTCGGCTTCTCCGCCAAGACGACGTTGGCGCTGGCGCAGGCCTTGTACGAAAAGCACAAGGCACTGACCTACCCGCGGACAGACTCGCGCTGCCTGCCGGAGGATTACGTCGGCACCGTCAAGGACACGCTGAAAAGCTTCGCCGGCACCGCCTACGCACCTTTTGCCGCACAGATTCTCAAGGGCGGCTGGGTGCATCCGAACAAGCGCATCTTCAACAACGCCAAGGTCTCCGACCACTTCGCCATCATCCCGACTGGCGCCACGCCAAAGAACCTCTCGGACGCCGAACAGAAGCTGTACGACCTGGTGACGAAGCGTTTCCTCGCCATTTTCTTCCCGGCCGCCGAGCACAATGTCACGACGCGCATCACGCGCGTCGAGAAGGAACCGTTCAAGTCGGAGGGCAAGGTGCTGGTTTTCGCAGGCTGGCTCGCCGTGTACGGCAAGGAAGCGCAGGATGAGGTCGATGGCGACAAGGGCGGCACGCAACTGGCGCCGGTCAAGCCGAAGGAACGCGTCTGGGCCAACGACGTTGGCGTCAAGGCCAGCCAGACGAAGCCGCCGGCACGCTTCACCGAAGCGACGCTGCTGTCCGCCATGGAAGGGGCCGGCAAACTGATCGAGGAAGAAGAGCTGCGCGAAGCCATGTCGGCGCGCGGGCTTGGCACGCCTGCGACACGGGCAGCGACCATCGAAGGACTGATTTTCGAAGAGTACGTGCACCGCAACGGGCGTGAGCTGCAGCCGACGGCCAAGGCGTTTTCGCTTCTTTTTGCGCTCTCCACCCTAGGCGTGGACGAATTGCACTCGCCCGAACTGACCGGCCACTGGGAATACAAGCTCAAACAGATGGAGTCCGGCGCACTCGATCGCAACGAGTTCATGGACCATATCATCGAGCAGACGCGGATCATGGTTGACCGCATCAAGCACGGCGAGATCCCGGAGGAGGTGTTCAGCACGCTTGAGCACCCCTGCCCGAAGTGCGGTGGCGTGGTGCAGGAAAACTACAAGAAATTCCAGTGCAAGAAGTGTGATTACGCCCTGTGGAAGGTGGTCGCCGGCCGGGTTTTCGAGTCGGAGGAAATCGACGAGCTGCTGGCCCGGCGCGTCGTCGGGCCGCTTTCCGGATTTCGCAGCAAAATGGGCCGGCCGTTCGCCGCGCTGATCCGCCTGAACGCGGACGACCTGCCGGAATTCGATTTCGGCCAGGGCGGCGAAGGCGACGGCGAAGCGGTGGACTTCAGCGGCCAGGAAGCTCTCGGCAATTGCCCGAAATGCGGCGGCGCGGTCTTCGAGCACGGCATGGCCTATGTCTGCGAAAAGGCGGTTGGAAGCGCCCGCACCTGCGACTTTCGCTCCGGCAAGATCATCCTGCAGCAGCCGGTCGAGCGCGCCCAGATGACCAAGCTGCTGAGCAGCGGACGCAGCGACCTGCTACGCGGCTTCGTCTCATCGCGCACCAAGCGCAAGTTCTCGGCTTTCCTGGTGCGCGGCGGCGACGGCAAGGTCGGCTTCGAGTTCGAGCCACGCGCGCCGAAGAAGACGGCCGGCAAGACGGAGGACCCGGCACCGGCGAAAGAAGCCGCCCGGCCCGCAGCAAAGAAACCGGCCACCAAGGCGAAGAAGAAGAGCGTCTAGCGGGCGCGATTCAGCTGGCCCGGGGCGAACCGCACGAGCTACGCGCCGTCGCCGACGAAAGGGTTGTCGCGCCGCTCGTCGCCGAACGTCGACATCGGCCCGTGCCCGGCGATGAAGGCCACGTCGTCACCGAGCGGCCACAGCCGCTGCCGGATCGAACGAATCAGCGTGTCGTGGTCGCCGCGCGGGAAATCGGTGCGACCGATCGACCCCTGGAACAGGACGTCGCCGACAACCGCCAGGCGTGACG
The DNA here is from genome assembly GCA_964487715.1 of uncultured Rhodocyclaceae bacterium. Classification (GTDB taxonomy): domain Bacteria; phylum Pseudomonadota; class Gammaproteobacteria; order Burkholderiales; family Rhodocyclaceae; genus Desulfobacillus. Next base: position 13,668 of record CAZASE010000025.1, on the reverse strand, counting down.
GCCGATGGAAGAACACAATATGTCCCGGCGTGTGACCGGGACAATGCAGCACTTCCAGCTCGACGTCGCCGAAGACCACCTTGTCGTCCTGGTCCAGCCAGCGATCCGGCGTAAATGCCTCGGCGCGGGCAAATCCGAACATCTGGCTTTGTTGCGGCAGCTGGTCGATCCAGAACTGCTCATCGCGTTGCGGACCCTCGACCGGGACGCCCAGGCGGCGCTTCAGCTCGACAGTGCCTCCGGCGTGATCGATGTGGCCGTGCGTCAAGAGGATCCGTGCGATCTGCAGGTCGAGTCCGGCGGCGACCGCAAGAATGCGCTCGATGTCGCCGCCGGGATCAACCACCGCAGCGGCGCGCGTGCGGCTGCACCAGAGCACTGAGCAATTCTGCTGAAACGGCGTGACCGGAACGATGCGATATTCCATGGACACCGCGTCAGCCCTTGAGCGGCCGGAAACGGATGCGTTTCGGCTGCGCCCCTTCAATGCCGAGCCGGCGCCGCTTGTCTTCTTCGTATTCATGGTAGTTGCCGTTGAAGAAGACTGCCTCGGAGTTGCCTTCGAAGGCCAGGATGTGGGTGGCAATGCGGTCGAGGAACCAGCGATCGTGGCTGATGACGAGCACACAGCCGGCGAACTCGAGCAGGGCCTCCTCCAGCGCGCGCAGGGTCTCGACGTCGAGGTCGTTTGACGGCTCGTCGAGCAGCAGCACATTGCCGCCCGTGATCAGCGTCTTGGCCAGATGCAAGCGGCCGCGCTCGCCGCCGGAAAGCTGGCCGACGTTCTTCTGCTGGTCGCCGCCCTTGAAGTTGAAACGGCCGATATAGGCACGCGAGGGTGTCTCGTACCTTCCGACCGTGAGGATGTCGGCACCGCCGGAAATCTCCTCGAATACCGTCTTCGCGCCGTCCAGCGCGTCGCGGCTCTGGTCTACGTAGGCCAGCCGCACCGTTGGTCCAATGACGACCTCCCCCGCATCGGGCTTCTCCTGGCCGGTGATCATGCGAAACAGGGTCGATTTGCCGGCACCATTGGCGCCGATGATGCCGACAATAGCGCCGGGCGGAACGCTGAAATCCAGCTTGTCGATCAGCATCCGATCGCCATAGCCCTTCGACACGGCTTTGAATTCGATGACCTTGTCGCCCAGCCGCTCGCCGATCGGGATGAAGATCTCCTGGGTCTCGTTGCGCTTCTGGTATTCCTGCGAATTGAGCTCGTCGAAGCGTGCCAATCGCGCCTTGCTCTTGGCCTGGCGGCCCTTCGGATTCTGCCGCACCCACTCAAGCTCGTGCTTCATCGTCTTGATGCGGGCGGCCTCCTGGCGCGACTCGGTCTCCAGGCGGGCTTCCTTCTGTTCCAGCCAGCTGGAGTAGTTGCCCTTCCACGGAATGCCTTCGCCGCGGTCCAGTTCAAGAATCCATTCGGCCGCGTTGTCGAGGAAGTATCGATCGTGGGTGACCGCCACAACGGTGCCGGGAAAGCGCGTCAGATACTGCTCGAGCCAATCGACCGATTCGGCATCGAGGTGGTTGGTCGGTTCGTCGAGCAGCAGCATGTCCGGCTTCGACAGCAGCAGGCGGCACAGCGCCACGCGGCGCTTCTCGCCGCCCGAGAGCTGCGCGACTTTCGCCTCCCACGGCGGCAGGCGCAGCGCGTCGGCGGCTATCTCCAGCTGGTGGTCGACGTCGTCGCCGGCGGCGGCGAGCACTGCCTCGTAGCGCGCCTGTTCCTCAGCCAGCTTGTCGAAGTCGGCATCAGCTTCGGCGTAGGCAGCATAAATCTGTTCGAGTCGCGCGCGCGCCTCCATGAGCGCACCGAGGCCGCCTTCCACCGCCTGCCGCACCGTTGACTCGGCATCGAGTTGCGGCTCCTGCGGCAGGTAGCCGATGCGCAGCCCGGACATGGGGATGGCCTCTCCTTCGATGTCCGTGTCGGCGCCCGCCATGATGCGCAGGAGCGTAGACTTGCCCGAGCCGTTGAGGCCGAGCACGCCGATCTTCGCGCCTGGAAAGAAGGACAGCGAGATGTTCTTGAGGATGAAGCGCTTCGGCGGCACAATCTTGCCGACACGGTTCATCGTGAAGACGTATTGGGCCATGCCTACATCCGAAAAGGCGCCGGCGCGGCGGCAGCGGGGCGCGACTCAGACATCGATGTTGCGGGCATAGAGCGCGTTGCCCTCGATGAAGGCACGGCGTGGCTCGACGTTGTCACCCATCAGCTTGGTGAAAATCTCGTCGGCGGCGATCGCGTCGTCGATCTGCACCTTGAGCAGGCGTCGCTTGGTCGGATCCATCGTGGTTTCCCACAACTGCTGCGGATTCATTTCACCGAGGCCCTTGTAGCGCTGCTTGCTCAGGCCGCGCTCGACTTCGCCGAGCATCCATGTCATGCCTTCGGCAAAGCTGCGAATCGCCTGCGACTTGTCGCCGCGCAGCATGACCGCCGCCGGCCCGATCAGGCCGGCGATCAGCGCGGCTGTGTGGCGTATCTGCTTGTAATCGCCGGAAAGCAGGAACTCCTCGTCGAGCACGCCGATCTTCAGATTGCCGTGATGTACGCGTTCGAGATGCAGCAGCCAGCGCTCGGCCTTCTCGTCGAAGCGCGGCGAAATGCGCAGGGCGCCTCCGAGGTGTTGCGCCAGGGCCGCGGCAGACGCGCGCGCGCGCGACTCGTCCGAAAGGTCGACCGCGATGTCGTGCGCCAGCAGCGCGTGCAGGACTTCATCGTCAACAAAGCCGCCGAGGCGCGAAATCACCGCTTCGGAAAGAATGTAGGAACGAGCAAGCTCGGCGAGCGCTTCGCCGCGAATAGCCTCGGCGCCGGCACGCGGGATCAATTCGGCCTCGTCGAGCGCCAGCCTGAGGAGGTGCTGATTCAGCTCGTGGTCGTCCTTGATGTAGCGTTCGCTCTTGCCGTGCTTGATCTTGTACAGGGGCGGCTGCGCGATGTAGATGTAGCCGCGCTCGACAAGCTCCGGCATCTGGCGGTAAAAGAAGGTTAGCAGCAAAGTGCGGATGTGGGCGCCGTCGACGTCGGCATCGGTCATGATGATGATGCGGTGATAGCGCAGCTTTTCGGGCTTGTAGTCGTCGCCCTTGCCGATGCCCGTGCCCAGCGCGGTGATCAGGGTGACGATTTCCTGCGAGGAGAGCAGCTTGTCGGGGCGCGCCTTCTCGACATTCAGGATCTTGCCCTTGAGCGGCAGGATCGCCTGGAACTTGCGGTCGCGCCCTTGCTTGGCCGAGCCGCCCGCAGAATCGCCCTCGACGAGGTAGAGTTCGCACAAGGCGGGGTCCTTCTCCTGGCAATCGGCGAGCTTGCCCGGCAGGCCGATGCCGTCGAGTACGCCCTTGCGACGCGTCATCTCGCGCGCTTTGCGCGCCGCTTCGCGCGCACGCGCGGCATCGATGATCTTGCCAGTGATGATGCGTGCGTCAGCCGGGCGCTCCAGCAGAAATTCCGCCAGTCGCGCGCCGACGATCTCCTCGACGACAGGCCGCACTTCCGAGGAAACCAGCTTTTCCTTGGTTTGCGAGGAAAATTTCGGCTCTGGAACCTTGACGGACAGGACGCAGGCGAGGCCTTCGCGCATGTCGTCGCCGCTGGTTTCCACCTTGGCTTTCTTGGCCAGTTCGTTCTCGTCGATGAATTTGTTGATGACGCGGGTCATCGCCATGCGCAAGCCGGTAAGGTGGGTGCCGCCGTCCTTCTGCGGGATGTTGTTGGTGAAGCACAGCACCTGTTCGGCGTAGGAATCATTCCATTGCATGGCAACTTCGATGGTGATGCCGTCCTTCTGGCCGCTGGAGCAAAAGATATTCGGATGGAGAACAGCCTTGGAGCGATTGATGTACTCGACGAAACCGCGGACGCCGCCGGAAAAGGCGAAATCCTCTTCCTTGCCGCTGCGCTGATCGACCAGCTTGATGCGCACACCGTTATTGAGGAACGACAGTTCGCGCAGGCGCTTGGCCAGAATGTCGTAGTGATACTCGATGTCGCCGAAAATTTCGCGCGAGGCGAGGAAATGCACCTCGGTGCCGCGTTTTTCCGTAGTGCCGACGATCTTCAGCGGCTCGACTGCGGCGCCGCCGCGGAATTCCATCGCGTGTTTGTGGCCCTCGCGACGAATCGTCAGGCGCAACCACTCGGAAAGTGCGTTGACGACGGAGACGCCAACGCCATGGAGTCCGCCGGAAACCTTGTAGGAATTTGAGTCGAACTTGCCGCCGGCATGGAGCTCGGTCATGACAATCTCGGCGGCGGAACGCTTGAACTCGTCGTCGTCCTTGATGTCGATTGGTATGCCGCGGCCGTTGTCGGTGACGGATATTGAATTGTCCGGGTGGATGATCAGGACAATCTCGTCACAATAATTGGCGAGGGCTTCGTCGATCGCGTTGTCGACGACTTCGAATACCATGTGGTGCAAACCCGTACCATCCGAGGTATCTCCGATGTACATGCCGGGGCGCTTGCGCACGGCCTCGAGGCCTTTCAGGATCTTGATGCTGCTGGAATCGTAGGTATTGTCGTCGTGGTTGTTCGTTTCGGCCATCAATTGCTCCAGGGACTGCCAGGTACGGCGTGCTAAATGCGCATCGGCATGACGACGTACTTGAATCTGTCGTTGCCGGGCAAGGTGATCAAGGCGCTTGAATTGGCGTCAGCCAGGCGGATGTCTACGCTGTCCACCGACACATTGTTGAGGACATCGAGCAGGTAGGTGACGTTGAAACCGACGTCGAGCGGGTCATCATTATAGGCGACTTCAAGTTCCTCCTGCGCCTCTTCCTGTTCGGCGTTGCTGCTGATGATTTTCAGGCTACCCGGCGCAAGGACGATGCGCACGCCGCGGAACTTGTCGTTGGTAAGAATTGCGACGCGCAAGAGGGATTGCAACAAGGTCGAGCGACCGAGGGTCACAACCTTGGTATGGTTTTGCGGGATAACCCGCTCATAGTCCGGAAACTTGCCATCGATGAGCTTGGAAACGAGTTCAATGTTGCCGAAACGGAAGACCGCCTGATTCGCTGCCAGCCTGATGTCGAGCACCTCGTCATTGTCGGCGAGCAGGCGTGACAGTTCCAGCACGGTCTTGCGCGGCAGAATCACTTCCGTTCGCGGTTGCGTCGCCGACAACGGCTCGCTGGCATAGGCGAGGCGGTGGCCGTCGGTAGCCGCCATGCGCATTTCATTGCCGTTGACGACGAGCAGCAGGCCGTTCAGGTAGTAGCGGATATCCTGTTGCGCCATTGCGTACTGGACGAGGCCGATCAGCCGCTTGAACTGCTTCTGCGTCAGTTGCAAGTGGGCGGACTCGGCGTCGGGCGGCGCCATGCGCGGGTAGTCGTCGGCTGGCAGGGTCTGCAAGTTGAAACGGCTCTTGCCGGCGCGCACCTGCATGCGCTTCTCCTCCAGCGACAAACTGACTTCCACTCCATCGGGAAGCGACCGCAGGATATCCTGCAGCTTGCGCGCCGCCACGGTGACCGCTGCGCGCTCCTGGCCGCCAGTGCTTGGCGTATGTGTCTTGACCTGGATTTCGATATCGGTCGCGAGGAGGGTCAGCTGATCGCCGCTTTTTTCAATCAGTACATTTGAAAGAATCGGCAGGGTGTGGCGCTTTTCGACAATGCCGCAAACGGACTGAAGCGGGGTGAGAATGTTGTCTCGAAGAGTTTTGATTAGGAGCATCTATAAATCTCCAACTAGAAATAGAGTACCGGCGTTTTCTGTGGAAAAGTGACTTTAAATGAATCTAGTCAATAAGTTAGTCTGTTAAAAAAGACACGGAAAAGTCTGTTGGTCGGGTGTGTGTGAAATGTTGATGCAAAGTACCCACAGACGGTTTCGAGCAGTTGTCCACAAAACACCCTCTGGTTTTCCCGAACTTGTTCATCCCTTGAGAACCTGGGTAAGCACCAGTACATCGTGGTTGATGGCGTTATCTTTCAAGCGCAGGTCGGCAACGGTACGGCAGGCATGCAGCACCGTGGTGTGGTCGCGGCCACCAAAAGCTTCGCCAATCGCGGGCAAGCTGGCCAGGGTAAGTTCCTTGGCCAGCCACATGGCTACCTGCCGCGGTCGGGCAATCTGCCGTGTGCGTTTCTTGGAATACATGTCGGAGACACGAATCTTGTAGTACTCGGCGACGGTTTTCTGAATTGATTCGAAGGTGATCTGGCGGTTGTGGGCGCCAAGCAGATCCTTCAAGGCTTCCTTGGCGAGTTCAAGGTTGATCTCGCGCCCGTGAAAGCGGGCAAAGGCCAGAACCTTCTTCAGGGCGCCTTCGAGTTCTCGCACATTCGAGCGCAGGTGTTTGGCAATCAGGAAGGCGACATCTTCCCCGACTTCGATGCCATCCGCTTCAGCCTTCTTCTTGAGGATGGCGACGCGCATTTCGAGTTCCGGCGGTTCAATGGCGACCGTAAGGCCCCAATCGAAGCGAGAAATCAGGCGATCTTCGAGACCGGTGATGTCCTTCGGGTAGGTGTCGCAGGTGATGACAATCTGCTTCTTCGCCTCGATTAGCGCGTTGAAGGCATAAAAGAACTCCTCTTGCGTGCGGTTCTTGTTATTGAAGAACTGGATGTCGTCGATGAGCAGGAGGTCGAGCGAGCGATAGTAACGCTTGAAGACGTCGAAGGATTTCTGCTGGTACGCGCGCACCACGTCAGCGTAATAGTCCTCGGCGTGTACGTAACGAATCACTTTTTTCGAGTCCTGGCGGTGGACTTCGTTGCCGAGTGCGTGAATAAGGTGGGTCTTGCCAAGACCGACGCCGCCGTAGACGAACAGCGGGTTGTACGAAACACCGGGATTCAGGGCAACCTGATTCGCTGCGGCGCGCGCAAGATCGTTGGCGCGACCCGTCACCAGGGTGTCGAAAGTGAAGGCCGGGTTAAGGCGCGTCTTCTCATAGCCAGCGTCGGGCAGGCGGGCTGTTGGCGCGACCGGCCGGGCTTCCGGCGCGGGCTCCAGGGTGGGCGGCAGGGGCGGAGCAGGCGCGGCTGCTTCTCTCTCGGCATGATCACGGGGTGCGGGCAGATCAATCAGGATGGAAACCGGTTCGACGAAGAACTGCTTCGCCATGTCCTCGAGGCGTTGCAGGTACTTCTCCCTTACCCACTGCAAGACGAAGCGGTTTGGCGCGATCAACCGCAAGGCGTGGTTGCTTTCGTCGTCTTCCGGGCGCAGGGACTTGATCCACGTATTGAACTGCTGTGGGGGAAGTTCCTGCTCCAGACGACTCAGACACGAGGACCAGAACGCGCTCATATGCGGCACGAAAAAGACGTTCGACCGAAGACGAGGGAAGATGCACCACCGGACACCGAAGAACGCATATAATATATTGATTTTATGATAATTATTGTGTCTGCCGCGGCGTCACGGCCGAGCACGGCAGGGCGTTTCAAGCTGTGGATTCTAGCGCCAAATCCGAAGAGTTATCCACAGGCCGTCAAAAAAAATGAACTTGACAAGATGGCGGTCAGACGATGTAATCGCGCGTTTATCTAAGATAATTCGAGACGCGCCATGAAACGTACTTACCAGCCTTCCGTTGTTCGCCGCAAACGTACCCACGGCTTCCTCGTCCGCATGCGCACGCGCGGCGGGCGAGCAGTCATCCGCGCCCGACGAGCCAAGGGCCGCAGTCGCCTCGGCGTTTGAGATGGGGCTGGCGGCGGTCGTCGAACGAGGCTTCCGCAGCGAGTTCAGGCTACGTAAAACGGATGAGTTTTCATCCGTTTTTGCTTTTCGTAGATCGGTACGGAGTCTCAGCTTCGAATTGCTCCACCGTCCGGCAGCTGGTGGCTCGGCGCGGTTGGGCATCGTTGTGGCGAAAAAGCACGTTCGATCGGCGGTTTCCCGAAACCTCATCAAGCGCATTGTGCGAGAATCGTTTCGCCTAATGCGCCCGCAGCTGGTGCGGCGCGACATCGTGGTTCGCGTCCGGACGCGCATCCCGATGGTGGATCGGAGGTTGCTGCGCGATGAGATCAATTCACTGTTTCTCGGATTGGCGCAATGACACGTCTGTTGATCCTTTGCGTGCGCGGCTATCGGCTTGCGATCAGTCCGTTTCTCGGAAACAACTGTCGCTTCCATCCGAGCTGCTCGGAGTATGCCATCGAGGCCTTGCAAAAACACGGTGTATGGAATGGCGCGCGGCTGGCTGGGCGGCGCGTGTTGCGCTGCCATCCGTGGCATCCGGGCGGGATCGATCCCGTACCCTAACAGATTGAGATATCGAGTAAAAAGATAATGGATACGCAACGCCTGATCTTGGCAGTGGTCTTTTTCATTTCCCTGTTCATGCTCTGGGATGGTTGGCAAAAACAGGGGCAGCCGAAGCCGGCCGCCATCACGGAAAAGGCGCAAGGCGGCGTGGCGCCGGCGCCGAGCGCGAACCTGGCCAAAGCTTCGCCGGCCGCCTCGGCCGGCGCGCCGGCGGCAGGTGCGGTACCGACGGCAGGGGAACCGCCGTTGGCGGCAACCGGCGCGAGGGCGTATGTGAAGACGGACCTGTACCTTGCTGAAATCGCGTCGATCGGCGGTGATCTGGTGCGCGTGGAGCTGACGCGCCACAGGGCACCCGAGGACAAGACCAAGAACTTTGTCCTGATCGAGACCTCGAGAGAGCGCACGTACTTGGCGCAGACCGGGCTGATCGGCGAAGGTTTGCCCAACCACAAGACCGAGTTCAAGCTGGCACCGGGTAACCACGAACTGGCCGCTGGCGCGGAGAGTCTGGAGTTGCGCCTTGAGGCACCCGAGGTCGATGGGCTGAAGATCAGCAAGATCTACGTTTTTCGGCGCGGCAGCTACCAGATCGAAGTCGGCTACGAAATCGCGAACCAGCGTGCGACGCCGCTGGCGTCGCACGCCTACTTCCAGCTGACCCGCGATGGCACGGTGCCGGAAGCCAGCATGACGAATATCGCCACCTTTACCGGCCCGGCGATCTACACCGAAGCGGGAAAATTCCAGAAGGTTGCGTTTGCCGACGTTGAAAAAAACAAGGCGAAATTCGTGCAGAAGGCGCAGGACGGCTGGATCGCCATGGTTCAGCATTACTTCGTTGCGGGATGGACGCCGGCCGGCAAGGACGAGCGCGAGTTTTTCGTGCGCAAGGTTGGTGACAACCTGTTCTCGGCCGGACTGATCCTGCCCTTGCAGATCGTCGGGCCGGGCGAGACGGCGCGCATGGCGGTGCCGCTATATGCGGGGCCGCAGGAGCAGGCGACCCTCGAGAAGATCGCACCGGGCTTCGAGCTGGTGGTTGATTACGGATGGCTCACCGTCATTGCCGCGCCGATTTACTGGTTGCTTGAGATGATCCACCGGCTGGTTGGCAACTGGGGCTGGTCGATCATCCTGTTGACGGTGCTGATCAAGGGGATGTTCTTCCCGCTTTCGGCGGCGAGTTACAGGTCCATGGCGAAGATGAAGCTGGTGACGCCGAAGATGGTCAAGATCAAGGAACAGTTTGCCGCCGATCGCAATCGCATGAACCAGGAGATGATGGAGCTGTACCGTAAGGAGAAGATCAATCCTCTTGGCGGTTGCCTGCCCATCCTTGTCCAGGTGCCGGTTTTCATCGCGCTCTACTGGGTTCTGCTGGGCAGTGTCGAAATGCGCCACGCGCCCTGGCTGCTGTGGATCGAGGATCTGTCGGCCATGGACCCGTACTACGTGTTGCCGCTGATCATGGGCGTCTCGATGGTGGTTCAGGCCCGCCTCAATCCGACGCCGCCTGATCCGATTCAGGCCAAGGTGATGATGGCAATGCCGGTGGTGTTCACCTTCATGTTTCTCTGGTTTCCGTCCGGTCTGGTGCTCTACTGGGTCGTCAACAACATCCTGTCCATTGCCCAGCAGTGGCAGATCACCCGCATGATCGAGGGTGGAAAGAAACCCGCCCGCTGATTGCATCGCCGCCGTCGCCACCGCGCCGGGGCGCGGCGGCGTCGGAATCGTCCGTCTGTCCGGGCCCGGGCTGGCGCCGTTTGCGACACGCTTGACCGGAGGGCTTCCCGAGCCGCGGCGCGCCACCCGCGCGCGGTTCCTGGATGAGGACGGCGCGGAGATCGATGAAGGTCTGGTGCTGTTCTTCCCGGCGCCGCATTCCTACACCGGCGAGGACGTTCTTGAGCTGCAAGGGCATGGCGGTCCGGTCGTGTTGCATCTCTTGCTGCAGCGCTGTCTCGCGCTCGGCGCCCGTCTGGCCGAGCCGGGCGAGTTCACCCAGCGCGCCTTTCTCAATGACAAGCTTGACCTCGCCCAGGCCGAGGCGGTCGCCGACCTGATTGAGGCGTCGACGGCTGGGGCAGCACGTGCGGCTGTGCGCTCCCTCTCGGGTGAATTCTCGGCGGTGGTGCGCGGTCTGGCGGAACGGCTGGTGCGCCTGCGCATGCTGGTCGAGGCGGGCTTGGACTTCCCCGAAGAAGAACTCGATCTGGCTACCCAACCGGACATCGGCGAGAGTCTCGGTGCGCTCGTTCGGGACGTCGCGGCGCTGGGGGAGAAGGCGCGCCTGGGTAGTTTTCTGCGCAGCGGTTTGCGTGTAGTGCTGGCGGGTCAGACGAATGTGGGGAAGTCCAGCCTGCTGAACCGGTTGGCTGGGGAGGAGCGCGCCATCGTGTCCGCCGTGGCTGGTACTACACGGGACGCGCTGCGCGAAACCATACAGGTGCGGGGCATTCCTCTGCACATTGTCGACACTGCGGGGTTGCGGGAAACCACGGACGAGGTCGAGCGCCTCGGGATCCAGCGTACGTGGCGCGAGATCGAAGGCGCGGATGTGGTCCTGTTTCTGCTGGACGCGCGCCAGGGACTGACAGCCGCCGACCGCGACATCGCCGCGCGATTGCCGCAGGCGGTCGAGCGCATCGACATTTTCAACAAGATCGATTTGACCGGGGCTGCTGCGGGTCGCACGGACACTGATGGGCACGTCGCGCTCGCGCTGTCCGCGAAACGAGGTGATGGCATTGATCTGTTGGAAGGCGAGTTGTTGCGCGTGGCCGGATGGGGGGGCGGCGTCGAGGACGTGTTTCTCGGTCGCGAGCGCCACCTGCAGGCACTCGCGGTTGCGGCGGGGTACCTGACTGCCGCCGGGGCGCCCGGCGTCGCGCTGGAGCTCCGGGCGGAGGACTTGCGGCTGGCGCACCAGGCGCTTGCACGCATCACCGGCGAATTCACTGCCGACGACCTCCTTGGCGAAATATTCTCGCGTTTCTGCATCGGTAAATAGGGTGTTATGTTTCACGTGGAACCCACCCCGTTTTTGCGCCGCAGCAATTCGCTGAAATGACGGCCGCGACCCATGGAGCCGTTTGATATTCTTCTGCTTTGCGCGGCTGCGTTTGCTGCGGGCATGATCGATGCGGTGGTCGGCGGTGGCGGCCTGATCCAGATCCCCGCGCTGTTCGCATTGATGCCGCAGGCCGGTGCCGCGACGGTGTTCGGCACAAACAAGCTGGCGAGTGTCTTCGGCACCGCGATGGCCGCTTTGCGCTACTCGCGGCGGATCGAGATTCCGTGGCGCGTTGCCCTGCCGGCGGCTGCAGCGGCCTTCGTCATGTCCTACTTCGGCGCCATGACGGTCAGTCTCCTGCCAAAGGAATGGTTGCGCCCGATGGTCCTGGTGCTGCTTGTCGCGGTGGCGGGCTACACTTTTCTGCGGAAGGATTTCGGCCGCGTGGAGCGAGCGCGAGCAATCGGTCGCGGCGAGATCGCGTTGGCAGCGGGATTTGGCGCCGCCATCGGCTTCTATGACGGGTTCTTTGGCCCCGGTACCGGTAGTTTCCTGATCTTCCTTTTCGTACGTTTCTTCGGGTTTGATTTTCTGCGCGCATCGAGCGCCGCGAAAGTCGTTAACGCCGCGACCAACGTCGCAGCGTTGCTGTATTTTGCGCCGCACGGCGAAGGAATCTGGCGTATCGGTGCGGCGATGGCCGGCTTCAACATCCTTGGTGCATTACTCGGCACGCAGCTCGCATTGGTGTATGGGGCGGGCTTCGTCCGCCGCATTTTCCTGTTTGTTGCGTTGTCACTTATTGCCAAGTTTGCCTTCGACACCTTTCGTTGATTACAATCCCACGCGCCTATTATTGATTCACTTACCGGCGTCTCGCAGCAAACTCCTGTATCATGGAGCCCGCGAGGCAATTGTTTGAACGGTAAAACAAAAGCACCATTCGCACCATTCGGATTGGCGCCCGAGTGTGGAGCTTGTATGATTGCCACGAGGTGTCTTGCGATAAGAAGACGCTGCCACCATTCCAAAGGAGGAGGAACCAATGAAGCTGAAGTCGTCGCTTGCCGCGCTGTTCTGCGCGACCGCAATTCCATTTGCTCACGCGGATATCAATGTCGGAGTGCTGGTTTCCGCAACCGGACCGGCCGCCTCGCTGGGCATTCCCGAGAAGAACACCTTCCCGTTGTTGCCGACGACGATCGGCGGCGAAAAGGTTAACTACCTGGTTCTCGATGATGCTTCCGACACCACTACCGCAGTCAAAAATACGCGCAAGCTGATCAGCGAGAACAAGGTCGACGTCATCATTGGCTCGACGATAACGCCGAATTCCCTTGCGATGATTGATGTCGTGGCGGAGGCGGAGACGCCGATGATCTCCTTGTCCGCATCCGCACGAATTGTCGATCCGGTCGACGCCAAGCGCCGCTGGGTGTTCAAGACGCCGCAGAACGATACTCATATGGCGACGGCCATTACCGAGCACATGAGCAACAACGGGGTGAAGACGGTGGCCTTCATCGGTTTCTCGGACGCCTATGGTGAAGGTTGGTGGCAAGAGTTCAGCAAGCTGGCGGAAGTGCGCAAGCTCAAGGTGGTTGCCAATGAGCGCTACAACCGCGCCGATACATCTGTGACGGGCCAGGTTCTGAAAATCATGTCGGCCAATCCCGATGCCGTGCTGATTGCGGGCTCGGGAACCCCGGCTGCCCTTCCGCAAAAGGCCTTCAAGGATAAGGGCTTCAAGGGCAGGACCTATCAATCGCACGGTGTGGCAAATAACGACTTCCTGCGCGTCTGCGGCAAGGATTGCGAGGGCACCTTCCTTCCTGCCGGTCCGGTTCTGGTCGCGTCGCAACTGCCGGATTCGAACCCCGTCAAGAAGGCCGCGATGGAGTTCACGAAGAAGTACGAAGCCGCTCATGGCGCGGGAACCGTGTCGACATTCGGCGCCCATGCTTGGGATGCGGGCATGCTTCTGGCGAGCGCTGTGCCTGCCGCACTTAAGAAGGGCAAGCCAGGCAGCAAGGAATTCCGTGCGGGTCTGCGTGACGCATTGGAGAACGTCAAGGACCTGGTTGCTGCCCACGGCGTGTTCAACATGTCGACCACCGACCATCTTGGACTCGATCAGCGCGCGCGCGTGATGATCAAGATCGAGGGCGGCAAATGGGTGATGCAGAAATAGGCTGGGGCTTGATGCCGCAGCGTTAAAGTGGCATCCGGCGCACGGGGGCGCGCCGGGACAGAAGTACGGGAGAGGGCGCACGACGCGACGGTGACGTACAATCGCCGTTCGCGCGGCGCCCTTTTTTTGTATCGACAAAAGGCGAAATGATGGACTTGCAAATCGCATTGCTGCTTGGCCAGGACGGTGTTGTCAACGGAGCCA
>CAZASE010000024.1:0-37172 GCA_964487715.1 uncultured Rhodocyclaceae bacterium | reverse complement strand
CGCGGTGGCGCAGCCGGCGGCGCTGGTGCCGGAGGCTGCTTCGCCGCCGGCGGTTGCCGAACCGCCGCGCGAGCTGGCGCGCGAAACCTCGCGTGCGCCGGAGGTACTGCCGCCGGCCGCTGAAACCGCATTGTCCGCGTCGCTCAAGATCGCGACATCCCTGAGGCTGCCGGCCGCGCCGGCCGAAAGCGCCGTCGGCGCGCGGCCGGTGCCGCCGCCGGCCCGTCCGGAGACGGCAACCCGGCCGACGATCGAAAAGCAGGTGCGGCCAGCGTCACTGCAGGAGCGGGCGGAAAGCGATTACCGCCGCGCGCTCGCGGCGATGAACCAGGGGCGCATCGGCGACGCCATCGCCGGATTGCGCGCCGTGCTGGAACTGGATGGGAGCCACGTGTCGGCCCGCTTATCGCTGGCCGGTCTGCTGGTCGAGCAGAAGCGGCTCGACGAAGCGCAGGCGACCCTGAGCGAGGGACTGTCGCAGTCGCCCGGCGAGATCCAGCTGCCGATCCGGTTGGCCCGCGTCCAGGCCGAGCGGGGCGATCTGCGCGGCGCCGCGGACACGCTGCAGAAGGCGGCCGCACAGGGTTTCGGCAGTGCCGAGTTGCGCGCGCTCCATGCGGCGATCCTGCAACGCCTCGGGCGCCACCGCGAAGCGGCGGAGGAGTATCGGGCGGCGCTGCGCCTGTCACCGCAATCCGGCGTGTGGTGGATGGGCCTGGGCATTTCCCTCGAAGCGGAGGGCAGCGACGCAGAGGCGCGCGCGGCTTTTCAGAAGGCGCGTGCCAGCGGTGCCCTGTCGGCGGAACTGGAGCGCTACGTCGAGCAGAAACTCAGGCAACTGCCGTAGTCAGCTCGGCAGAGTCCTCGCCACGACCCAGTTGCTGACACGCAGCGCGCCGTGCAGCTTCAGCGTGCGGGCGAACTCGTTGAGCGTCGCACCGGTGGTCATCACGTCGTCAACGACTGCGACGGACCTTCCGCTCAGGTCGACCGTGCATTCGAAGGCATTGCGGATGTTCGCCTGGCGCGCCTTCCAGGGCAGGCTCGCCTGCGGTGCGCCATCGCGCACGCGTTTGCCGGCCGCGGCGAGCAGCGGCAGGCCGAGGCGCCGCGCCAGCGGCCGGGCGATTTCCTGCGCCTGGTTGAAACCACGCGCCTGCATGCGCGCCGGCGAGAGCGGCAGGGGCAGCACGCAATCGACGCTGGCCGTGCCGAGTCGGTCGGCCAGCGCGTCGGCGAACCAGCCGGCGAGGGCCAGCCGGTGGCGGTATTTCAGCCCCTGCACCAGATGCTCAACCGGGAAAGCGTAGCGGTAGACGGCCAGCGATGCATCGAAATGCGGCGGCTGGCTCTGGCAGGCGCCGCAGACCCCACCGGCCGGCGTGGGCAGGGCACACACCGGACACAGCGGGGCCGCCAGATGCGGCAAGCCGGCAGCGCAGCCGGCGCAGAGAAGCGCGTCGCCGCTGCCCGCTCCGCAGACGAAGCAGTCCTGCGGCAACATGCGCGCCAGCCGCTGGATTGTCGTCCGGCAAATTGACAAGCCCCACCCCTTAGACGATGATTCCCGCTCCGATTCTAGCCGAAGCCCCCCACCATGACGACAGCCTCAGCCGAGCGCGTGAGCGAGGACTTACACAAGCAGAACAGATGGACGGCCGCCGAGGTTCGCGCGCTGTTCGAATTGCCCTTCAACGACCTGCTGTATCGCGCCCAGCAGGTGCACCGCGCCCATTTCGACGCCAACAGCGTGCAGCGTTCAACCCTGCTCTCGGTCAAGACCGGCGGCTGCTCGGAGGACTGCGGCTACTGCTCCCAGGCGGCGCGCCATCATACTGGCCTGGAGCGCGAGTCGCTGCTGGGCCTCGACGAGGTGGTGGCGGCCGCCCGCGCCGCCAAGGAAAAGGGTGCCAGCCGCTTTTGCATGGGCGCCGCCTGGCGCGGGCCGAAGCAGAAGGACCTGGAGCAGGTCAGCGAAATGATCCGCGCCGTCAAGCGCCTCGGCCTGGAGACCTGCGTCACGCTGGGCATGCTGCAGGACGGCCAGGCGGAACAGCTGAAGGCGGCCGGCCTGGATTACTACAATCACAATCTGGATACTGCGCCGGAGTTCTACGGCAGCGTTGTCACCACCCACAGCCAGGCGGATCGTTTTGCAACGCTCGACAAGGTGCGCCGGGCCGGCATCAGCGTTTGTTGCGGCGGCATCGTCGGCATGGGCGAGACGCGTGCCGGCCGTGCCGGCCTGATCGCCGAACTGGCCAACCTGAATCCGCCGCCCGACTCGGTGCCGATCAACAACCTGGTGCCGGTGCCGGGTACGCCGCTCGCCGAGGCCGAACCGATCGATGTCTTCGAGTTCGTCCGCACCATCGCGGCGGCGCGCATCACCATGCCGGCAAGCCTGGTGCGCCTTTCCGCCGGCCGCCAGGAAATGCCGGACGAACTGCAGGCGCTGTGCTTCCTCGCCGGCGCCAATTCCATCTTCTACGGCGACAAGCTGCTGACCACCGGCAATCCCGAAGCCGGTCGCGACGAGCGGCTGTTCGAGCGGCTGGGGCTGCGCGCCGTCTAGCGCCGGATGCGTCAGGACTTCAGCGGCGCCGCGGCCTCCTACGACGGGGCCGCCGTGCTGGCGCAGGAGGTCGGCCGCCGCATGGCGGAACGGCTGGATATGGTCAGGATCGCGCCGGCCTGCATCGCCGACATCGGTTGCGCCACCGGCGACGGCATTCGCGAGTTGCAGCGACGCTACCCGGGTGCCCTGCCGCTGGCACTCGATTTCGCGCCGCCGATGCTGGCCCGGCTGGTGCGCCACACCCCATGGCTGGAACGTCTGCGCCGCCGTGCCCCGCGCTGCGTTGCGGCCGATGCGCGGGCACTGCCGCTGGTCGGCGGCACGCTCGGCCTGGCCTGGTCCAACCTCATGCTGCATTGGCTCGACGACCCGCTGCCGGCCTTCATCGAGTTGCATCGCGTGTTGCAGGTTGGCGGCTTGTTGATGTTCAGCGCGCTGGGGCCGGACACGCTGCAGGAGCTGCGCCAGGCCGGCGCGACGACGCTGCGGCGCTTTCACGACATGCACGACTTGGGCGACATGCTGCTGGCGGCGGGTTTCGCCGATCCGGTGATGGACATGGAACGCATCGAACTCACCTACGCGGGTGCGCGCGGCCTGTTGCGCGACCAGCGTGCGCTGGGTGTGCGCGACGGCCTGCTTGGCGCGATGGGTTTTCGCGAAGGACGGCGGGTTTTTCGCGCCTGGCAGGCGCAGCGGCGCGCAGGGCGCCTGCCGGCGACGTTCGAGATCGTCTACGGCCATGCCTGGAAGGCCGAACCGAGACAGGTGCGCGACGGCCGCAGCATCGTGCGCTTCCATACCCGATGAAGCGCGCCCGGCACCGCCGCATCAAGCCGCGCAATCCGCTGGCGCTGGAACCCCTGCTGAAGAAGGGCGGCGCCCATCAGTTGCGCGGCAAGAAGGCGATGCGCGCCCGGCAGAAGGCGGCTTTTCGGCGCGACCAGCGCGAGGAGTAACCGCCGACCCATTGCCCCACGCGCGCCATGCGCAGTGCGCGAACCAAGCAAGCCGGAGCGGCGTGCAGCGTGCCGGCGGCGCTGGTCTACTCTCCGACGCCGGAGAAGTAGCCGCCGCCCTTGCCGGCGCAGCCCGATGTCGCGGGCAGAACCAGAAGGGCAATCAAACAGACCGCCAATGCCTGGAGCAGTTTCCTGAAACGCATGGTCCCTCCCGCTGTCGCTCAGACCATTGGAGTATAGATCGCCGAACGGCGATCTCAAGTCGGTTGTGAGGCGCGGTCCGTGGGGGAATTGGGTGGCGCGACCGCGCGATCCTGCCTGGCTAGCGCAGCCCGGAGACGAAATCGGCGACCGCCTTGATCTCGGCATCCGTCATCTTGATGGCGACATTGCGCATCATCTGGTTCGGGTCGTTGGCGCGCTCGCCGGCGCGGAAGGCCTTCAACTGCGCTTCGGTGTATTCGACGAACTGTCCGCCAATGCGCGGGTATTGCGCCGGAATGCCCGCGCCGGTGGGACCGTGGCAAGCCGCGCAGGCGGGCAGGCCCTTGCTGGCATTGCCGGCGCGGTAGAGCTTGCGGCCATGTTCGACGGTTTCGATGTTCTTGGCCGGCGTGTTCTTTTGCGTCTGGCTGCCGTACCAGGCGGCAACGTCCTTCATGTCGTCGTCGGACAAGGCCGCGACCATGCCGCCCATGATCGGGTTGGGGCGCTCGGCGGCCCTTCCCGCCACGGCCTTGAAATTGCTCAACTGCTTGTAGAGGTACTCGGCATGCTGTCCAGCCAGTTTCGGATTCGGCGGGGCCGGGCTGTTGCCGTCGGCCCCGTGGCAGGCGACGCAGACCTGTGCCGCCGTTTGCCGGCCCTTGGCGGCGTTTCCCGTCGTGGCGGCCGGGTGCGCAGTGCCGACGGTCGTTGCCGCAGGGGCGGCCGGTTTCTCCGCCGTCTCCCTGTCCGCTGCGGAGGCGCTGGAGGCGAGAGCGAGCGTCAGCGCCAGCACGATGAAACCATTGAGCATTTGCACGTCTCCTGTGTTGGGCCGGATCACGAAAAAGCTGCTATTCTATCCCGACCCAGCCATTCAACACCACGTCGCGCACGGCTCCTGGCGCGGCTTTCCAACGCAATGCCCCTGTTTGCACAAGCGACTTTCGAATCGTCGGCCGCCTCGATGGCGGATCTGCCGCCGCCTTTGGGGCCGGAGATCGCATTTGCCGGCCGCTCCAATTCCGGCAAGTCGAGCGCCATCAACACACTGGCCGGCCGGACGCGGCTGGCGTTTGTCAGCAAGACACCGGGCCGCACTCAGCTCATCAACTTCTTTCGCCTGCAGAACGATGCGTACCTGGTCGATCTGCCCGGCTACGGTTACGCGCAGGTGCCGGAAGAGATCAAGCGCAAGTGGCAGGAAGCGCTTGCCGACTACCTGGCACGGCGCGCCAGCCTGTTCGGACTGGTGCTCATCATGGACGCGCGCCACCCGCTGACGCCGCTCGATCGCAACATGCTTGACTGGTTTGCGCCAAGCGGAAAGTCGGTGCACGTGCTTTTGACAAAAGCCGACAAACTGACGCGCAGCGAAGCGGCGCGGACGTTGCGCGATGTCCGGGGCGAGTTGAGCCGATGGGGCGACGGGGTGACGGCCCAGTTGTTTTCCAGCTTGAAGAAGACCGGCGTTGAAGAGGTCGAGCGGGTAATCGGTGGTTGGCTTGGCATGGGCCAGCCGGCGGCGGAAAAAGAAAAGCCCCCGGTTAAAGGGGAGAAAAACCGGGGGCGGAAAACGCCTTAACTTGATTAAGGCACCCGCTCAGGGAGGTGAAGCGGGAGACGGTTCAGCACCATCCGGGTATATGATGCAGCAACTCCCGTCCGAGTTCCATATCATTTGAATTAAATATTTTTGTCCTAAAGAGCCCATGAGCTTATCAGGTGTATTTCCGGCGACGCGCATGCGCCGCATGCGCCGCGCCGATTTCTCTCGCCGTTTGATGCGCGAGCACGTCCTGACGACCGATGACCTGATCTACCCGGTGTTCGTTCTGGAGGGACACGCCACAAGCGAGCCCGTCGCGTCGATGCCCGGGGTGCAAAGGCATTCGCTGGATCGCTTGCTGAAGGTGGCGGAAGAAGCGGCTGCGCTCGGCGTGCCCGCGCTGGCGCTGTTTCCGGTGATCGAGTCCGGCAAGAAAACGGCCGGTGCCGAAGAGGCGCACAATCCGCAGGGCCTCGTGCCGCGCGCCGTGCGGGCCTTGAAACAGGCGTTTCCGGAACTTGGTGTGGTCACCGACGTCGCGCTTGATCCCTACACCAGCCACGGCCAGGACGGACTGATTGATGACAGCGGATATGTGCTGAACGACGAGACGTTGGCGGTCCTGGCGCGGCAGGCGCTAACACACGCGCAGGCCGGCGCGGATGTGGTGGCGCCGTCCGACATGATGGACGGGCGTGTCGGCCGGATTCGCGCGGAACTGGACGCGCACCGGCAGATATACACGCGCATCCTCGCCTACTCGGCCAAGTATGCGTCGAGTTTCTATGGCCCGTTCCGCGACGCCGTCGGTTCTGCCGGTAACCTCGGCAAAGGCAACAAGCACACCTACCAGATGGACCCGGCCAATACCGACGAGGCGCTGCGTGAAGTGGCGCTGGATATCGCCGAGGGTGCCGACATGGTGATGGTCAAGCCGGGCATGCCCTACCTGGACATTGTTCGGCGCGTCAAGGACAAGTTCAAGGTGCCGACCTGTGTTTACCAGGTCAGCGGCGAGTACGCGATGCTGAAGGCGGCGGCGGCAAACGGCTGGCTGGACGAGCAGGCGTGCGTATTGGAAAGCCTGACCTGCATGAAGCGGGCAGGCGCCGACGCTATCTTGACGTACTTTGCGCTGGATGCGGCGCGATGGCTGAAGGAGTAGTACGTCGGCCAAGGGCGCGGGCGGGCTTTTCAATCCGGTGGTAGAAAACGGTGCCGGCGGCGATACTCGCCGCCCACGCCAGCACCATGCCGAGCAGATTGGCCGCCGGGCTGTCTGGCGCCAGCCGGAACAAGAGTGCGCTCGCAACCAGGCAGACCGGGTAGTGGACGAGGAAGACCGAGTAGGAGATTCTCGCCAGAAAGGCCAACAGCGCCGAGCGGGGCCACGTTTCCATCGCTCCGCCGCGTTGTGCCGCGCCGAGGGCCAGGGCGATGCACAGCGCAACGGCGATTCGACCGCGGAAGTCGAGCAATAGCGCCCCAACGGCAATCGCAGCGATGGCGCCGAGCCACCGCCTGGCGCGGCCCGGTGCCGATGCCCAGTAGGACACGGCGCCCAGACCATAGGCAGCAAAGAAATAGGGCGCCCAGACATCCCAGGCCGTGTCGCGGTTGAAGTAGAACAGCGAGGCAGCGCCGCAACCTGCAACCAGTAACGGGCCGACGCGGACGCCCGGCCCGAGCCTCCGTGCTCCCCACAGGATCGCCAACAGCAAGGCGAAGAGCTGGAAATCGATGGCGATATACCAGATGCCTGCCGACAGCGCGTCCATGCCGAGGATATCCTGCGCCAGCAGCGCATGCGCGAGGATTTGCGTGAGTGTCGGTGCCGCGGGAACCGATGGGTTTGCCATTGCCTGGCGCGCCAGCGCCGCAGCGACGATGGCGAGGGCGAGGGCGGCAAGGTAAGGCGCGACCAGATTGAGGTAGCGGTTCCAGGCCAGCGCAAGGGGTCTCGCGGCCAGCAGAACGCCCTGCGGCGCCAGGCGCTGCGCCGCCAGGAACCCGCCTGTCACAAGGAATGCCTGCACCGCGATGCGCGCATCGCGGCTGAACCACTCGATCGGTGCGCGCAGGAGTTGTGCCGCGACATCGGACATCGGGCCGTAGAAAGCCAGATGGTGCAGCACGATGAACTGCGAAGCGAGCGCCTTGACGGCGTCGACCAGGGGAAGCCGTGGCGGACTTGCCGGCATCGGCGGGAACTCAGGCGCTCGGCCGGTCGAGGCATGCCGCCTCGAGCAAGGGCCATTGCTGCGGCCATTGCGCCATCGGCTCGCGCGCGAAACCGCTCTTGGCGAATTGCTGCCAGCGGCCAATGACATAGCAAAGCAGGAGGCTTGCGCGGCCGCCGAAATCGGTTTCTGCCGCCAGTTGTCCCTGGGTCGCGGCGATGCGCAGCGACTGCTTCAGGGTGCTCTCGATGCGTTCCATCAGCTGATTGATGCGTAGCTGCAGGCGGTCGTCTTCGTTGACCAGGGCATCGCCGATCAGCACGCGGGTGAGACCCCGGTTCTTCTGGGCGAAGCCGAGGAGCAGCGCGACGGTCAGTTCGACCTGGTGCATACCCGACGTTTCCTCGGCAGCGATCTTGTTGATGACGGAGAACAGGCCGGTCTCGATGAACTCGATCAGTCCGTCGAACATCTGTGCCTTGCTGGCGAAGTGGCGGTAGAGCGCCGCCTCCGAAACGTCGAGCCGCCGCGCCAGCAGCGCCGTCGTGATCTTTTCCCCTTTCGGGTCCTGAAGCATTTCCGCAATGGTCTGCAGGATCTGCAGCTTGCGCTCCCCCTGTCTTGCTGCCATGACGATCCTCGTTGTAGTCGCCGCGCTACTTGCTGCGGATCATCGTTCCGACGCCGTGGTCGGTGAGGATTTCGAGCAGCAACGCATGCTCGACGCGGCCATCGATGACGTGGACGTTCTTCACGCCGCTGCGCGCGGCGTCGAGCGCAGCGGCGATCTTCGGCAGCATCCCGCCGGAGAGCGTGCCGTCGGTGACCAGTTCGTCAATCCGTTTCGGCGTCAGACCGGTTAGCAGGTTTCCATCCCGATCGAGCACGCCGGGGGTATTGGTGAGGAGGACGAGCTTCTCCGCCTTGAGGATTTCGGCCAGTTTGCCGGCGACGACGTCGGCGTTGATGTTGTAGGATTCGCCCTCGTCGCCCACGCCGATCGGCGCGATGACCGGAATGAAATCACCCGTATCGAGAAAGGCAATCAGGCCCGGATCTATTGCGGTGATTTCGCCGACATGGCCGATGTCGAGAAGGTCGGCAGGATTGTCCTGGCTCGGCATGCGCAGCTTGCGCGCACGGATGAAATTGCCGTCCTTGCCGGTCAGGCCGACCGCCTTGCCGCCGTGCTGGTTGATGAGTGCGACGATTTCCTTGTTGACCTGGCCGCCGAGTACCATCTCGACGATTTCCATCGTCTCGCGGTCGGTGACGCGCATGCCCTGCACGAAGCGCCCCTGCTTGCCGACGCGCTTGAGCAGATCGTCGATTTGCGGCCCGCCGCCGTGCACCACGACCGGGTTCATTCCCACCAGCTTGAGCAATACGACATCGCGGGCAAAACAGCGCTTCAGCGTGTCGTCCGTCATCGCATTGCCGCCGTACTTGACGACGATGGTCTTGTCCTGGAAACGACGGATGTAGGGAAGCGCCTCGGCGAGGACGCCGGCCTGGACGGCAGGGGTTAGGGCTTGGCTCATGGCGGAGAGGTTCGATCGAAGCCGCGATTGTAAGCCGGAAAAAGAAAAGGCGGGAAGCCGCGCTTCCCGCCCTGCCAGCTGTTTCCGGCAGCACGCTGCCGGGCGGCGACCCTCAGTCGATGTTCAGACGCCTGGCCGCCGTGGCGGTTTTCTTCGGCAGCGTCAGTTCGAGCACCCCGTCGCTGAAGCGTGCCGTCGACCGCGATTCGTCGATGTCTTGTCCGAGCTGAAAGCTGCGCGATACCTTGCCGAAGCTGCGTTCACTGCGCAGCACGCGGGCACCCTCCTTGATCTCCTTTTCCTGCTTCCGCTCGGCGCTGATGGAAACGATCGATCCGTCGATGTTGACGTGGATATCTTCCTTGCGGATCCCCGGCAAGTCGGCATGCACCCGGTAGCCCTCGACTTCCTCTGTGACATCGATCTTCACCGGAGGCAACTCCGCCTGCCCGCCGAACTCGACCGGACGCACGAAGAAACCGCGGAACAGGTCATCGAACGGATCGGAACCTGAACGTACGATATTCGCCATGATTTCTCCTTTCGCTGATGGTTACGGAACATGGAAACGCTCCTTCTCTCCAATATGGGTCGCCGAAGATCCGTTTCAAGTCGCGCCTATAATCCGGACATGCCCTGTCTTGCCTCCCGCCAAACCTGCCCGCGCTGTGGATGCGCCTTCAGTTGCGGCATGCGGGCTGGCTCGGCGCGCTGCTGGTGTGCGGAGTTGCCGCCCCTGCCAGTTGCGCCCGACCCGGCGGCCGGCTGTTATTGCCCCGACTGCCTGCGCGCGTTGCTGCAGGCCGGATTCAGCGACACGGCGGATTTGCCGCCAGCATGAAGATGGCGTCGCGATTGCTCCAGGAAAAGACCCGCTCGGCCGCTTCCCGCCAGGGCAGCCAGATGTAGGCCGCGTGTTCATCAGGGGCGACGGCGACGGGCAATGCTTCGGGGAGCGCCAGACTGAAGACGTGTTCGGTGTTTCGTGTGACGCCGGGCGCATAGCGGTGGCGCCATGCGGGGAATATCTCGTATTGGTTGCTCAGGCGCCAATCGTGCAGCATCGACGGGGCGGCTTGCACTCCGGTTTCCTCGTGCACTTCGCGCAATGCCGTTTCGGCGAGCGACTCCTCGCCTTCCTGGCTGCCTGTCACGGATTGCCAGAAGCCCTGGTGTGCGGCGCGTTCGAGCAGGAGCAGCTGCAGGTCGGGCGTATGGATCACGACCAATACCGAAACCGGCCGTTTGGCGTTCACGATGCAGCAGGGAGGGAAGGAACGCCGGCCGCAGGAAAATCGATGACGATCCAGAACGGCACGCCCTGTTCGCGCCAGCGCTCGGCCGCCGTGTGGAGAACCTGTCTGGCGGTCGTTGCCGGCACGCCGGCCGGACTGAAGAAGCTGCGGCTATGCTCCAGCAACACGACATGCCCGCGGGATGCGGCCAGCCAGGAAAGGTCGCTCAGGCAATCCTCCAGAGCATCCCAGTTGCGACCGAACCAACCGGGGAAGCACATGCCTCGCGCGATGCGATCCAGGAACGCGTCTCGGTCACGAACCCCCGCCAGGTCGATTCGGTAAACGGCGAAGCCGCAGGCCACCGCCATGGCGGCCAGCGCATCAAGGTCGGCCGGGGATGTGCAGAAGAGGTCCGCCTCGTCAGCGCGGCGAAGTACCTTGTCCAGGGCGTACCCGGTCATTCGCGTATCCTCGAAAAACTTCGATAGTGGTCGTCCGTGTAATAGCGTTCGCCCGCCTTGCCGACAACGATGCGGCGCGGTCCGCGGTCGCGCGCGCCGGGTGTCGGAACAGTGTACTCGCGGTAATGCCCGGCGGGCCGCCCGGGCAGGCGCCGTTCACGGTTGTGGAAGGTGACCCCATCGCGGCGGTACGGGAATGGCCCGCCGCGCTCGATCAGGGCGATCGTCTGGCGCGCGTCGAGAGGCAGTGCAGCCGCCTCAACAACCGCCATGCGGGTGTCGGCCGGAAATTCGCGCGCCTGCGCGCCCGTCGCACCGAACGCTGTCAATCCGCTAAACAGGAGCAGTAACCAGCGACGCGCCGTCCGGCGCATCCAGGCTGTTGTCATCAATTCGCCAGGCCGGATGTTGTTATGCCGGCATTGTCCGGGAAAGGCGCCGCCCTGCCAACCAGCTTGCGCGAAGTGCCCGAGCTGCCTTACGCGTGTGCCGGTTGGATGCCGTACTTGGCCAGCAATTGCTGGAAGTAGGTCGACAGTGCGCCGATGCGCGGATGGCCGGGGTCACGCTGCCGCCCCATGTCGATCAGCGCGCGCGCCCGGTTGGCGAGTTGCTCGTCCCAGCCGGCGTTGTCAATCAGTTTGAGCACCGCCAAGGCCGCGTTCAGGCCGACCTGGATGTTGCCCGGCATCTTGCCGACTGCCTGCAGCATGAGGTCGACCGACCCCTGGAAATCGCCTTCGTCGGCCCGTTTTGCGCCGGCCTTGACCAGATCCGCGACATCCTGCCGGGTCTTTTGCGCGAGATTGTCGCCGACGGACTTGAGGCCGGCACGCTCGAACACACCCATCGCCTTCTCAATCGCGGCGTCATCCGAGGCGTTACGCATGACGTCGCCCATGACCTCTTCCGCGGCATCCTGTTGCGCATTGTCGAGGCAGACCCGTGCCAGGTCGGTCATGGTTGCATCTGACAGGGCGGAGTGGGTCCGGGCGGCCGCCACGGCACGGTTGAGTGCCGCCAATGCCTTTTCCTTGTCGCCGGCATGGGTGGCGACCATGGCGGCCGAAATCGCACTGCAGGCTTCCGTCTTCTCCATGCCCTGCATGGTGCGATCCAGGTCGCGGATGGTTCGTTCCGCCTTCTGCGGCTCGCCCTTGGCGACAAACACCTTGACCAGTTTGACGTGGTCCTCCGGATCGCGGAAATCGGAATATTTGCCCTTGCGGACGACTTCCGTCAGGACACGCTCGGCAACCTTCATGTCGCCGGTTTCGATGGCAAGGTCGCCGAGCTTTTTCAGCCGGCGGACGGTGTGCGGGGATACCGCGACGGCATCCTCGATGACCTGCTGCGCTTCGCGCAGCCTGCCGGTGGCTTCGCGCGTCCGCGCCAGCCAGTCGTAGGCATCAAGGTATTGTCGGTTCTCCGCGACGAGGGCCTCGAGGTCTTGCTCGGCCTCGCCGAAGCGTTTTTGCAGGAACAGCGCTTTCGCCAGGCCGAGGCGCGCCCACGGCACCGCGCGCATTTCGAGCACGCGCTGGTACGCTTCCTGCGCCTGCGCGGGTTGTCCGAGCCCGATCAGCAGCTGGGCCTGCAGCCGTAGGAAATCCATCGCGTATGGCGGATGGCGTTGATAACCCTCCAGACACAATGCGAGAGCCCCCTGCAGATCGCCGATCTCGATCAGTTCGTAGGTCGGCAGAAGTGCTTCGCGGCGCTCCAGTGAACGGGCAATCCGCTGGTAGAGCTGATCGGCGGTGAACGGCTTGAGGATATAGTCGTTGGGGGCGAGTTCGACGGCGCCAACCACACGCTCGTAGCTGCTCTCGCCGGTCACCATGATGAAGACCGTCGATAGCGGGATCAGACGGTGGTTGCGCAGATCTTCGAGGAAGTGCTGACCATCCTGACCGTCGCCGAGGTGGTATTCGCACAGAATCAGGTCAAAGGGCCGCTCCTGCACCTTGCGAATGGCGGCTGCAGCCGTTCCGACTGGCTGGACATCGTTGATGCCACACTGCGCCAGCATGTTGCGGATATTGCCGCGCATGCCGACGTTGTGCTCGACGATCATGGCACTGATATTGGCGAAATCTTCCATGGGTGGACGCGCACCGGCCCGAGGACGCAGGGTTCACGTAAACCAGAAACGGCCAGACGGCCGTTTTCTTTAGGGCGGCGCGCGGGGTGCTCAGTCCGGCTTTGCCGTTTCCGCCTGGCGCAGGCGGATGTGCAGTTCGCGCAGTTGCCGTTCATCCACTGGCCCCGGGGCGCCCGTCAGCAGGCACTGGGCGCGCTGCGTCTTGGGAAAGGCAATCACGTCGCGTATCGATTCCGCGCCGGCCATCATGGTGACAATGCGATCGAGGCCGAAGGCAAGTCCGCCGTGGGGTGGAGCACCATAGCGCAATGCGTCGAGGAGGAAGCCGAATTTTTGCGCGGCCTCGTCGGCATTGATGGCTAGGGCGCGGAAAACCCGCGACTGCACTTCTTCGCGGTGGATACGCACCGAACCGCCGCCGATCTCCCAGCCGTTGAGGGCGAGGTCGTATGCCTTGGCCAGGCACTTCCCCGGATCGGATTCGATGAGCCCCTCGTGGCCGTCTTTCGGCGCGGTGAAAGGGTGGTGCAGTGCCACCCAGCGCTGCTCGTCCTCCGCATACTCGAACATGGGGAAATCGACCACCCAGACCGGCCGCCATGCCTTCTCCACAAAGCCCTTCTCATGGCCGATCCTGACGCGCAGCGCACCGAGCGCGTCATTGACGACACGGTTGCGATCTGCGCCGAAAAAGATCAGATCGCCGTCGACGGCGGCCGTGCGATCGAGGATCGAGGCAACGATCTCCGCAGGAAGGAACTTCAGGATGGGTGACTGCAACCCTTCAATGCCTTTTGTCTTGTCGTTGACCTTGATGTAGGCGAGGCCCTTGGCGCCGTAAATCGCGACGAACGCCGTATAGTCGTCGATTTCCTTGCGTGAGAAGGCGTTGCCGCCCGGAATCCGCAGTGCCGCGACGCGGCCGTCGGCGAGATCGGCGGCGGCCCGGAACACCTTGAATTCCACCGTCTTCATGAGATCGGTGAGTTCCGTGAACTGCAATGGGATCCGCAGGTCGGGCTTGTCTGATCCGAAACGCGCCATGGCTTCGGCGTGGCTGATGCGAGGAAACGGATCTGGCAGATCCTCGCCGAGCGCCTCGCGGAAAACCGCGCGGACCATGGCTTCCATGATCGACATGATGGCGTTCTCGTCGAGAAACGAGGTTTCGATATCGACTTGGGTGAATTCCGGCTGGCGGTCGGCGCGCAGGTCTTCATCGCGGAAACACTTGGTGATCTGATAGTAGCGGTCGAAACCGGCGACCATCAGCATCTGCTTGAACAACTGCGGCGATTGGGGAAGGGCAAAGAACTGCCCGGGTTGCACGCGCGACGGCACGAGGTAGTCACGCGCCCCTTCGGGCGTGGACTTGGTCAGCATGGGGGTCTCGATATCGATGAAGCCCTGCGCATCGAGGAAGCGCCGAAATGCCATCGCCACCCGATAGCGCAGCATGAGATTTTTCTGCATCTGCGGACGGCGCAGGTCGAGCACGCGGTGGGTGAGGCGCACGTTCTCGGAAAGGTTCTCCTCGTCCAGTTGGAAGGGCGGCGTGGCGGCGGGGTTCAGGATTTCGATGTCGTGCGCGAGCACCTCGATTTCGCCACTGGCCAGATGCGGATTCTCGGTGCCGGCAGGGCGGCGTCGCACGCGCCCGCTGATGCGCAGCACGAACTCGTTGCGGACGCGCTCGGCGGCCGAGAAGGTCTCCCGGCGGTCTGGGTCGCAAACGATCTGCAGCAAGCCCTCGCGGTCCCGCAGGTCGATGAAGATGACGCCGCCATGGTCGCGGCGCCGGTGTGCCCAGCCGCAGAGTGTGACGGACTGGTCGAGATGTGCCGCGGTGACCAGGCCGCAGTATTGGGTTCGCATGTTGAGTCTATCCAGAAGAGCCCGCCGCCGGGGTGGCAGCAGGTGTTATTGAATTTGGGCGCGGCCGGCGGGACTCCGCTGCGGGGGGGCAGCCACGCCCATCGATATGATGTACTTTAGGGCCTCGTCGACACTCATGTCGAGCTCGATGACGTCGCGGCGCGGCAGCATGAGGAAAAAGCCGGAGGTCGGATTCGGCGTTGTCGGTACGTAGATGCTTACGAACTCGCCTGCCAGATGGTTGGCGACGTCGCCGCCAGGCTGGCCGGTCATGAAGGCGATGGTCCAGATGCCCTCGCGCGGATACTGCACCAGTAGTGCCTTGCGGAAAGCCTCGCCGCTCGAGGAAAACAGCGTGTCGGAAACCTGCTTGACGCTGTAGTAGATCGACTTCACCACCGGAATGCGCGAAAGAATTCCTTCCCAGAAGCGCACCAGACGCTGCCCTATGATATTGGCGGTTACCAGGCCGGTCAGGAAAACCGCGAACAGCGTGACGATCACGCCGAGGCCCGGTACGCGGAAGCCGAACAGCTGCTCCGGCTGCAGCGTCGCTGGCAGGACCAACAGCGTCTGGTCCATCGTCGTGACGACCAGATGAAGCACCCAAAGCGTGATTGCCAAGGGGACCCAGATCAGCAATCCGGTGATGAAGTACTTCTTCATCCGTTGCCGGCGCAGGCACAGGCGCCGCCGCATCCTTGTGCGGGGGGTTTGTCGCTGTCCGATTTCGGTTCGGCTTTCGCGCAAGCACCGCCTTTGAAGTCGGTGGCGTACCAGCCACTCCCCTTGAGCTGGAAGCCGGCTGCGGTCAGCATCTTGTCGAAGCTCTCCTTGCCGCATTCGGGGCAGGTCTTCAGTGTCGGATCGCTGAGTTTCTGCAGGAACTCCTTTTGAAATCCGCAGGTGTTGCATCGGTATTCGTAGATCGGCATGGGGATCTCCAAGATAAGCGCGAAATTATAGCCTAACTCGTTGCATCGAAAGAACTTGTATGGATGAAGCAGAAAGACTCCGGTTCCGGCGAGATGGTGCCGGTACGGCGCATTTCAAGCGCTGCGACGGCCTCAGAACAGGCGAAGATACTGGATGGTCAGGGGCTTGCCCCAGAACAGGGCGATCAGACCGGCGGCCGCAAGGTATGGGCCGAACGGAATCGGCACCTCACGGCGGTGTCGTGCGAGAGCGATCAATGTCACCCCGACCAGCGCGCCGACTGCCGAAGAGGCAAGTATCGTTAGCGGCAGCACCTGCCAACCGAGCCAGGCGCCGATGGCTGCAAGGAGCTTGAAGTCGCCATAACCCATGCCTTCCTTGCCGGTGACCAGCTTGAACGCCCAGTAGACCGACCAGAGGGAGAGATAGCCGGCCGAGGCGCCAATAATCGCACTCTTTTCATCGGTATAGACGTCGCCAAGGTTGAGTAGCAGTCCGGCCCATAACAGCGGCAGTGTGATGCAGTCCGGCAGGAGTTGGGTATCGAAATCGATGAACGCCAGCGCGACGATGCACCAGACGAAGATCAGCGCGCCGCCCGCCGCCCAGACGGGCCCGAAGTGCCAGGCGGTGTAGCCCGACAATAACCCGCTCAGCGCTTCCACCAGGGGGTAACGCGGGCTGATGCGAATTTTGCAGCCGCTGCAGCGCCCACCAAGAGCGAGGTAGCTGAGCAGCGGGATGTTCTCGAAGGCCGAAATCGGATGGGCGCAACGGGGACAGCGCGATCTCGGGTGCACCAGATCCATGCGTATCGCCTCGGGTGCCGGTTCGCCGCGCAGCTCGGCACATTGCGCCTGCCAGTCGCGCTCCAGCATCTTCGGCAGTCGATGGATGACCACGTTGAGGAAACTGCCGACAATCAGGCCCAGCACGGCGAAGATGCCGACGAACGGTGCCGGCTGGAACAGAAGTTCAAGCATTCGTGGCCCGGCGCCTCACTCTTGACCGCGCTCGCGGGAGGACGATCGATCAGTCAGTTAGACAGCGGCGCCGATCTTGAAGATGGGCAGGTACATGGCGACGACCATGCCGCCGATCAGGGTGCCGAGAACGACCATGATGATCGGCTCCATCAGGCTGGAGAGCGCTTCGACCGCGTCATCCACTTCGGCTTCGAAGAAATCCGCCACCTTGCCCAGCATGCTGTCGAGTTGCCCGGATTCCTCGCCAATCGAAGTCATCTGGATGACCATGCTGGGGAAGACGTCGGCATTTTGCATGGCAACCGTCAGGCTGGTGCCGATGCTGACCTCGGACTGAATCTGTTTGGTGGCAAACCGGTAAACGTAGTTGCCGGAGGCGCCGCCGACGGAGTCCAGCGCCTCGACCAGCGGCACACCGGCGGCGAACATCGTCGCCAGGGTGCGGGTCCAGCGCGCGATCGTGGCTTTGCGCACGATGTCGCCGAAGATCGGCAGGCGCAACAGCAGCCGGTCCATGATGATCTGCATCTTCAGGGAACGTTTCCACAACCAGAAGAAACCGTAAAGGCCGCCGCCGAGCACGCCGAAAATGATGTACCAGTTGGCCACCATGGCGTCGGACATGGCGATGACCACCAGCGTCGGTCCCGGCAACTCCGCGCCAAAGTTGGCGAATACCGACTTGAATTGCGGAATGACGAAGATCAGGATGACGGCGGTGATGATGATGGCGACGACGATGACCGCGACGGGGTAGAAGAGCGCCGACTTGATCTTGCTCTTGATGGCGAGAATCTTTTCCTTGTAGGTTGCCAGCCTGTCGAGCAGGGTGTCGAGAATACCTGCGGCCTCGCCGGCGCCAACCAGGTTGCAAAACAGCGCATCGAAGTACAGCGGGTACTTGCGGAATGCCTGGTTGAGGGCGGTACCGGTTTCGACGTCCGCCTTGATATCCATCAGCAGCTTGCCCACCGCACGGTTGCTCGCGCCCTTGCCGACGATGTCGAAGGCCTGCAGCAGCGGCACGCCGGCCTTCATCATGGTTGCCATTTGCCGCGTGAACAGCGTGATGTCTTTTTCGGTAACCTTGCCGCCCGCCTTGAACGTGCGTTTCTTGACTTTCGTCACAAGGATGCCCTGACGGCGCAGGGTTGCCTGCACCAATGCGTTGCCCCCGGCACGCATTTCGCCGCGCAGGAGTTTGCCGGTCTTGTCCTTCCCCTCCCAGACAAACATGAAATCCTTGATGCCCGACGGCTTCTTTGCGGTCTTTTCTGCGGTCGCCATGCTGTCTCCTGTCCTATTCGTTGGTCGTCGCCAACACCTCTTCGAGCGAGGTGATGCCGTGCTTGACCTTGAGCAGGCCCGATTGGCGCAAATCCTTGACACCTTCGCGCTGCGCCTGCTCGGCGATGTCGATGGAATTGCCGTTTGTCATTATAATTCGTTGAATTTCTTCAGAAATTGGCATCACTTGGTAAATCCCGACGCGACCTTTGTAGCCGCTGCCTTTGCATGTATCGCAACCGTTGGGACCATAAAGCTGCCAGGTGCCATCGAGTTCGTGTTCCTGGAATCCGGCGTCGAGCATTGCCTCCATCGGAATTGAGATGGGCTTCTTGCAAGCGCACAGTTTTCGCGCCAGGCGCTGCGCCGAAATGAGAATGACGCTGGACGCGATATTGAAAGGTTGGATACCCATGTTCTTGAGCCGTTCCAGAGTGGTCGGCGCATCATTGGTGTGCAGCGTAGACAGAACCAAGTGGCCGGTTTGTGCCGCCTTTATCGATATTTCCGCGGTTTCCAGGTCGCGGATTTCGCCGACCATGATGATGTCCGGATCCTGTCGCAGGAAGGCGCGCAGCGCAACTGCGAAGTTCAGTCCCGCCTTGTCGTTGACGTTGACCTGATTGATTCCCGAGAGATTGATTTCCGCCGGGTCTTCCGCAGTAGATATGTTGATACCCGGCTTGTTCAGCAGGTTCAGGCAGGTGTAGAGGGAAACCGTCTTTCCGCTGCCGGTCGGGCCGGTGACGAGGATCATGCCATAGGGCCGCCCGATTGCTTGCAGGATGGCCTCTTTCTGCTCCGGCTCGTAGCCAAGAGCCTCGATGCCGAGCATGGCGCTGGACGGGTCGAGGATACGCATGACGATCTTTTCGCCATGCAGCGTCGGTAGCGTGCTGACACGGAAATCGATCGCGTGGGTCTTCGACAGGACCAACTTCATGCGTCCGTCCTGGGGGATGCGCTTTTCCGATATGTCCAGGCGGGAGATAACCTTGATGCGCGAGGCGATCTTTTCCTTGATCGCCAGCGGCGGTTGCGCGACCTCGCGCAGAATGCCGTCGGTACGCAACCGGATGCGATAGTGCTTCTCGTAAGGTTCGAAATGGATGTCCGAGGCGCCTTCGTTGATTGCATCGAGCAGTATTTTCTGGATGAAGCGGACCACCGGGGCGTCGTCAACCTCTGAGGTGCCGGCCTCGCCTGGGCTCTGGCCGTCTTCCTCGACCAGGTTCAGGTCGAGTTCGTCGCCTGCCAGCTCGCTCAACTTTGCCTCGGTTGTTTCCAGAAGGCGCAGAGCGATCGCCGCCAGCTTGTCCGCTTCGGCGACAATCGGCTCGACGGCAAGCCCCGTCTGAAAGCGGATCTCGTCAAGGGCGCGCAGATTGGTCGGATCGGCCAGCGCGACGACGATACGGTTGCTGCGCTTGGTCAGGGCGACGACCTGGTGGGTCTGGATCAGCTTCCGGTCGATGGCGTCGCGCGCGAACCGCTCTTCGTCATAGGCGCTTATGTCGAGAAGCGGGTAGCCGAAAGTGTCCGAAGCGAAGCGCGCGATCTCACGCGCGCTCAAGCGGCCGCTGGCGATGACCTGCCCGACAAACCCGCCGGGCGCAGCGCCTTGCGCCGCGAAGCCTTCTGCTTCGGCCTCCTTGATGCGGCCTTGCTGGACCAACGCACGCGCGAGGCCGCTGAGGGGTGTCTGGAGGGAGGCTGCCATCGATGGTCGGGATCGCTACGTATGCCGGCTAATTAGACGCACCGATGATGCCCTTCTGCTCGGGATTTGTAAAGACTTTCAGGCGGTTGGCGACGGTTGTTGATTTCTTTCCTTCCACCATTCCGTTCAATTGGGCCGAAACAGCCGGACGGTCCTGATCCCGCGGTCCTGCGTTTGCAGGATTTCCATGGGAACGTCAGCAATTTTGACCGACACCCCGGCCTCGGGGATGTCGCGAAAATGATCGAGAATCAGTCCGTTCAGCGTTTTCGGGCCGTCCATGGGCAGCAGCAGACCGAGTTTCCGGTTGAGTTCGCGCACGCTGCGACTGCCGTCTACCAGCGCGCTGCCATCCGCCGACCAGGCGAGTTCTCCGCCCCCGCCCGGTGCCGATGTGGTGAACTTGCCGATCAGTTCCTCGATGATGTCCTCCATCGTCACCAAACCGAGGATCTCGCCGTACTCGTCCACAACCATGCCAATTCGTTCGCGGTTTTCCTGGAAAAACTGCAATTGCGCGTAAATTGGTGTTGAAGCAGGGATGAAATAGGCCGGCGCGAGCCTCTCGCGAAGCGCTTCCTTGCTCAACTGATCGGCAAGCAGTGTGGAGAGCAAGCGTCGCTGGTGCAGGATCCCGACGATGTTGTCCAGGTCGTTGTCGAAGACCGGAAGGCGAGTGTGGTAGCTGGTTGCCAGGTGCTGGCGGATTTCATCGACAGGTCCGGCAACGTCGAGCGCCTCGATTGCGGCCCGCGGGACCATGACGTCTTCTACCGTGATACCTTCAAGTTCGAAAAGGTTGAGCAGGATCGACTGGTGTTTGCGCGGAATGAAGTTGCCTGCCTCCAGCACCAATGTGCGCAGCTCCTCAGGCGAGAGCCGTGGCAGTTCATCAGCCCCCTTGGGTTGCAGGCGTGTCAGCATGAGCAAGGTGCTGACAAAAAGGTTGACGAACCAAACGACGGGATGAAAAAGGCGCAGCAGCGGTGCGAGCAGGAAACTGACCGCCGGAGCAAGTCGGTCGGCATGTGCGGCGCCAACGACTTTCGGGGTGATCTCCGCAAAGATCAGGATGAGAAACGTGACGAGCAGCGTGCCGGCACCGAGCGCCCATTCGGTTTCACCAAAGAACTCGATGGCGATGAGGCTGACCAGCACGGCCGCCGCCGCGTTGATCAGGTTGTTGAAGAGCAAGATGACGCCGAGCAGCTTTTCGGTGCGCGACAGCAGATCGAGCGCGAGGCGCGCGCCGCGCTGTCCGCCTTGTGCCCGGTGCCGCAACCGGTAACGATTCGCGGCCATCATGGCGGTTTCCGCCAGCGAGAAGAAGCCGGATACGACGAGCAGGCCGACCAGCGCCGCGATTTGCGCGGAAAGAGGGACGTCTATCAAACGCAGCGTTTGCCGAGATGCGGAGAGACCAGTATCGCGGTGCCCGGCGAGGCTGTCAACCGGCCCGGCCGAGCACGATTTCGAGCACGAAACGGCTGCCGACATAAGCGAGCAGGAGGGCGACAAAGCCCGCCAGTGTCCAGCGAAGCGCCTTGCGACCACGCCAACCCCACGCGAATCGACCTGCCAGCAAGGCCGCGAAGATCAGCCAGGACAGAATCGAGAAGAGCGTCTTGTGACTGAAGGCAAGCGGCTTGCCAAACACGGCTTCCGAGAATGCAATGCCGGACGCCAAGGTCAGCGTGAGCAGGACAAAGGCGACGAGGATCAGGCGGAACAGCAAGGCCTCCATGGTGAGCAGCGGCGGCAGGCTGGCAAACGGCTCGGTCAGCTCGCCGCGGTGCAGCCTGCGCTCAGCCAGTGCCATGATGATCGCGTGAATCGCCGCGAGCGTGAACAGGCTGTAGGCAATCATCGCGACGAGAAAATGCAGGCGAAACATCGGCGCCGCCACGTTGGCAAGTTCGTGTTGCCCAGGGAACAGGGCCGGCAACAGCGTACAGACGGCGGCCAGCGGCAGGGCCAGCAGTTGCAGCCCCTCGACTCTGGTGCGCAGGCTTTCGATCCAGTAGATGAGGACCGCAAGCCAGAGCATGAGGGAAAGTGCAGCGGAGAACCCGAATCGCAAGGCGCCGCCGCCAAACAGCTCCTGGTAGAGCGCATAGGCGTGAAACGCAAGGGCGACGGCGAGGGCCGGCCGCTCCCATCCAGGCGCACTCCCCGGCGGCCGGGTCGTGCGGTCCGTCAAGCGCGTATGCCAGAAATGCAACGCGAGAAGCGCGTACAGCGCCGCCGCTAGGGGATGCGTTAAAATTCCCATGATCTGCCAAGTCTACCTTCTTCGGGGAGCGATCGGAACCTCATGCTGGACAATCTGACGCAACGCCTCTCGCGCGTGGTCAAGACGCTGCGAGGCCATGCACGCCTGACAGACGAGAACATTGCCGAAGCGCTGCGCGAGGTTCGCGTGGCCTTGCTCGAGGCGGACGTTGCCCTGCCGGTCGTCAGGGAGCTGATTGCGCGAGTGCGCGAGCGTGCGCTCGGTCAGGATGTGATTGGCAGTCTGACGCCAGGCCAGGCGTTGGTGGGCGTGGTGCACCGCGAACTCACGGAATTGATGGGCGGCGCCCACGTCGGCCTTGATCTCGCGGTTCAACCGCCAGCGGTGATCCTGATGGCCGGACTGCAAGGCGCGGGCAAAACCACCACGACCGGCAAGCTCGGCAAGTTCATCAGGGAGCGCATGAAGAAGAAGGTTCTCGCGGTCAGCGCCGACGTATATCGGCCGGCGGCGATCGATCAGCTTCGACAGGTTTCAGCGCAGGCTGGTATCGAGTTCTTCGCTGCGCCGGCCGGCGACCCGCCGGCCGCGATCGCGTTGGCCGCCATCGATTACGCGCGGCGGCATTATTTCGACATCGTGCTCTTCGACACCGCCGGCCGTTTGGCGATCGACGACGCCATGATGCGCGAAGTCGCGGAATTGCACGCACTGCTAAAGCCGGCCGAGACCCTCTTCGTCGTGGACGCCATGCAGGGCCAGGACGCGGTCAATACCGCACGCGCCTTCAATGAGGCTTTGCCACTGACCGGCGTTGTGCTGACAAAGCTGGATGGCGATGCGCGCGGTGGCGCGGCGCTGTCGGTTCGCCACGTTACTGGCAAACCCTTGAAGTTTGCCGGCGTGGGCGAGAAGCTCGGCGGGCTTGAGGCGTTTCATCCGGAACGCATGGCGTCGCGCATCCTCGGCATGGGAGACGTGCTTGGGCTGATTGAAGAGGCCCAGCGCGGCGTCGATCAGGAGCAGGCGAACGCGTTCCAGCAGAAACTGAAGGCCGGAAAGAGTTTCGATCTGAACGATTTTCGCGATCAGATCGGCCAAATGCGGAAGATGGGCGGCCTCGGGGGCTTGTTGGACAAACTGCCCGCGCAATTCGCCCAAGCGGCACAGGCCGCGCAGGGCCAGATCGAGGACAAGGCGATTCGCCGCATCGAAGGCATCATCTGCGCAATGACGCCGACCGAACGCTCCAAGCCGGAACTGATCAAGGCATCGCGGAAGCGCAGGATCGCGGCGGGTGCCGGCGTGCCGGTACAGGAGGTTAACCGTCTGCTCGGCCAGTTCGAGCAGACGCAAAAGATGATGAAGCAACTTTCCAAGGGGGGCATGCAAAAAATGATGCGTCGCATGCAAGGCATCCTGCCCGGGATGCGCGGGTAGCGCGGCCCGCCGGTTGCGGTTCCCCGATGCTATCGTTGGGCGATGCTCGGCCGGTAAGGCCAGTTGCGCTCCCACGCTGCGCGAACGGCATCCGGATACTCCGGGCGACCGAGGCTGCCGTTGTAGCGCCCCAATGCCCTGTAAAGGTCGCCGCTCTCGATATCCAGGTAATGGCGCAATATCGTGCAGCCGAAACGCAGATTGATGCGCAGGTGGAACAGATTGTCGTTGCGGCTGCCGATCAGTTTCGCCCAGAACGGCATAACCTGCATGTAGCCGCGCGCACCGGCCGACGAAACCGCATATTTCTTGAAACCGCTTTCTACCTGAATCAAGCCGAGGACTAACTGCGGGTCCAGTCCGGCGCGTTCGGCCTCGTACTTCACGGTCTTGAGAAACTCGATCCGTTCGCTCGCATCCGGCATGCGCCGGGAAAGACGCGTCGACATCTGCGTGACCCAGTGTATGCGCTCTTCGACGCTGCGCCAGCGTGGCTCAGGCGCAGCACGATCGCTCACACTGGCGTGCAGCGCTGCCTGCACGCTCGCTGCCAGAGGTTCATATCTCTGCGCACCGGCGTGGGCAGTCGCGGCAAATGCCAAGTGCAGGACCAGGCAGGCCGTCCACCTCACCCCACCAGTCTCCGGCGGATGAAGGCATCGAGTTCGCCAAGCGCGACCTTTTGCGGCGCGGTGTCGCGACGGCCCTGGTATTCGGCAATTCCTTCCGCGAGGCCGCGCTCGCCGATCGTAATGCGATGCGGTATGCCGATCAGTTCGAGGTCGGCGAACATGACGCCTGGACGCTCGTCGCGGTCGTCGAGGAGCACGTCGATGCCGGCCGCATGCAGTTCATCGTGCAGACGGTCGGCCGTCGAGCGCACAGCAGCGTTCTTGCGGTAGCCGACCGGAGCGATGGCGATTTCGAACGGTGCAATCGCGCGCGGAAAGACGATGCCCCGCTCGTCGTGGCCCTGCTCGATGGCGGCGCCGACGATGCGTGTGACACCGATGCCATAACAACCCATTTCCATTGTCTTCGGCTGCCCTGCTTCATCGAGAAACGATGCTTTCATGGCTTCCGAATACTTGGTACGCAACTGGAAAATGTGGCCGACTTCAATGCCGCGGCAGATGGACAGCACTCCCCTGCCATCCGGGCTAGGGTCGCCCTCGATGACGTTTCGAATGTCGAAGATGTGATCCGGCTCGCGCAGATCGCGCCCCCAATTCACGCCGGTAAGGTGGTAGCCGGCCATATTCGCGCCGCAAACGAAGTCCCTCATACGCGCCACCGCGCGGTCGGCAATGACGGTGATGCTCCGATCAATGCCGACGGGACCGATGTAGCCAGGTCGGCAGCGGAGGTGGCTTTCCACCTCCTCTTCGGTGGCAAACCTGAATGGATCGAGGAATGGCAGCTTGGCCGCCTTGATTTCGTTCAGATGGTGATCGCCCCGCAACAGCAGCAGAGAGAACTTTTCGTCATGCATCACGGCAATAGCCTTGACCGTCTTCGTCAGCGGAAGCTCCAGCAGGCTCGCCACGTCTTCGCAGCGGATGCGTCCTGGGGTCGCGACCGTCTTCATGGTCTCATGGGGGCCTTCGCCCGGCTCCTCTGGCGCGACGGCTTCCGCCAATTCCACGTTGGCGGCGAAATCCGAGTCCGGGCAGAAAGCAATGGCGTCCTCACCGGAGTCCGCCAGTACGTGGAATTCGTGCGATCCGGTGCCACCGATGGATCCCGTGTCGGCCGCCACTGCGCGAAATTGCAGGCCAAGACGGCAGAAGATCCGCGAGTAGGTGTCATGCATATTGCGATACTCGCGCTGCAGGTCCTCGTAGCTGGCGTGGAAGGAGTAGCCGTCCTTCATGAGGAACTCGCGCCCGCGCATGACGCCGAATCGCGGGCGTATCTCGTCGCGGAACTTGGTCTGGATCTGGTAGAAATGTCTCGGCAGTTGCCGGTAGCTCCGGATCTCGCGCCGCACGACGTCGGTAATGACCTCTTCGTGGGTCGGGCCAATGCAGAACTCGCGCTGGTGCCGATCCTTCAGACGGAGCAACTCCGGACCATACTCCTGCCAGCGGCCCGACTCCTGCCACAACTCGGCGGGCTGGACCGAGGGCATTTGCAGTTCAATGGCGCCCGACCGATCCATTTCCTCGCGCACGATGTTCTCAACCTTGCGCAGGACGCGCAGCCCGAGCGGCATCCAGCTGTATATTCCGCCCGCCAGGCGTCGGACGAGTCCGGCGCGCAGCATGAGTCGATGGCTGACAATCTCGGCGTCGGCCGGAGCCTCCTTGAGGGTGGCGATGAAGAATTGCGAGGCGCGCATGGTGATACGGATCCTGGCTGGCGAAAACGCCAAATTCTACCGCAGGCGACGATGGCGGGCCGTTCGGCATCGACGCGCCGCATTGGCGGCGCTTTCCATCGGTCTGGAAGTATGAAAGAATGGAGTCAGGCTGAACTATTTGGTGGAATGCAATCATGCTCGACCGTGAAGGCTATCGCCCGAACGTCGGCATTATCCTGATCAACGGCAAGAACGAGGTCTTCTGGGGCAAACGCATCCGCGAGCATTCATGGCAATTCCCGCAAGGCGGGATCAAGCACGGTGAGGCGCCGGAGCAGGCCATGTACCGCGAGTTGTGCGAGGAAATCGGCCTGCGGCAGGAGCATGTCAGGATTCTCGGGCGCACCCGCGAGTGGTTGCGTT
Source organism: uncultured Rhodocyclaceae bacterium (assembly GCA_964487715.1). Classification (GTDB taxonomy): domain Bacteria; phylum Pseudomonadota; class Gammaproteobacteria; order Burkholderiales; family Rhodocyclaceae; genus Desulfobacillus. Next base: position 11,153 of record CAZASE010000024.1, on the reverse strand, counting down.
ACGACGTGCCGAAACAGTGGATACGGCGCGAGTGGCGCAATACGTATCGCGGGCAGAAGCAGATCTGGTTTCTGCTCCGATTGACGGGCCGCGATTGCGATGTCTCGTTACGTGCCAGTGACCACCCTGAATTTGACGCGTGGCGGTGGAGCCAATACTGGGTACCGCTCGACGCTGTGATTGAGTTCAAACGTGGCGTTTACCAGCAGGCGCTGACCGAGCTGGCACGTTTCGCCTTTCATCGCGCCGCAGATCGTCGGCCAGGCTGGGGATCGGGCGAACCGCAAGACGGCCAGCTGGTTTCCGCACCACATCCCTGAGGTCACCGCCTCGCATGGTCCGTCCGCCCGGCGGCGCGAACGGTGCCTGCGTCCCCTTCAAAGGGCGCATCGAGTTCCCTGATGCCCCAATCGGAAGTTCCCATTTCCCATCGGCGACGGTCGCGTCAAGAATAGGCCCGGGCGCACGCCGCGCGCGCCGATGTCCGACGAAAGGGAGGGGGATGATGATGCGCGATTCCTACAAACCGCTGCCGCAAGTGAAGTTGGATGGCTGCGCCGGCTACTACCAGCCCGAGAGGGCTCGTGCGGAGCGGCTGAGCGCCGCCTCCGCCGCGATCGACGTCATGACGGACCTGAAACGCATGCAGGCGATAACTATCGGACCGGACGCCTCGATCGAGGCGGCGGACAAGGCCATGATGCGGAATGGCGTTCGCCTCCTGCTCGTCGCGGATGAGCGCCGCTGTATTCTCGGCCTTGTCACGACGACGGACCTGCTCGGGGAGAAGCCGATGCAGGCTTTGCGAGAGAGCGGCCGTCGCCGCGGCGAGATTCTGGTTCGGGACATCATGACGCCGCGCGACCGCCTCGAGGTTATCAGCCTCGCCAAGGTGCTTGTCAGCGAAGTGGGACACGTCGTTGCGACGCTTTCTCGCTGCGGCCGGCAACATGCACTGGTTGCCGATGACGACGCATCCGGAAGACAGATGATCCGGGGGATATTTTCGGCCTCGCAGATCGCCTGCCAACTTGGCGTGCCGCTGCAAACAACCGAGATCGCATCGACGTTCGCGGAGATCGAAATCGCGATTGCGCACTGAAAGCCCGTGAAGGGGAATCCTGGCTGGCCGATGGCGGCTACGGTGGCCGCGAGCAGATCGACCGCGTCAGCGTGCGATGATGGCCTGTTGGCCCTTGTCCGGACCCAAGGCCAAGGTGGTCCTATCCGCACCAGGCCAAGGCGACGGACCGGGCGGCAGGCACGTCCGCAGTTCCAGGATTGTTGGCATCAGAGTGAAAGCGCGCGGAAATCCGTCAAATGAACGGCCGATAACGTAGTAGCCGCTGCAAAAAACGTAGTGCCCCGAACGGCGCAGCGCCAGCGGAGCCTGTGCCGCCACCCGGTCGCACGGGCCAATAGATCACAAGCTCTGAGCTATTCGGTTCGGCATGGCGGTGTATCATCCATGCGGTTGTTTCGTTTGGGCGTGTTGAAGTGTTGGTTTTCAGATTTTCGACCTGGATCGGTGTCGTGGTCGGCATGCTGCTGACAGGTGGCGCTTTTTCGCAGTCTTTCGAGCCCAAGAAGTACGGCGACAAGTACGAAGAAGAGAAGGTGTGGATCGAAGGCGAAACGGTACTTCCCGCGTTTCCGAAGCCGGACGACCTGATCGGAATCGTCGTCAGCGCCACAACGCGCAACCGGTTCTTCGTTGATGCGAGATCGATTGCCGTCGGGAAGGATGGCGTCGTGCGCTATACGCTGGTGGTCAACGCGGAGCAGGGTGCAACCAACATCAGCCACGAAGGAATCCGCTGCGAAACGCGTCAGCGGCGCTTGTATGCCGTCGGCCACGCAGATGGTACTTGGGTGAGTGCGCGCAGCAGCCGGTGGATTGACATTGGTGGTGCGACGACCAATCGCCAGCACGCGGTGCTTGCCAGCGAATTCCTCTGCCCCGGCGGGGTCGCCTTGCGTTCAGCGGAAGAGGGTGTGACCGCCCTGCGGCGCGGCGGCCACATCGAGGTCGGCCGCTGACGTGGTCCGTCTGGCGGACTGCCTGGCGTCGGCATGTTGCGACCCGCCATTGCATCGGATGCCGCCATGATCGATGGTCTGATCGTCCAGTTTGACCAGGTATTGCGGGCCGTCATGTCTGCGCCCTGTCCTCCCTCGAGGGTTGCGCCGGGCGCTGCACTGTCCGACGCGGAACTGGGCGAAGAGGAAAAGAATATCTCCGCCGCGCTGATGCGCGTCAACCATAGCGGGGAGGTGTGCGCCCAGGCGCTTTACCAGGGGCAGGCTTGTAGTGCCGACGATGCGGCGGTTCGGGCGGCGTTGCGCGCCACCGCGAGAGAGGAAGCCGAGCATCTCGCCTGGGCCGCCGATCGGATTCGCGAGCTAGGGGGGCGGGCGAGCCTACTTAATCCTGTCTGGTACGTCGGTGCCCTGACCTTGGGTCTGGTTGCAGGGAAGACAGGAATCGGTTGGAACCTCGGCTTTCTCGCCGAAACCGAGCGCCAGGTCGAGGCCCACCTGGCCGGACACCTCGATCGCTTGCCGGCGGCCGATCATCGAACGCGGGCGATCCTGCTGCAGATGAAGGCCGACGAAGCTGCTCACGCGCGCAAGGCTGAACGCCTTGGCGCGCGCGAGCTGCCGGAAGCTGTGCGAATCGGCATGAAACTCGCGTCGCGGTTAATGACCGGGATCGCCTACCACGTGTAGGCCGCCGGACCTCGCGCATCCGTCAAGGCTCAATAATTTCCCAGTCATGAGTAATCTCGGCTGTCTTGCCGAGCATGATGGAGGCGGAGCAGAATTTTTCCGCCGAGAGCTTGATCGCTCGTTCGACGGCGTCGCTCCTCAGTCCGTTTCCCGCCAGCCGGAAGTGGAAATGAATTCGCGTAAAGACCTTGGGATCATCTGTGGCGCGTTCGGCTGTCAGGCTGACTTCGCAACCTGTGACGGCCTGCCTGCCTCGCTTGAGGATCAGCACGACGTCGTAGGCGGTGCATCCGCCGGTTCCTGCCAGCACGAGTTCCATCGGGCGCGGTGCCAGATTTCGCCCTCCGCCTTCAATTGCGCCATCCATCGTGATCAAATGGCCACTGCCGGTTTCAGCCGCGAAGGCCATCCCGTCCAGCCACTTCACCGTGCATTCCATCGCTCAGCCCTGAAAAGACATTTGTGCCGAAAGGCACAATTCTAACGGAAACCGCCGTGCGCCCTGGTGCGGCCCCAGGCCGAAGGGTGGGGCGATGTGCCGCAGCGCGGAAACTATGGGTGAAATATCTGCATGGAAATGTGGCAGACAATTCATGAATACCCAAGCTGGGTTCATGAGCATAATTGTAAACACCTATTAAACAATGTGTTAGTGCCGTTTTCATGAGATGCTTCATGGAATTTGATGAGGCCTTTCGCGCTGCACCAAAAAATCATTGCATGTGCGCCCAACTTTTGTCACACTGACACCAGTTCCAGTGTTGGTGGTGAGTCGCAATTTCTTCCGTTTCACGCTTTGGCTTCAATGTCTCCTCCACCCTCCTCCTTTGGTGTGGATATTCCGCGGCTCGGTTGAGCCGTTTTTTTTGTCTGCATTTCCTCTCCGTGGGCGTATGCCAGTCACCACGCCGAAGCGGCTGCGCGGGTCGCCGCCAGTTTGACATCTCCGAGATACCTCGAATAGAATGCTCGGCTTTCCGCGATACGCGGCCAGAGCCGCGAAGGGTGTCCTGATGAGAACGTTTTCTGCAAAACCGCACGAAGTCGAGCGGGACTGGTTTCTGGTTGATGCCACGGACAAGGTCTTGGGCCGGCTGGCAACCGAAATAGCGCGGCGCCTGCGCGGCAAGCACAAGGCGGTGTTCACGCCACATGTCGATACCGGCGACTTCGTGATTGTTGTCAATGTCGAGAAGGTGCGCGTGACCGGCAACAAAGCGGAGCAAAAGACGTACTACCGGCACACCGGCTATCCGGGCGGTATCTACAAGGACAGCTTCGCCAAGTTGCAACAACGCGCCCCGGCGCGGGTGCTCGAGAAGGCGGTGAAGGGGATGCTGCCGAAAGGCCCGCTTGGCTACGCGATGATCAAGAAGCTCAAGGTGTACGCTGGTGGCGAGCATCCGCATGTCGCGCAACAGCCGAAGATGTTGGAGGTATGAGGAATATGGCCACTCACTATTACGGTACCGGACGCCGCAAGACCGCGGTTGCGAGGGTTTTTCTGAGATCCGGGAGCGGCAAGTTCGTTGTCAACGATAAGCCGGTCGACGAATTCTTCTCTCGCGAAACGGGTCGCATGGTTGTTCGCCAGCCGCTTGAATTGACGGCGCATGCCGGCACATTCGACATCATGGTCAACGTCAGCGGTGGCGGCGAATCCGGCCAGGCTGGCGCCGTGCGGCACGGCATTACGCGAGCATTGATCGAGTACGACCCGACACTGAAGCCGGCGTTGTCGAAAGCCGGTTTCGTCACCCGCGACGCGCGGGAGGTCGAACGAAAGAAGGTTGGTCTGCACAAGGCGCGCCGGCGCAAGCAATTCTCGAAACGCTGATTTCCCGAGTTTTGCTGGTTCAAAAAGCCGCCATCAGGCGGCTTTTTTGTGCGCGTCGTGGATTGCATTACTATACGCGGTGGTTGCGGAGGACGATATGATCAGGGTTGCGATTGTCGGGGGTACGGGCTACACGGGAGTCGAGTTGTTGCGCATTCTTGCGCAGCATCCCCAGGTGGAACTTGTCGCGATTACCTCCCGCGGCGACGCTGGTACGTCGGTATCCGACATGTTTCCGAGCCTGAGGAATAGAGTCGGGCTGCGCTTTGTCGATCCAAAGGCGGCTGACTTCGCCAGTTGTCACGTAGTATTTTTTGCCACGCCGAACGGTGTGGCAATGGGTGAAGCCAGGGACTTGCTTGGCGCGGGCGTGCGGCTTATCGACCTGGCCGCGGATTTTCGCCTCAAGGACGCGAAGGCTTGGGAAACGTGGTACGGCATGAAGCATGCCGCGCCAGAGTTGCTTGATGAGGCAGTGTACGGGCTGCCCGAGATCAATCGTCGGCAGATCAAGGATGCGCGACTTGTCGCCAATCCTGGTTGTTACCCGACGGCCGCGCAATTGGGGTTCCTGCCCCTGATCGAGGCAGGCGTGATTGATGATGCCCATCTCGTCGTCGATGCCAAGTCGGGTGTTTCCGGTGCGGGCAGGAAGGCGGAGATGAGTTCGCTATTCGCCGAGGCGTCGGACAACTTCAAGGCCTACGGCGTTTCCGGTCATCGCCATCACCCCGAAATCGTGCAGGGCCTCTCGTCCGTCGCAAGAAGGCAAGTCGGGGTGACATTCGTGCCTCACCTGACACCAATGATCCGTGGCATCCATGCGACGCTTTATGCGAGGATTGGACGCGAGGCTGACTTCCAATCGCTGTTTGAGGCACGATACAAGGATGAACCGTTCGTGGACGTCTTGCCTTCCGGGTGTCACCCGGACACCCGTTCTGTGCGAGCCTCGAATGTTTGCCGCATTGCATTGCACAGGCCCCAGGACGGCGACACGCTGGTGATCCTGTCGGTCATCGACAACCTGGTCAAGGGCGCGGCGGGGCAGGCGGTGCAAAACATGAACATCATGTTCGGAATCGATGAACGGGCCGGGTTGTGCCAGATTCCCGTCTTGCCGTAGCGTTTCGACGGCTGCGAAGCCGCTTTGGCGTATCTGCCCCCAAGGTCGCCATACGCACGCATATCGCTTGGTATTGGCGGGCAATCGGCGCGATCTTGGTCCTTTCGCTGTCCTTGGCGATCGCTGGCTGGATTTACGATGCCGGCCGCCAAATCGCCGGATTCGATCGCAAGGAGACGGCGCAGGAACTGGATGCCTTGCGCGGGCGGGTGGCGGACCTGGAGAAGGAGGCGGCTGGGTTGCGCGGTGTGGCGAGTTCGGGGGAAAGCGCGCTGCAGATCGAAAGGACGGTACAGCAGCAGTTGGCGCAACAGGTCAAGGCACTGGAGGCAGAAGGCAGCCGGTTGAGGGAGGAGCTGGCGTTCTTTGAGAATCTGGCTGCAGCGGAGGGGAAGGAAGCCGGTTTTTCGATCAACCGGTTGCGTGTCGAGCCGGATGCAGTGCCAGGACGCTACCGCTACCGAATGCTTGCGGCCACCCGTGGCGGAAAGAAGGACCGGGAGTTCAAAGGAAGCATCCAGCTGGTTGTCAGCCTGCAGCAGGACGGGAGAAGTGCTATGATGACCTTGCCTGCTGCGGACGATCCGAACCGGCAGCGCTACAATGCTAGCTTCAAACACTTCCAGCGCTTGGAGGGGGTTTTTCAAGTACCCTCCGGCGCCCGGGTTGGCAGCGTCGAGGTGCGACTCGTGCAGGACGGGGCCGTGAGAGCAACCCAGACCGTGACGCTCTGAGAAAGGGTGTAGTCATGTTTCTCAAAAAGACCAGCAAGGCGCAGAACCGTATCGACAGCCTGATCGGGGCCGGCACGAAGATTGATGGCGATGTAACCTTTTCCGGCGGGCTCCGCGTCGATGGCGAAGTGAAGGGCAATGTGCGCGCCGCAGGCGAACAGGGCGGCATGCTGGTAGTCAGCGAGCAGGCCGTCATCGAAGGTGAAATCCATGTTTCACACGTGGTCATCAACGGCACAATCATTGGCCCGGTCCACTCTGGCGAGTTTCTTGAACTTCAGCCGCGGGCGCGCGTCACAGGCGATGTGCAGTACAGCAGTCTGGAAATGCATCTCGGCGCGATTGTTCAGGGGCGCTTGGTGCACCAGGGTGCCGCCGGGGGCAAGACCGTTGAACTCAAGCTGGCTTCGAGCAATTGATGCGCCGATCGCTCGCCCCCATGTCATTCTTGTCAATACCGGTTTAGGAGTCTCATCATGAATGCAGTAACTGAAATGCCGAATCCGCTGGTTTTCTCGGACAATGCAGCCAATAAGGTGCGCGACTTGATCGCCGAAGAAGGCAACGCGGAGTTGAAACTGCGCGTGTTTGTGACTGGTGGAGGATGCTCGGGATTTCAGTACGGGTTCACCTTCGACGAAGTACAAAACGAAGACGATACGGTGATGCAGAAGAACGGCGTAACGCTCCTGATTGATCCGATGAGCTACCAGTACCTGGTTGGCGCCGAGATCGACTATTCAGAAGGGATTGAGGGTGCCCAGTTCGTCATCAAGAACCCGAACGCGTCGTCGACCTGCGGCTGCGGTTCGTCGTTCAACGTCTGATTTCGTCTAGGTTGCGCCGCCCGGGCGCGTTACCTTTCAAGCTGGATATATGGCACCGAGCACGCGCGGCCCGGTCGCCCCGGTTACGGCCGGCAGGTTTCCGGGGGCGGTTCTGAGCGTTTGTTGCGCCAGCCAGGCGAAAGCGAGCGCTTCAATCCGGTCGGCGCCGAAACCGTACTTCGTCGTAGAACTCACCGGCACGCCAGGGATGCTTGCGGCGAGCCGCCGCATTAGCGCGCCGTTACTGGCGCCGCCGCCGCAAACAAGCACTTCATCAGGAATGCCGCACCAATGACCGATTGCGTCCACGATTGTGGACACCGTCAGTTCCAGAAGGGTCGCCTGTACATCCGCAGCGCTGTCGTTTTCTGCAAGCTTTTTCTGCAGCCACTTGATGTTGAATAGCTCGCGGCCGCAGCTTTTCGGCGGCGCTGCGGAAAAGAACGGGTCGGCCCGAAGCGCACCCAACAATGCATGGATCACGGCGCCGCTCTGTGCCCACTTTCCATCGTCGTCGAACGGACGGCCGAGATGGCGCTGCGCCCACGCATCGAGCAGCATGTTCCCGGGACCGCAGTCGAAGCCACGCGTTGGCTTCGTGCTGTTCAGGTCCGTGAGATTCGCGATGCCGCCAATATTGACGACGACCCTCGACGTGTCCGCCGCGCGAAACAGCGCGTCATGGAAAGCTGGGACCAATGGAGCGCCCTCGCCGCCGGCGGCGATATCGCGCGCGCGGAAATCAGCCACCACCGCCATGCCGGAAAGTTCGGCAAGAAGTGCCGGGCTGTTCAACTGGATGGAGTATCCGGCCGATGGATTGTGCCGAATGGTCTGACCATGACAGCCAATCGCGGTGATTACATCTCGTGTCAAGCCCGAGCGTTCCAGCAAGACGGCGACTGCCCGCGCGTAAAGCCGCGCCAATTCATTTCCGATCAGGGCGGCATGGTGTAATTCGTTAATCGCCGGTTCATGCAGCGCAAGGAGGCGTGCCCTCAGTTCGCTGGGATAGGGAAGATGGCATGCGGCGACGACTCGCGGGCTTGTCGCGGAGAAGTCGGCGAGGACTGCGTCGGCGCCATCCAGGCTTGTCCCGGACATCAGCCCGACGAACAGTCCGGAGGATTCGCGTCCTCCCATGGGTTCAGTCGATTTGGGCCAGGTTGAGGTTGCGGATGCGTTCGATGTTTGTCGTCAACGGTTCCGCAACCTGGCGGAAACCGGCCAGCTGACCCGGATCCAGCGGGGGCGCGCTCGGTAGTACGACGGCAAGCGGATTCTGGTGCACGTCATTGATGCGGAATTCGAAATGAAGGTGCGGTCCAGTCGCCAGGCCTGACTGGCCGACAAATCCGACAACGTGTCCCTGCGAAATGCGGGAGCCCTTGCGAATGCCCGGTGCGAAGCCGCTCAGGTGCCCGTAATAGGTCGTGTAGCGTCCCTGGTGGCGCACGACGACGAGGTTGCCGTAGCCGCCCTGGCGACCGGCAAACTCGACGATACCGTCGCCCGTCGCTTTGACGCGGGTACCGGTCGGCGCCGCATAGTCAATGCCCTTGTGGGCGCGCAGGGTCTGCAGAACCGGGTGGAGGCGTGATGCGGAAAACCCGGAGCTGATGCGGGAGAATTCCAGCGGCGAACGCAGAAATGCCTTGCGGATGTTCTTGCCGTCTGGGGTGTAATAGCCTTGGCCGTTCGCGTGCTCGTGCCAAATCGCCTGGTGCGTCTTGCCGTTGTTGACGAATTCCGCCGCCAGGATTCGCCCCGTTCGAGCGGCCTGCCCGCGGCTGTACATCATTTCGTAGATCACGCCGAAGCGATCCCCGCGCCGCAAGTCTCGGTGAAAGTCGATATCGCCGCCAAATATGTCCGCCATCTGCGTTGCAACGCTGTCCGGCAAGCCGATTGCATCAGTCGCACCGAACAAAGAGCTGCGGATCTCGCCCGATTTCATCAGCACGCGATTCTCCCACGTCAGCGCCTGCTCGGAAATCCGCAACTCACCGTCGACCCGATCGATCAACAATGCGCTTTCCTTCGCGCCGTTCAACGGGAAAACGAGCGATTGCAACTCGCCGGTACCGGAGGTGCGCGCTGACACCCACTTCCCCGGGCGGAGTTGCCGGAAGATGACTTGCGCTTCAGGCCGCTGCCGCAGAAAGGCGAATGCCTGCTCGTCCTGAATACCGAGCCGGGCCATCAGAGATACGGCAGTGTCGCCGCGCTGAACCCGCTCCTCGCGCACAAACGCGCCGACCGTTTCGCTGCGGTTTCCGAGCGGAGGGAGCGCGAGTGTCTCGATGACGGTTCGCTGATGCGCGCGAATCTGGCTGCTGTCTGGTGCGGTTCCGAAGGCGGCAACCATGCTGAAAAGGCAGATGCCCGCAACCGTAATGCCGGCCCAGAAGTGCCTTGGGCGGACATCGCGGAGGCTTTCCAGATGCGCTAAAATTTGTCTCTTTTCGTCGTTCATGCTGGCACTTGGGAAAACTCGGACGAGTTTAACAAATATCCGGCTGAACCTGAACCCGCAAAGACCACCATGGCCGATATCCAGAACGCGCTTTCCCTCATCAAGCGGGGGGCAGATGAACTTCTCGTCGAGTCCGAGCTGATTGAAAAACTCAGGGCCGGGCGGCCGCTGCGCGTCAAAGCCGGATTCGATCCGACGGCACCCGATCTGCACCTGGGGCATACCGTCCTGATAAACAAACTGCGCCATTTCCAGGAGCTTGGACATCACGTGATGTTCCTGATCGGCGATTTCACCGGCATGATCGGCGACCCGACCGGCCGCAATGCGACCCGCCCCCCGCTTTCACGCGAGCAGATCCTCGAAAACGCCGGAACCTACCGCGAACAGGTGTTCAAGATATTGGATCCGCAAAGAACCGAGGTCTGTTTCAATTCCACCTGGTTCGAACCCATCGGCGCGGCTGGCATGATCAAGCTGGCCGCCCTGCACACTGTGGCGCGCATGCTTGAGCGTGATGATTTTTCAAAGCGCTACGCGGGTGGGCAACCCATTGCGATTCACGAGTTCCTGTATCCGCTCTGCCAAGGCTACGATTCAGTCGCGATGCGTGCCGATGTTGAATTGGGCGGAACCGACCAGAAGTTCAATCTCCTGGTGGGGCGCGAATTGCAGAAACACTATGGGCAGCCGCCCCAATGCATTTTGACGATGCCTCTGCTTGAGGGTCTGGACGGTGTCAACAAGATGTCCAAGTCGTATGGAAACTACGTTGGCATCAACGAGCCGCCGCGGGAGATTTTCGGCAAGCTGATGTCGGTGTCCGATGCTCTCATGTGGCGCTATTACGAGCTGCTTTCCTTTCGATCAAATGCGGAAATCATGCGCCTCAAGGAAGAGGTCGCGGGCGGACGGAATCCGCGCGACGTGAAGGTGCTTCTTGCCCAGGAAATCGTCCAGCGTTTCCATTCGCACCAGGCCGCCGAAGAGGCACTGGCAGATTTCGAAGCGCGTTTCAGGCAGGGCGCGATTCCAGATGACATCGAAGAAATCTCCGTGGCTTGCGGTGCCGTCGGCATCGGTATTGCCCAGGTCCTGAAACAGGCAGGTCTGACCGGTAGCACCTCGGAGGCTCTTCGCATGATCGAACAGGGTGGCGTGCGTTTGGACGGCGAGAAAGTCAGCGACCGCGCGCTGCTCCTGCGCAAGGACAGAACGGTTGTATTGCAGGTTGGCAAGCGCAAGTTCGCGCGTGTCAGGCTGGATTGATGCCTTCGGTTTACGGATGTACGGAAATATTTCGGCAGAGGTGTTGACCGACCGCTTTCCGTCTGTATAATGCGCCCTCTTTCGCTGCTTCGCAGCATCGCTCCTTAACAATCAAAACAGCCGATAGGTGTGGGTGTTTGGTTTGGGTGGTTAC
>CAZASE010000023.1:0-40293 GCA_964487715.1 uncultured Rhodocyclaceae bacterium | reverse complement strand
CGGCATGGCGCCGCCGCCCGCGCCGCCGATGACCATGACCGCGCCGCCCTGCCACAACTGCGGCACCATCGAGGCGATCCGCGAGGTCGAGCAGCGCGGCGAGGGTACCGGCCTCGGCGCGGTAGCCGGCGGCGTTGCCGGTGCCGTGGTCGGCAGCCAGATCGGCCGCGGCCGCGGCAACGCGGCGGCCACGGTGCTCGGCACGGTCGGCGGTGCGATTGCCGGCCACCAGATCGAAAAATCGGCGCGCAAGACCGTTCGCTACGAGGTTGTCGTCCGCTACGAGGATGGCACCTCGCAGGCCATGCGCCAGGACAGCGCACCGGTCTGGCGCCCCGGCGACAAGGTGCGTGTCGAGAACAACGTCATCATGGCCCGCTGAGTTTGCCCGAGCGGATCGAACCCGCCACGCCGGTCTTTCGTGACGGCGCGGTCTTCAGCGAAACCTACGGCGATACCTACCGGTCGCTCGATGGCGGGCCCGAAGAGGCCCGCCATGTTTTTCTTTCCGGCAACAACCTGCCGGCGCGCTGGCAGTCAGGCGGCCTTTTCACGATCCTTGAAACCGGCTTCGGCAGCGGCCTGAACTTCCTCTGCACCTGGCGCAGCTTCCGCGAGACGGCGCCGGCCAGCGCACGGCTGCACTATCTCTCCGTCGACCTGCACCCGTTCCGCCGCGAAGACCTCGAAGTCCTGTACCGCAGCTGGCCGGATCTGGCGCCGCTCGGCGCCGCCATGATGGAACACTACCCGCCGCCGGTGCCCGGCTTCCACCGGCTGCACCTGGACGGCGCGCGCGTCTGCCTGACGCTGCTCTGGGGCGATGCCGCACACATGCTGGCGCAGGTCGAGGCGCGCGTCGATACCTGCTTCCTCGATGGCTTTGCGCCGTCACGCAATCCGGCGATGTGGGATGCGGCAGTGTTTGCGCAGCTGGCCCGGCTGGCGGCGCCCGGCGCCACCTGCGCCAGCTACAGCGTCGCCGGCGAAGTCCGGCGCGGGCTCGCCGCCGCCGGCTTTGTCGTCGAGAAACGGCCCGGTTTCGGCAGCAAGCGGGAGATGACGGCCGGACGTTTCGCCGGCATGGCGGTGCCAAAGCCCGCGCGCGCGCGTCGCGCCATTGTCATCGGCGGCGGCATCGCCGGCACGCTGGCCGCCGAGCGCCTCGCCGCGCGCGGCTGGCAGATCGATCTCGTCGAGCGGCGCGACGGTCTCGCGCGCGAGACCTCCGGCAACCCGGCCGGGGTGCTGCAACCGGTGCCGTCCGCCGACGCCAACCGCCTGTCGCGCCTGACGGTGGCCGGCTTCCACTACGCCCTGCGCCGCCTGCGGGATCTCTCGGCTGATCCGTGCCTTGTCTGGCAGCAATGCGGCGTGTTGCGCCTGGCGCGCGACGCGCGGCAAGCCGAGCGGCAGCAGAGGATTGCCGCCAGCGGACTGTTGCCGCCCGAAGTTTTGCGCTGGGTGGATATCGATGAGGCGTCGGCGCTGGCCGGCTGGCGCGTGCCGGCGCCGGGCTGGTGGTTTCCGCAAGCCGGCTGGGTGCATCCGCCGAGCCTGTGCGACGCCGCCCTGCACGCGGCGGGCGCCGCCGTGCGCCTGCACACGCAGCGCGAAGTCGCCGAACTCGTGCAAGGCGACGGCGGCTGGCGCGCCATCGACGATAGCGGCAGGACAATTGCCGAAGCTCCGCTGGCAATCCTTGCAAACGGCCATCTGGCGCGGCGTTTCAAGGTATCGGCGACACTGCCGCTGCGCCCGGTGCGTGGCCAGATCACCTGCATTCCGGCCGCGCCGGACCGCACGCTGAAGGTCGTGGTGTCGCGCGAGGGCTATGTCACGCCGGCGACTTCATTCGGCGTGCATGTCGTCGGCGCAACCTATGAGGAAGGTTCGACGGACGCCGTTGCGCGCGAAGAAGACCACCGCGCCAACCTGGAACGGCTGAAACAGCTGCTGCCGGATTTCGCCGCGACGGTGGACCCGGTGCGTGTCGCCGGGCGTGCCGGCGTCCGCTCGGTCGGACCGGACCGGCTGCCGCTGGTCGGTGCGATTCCCGGCAGTACCGGGCTGTTCGGGCTGCTCGGCCTCGGCTCGCGCGGGCTGGTCTATGCGCCGCTGTGCGCCGAACTGCTGGCTTGCGAAATCGAAGGCGAGCCGCTGCCACTGGAGCGCGATCTTGCCGCCGGGCTGGCGCCGGCGGCCCGGCTAGCCGTGTCGTGACAACCGCGCCAGCACGGCGTCGCGGCCGAAGGCTTCGAGCACGGCATCGATGGACGGCGTCTGTGGCTGGCCGGTGAGCACAACGCGCAGCGGAATCGCCAGCTGCGGCAGCTTGAGGCCGCGCGCGGCGACGACCTCCTTCAGCGCCTGGTTGAGCTGCGCCTTCTCCCACACCGTCGTCTCCAGCCGCGCGCGCAGTTCGCGCAGGGCGTCGCGCGCCGCCTCCGTCAGGTGCTGCGCCAGCAGCTCGGCGCCGGGATAGACCTCGACGTAGAAGGGCTCGACGGCATCGGCCAGCTCGTTGAGCGTCGACACGCGGTCCTTGTAGAGCGCAAGCACCTTCGCAAGCTCAGGCCCGGCGGCGGTGCCAATGCCACGTGCGGCGAGGCGCGGCGCCACCTCCTCGGCCAGCATGCGGTCGTCCCGCACTTTGAGATGCTGCTGGTCGAGCCAGGCGAGCTTCTCCGGGTTGAATTGCGCCGGCGAGCGGCTGATGTGTTCGAGGTCGAACCAGTCGACGAATTGTTCGAGCGTGAACACCTCGTCGTTGCCGTGCGACCAGCCGAGCCGCGCCAGGTAATTCAGTAACGCCTCGGGCAGGAAGCCGTCCTCGGCGTACTGCATCACCGACACCGCGCCGTGGCGCTTCGAGAGGCGCTCGCCGTCGGCGCCGAGGATCATCGGCACGTGGGCGAAAGCCGGCACCGGCGCCTGCAGCGCGCGATAGATGTTGATCTGGCGCGGCGTGTTGTTGACATGGTCGTCGCCGCGGATGCAATGCGTGATGGCCATGTCGAGGTCGTCCACCACCACGCCGAAGTTGTAGGTCGGCACGCCGTCGGCGCGCAGCAGGACGAGGTCGTCGAGCTCGCTGTTGGCGACCTCGATGCGGCCCTTGACCAGATCGTCCCACGCCACGGTGCCGTCGTCGGGATTGCGGAAGCGCAGGATCGGCTTCACGTCGGCCGGCGGGGTCTTGCCCCTGGCGTTCTCCGGCCGCCAGCGGCCGTCGTAGCGCGGCTTTTCGCCCTGCGCACGCTGCGCCTCGCGCAGAGCGGCAAGCTCTTCCTTGCTGGCGTAGCACCAGTAGGCGTGGCCGGACTTGATGAGCTGCTGCGCCACCTCGGCATAGCGCGCGAGGCGCTGCATCTGGTAGAACGGGCCTTCGTCCCAGTCGAGGCCGAGCCAGCTCATACCGTCGAGGATGGCATCGATGGAGGACTGCGTCGAGCGCTCGATGTCGGTGTCCTCGATGCGCAGGATGAAAGTGCCGCCGTGCCTGCGCGCATAGGCCCAGGCATACAGCGCGGTGCGGGCGCCGCCGACGTGGAGGTAGCCGGTCGGGCTGGGCGCGAAGCGGGTGCGGACGGGACGATTCATGGGCAATGCCGAAAAACGGAAGGCGCCATTTTAAGCGATCCCCAGCGGCCGCCGCAGGCAAAATTGACCGGCATCGGCGCCTATGAGAAAATGCGCGCCTCCCAAACGGGCGGCTAGCTCAGCGGTAGAGCACTGCCTTCACACGGCAGGGGTCACAGGTTCGAACCCTGTGCCGCCCACCAGAATCAAAGACGAAGGGCCTGCAAGCAATTGCCGGCCCTTCTGTCCATCATGGCAACGCGGGCTGGCGGGGCGGCAACCGACCGCGCGGTGCTGGCCGGTGCAACGTCGTGGTGGCAGTCAGGACGAGCTTGGGGCCAGGCCTTTTTCCAGCAGCCCGGCGACCAGCGTGTTCAGGTCCGACTTGTTCTCCTGTGCCAGCGCCTGCAGCCGCTTCACCAGTTCGCCGTCGAGCTTGACGGCAAACGGTACCAGTCCTTGCGCCCGCTCGCGTTCGCGCTGTTCGCGCCGGCTGGTGACGGCCGCAGCCGCCGCGCCAAAACGGCCGGGGGTGCCGGATTGCTTCATCCGGCCGTCGATCTTGGTGCCTTTGAGTTTTTCCAGGTCGGTTTTCTTCATGTCGTTCCTGCCCGGTGATCCCAGGCGTCAAGAAATTCGCGCCAGTGCGGTTGCCCGATCGCTTCGAGCGCGCTGCGAACGGCGGCAACCTCCCTGGCATGGGCCTCGTCAGTCAACACGCCGCGCATATGCTGGAAGCGCAGAAAGACGAGGAAGGTATTGACGACGTCGGTCTCGCAGTAGTCGCGGATCGCGTCGATCTGGCCGGCCTGCCAGGCACCCCACACGGCGGAACCGTCCATGCCGAGCTTGCCCGGCAGGCCCATCAGGCGGGCCAGGTCGTCGAGCGGCGCGTTGGCGCGCGGCTGGTACATGGCCAGCAGATCCATCAGGTCGAGGTGGCGTGAATGGTAGCGGCCGATGTAGTTGTTCCACTTGAAATCGCGGCTGTCCTTGTAGTCGCCGTCGCCCATGTCCCAGTAGCGCGGCGCCGCGACGCCGTGGATGAGGCCGCGATAGTGCAGCACCGGCAGGTCGAAGCCGCCGCCGTTCCAGGAGACGATCTGCGGCGTGTATTTCTCGATGCCGTCGTAGAAGCGCTGGATGATCTGGCCTTCACCCGCCTGCGGCTCGGCCAGCGACCAGATGGTAAAACGCCCGCCCTCGCGCAGGGCGCAGGAGATAACGACGACGCGCTGCAGATGCAGCGGCAGGAAGTCGTTGCCGCTGGCGGCGCGGCGCTTCTGGAAGGCAAACTCCGCCACCTCGGCATCAGACAGCGCGGCATCCAGCCCGTGCAGCACGCGAATGCCGGCGACGTCGGGAATGGTTTCGATATCGAAGGCGAGGATCGGCGTCATTTGGCCTGGCCGGCGGGTTGCGGCGCATCGGCCGGATTGGCCTGCGCCGACGGTGCTTCCGGAAAATGCACGTGCAGGTTGATGCAGCTGGCGAGCATGCCCGCCAGCGCGAGAAGAAAGAGGACGGTTTTCATTCGAGTATGATGCCGGGCCGCCCGGCGATCTTTTCGCGCAGGCGCGCCACCAGTGCCTCCCAGTCGATGCGCCGATTGTAGCCGATGATGCTCACGGACGGCATGCCGCTGCCCTGCATCAGGACGATGCCGTCGCCTTCGCGCGCCACGCCGTCGAGCAGGCAGACGCCGTCCTTCAGCGCGCAGCCGAAGGCGATGCGCGAATAGCCGAAGCCGCCGAATGCGCGCGCCGGCGCGCGCCGTATGGCGCTCGCGCCGGCACCGGTGGCAGCGCCCTCGCCCAGATCCGCGATGTCCTGGATGGCGCCGAGACTGACGACGCGCGGATAGTCGCCCGGGCTGCTGGCGATGCGCGCCTCGAAGCGCAGCGGCTTCCATCCCTGCAATTCCAGGTCGTGCAGATCGGCGTCGAAACGCCCCTCTATGCTGCCGAAGGCGTAGGTGCGCGTGAGCATGCCGAGGTCGAGATTGCGTGCGGTGACGTCGGCGACGAAACGGCGGCCGGCGCCAAAGGGATCGACCAGGCGCAGCTGGTGCACGGTGATGCCGCCGTCGAAGACCTCGATACCGAGCGCGCCGTCGAGCCTGAGCACGCCGTCCGCATAGGCAATTCGCGGCACGCGCGCCGTCAGGTTGCCCGCCATGACCGGCCAGCGCAGGGCGCGCGCCAGCTTCGGCATCGATATGCCCTCGATGCCGCCTTCGAATTCTCCCTGCCAGCCGGCGCTGCCGCGAACCAGCCGCAGGAGGTCGATCTCCAGGCGCCCGTCGAGCATGGGCACCACCAGCCCGCTGATGTGCGCCGCGTCGCCGGCGAGGCGCAATGGAAATGCGGCACCGCCCAGCGGCAGGTCGCCGAGGCGGCCGGCGGCAAAGCCGATCTCCGCCTCGCTCGGCTGGCTCGCTTCCCAGGGTATGCGCGCATTGATGCCGATGAGTTCAAGACGGCCGTCCGGATCGGCGATCGCGGCATCTTCGAGCCCGGCGTAAAAGCGCTGCAGCCGGCCATCGCGCCACTCGGCCGAGAATCGCGCGTGGCCGCCGGCGCGCCACGGCGGCGTCACCGCGCCAGCCAGCCAGGGCTGCAGCCATTCGCGCACGGCCACGTCGAGCGCCAGCGGTTCGCTGACGAAGCCCCACTCGCTCGCCTCGTCGCGCAGCCGGTCCCAGCGCAGGCCGGCGCTGACGGTACCGAAACCGTCGATGTCGAGCCGCGCCAGGTCGACGCCGAGGACCTCTGCCGTCAACAGGCCTTCGGCGTCGATGCGTACGCCGCCGGCGCGCCGCCAGGGTTTGCGAATCAATTCGCCGCGTGGCCAGTCGAGCCGCGCCTGCCAGCGCCAGCCGGCGTCGCCGAGTTCGGCGCTGGCCGCCAGCGTCAGGTCGATGTCGTGGCCACCGATGTCGCCCTCCTTGCCGGCGAAGGCGAGCTGGCGCAGCACCAGATCGAAGCGCGCCCGTCCGCTCTCGGCGAGCAGGCGCAAGTCGAGTTTGCCGCTCGGACGCCAGCCGCGCAGCCGGCGGACGAGCGGCGACAGCGCAACGATGTCTACGTCGGCCAGGCTGAAGTCGAGATAACCGTCAGCGGCCCGCCAGGCGAGCGAGAAGGGCAACGGTGGCCGGTCGCGGCCGCGCTCGTCGTCGCGCCGCAACTGGCCGCGCGGGCAGTCGAGGCGGCGGCCGTCAAAAAAGAAGTCGGTGCAATGCACACGGAGTTCGCGGTACTCGGCACCGGCCACCTGCAACCGCGCCAGGCGGATGTCGGCCTCGCCGCGCCGCGCCGCGTCGAGCACAACGGTGACGCCGTCAGCCTCGAAGGCGGCGTGCCGGATCGAACCGAGGGACAGGGTGAACTGCGCCGCGCCCGCCGTCAGTGGCGCCAGCAACAGCAGGAACTGGGCAGCGCCGCGGAAGACCGTCCGCCACGCCATCTCAGGCCGGAAACACACCCGTGGACAGATAGCGATCGCCGCGATCGCAGACGATCGTGACGATCACCGCATCGCGCAGCTGCTGCGCGATGCGCAGCGCCACCGCCATGCCGCCGCCGGAGGAGATACCGGCAAACAGTCCTTCCTCGCGCGCCATGCGCCGCGTCATTTCCTCGGCGTCGGCCTGGCTGACGTATTCGAGGCGGTCGACCAGGCGCTTGTCGTAGATCTTCGGCAAGTATTCGTCCGGCCACTTGCGGATGCCGGGAATCTGCGAGCCTTCCTCGGGCTGGCAGCCGATGATTTCGACCTTCGGGTTCTGCTCCTTGAAGAAGCGCGAACAGCCCATGATGGTGCCGGTGGTGCCCATGCTGGAAACGAAATGCGTGAGGCGGCCCTGCGTCTCGCGCCAGATCTCCGGTCCGGTGCCTTCATAGTGGGCGAGCGGATTGTCCGGATTACCAAACTGGTCGAGCATGATGCCGCGGCCCTCGGCGACCATCTTGTCGGCGACGTCGCGCGCCATCTCCATGCCGCCCTTCTGCGGCGTCAGCACGATTTCGGCGCCAAAGGCGCGCATGGTCTGGCGCCGCTCGACGGAGAGGTGCTCGGGCATGATCAGCACCATCCGGTAGCCGCGCATGGTCGCCGCCATCGCCAGTGCGATGCCGGTGTTGCCGCTGGTGGCCTCGATCAGCGTATCGCCCGGCTTGATGTCGCCGCGCTTCTCGGCGCGCAGGATCATCGACAGTGCCGGCCGGTCCTTCACCGAGCCGGCCGGGTTGTTGCCCTCCAGCTTGGCGAGGATGACATTGCCGCGGCGCTCGGCGGCGGCGCCGGGCAGGCGCTTGAGCCGCACCAGCGGCGTGTCGCCGACGAAATCCTCCAGTACGCGATTCATGGCTTCAGCCGGTCCCTGACATACTGGCCGACACCCTCCTCGACGCTGGCGAAGGCTTCGGCATATCCGGCCTGGCGCAGCAGCGAGACGTCGGCCTCGGTGTAGCTCTGGTACTTGCCGCGCAGCGCCTCGGGGAAGGCGATGTATTCGATCACGCCACGGCCGGACAACTCCGCCAGCGTCAGCGCTGCCTCGCCGCGGGCCGTGCGGCAGGCGTTCACCGTGGCAACGGCGACGTCGTTGAACGACTGCGCGCGGCCGGTGCCAAGGTTGAAGATGCCGGACTCGCCGCTATCCAGGAAATGCAGGTTCACCTTGACGACGTCGTCGATGAAGACGAAGTCGCGCCGCTGCTCGCCGTTGGCGTAGCCCTCGCAGCCCTCGAACAGCCTCACCTTGCCTTCGGCCTGGTACTGATTGAAAAAATGAAAGGCAACCGATGCCATGCGCGCCTTGTGCGCCTCGCGCGGACCATAGACATTGAAGTAGCGGAAGCCGACGACCTGCGAGGACATCTCGCCCATGCGCCGACGCACCACCTGGTCAAAAAGGAATTTCGAGTAGCCATAGACGTTGAGCGGTGCCTCGAATTCGCGCGACTCGCGGAAAACGCTGCCGCCGCCGTAAACCGAAGCCGAAGAGGCGTAAAGCAGGGGCACCTCCTGGTCGGCGCAGAAATCCAGCAGTTCCAGCGAATAGCGGTAGTTGTTGGCCATCA
This sequence comes from uncultured Rhodocyclaceae bacterium, assembly GCA_964487715.1. Lineage (GTDB taxonomy): Bacteria > Pseudomonadota > Gammaproteobacteria > Burkholderiales > Rhodocyclaceae > Desulfobacillus. The sequence continues at coordinate 31,627 of CAZASE010000023.1, read as the reverse complement.
TGTACTGGCCGTTGTGCTCCATGGTGTCCGAGCAGGCGCCCTGGTGCAGAACCGCCTCGACCAAGCCATCGAATTCCCCGGCCGCAAGGGCCTCGATGAATTCGCGCTTGTCGAGATAGTCGGCAACCTCGCAATCGACGAGGTTGCGGTACTTGTCGCCCTTGCTCAGGTTGTCGACGGCGATGATGTCGGAGACGCCGCGCTGATTGAGCGCCTTGACCAGATTCGCGCCTATGAAGCCGGCCGCGCCGGTTACGATGTAATACATGTCGGTGTTTCCTTGTCAGATCGCCGCGCGCAGTTCGTCCAGGTGCACCACGGCGGTGCCGAGCTTGCCGACGACAATTCCCGCCGCGCGGTTAGCGATGCGCATTGCCGTGCGCATGTCGGCGCCGCTGGCCAGCATCACGGCCATCGCGGCGATGACGGTGTCGCCGGCGCCGCTGACATCATAAACCTCCCGCGCGCGGGCAGGCTCGTGCACCGCCCCGCCGCCGCGGTACAGCGTCATGCCCTCCTCGCTGCGTGTCACCAGCAGCGCGTCAATGCCAAGCTGGTCGCGCAGGCGCGTGGCCTTGGCCGTCAACTCCGCGTCGTCGCCCCAGCGGCCGACGACCTGCCGCAGCTCGGCGCGATTGGGCGTCAGCAGCGTCGCGCCGGCGTAGCGGACGTAGTCCTCGCCCTTCGGGTCGACCAGCACCGGTTTGCCGGCGGTGCGCGCCAGCCGGATCATTTCGGCGATGTGGGCGAGGCCGCCCTTGCCATAGTCCGAGAGGATCACCGCATCGCAGGCGGGCAGCTGGCGCGCGAAATCGGCCAGTTTGGCGCGCAGCACCTCGTGCGCCGGCGCGTTCTCGAAATCGATGCGCAGGAGCTGCTGTTGCCGTCCGACGACGCGCAGCTTGATGGTGGTGGCGAGTTCCGCATCCTCATGCAGGCTCGTCTCGATGCCCTCCAGCGCCATCAGCTGCGCGAGGGAGCGGCCTGCCTCGTCGGCACCGACCACCGAAAGGAGCGAGACGCGCGCTCCGAGCGCGGCGCAATTGCGCGCGACGTTGGCGGCGCCGCCGGGGCGCTCCTCGGTACGTTCGACCTTGACGACGGGAACCGGCGCCTCCGGCGAGATGCGGCTGACTTCGCCGAACCAATAGCGGTCGAGCATGACGTCGCCGACGACGAGGATGCGTGCGGCGGCGGTGTCGGGCAGGAGAATCGCTTCCATCATTTTCTGCCGATGGCGAAATATTCAATGCCGGCGGCGTGCAGCTGCGCCGGGTCATAGAGGTTGCGCCCGTCGAAGATGACCGGCGCCTTGAGACGTCGCTTGAGTTCGTCGAAATCCGGGCTGCGGAATTCCTTCCACTCCGTCACGATCACAAGGGCGTCCGCGCCATCGGCCGCGGCGAGCGGTGAATCAGCATAGCCGACGCGCGGCTCGGCGGCAAACACGCGCCGCGCTTCTTCGATGGCCACCGGATCGTAGGCGCACACACGGGCGCCGCGCCCAAGCAGGTCGGCGATCACGGCACGACTCGGCGCCTCGCGCATGTCGTCGGTATTCGGCTTGAAGGCCAGGCCCCACAGGGCGAAGCGCCGGCCGGCGAGGTCCTCGCCGAAGCGCCGGACGATCTTGCGCCCGAGTACGCCTTTCTGGAAGGCATTCGCTTCCTCGACGGCGCGCAGCACGCGCAGTTCGCCGCCGGCGTCGCGCGCGGTGCGGCCGAGCGCCTGGACGTCCTTGGGAAAGCACGAGCCGCCATAGCCGCAGCCGGGATAGAGGAACTGGTAGCCGATGCGCGGGTCGGAGCCGATGCCCTGGCGCACCATCTCGATGTCCGCGCCGAGCTTCTCGGCCAGGTTGGCCAGCTCGTTCATGAAGGAGATGCGCGTGGCGAGCATGGCATTGGCGGCGTACTTGGTCAATTCGGCGGAGCGCACATCCATGACGAGCAGGCGCCCGTGGCTGCGCTGGAACGGCGCATACAGCTGCCGCATGACGTCGATGGCACGCGCATCGTCGGCACCGACGATGATGCGGTCCGGCCGCATGAAATCCTCGACTGCCGCACCCTCCTTGAGGAATTCCGGGTTGGAGACGACGCTGAAATCGGACTGCACGGCACGCGCCCGCAGCTCGCCGGCAATGGCCTCGCGCACCTTGTCGGCCGTCCCCACCGGCACGGTGGACTTGTCGACGACGACGCGGTAGCCGTCCATGTGCCGGCCGATGGACCGCGCCGCCGCCACCACATACTGCAGGTCGGCGGAGCCGTCCTCGTCCGGCGGCGTGCCCACCGCGATGAACTGCAACAGTCCGTGCGTCACCGCCTCGGCCACATCCGTGGTGAAGCGCAGGCGCCCGGCCGCGCGGTTGCGCGCGACCATGTCGAGCAGGCCCGGCTCGTGGATCGGAATACCGCCGCCGTTGAGCACGCCGACCTTTTCGGCGTCGAGGTCGAGGCAAAGCACGTCGTTGCCCACCTCCGCGAGGCAGGCACCGCTGACCAGGCCGACGTAGCCCGTGCCGATAACCGTAATCTTCAATTCATTGCTCCATCGTTGAACCAGGGTGGTCGCGGCGACACGCCGAAAAAGCATCAGCTCGCCGCGCCCGCCATGTCGCTGCGGTGAATCCGATCACGGCGTCAGGTCGAATTCTTCCGTCCGCCGCGGCGGATAGCTTTCCCAGGCGCCGCAGCCCGGGCAGCGCCAATAGAACTGCCGCGCCTTGAAGCCGCACTGGTCGCAGCGGTAGCGGGCGACGCGGCGGGTGTGGGCGTGGATCAGGTTCTTCACCAGTTCCAGGTCCTGGCGCCGCTCCGGCGGCGCCACCAGTACCTGCGCCTCGAGCAGCTTATCCAGGCCGAGCAGCGTCGGATTGCGCCGCAACTCGTCGCGCACCAGCTGGTAGGCGGCCTCGGGACCCTGCGCATCCAGCGTCCATTGGAACGCAACGTCGAGCAGGTCCAGCGACGGATACTGTTCGACGTAACTGCGCAGCATTTGCAAGCCGCGTTCGTCCTGTCCGAGCTTGCGCCAGGCATCCATCAGGCGCTGGGCCACCAGTGCAAGGTAGCCCGGATTCTGCTGCTCGATGCGCTTCCACAGTTCGATTGCCGCTTCGGTATCGCCGCCGGCCAGCGCCAGGTCGCCCAGGAGGATCGTCGCGCGCGGCGACTTGCGGTGCGTTGCCAGCGCCTCGTCGAGCAGCCGCCGCGCCTCCGCCGCGTTGCCGTGGGCGATCTCCGAGGTGGCCAGTTCGCAGAAGAAATTGGCGATCTCGGCCTGGCGCAGGTTGCGCGCGTGCTCGGGCAGTTGCAGCGCGATGTCGATCGCCTTGCGCCAGTCCTTCTCCTGCTGGTAGATTTCGAGCAGGAAACCCAGCGCCGCTTCCCGGCGGGCGCTGTCGCGCAGGCGCAGGAAAATATCCTCGGCGCGATCGAGCAGGCCGGCCTTGAGATAGTCGTGGCCGAGTTCCTCCAGCGCATGCAAGCGCTGCTCTTCGCTGAGCCCCTCGCGTTCGACCAGGTTCTGGTGCATGCGGATGGCGCGATCCGTCTCGCCACGGCGGCGAAACAGGTTGCCCAGGGCGAAATGCAGCTCGGCCGTCTCGGTATCCAGGCGCGCCGCCTCGATGAAGGCATCAATCGCCTTGTCCGGCTGTTCGTTGAGAAGGAAGTTGAGGCCCTTGAAATAGGAGCGCGGCAGGGCGCGCGATTCGCGCACCACGTGCTTGATGTCCACCCGCGCCGCCACCCAGCCGAGGACGAAGAAAAGCGGAAAGGCGAGCAGCCACCAGAGTTCGAATTCCATGCCCGTTAGCCGCTCCGCGCAACGCTGGCGCGCTCAGCCTCGCGCCGCAGCCGCGCGATCTCGCGGCGCTGGCGCAGGTAGGAGAACAGCACCGCGCTGACGCCGACGGCGGTGCCGGCGGCAAAGAAGATCAGCAGCACCGCAACCAACGGCAGCTGCCAGGCGAGATCGAAAAAAAAGCGCAACGTGACCGGATTGCTGTTCTTGACGGCGAAGCCGAGAAGCAGCACAAACAGCATGAGGCGCAACAGCCACACCAGTACTCGCATCGTCATCCGCAAAAAAATGGCGGCATCACGCGACGCCGCCAGTGCTGCCAGCAGTTCCGCCGCCCGGCTCGCGCGACGGAGGGACGGCGGTTCAGGCCGCCGCCTCCTGGTCGACCCGTTCGCGCAGTTCCTTGCCGGCCTTGAAATGCGGCACGTGCTTCTCCGGAACGTGCACCTTGTCGCCGGACTTCGGGTTGCGGCCGACGCGCGGCGGACGGTAGTTCAGCGCAAAGCTGCCAAAGCCGCGGATCTCGATGCGATCGCCGCGCGTCAGCGCGGCGGTCATGGCATCGAGGATCATCTTGACCGCGTAATCGGCGTCCTTGGCAACCAGCTGGGGAAAACGCCCCGCCAGCTTTGCAATAAGCTCCGACTTCGTCATGTTCGCCTGCAAGGGTTATTGCTGCGGGGGATTTCCGAGCTTGGCCTTGAGCAGTGCGCCCAGATTGGTCGTGCCGCTCGCGGCGGACGACGTCTCACTGCGCAGGGTCTGCATCGCCTCGTGCTGCTCGGCCTGGTCTTTCGCCTTGACGGACAGATTGATCGAACGGGTCTTGCGATCGACATTGGTGATCATGGCCTCGACCGCATCGCCTTCCTTGAGCAGAGCGCGCAGATCCTCGACGCGCTCGCGCGCCGCTTCGGAAGCGCGCAGGTAACCTTCGACTTCGTCCGAGAGCTGGATCACGGCACCCTTGGCATCGACGCTCTTGACCGTGCCCTTGACCAGGCTGTTCTTGTCGTGGGTGGCGATGAAGTTGGTGAACGGATCGCCTTCCAGCTGCTTGACGCCAAGCGAGATGCGCTCGCGCTCGACATCGATCGCCAGCACCATCGCCTCGATCTCGTCGCCCTTCTTGAAGTTGCGCACGGCTTCCTCGCCGGGCGCCGACCAGGACAGGTCGGACAGGTGCACCAGGCCGTCGATGCTGCCGGGCAGTCCGATGAAGATGCCGAAGTCGGTGATCGACTTGATCTGGCCGCGCACCTTGTCGCCCTTCTTGTGGTTGAGGGCAAAATCGTCCCACGGGTTCGACATGCATTGCTTCATGCCGAGGGAGATGCGCCGGCGGTCCTCGTCGATCTCGAGGATCATCACTTCGACTTCATCGCCCAGCTGGACCACCTTCGAGGGATGCACATTCTTGTTGGTCCAGTCCATCTCGGAGACGTGCACCAGGCCCTCGATGCCCTGCTCGACTTCGACGAACGCGCCGTAATCGGTGAGGTTGGTGACCTTGCCGAACAGGCGCGTGCCCTGCGGGTAGCGGCGCGAAATGCCGACCCACGGATCTTCACCGAGCTGCTTCAGGCCGAGCGAGACACGGTTCTTCTCCTGGTCGAACTTGAGCACCTTGGCCTGTACTTCGTCGCCGACGTTGATGACTTCGGACGGGTGGCGCACACGGCGCCAGGCCAGGTCGGTGATGTGCAGCAGGCCGTCGATGCCGCCGAGGTCGACGAACGCGCCGTAATCGGTGATGTTCTTGACGATACCCTTGACGACGGTGCCTTCCTTGAGGTTGGCCAACAGCGCCTCGCGCTCCTCGCCGGCGGAGGCTTCGAGCACGGCGCGGCGCGACAGCACGACGTTGTTGCGCTTGCGGTCGAGCTTGATGACCTTGAATTCGAATTCCTTGCCCTCGTAGGGCGTGGTGTCCTTGACCGGACGGCTGTCGACCAGCGAGCCGGGCAGGAAGGCGCGGATGCCGTTCACCATGACGGTGAGCCCGCCCTTGACCTTGCCGGTGATCATGCCCTTGACGAGCGCGCTGTCGTTGAGCGCCTTGTCCAGGTCGTTCCAGGCCGCGATGCGCTTTGCCTTTTCGCGCGACAGGCGGGTCTCGCCATAGCCGTCCTCGAGCATCTCGATGGCAACGGCGACATAGTCACCCGGCTTGACTTCGACTTCGCCGCGGTCGCCGCGGAATTCCTCGAGGGCAATGAAGCTCTCGGATTTCAGGCCGGCATTGACGACGACGAAATTCTGGTCGATGCGCACGACTTCGGCGGTAATCACTTCGCCGGCGCGCATTTCCTGACGCGACAGGCTTTCTTCGAAGAGGGCGGCAAAACTTTCCGGGTTGGTGGATACAGCGGAGGTTGCAGTGGACATATAGGACCTAGCGCCGCCCCGGGTTCGGGACGGCTTCAACATTGAAAAAAGCCGCCGGCCTGTGCCGGCGACACCCGTCTTGCTGTCGCAGCGTCATGCTTCGCCCGCTGCGTCTTGCGGCATCGGTGCCGCGGCCTGCAGACGCGCCGTTGCCAGATCGCGCACCAGCATGACGGCCTCATCAACCGTCATGCGGGTGGTATCGAGCGGCACGGCGTCCGCGCATTTCCGCAGGGGCGCCGCTGCACGGGCGCTGTCGCGCGCGTCGCGTTGGCGAAGATCCTGCAAAAGGGTCGCCATGCTAGCAGACATTCCTTTCTCGATCAACTGTTTATGGCGACGCTCGGCGCGCGTCTCGGCGCTTGCAGTGAGATAGACCTTGAGCACGGCGTCGGGGAACACGACGGAACCCATGTCGCGACCTTCCGCCACCAGGCCGGGGGCAGCGCGGAACGCCCGCTGGCGTCGCAGCAGCGCCTCTCGCACTGCCGGCAGCGCGGCGACTTGCGATGCACCGGCGCCGCTCGCCTCGCTGCGAAGGGCCAGGCTGACATCCTCGCCGTCGAGCAACACGCGGTCATCCTGGAACGTCGCCGGCAGCGCCGCGGCGAGCCGCGCCAGTGCCGCCGCGTCGTCGAGCGCCACGCCGGCGCGCGCGGCAGCCAGCGCTACCAGCCGGTACAGGGCGCCGCTGTCAAGGTAGTGATATCCCAGCGCATGCGCCAGCCGCGCCGCAACCGTGCCCTTGCCGGAAGCGGCGGGACCATCGATGGCGATTACGGGCACCGGCCCAAGCAGGCCAAGAAAACGTTCGAAGTAGTCGGGAAAGGTCTTCGCGACGCAGTGCGGATCGTTGATGCGCAGCGGCACGCCCGCCAGGCAGGCGAGCGAGAAGCACATCGCGACGCGGTGATCGTCGTAGGTATCGATTGCCACGCCTGCGTTCAGCGGGCCGGTCGGCGGCGTGACACGCAGGAAATCGGTGCCGGCTTCGACGGTCGCGCCGAGCTTGCGCAGTTCCGCCGCCATTGCCGCGATGCGGTCGGTCTCCTTGACCCGCCAGCTGGCGATGTTGCGCAGGGTCGTCGCGCCCTCGGCATACAGCGCGACGACCGCCAGCGTCATGGCCGCGTCGGGAATGTGGTTAAGGTCCAGGTCGACGCCACGCAGCCGCCCGACCGCCGGCGAACGCGCCTCGATCCAGTTCGCCCCCATGGCAACGCGCGCACCCATCGCCTGCAGCGCCTCGGCGAAGCGCACGTCGCCCTGGATGCTGTCGCAGCCGACGCCTTCGACCCGCACCGGTCCGCCGGCAACTGCCCCGGCAGCAAGGAAATACGAGGCGGAGGATGCGTCGCCTTCGACGAATACCCTGCCCGGGCTGCGATAACAGGCTCCCGCGGGAATGCGGAACTGCCGCCAGCCGTCACGTTCGACGACCACGCCAAAACGCGCCATGAGGTTGAGCGTGATGTCGATATACGGCTTTGAAATGAGCTCACCGACGACTTCCACCGTGGCGCCCGCGCCGGTCAGGGGCAGTGCCATCAGCAGGGCCGTCAGGAACTGGCTGGACGCCTCGCCGCGAACCGCCACGCGGGCACCCGGCCGGACTGCACCGGGGCCGATGTGCAGGGGTGGAAAACCCGCGTTGCCGTCATAGCGGATCGCGCAGCCGGCCTGCCGCAGGGCATCGACCAGATCGCCGATCGGCCGCTCGTGCATGCGCGGTACGCCGCGCACGGCGTAGTCACCACCGGAAAATGCCAGTGCCGCCGTCAGCGAACGCACGGCGGTACCGGCATTGCCGAGGAAGAGGTCGGCCTGCTTGACGGGAAACGCCCCGCCGGCGCCGCGCACGCGGAAATCACGCGTCTCGCCGCAGCGCGTCCACTCCACTCCGAGCAGACGCAGCGCGTCGAGCATCAGCTCAACGTCGTCCGAGCGCAGCAGGTCGCGGATTTCCGTCTCGCCTTCGGCCAGGGCGGCAAGCAGCAGGAAGCGGTTGGAAATGCTCTTGGAGCCGGGCAGGCGCACTGTGCCCGCAGCGTGCATCGCCGGTGCGAGGTCGAGAAACGCCATCAGGCCAGCGTGCCTTCAGCCCAGGCGCGGCGCACGGTGCGCGCCTCGTCGAAGACCGCCTCGAGGGCGGCGGCGTCGCCGGCGAGCAGCGCCTGGCGCAGCTCCTCCAGCTGGCGCTGGTACTGCTCCAGTTCGCCGAGCAGCGCCGTCCTGTTGGCAATGCAGATGTCGCGCCACATCTCGGGATGGCTGGCGGCGATGCGGGTGAAGTCGCGGAAGCCGCTGGCGGCAAAACGGAAGAATTCCTCGCGGTTCTCGCGCTGGGCGAGGTCATGCACCAGCGCGAAGGACAGCAGGTGCGGCAGGTGGCTGACGGCAGCGAAGACCTGGTCATGGCGCGCCGGCGCCATCTCGTGCACCGTGGCGCCGCAGGCCGCCCAGGCGGCGCGCACGCGTTCGATCGCCTCGGGCGCACTCTCCGGCAGCGGCGTCAGCACCACCTTGCGTTCGGCATAGAGATCGGCCCTCGCTGCCGCGGCGCCGCTGTTCTCCGCGCCGGCGATGGGATGCGCCGGCACGAATCGCGCGAGATGGTTCGGCAGGAACTGGCGCACGGCCTCGACGACATCGCCCTTGGTGCTGCCGCCGTCGGTGATGGCCGTCCGGGCACCGAGGTGCGGGGCCATCGCCTGCATCAGCGCCGGCATCTGGCCGACCGGCGTGGCAAGCAGAACCAGATCGGCATCGCCCAGGGTGGCGGCATCGCAGGCGCCGACGCGATCAATGAGGCCGAGCCGCAGCGCTTCGTCGAGCGTCGCCTGGCTGCGGCCGATACCGACCACCTGGCCGGGGACGCCGGCCTTCTTCAGGGCCAGGGCGAAGGAGCCGCCAATCAGGCCGACGCCGAAGACGACGATCTTGTCGAGGCGGAAACCCACGAGATTACCCGGCCAGCGCCTTTTCCAGGGCATCGAGGAAGCGCGCGTTCTCGCTTTCCAGGCCGATGGTGACGCGAAGGTGCTCGGGCAGTCCGTAGCCGGCGATCGGCCGCACGATGACGCCCTGTTTCAGCAGCGCCAGATTCACCTTCGCCGCATCCCCCGCCTTGAAGGTGACGAAGTTGCCGTGCGAGGGAATGTGCTCGAGCCCGAGGCGCTTGAGGCCGGCAATGATCTGCTCCATGCCGCGCCGGTTGTTGTCGAAGCTCTCGGCGATGAAGGCATGGTCGTCGAGCGCGGCAATGGCACCGGCCAGCGCGAGATTGTTCACGTTGAAGGGCTGGCGCACGCGGTGCATCAGGTCGGCAATCTCGGCCGTGGTGACGCCATAGCCGACGCGCAGGCCGGCGAGTCCGTGGATCTTGGAGAAGGTGCGCGTGACGACCAGGTTGGGGAATTCCTTCACCCAGGCCAGAGTGTCGACGCGGTCGGCCGGCGGCAGGTATTCGTTGTAGGCCTCGTCGAGCACCACGATGACATCCTTCGGCACCGCCTGCAGGAAGGCCTTCACCTGGACGCCGGGGAGAAAGTTGCCGGTCGGGTTGTTCGGGTTGGCGATCCAGACGATGCGCGTGTCCGGGCGGATGGCCGCGCGCATGGCGTCGAGGTCATGGCCGTAATGTTTCGCCGGCACGGCAATGCACTCGCCGCCGGCCGACATGGTCGCCAGCGGGTAAACGGCGAAGGCGTGACGGGAGAACACCGAAGAGCGGCCCGGCGCCAGGAAAACGCGGGCGGCGAGGTCGAGCACGTCATTGGAGCCGTTGCCCAGCACGATTTGCTCCTGGCCCACGCCGAGCCGTTCGGAGAGGGCCGCGCTCAGGTCGAACTGGTCCGGATAGCGCTCGATGCCGTCCATCGCCGCCTGCACCGCGGCGCGCGCGCGCGGGCTCATGCCGAGCGGGTTCTCGTTGGAGGCCAGCTTGACGATCCTGTCGACGGGCAGGCCCATCTCGCGCGCCAGCTGGGTGATCGGCTTGCCCGGCTGGTAGGGCGAGATGGCGCGGATGTAAGGCGGTGCGTGTTCGGCGATGCTCATGGTTCCCCCTCGGTGAACAACCTCTCCCGTTATTGATTGGCCCCTCAGCGCCCGCCCGGCCGCCCGAAGGGCGCTGAACGCCCCCTCGGGAGACAGCGAATGAAGCGAGCGTAGGCGCCGTTCATCTCAGGCCGCGGCGCCCGGATAAGAGCCGAGCACCTTGACGAATGCGGCGCGGTCGCGCAGTTCGGCGAAAGCCCTGGCCACTTTTTCCTCGCTCTGGTGGCCTTCGACGTCGACATAGAAGACGTATTCCCACAGGCCGGTGCGCGAGGGGCGCGACTCGAACTTGCTCATCGACACGCCATGGCGGGCCAGCGGCTCCAGCAGGGCATACATCGCCCCGGCCTTGTTCTGGGAAGCGCAGACGATGGAAGTCTTGTCTCGTCCGGACGGACCGGCATCGTGCATGCCGATGACGAGAAAGCGCGTGGTGTTGTTCGGGTCGTCCTCGATGTCCTGCCCCAGACGGTTCAAGCCGTAGCGTGCGGCCGCCGCTTCGCCGGCGATGGCGCAGGATTCGGCGTCCTCGGCCGCCATGCGCGCCGCCTCGGCATTGCTCGCCACCGGCACGCGCGGCAGGCTGGGCAGGTTGCGGTTGAGCCATTCGTGACACTGGGCCAGCGACTGGCTGTGCGAATACAGCCGCTTGACGTCCTCCAGCCGTTCCGCCTTGGAAAGCAGCTGCTGGTGGATGCGCAGCATGACCTCGCCGCAGATCCTGATCGGCATCTGCAGCAGCAGATCGAGGGTGCGTCCCACGGCGCCCTCGGTCGAGTTCTCCACCGGCACCACGCCATAGTCGGCATGGCCCGCCTCGACGGTGCGGAATACCTCGTCGATGGTCGCTATCGCGGTGAACTGCGGCGCCGCACCGAAATGCTTCTTCGCCGCGCTTTCGGTGAAAGTTCCCTCGGGGCCGAAATAGGCGATACGCAGCGGCTGCTCCAGCGCCAGGCAGGCCGACATGATCTCGCGGAAGATGTGCCAGACGGTGCCTTCGCTCAGCGGTCCCTTGTTGAGGGACGCGATGCGGCGCAGCACCTGGGCCTCGCGTTCGGGGCGATACACCACCGCCCCGCCCTTGACGCGACCGATCTCGTGGGCGATCTCGGCGCGGCGGGAAAGGCGCTGCAGCACCTCCTCGTCGAGGCGGTCGATCTCCGCCCTGAGCCGCTGCAGGTCTTCGCTCATCTAACGCTCATGCCGGCAGGTAGCGTACCGCCAGCACGCCCTCGATGCCGGCGATCGAATCGATCGCCGCCTGGGAGACGGCGCTGTCCACATCCACCAGGGTGTAGGCCATGTCGCCGCGCGACTTGTTCACCATGTTGTGGATGTTCAGGTTGGCCTTGGCCATCGCCGTGGAAATCTGCCCGACCATGTTCGGCACGTTGGCGTTGGCGATGGCGATGCGGAAGTTCGACTCGCGCGGCATGGCGATGCTGGGGAAATTCACCGCGTTCTGCACGTTGCCGTGCTCGAGGTAGTCGCGCACCTGGTCGGCCACCATCGCCGCGCAGTTGTCCTCGGCCTCGCGCGTCGAGGCGCCCAGGTGCGGCAGGGCCACCACGTGCGGATGGCCGTTCACATGCGGGCTGGGGAAATCGCACACATAGCAGGCGAGCTTCTTGGCTTCCAGCGCGGCCAGCACGGCGGCCTCGTCGACCACGCCCTCGCGCGAGAAATTGAGCAGCACGGCGCCGTGGTGGACATGTTCCAGCGTCTGGGCGTTCACCATCTTCTTCGTGGCGTCCACCAGCGGCACGTGCAGGCTGATGAAGTTGGCATTCTTCAGCACCTCGGCCACGCTGTTCGCCTTTTTCACCTGGGAGGGCAGGCTCCAGGCGGCATCCACCGTGATCTCCGGATCGTAGCCCATGACGTTCATGCCGAGCTTGATGGCGGCGTCCGCCACCAGGCAGCCGATCTTGCCAAGGCCGATGACGCCCAGCGTATGGCCGGCCAGCTCGTAGCCGGCGAAGTTCTTCTTGCCGTCCTCGACCTTCTTCTCCATCTCCGGATCCTGCGGATCGAGGGCGGAGACGAAGCGCATGGCGCCGGAGATATTGCGCGCCGCCAGCAGCATGCCGGCGATGACCAGCTCCTTCACCGCGTTGGCGTTGGCGCCCGGCGCGTTGAAGACCGGCACGCCGCGCCCGCTCATGGCCTTCACCGGGATGTTGTTGGTGCCGGCGCCGGCGCGGCCGATGGCGCGCACGGAAGCCGGAATGTCCAGCTTGTGCATGTCGGCCGAGCGCACCAGGATGGCGTCGGGCGCGGCGATGTCCTTGCCGACGGCGTACTGCTCGGCCGGCAGGCGCTTCAGGCCGGCCTGGGAAATCTGGTTGAGCACCAGTATCTGGAAATTCCTAGCCATGCTTCGCCTCGAATTCCTTCATGTAGTCGACCAGGGCCTTGACGCCCTCGATCGGCATGGCGTTGTAGATCGAGGCACGCATGCCGCCGACGGAACGATGCCCCTTCAGCTGGATCATGCCGCGCGACTTGGCGCCCTTGAGGAACTCCTCGTCGAGCTCCGCCTTCCTGAGTGTGAACGGCACGTTCATCAGCGAGCGGTCGGCCTTGGCCACCGGGCTGACGAAGAATTTGCTCTGGTCGAGGAAGGCGTAGAGCAGGCCCGCCTTCTCCCGGTTGCGCTGCTCCATGGCGGCGAGGCCGCCCTGCTGCTTGATCCACTGGAACACCAGGCCGGCGATGTAGATGCCGTAGGTGGGCGGCGTGTTGTACATCGACTCGTTCTCGGCATGCGTCTTGTAGTCGAGCATGACCGGGGTCTTCGGCAGCACCTGGCCGATGAGGTCCTCGCGCAAGATGGCGATGGTCAGGCCGGCCGGGCCGATGTTCTTCTGCGCGCCGGCATAGATGAGGCCGTACTTGCTGACGTCCACAGGTTTCGACAGGATGTTCGAGGACATGTCGCAGACCAGCGGCACGTCGCCAGTCTGCGGCACCCAGTGGAACTCCACGCCGCCGATGGTCTCGTTGGCGGTGTAGTGCACGTAGGCGGCGTCCTTCGAGAGCTTCCAGTCGGCCTGGGCAGGCGCGTAGGTGAAATTCCTGTCCTCGCTGGAGGCGACGACGTTCACCTGGCCGTACTGCTTGGCCTCCTTGATCGCCTTCTTGGCCCACTCGCCGGTGTGCACATAGTCGGCGCTCGCCTTGCCGCGCAGCAGGTTGATCGGAATCATGGCGAATTGCAGACTGGCGCCACCCTGCAGGAACAACACCTTGTAGTTGGCGGGAATACCCATCAACTCGCGCAGGTCGGCTTCCGCCTGGGCGGCGATGCTCATGAATTCCTTGCCGCGGTGGCTCATTTCCATGACGGACTGGCCGCTGCCGTGCCAGTCGAGCATTTCTTCCGCCGCCTGCCTGAGGACCTGCTCCGGCAAGGTGGCCGGTCCCGCACTGAAATTGATAACGCGTGGCACTTTGTCTTACTCCTCGTCGGTTTCAACAACCTTTTCCATGCCGGCCAGCTTCGTGCCGTCATCCAAATTGATCAGGGTGACGCCCTGTGTCGAGCGTCCCATGGCGCGGATCTGCCGCACGCTGGTGCGAATCAGCACGCCGCCGGTGGAGATCAGCATCACCTCATCGGCGTCGTCGACCAGGGTCGCACCGATAAGCTTGCCGTTGCGATCAGAGGTCTGAATGGCAATCATGCCTTTGGTGCCGCGGCCGTGGCGCGTGTATTCGGCGATGGCGGTGCGCTTGCCGAAACCGTTCTCGGTCGCGGTAAGCACGGTCTGCTGCTCGCCCTTGGCCGCCAGCATGCTGATGACTGTCTGCTTCTTCTCCAACTGCATGCCGCGTACCCCGCGTGCACCGCGGCCCATGGCCCGCACGTCGCCTTCGGCGAAACGCACCGCCTTGCCGCTGTCGGAGAACAGCATGATGTCGTAACCGCCGTCGGTGATTTCGACGCCAATGAGAAAATCGCCGTCATCCAGGCCGACCGCGATGATGCCGGCCTTGCGCGGATTGGCAAAATCCGACAGGGGCGTCTTCTTGACGGTTCCTTTGGCGGTGGCCATGAAGACGAAGTGATCCGCGTCGAATTCCTTGACCGGCAGCACGGCGGTGATTTTCTCGCCTTCGGCAAGCGGGAAGAGATTGACGATCGGCTTGCCGCGCGAGATGCGCGTCCCCTGCGGCACTTCGTATACCTTGAGCCAGTAAACCCGGCCGCGGTTGGAGAAGCACAAGATGAAGTCGTGGGTGTGCGCGACAAAGAGGTGGTCGACGAAATCGTCTTCCTTCATCGCCGCCGCCTGCTTGCCGCGCCCACCGCGCCGCTGCGCGCGATAGTCGGCCAGCGGCTGCGACTTGACGTAACCGGTATGCGACAGGGTCACCACCATGTCCTGCGGCGTGATCAGGTCCTCGATGCCGAGGTCCTGGGTGTGGGTGACGATCTCCGAGCGCCGCTTGTCGCCGAACTGCACCCGGATTGCCTTCAGTTCATCGCCGATGATCCGCGTGATCCGCTCCGGCCGGGCCAGGATGTCGAGCAGGTCGGCGATGGCGTCCATCACCTCCTTGTACTCGCCGACGATCTTGTCCTGTTCCAGGTTCGTCAGTCGCTGCAGTTGCATCTCCAGGATGCGCTGCGCCTGGATGTCGGAAAGCCGGTAGCCCTGTCCCGACGGACCGAACTCCGGTGCCAAGCCTTCCGGGCGCGACGCCTCGGCGCCGGCGCGCGAGAGCATGTCTTCCACCAGCCCGGAACGCCAGATGCGCGCCATCAACTCGCGCTTGGCATCGGATGGCGCCGGCGCCGCCTTGATCAGCGCGATGATCTCGTCGACGTTGGACAGCGCAACCGCCAGGCCTTCCAGTATGTGTCCGCGCTCGCGCGCCTTGCGCAGGTCGAAGACGGTGCGGCGCGTAACGACTTCGCGCCGGTGCGACAGGAATGCATCGAGCATCTGCCTGAGGTTGAGCAGGCGCGGCCGGCCGTCGACCAGCGCCACCATGTTCATGCCGAAGGTGTCCTGCAGCTGGGTCTGCTTGTACAGGTTGTTGAGGACAATCTCGGGGATCTCGCTCCGCTTCAGCTCGATCACCACGCGCATGCCGGATTTGTCCGATTCGTCCTGGATATGCGAGATGCCTTCGATCTTCTTGTCGTTGACCAGTTCGGCGATGCGCTCCAGCAGCACCTTCTTGTTAACCTGGTAGGGCAGCTCGTCGATGATGATGGCCTGGCGGTTCCCCTTCTCCAGATCCTCGAAGTGGGTGCGGCCGCGCATGATGACGCGGCCGCGGCCGGTCAGGTAGCCTTCGCGCACACCGGCGACGCCATAGATGAGGCCGGCCGTCGGGAAATCCGGCGCCGGCATGATCTCGATCAGCTCGTCGATCGTCGCCTCCGGATTCTTCAGCAGCGCCAGGCAGGCGTCCACGACCTCGCCCAGGTTGTGCGGCGGGATATTGGTGGCCATGCCGACGGCGATGCCGGAGCTGCCGTTGATGAGCAGGTTGGGGATGCGTGCCGGCAGGACCGTCGGCTCCGTCTCCTGCCCGTCGTAATTGGGCACGAAGTCGACGGTATCCTTGTCGATGTCCTCGAGCATCTCGTGCGCGATCTTCGACAGGCGGATCTCGGTGTAGCGGGACGCGGCCGCATTGTCGCCATCGACCGACCCGAAGTTGCCCTGACCGTCGACCAGCGGATAGCGCAGGCTGAAATCCTGCGCCATGCGAACGATCGTGTCGTATATGGCGGCGTCGCCGTGGGGATGGTACTTGCCCATGACGTCGCCGGAGACGCGCGCCGATTTCTTGTAGGGCTTGTTGCTGTGATTGCCCAGTTCGTTCATGCCGAAAAGCACGCGCCGGTGCACCGGCTTGAGGCCGTCACGGACATCCGGCAGGGCCCGCCCGACGATCACGCTCATGGCGTAATCGAGGTAGGAGTGCCGCATCTCCTCTTCCAGGCTGACCGGCAGGGTTTCTTTGGCGAATGAGGTGGTCATCGGTAGGCTTGCGGAAGCCGGTTCTTGGCTCGCCGAAAAAGCGGGAAGTCTAGCATGCCGACCCCCTCCCGCGCAGCCGCCCTGCCGACACTCGCCGACTGCGCCTGCCGGCCAATTGTCGTCCGGGCAACAAGTTGTAGGCCCTTGGTTTTTGTGCTTAAATCGCCCGATGCAGGAACCGCCCCGGCGCGCCGTGCTGCCGGGAAACCATAACAATCGCGATGCGAGTGGAGGATGAAATCTTGAAAGCCGCCAACCAACTGATGCAAGCCGCTGTTGCCGCTACGCTGGGCCTGACCATTCCGGCCGCCAGCGCCCAGGCGCCGAACAACGACGGTTACCTCTTCGATACGCGCGGTGCAGTCGCCAAGAGCGGAAGCGGGCTGTGCTGGAAGACCATGCGCTGGACGCCGGCAATGGCGGTCGCCGAGTGCGACCCCGAACTGGCGAAGAAGCCGGAAGCTGCGCAACCCGCCGCCCCGGCGCCGGCACCAAAGCCGGTAGCGCCGGCAGCGCCGAAGACCTGCAATTTCGCCTATACCCTGCAAAGCGACGCCACCTTCGCCTTCGGCAAGGCCGACCTGAACGCCGCCGGCAAGGCCCAGCTGGACAAGAATGTGGTGGCCAAGCTCGGCGCCTGCGCCAGCGTCAAGCTGATGCTCATCACCGGCCATACCGACCGGCTTGGCAGCCATGCGACCAACCAGAAACTGTCCGAGAAGCGCGCCGATGCCGTCAGGGGCTATCTCGTCGCCAAGGGCGCCAAGGCTGACTCCCTGGAAACCATGGGAGCCGGCAAGACCCAGGCGGTACCCGGCGTGAAGTGCGACGACAAGGCGCCGCGCAAGGACCTGATCGCCTGCCTCGCACCCAACCGCCGCGTCGTCATCGAAGTCCAGGGGCCGGCGAAATAGGCTCCGCTCTGACGAAAAGCCCCGCCCGCTCGCGGCGGGGTTTTTTTTGCCCGTGACCGAAACGATCGATCTGCTGATCGAGCCGCACTGGCTCATTCCGGTCGAGCCGCATGGCGTGACCCTGGAAGACCATGCCGTGGCGGTGACGGCAGGCACCATCGTCGCGGTGCTGCCGTCGGCGGAAGCGCGCCGGCGTTTCCGCCCGGCACTGCACGTCGAACTGCCACGCCACGTCCTCATTCCCGGCCTGGTCAACCTGCACACGCACGCGGCGATGACGCTTTTGCGCGGCCTCGCCGACGACCTGCCGCTGATGGACTGGCTGAAGGCGCACATCTGGCCGGCGGAGGTACAGCACGTCTCGGCGCCGTTCGTGCGCGACGGCACGCTGCTCGCCTGCGCCGAAATGCTGCGCGGCGGTATCACCTGCTTCAGCGACATGTACTATTTCCCGGAGGCCGCTGCGGAAGCGGCCCGCGCGCTCGGCATGCGCGCCGTGCTCGGCATGGTCGTCATCGAGTTCCCGACCGCCTATGCCAGTGACGCGGACGACTACCTGAGCAAGGGTCTGGCCCTGCGCGACCGCCTGCGCGACGAACCCCTGCTGTCCTTTACCATCGCACCGCACGCGCCCTACACGGTCGCCGACAAGACCTTCGAGCGCATCGCCACGCTATCGGCACAGCTCGACTTGCCGGTGCACGTGCACATCCACGAAACGCTTGCCGAGGTCGAGGAGAGCCTGACGCGCCACGGCGTGCGCCCGCTCGAACGCCTGCGCCGCCTCGGCCTGCTCGGGCCCGGCCTGATCGGCGTGCATGCCGTGCATCTGGACGCAGGCGAGATCGCCCTCCTGGCGGAGCACGGCTGCAGCGTGGCGCATTGTCCGACCTCGAACATGAAACTCGCCAGCGGCATTGCGCCCGTGGCGGCGCTGCGCGCCGGCGGCGTGCGCGTCGGCCTCGGCAGCGACGGCGCCGCCAGCAACAACCGGCTCGACCTGTTTCAGGAAATGCGCCAGGCGGCACTGCTCGCCAAGGTTTCGAACGGCGACGCCGCCATCCTCGATGCGCATGCCCTGCTGCGCATGGCCACCCTGGACGGCGCCGCCGCCCTCGCACTCGACCACCGCATCGGCAGCATCACGCCGGGCAAGGCGGCGGACCTCTGCGCGGTGCGCCTGGACGACCTGGAAACCCTGCCCTGCTACAACCCGGCCTCGCATCTGGCCTATGCAGCCGGGCGCGAGCACGTCAGCCACGTCTGGGTGGACGGTACCCTGCGCGTCGAAAACGGGGCCTTCCCGGGATATGACACAGCGCGATTGATTGACGCAGTTGGTTTGTGGCAGAATAGGTTAAGCTCTTGAGCCGGCCCGCCCAGCGATCCTGGGCGACCGAACAGAATGAGCTCCTGACCAATCGCGTTGGCCGGCCGCACTGACCAACTTACCAATTCCGTTTCGCACTGCAACGAGGGGGAACATGATCAAACAATTACCGAAAATCACGCTGATGGCGGCCCTTGGCATGGTTGCCTCCGCTGCCCTGGCCCAGGCACCGAACAACGACGGCTACCTGTTCGACACGCGCGGCGCCGTCGCCAAGAGCGGCTACGGCCTTTGCTGGAAGACGACGCGCTGGACGCCGGCCATGGCCGTCGCCGAGTGCGATCCGGAACTGGTGAAGAAGCCGGAAATGGCGAAGGAACCCGCGAAAGCAGCGGCGCCCACGCCGAAACCCGCTCAGGCGAAAGTCACCCTGGCCGCCGATGCGCTGTTCGACTTCAACAAGGCGACGTTGCGCCCCGAAGGCAAGGCGAAGCTGGATGATGTTTCCGGCAAGCTGAAAGGCATCAAGCTGGAGGTGATCATCGCCGTCGGCCATGCCGACCGCATCGGTGCCGACAAGTACAACCAGAAGCTGTCCGAGAAGCGCGCCGAAGCCGTCAAGGCCTATCTGGTCGGCAAGGGCATCGAGGCGAACCGCATCTACACCGAAGGCAAGGGCGAGAAGCAGCCCGTCACCGGCGACAAGTGCGGCAAGGGCGACAAGAAGTCGAAGAAGCTCATCGAGTGCCTGCAGCCCGACCGTCGCGTCGAGATCGAGGTCATCGGCACCAAGCAGTAATCCGCGGGCCGTTCCGCGCAAGGGGCCCTGCCGCGCAGGGCCCCTTTTATTTTCGAGAGATGACACAAGATCCAATGCAGACGGGCAACGCCGATCCCGCCGAACTGGCAAAGTTCGGTGAGCTGGCTTCGCGCTGGTGGGATCCGCATGCCGAGTTCAAGCCGCTGCACGACATCAACCCGCTGCGCCTGGACTGGATCGACCGCCGGGCCGGCGGGCTGGCCGGCAAGGCGGTGCTCGACGTCGGCTGCGGCGGCGGCATTCTGGCCGAGTCGATGGCGGCCCGCGGCGCCGTTGTGACCGGCATCGACCTGTCCGACAAGCCGCTGGCAGTCGCCCGGCTGCACCTGCTGGAGAGCGGCCAGAAGGTCGACTATCGCAAGATCGGTGCCGAGGAACTGGCCAGCCAGTCCGCCGCTTGCTTCGATGTCGTGACCTGCCTGGAAATGCTCGAACACGTGCCAGATCCGGCAAGTACCGTGCGCGCTTGCGCGCAACTGGTCAAACCCGGCGGCGCGGTGTTCTTCTCCACCATCAACCGCAATCCGAAGGCTTACCTTTTCGCCGTGATCGGCGCCGAGTACGTCCTCGGCCTGCTGCCGCGCGGCACCCATGACTATGCCCGCTTCATCCGCCCGGCGGAACTCGCCCGCCACGCCCGCGAAGCCGGCCTCGATCTACGTGAGCTCATCGGCATGACCTACAATCCGCTGAGCAAGGTCTACGCGCTCGGCGCCGATACGGACGTCAATTATCTGGTGCATGCGGCAAGGCATGGTTGAGGCAGTACTGTTCGACCTCGACGGCACGCTGGCGGATACCGCTGCCGATCTGGGCGACGCCCTCAACGGCCTGCGCGCCGAAGCCGACCTGCCCCCGCTGCCGGCCAGCTCGATCCGGCCCCATGTGTCCCAGGGCGTGCGCGGCCTCCTGCGCATCGGCTTCGCCATCGCACCGGGCCACGCCGACTATCCGGCCATGCACCAGCGCTTTCTCGCACGCTACGAGAGCGCGCTGTGCAATTCCACCACGCTGTTCGCCGGCGTCGCCGAACTGCTCGATGCGCTCGACGCGATGGACCTGCGCTGGGGCATCGTCACCAACAAGACCAGCCGGTACACCCTGCCCATCGTCGCCGCGCTCGGCCTTGGACGACGCTGCGCCTGCATCGTCAGCGGCGACTCGGCACCGCGTCCGAAGCCGGCGCCGGATCCGCTGCTGCTGGCCAGCGGCCTGGTCGACACACCGCCCGGACAGTGCGTCTACGTCGGCGACGATCTCCGCGACATCGAAGCAGGCACGGCGGCCGGCATGGAAACCGTTGCAGTCGCCTGGGGCTATCTCGGCGACGGCAAGCCGATTGCCGAATGGGGCGCCGGCACCATCATCGAATCGCCAGCGGGCCTGCTGCCCGTGCTCGGTGCACGGGCGTGCTAGAATCGGCGCACGCCTTGAACTTCCGGCCGATCGTCCGGTCTTCAGGCGTAGCAGGAAAATCACAGCGAATCCGGGGGCGACCTGGCTTCGACGTGGGTTGCGAAGCAGTGCAGTGCATGCCGAGGCCCAGTTACCTCGCAAATCCATCTGGAAATCTGTAAACGCCAACGACGAGCGTTTCGCTCTAGCCGCTTAATACCGGCTGGCTCTGTACCGGTCTGCTGATGGGCCGGGCCGCGCAAGCGGCAACAGAGTCATTCACATCAGCTAAGGTCCGGCCCCGCCGCGTGGCCGGCCACGAAAATTCAGCGGATCGCCTTGCGTCAGCCTGCCGGTTGGCGGATGCCGGGCTAAATCAAATAACCAGGCTAAGCATGTAGTACTGACTGTAGAGGGCTTGCGGACGCGGGTTCGATTCCCGCCGCCTCCACCAATGTCAATGACCAACCGCTTCTGCAGTTGGTCATTTTTTTGTCCTCCCGCGCACCCGCGAGGGCTCCTGCGGGTTCTTATTGCCGGCGACCATAGGATACGGCTTGCGTTTCCCGAGTGGCCGTTCTGGATTCCGGCTCCGCCGGAATACGATCCGGTTGCCGTGCCATGGCATCGAGGATGCAAGCGCAAGTATGGCTGCGTCTCATGGCCAATCAGCTCCGTCCTTGCGCGATGCTTCGGCCTGCCTTGGCCGCGAACGCCGCTTGGCGATGCGCCCGCCTCGCCTCTCTTCGTCCGCCGTGTTGCGGCGACTGACTTTTCCCGCCGCCTCACCCTTCCCGCTTCAGCCACGCCTGCACCGACGGCCGCGCCCATTGCGCCCGCACGTAGCGCTTGAGGTCTTCCGGCACGGGGTCGCCGTTGGCGACGAGGCGGTTGAGGGTGGTGGCGAGTTCGGTGTCGGCGATGCACCAGTCGCCGAAGAGGTGGTCTGCGCCCTCCCCGACCAGGCTGGAAGCGACGCGGATGAGCTTGTCTGCGGCGGCGCGGCCGGCGTCGCTCAGGGGCTTGTCGCTCGGTGCTTGGAAGATGACGGTGGTGGGCCGCTCCTCGCGCAGGGCCATCAGGTCGCTGCGGATCCATGCCTGCAGCTGCCTTGCGCGGGCGCGCTCGCGCACGCCGGCCGGGTACAGCGGCCGATGCGCCGGGGCGGGAAAGGCGTCTTCGAGGTATTCGATGATGGCCGAGGATTCGGCCAGCGCGAAATCGCCGTGCAGCAGCGCCGGCACCTTGGCGGTGAGAAAAAGCTTCTCGAAGGCGGCGTCGTGATGCTGCCTGGCTGCGAGGTCGACGGCCTTCGGCGTGAAATGGAGCTGCTTTTCCTGCAGTGCGACGAAGGCCCACATCGCGTAGGGGCTGACGCGCCTGCTGTCGAGGTAGAGGGTGAGGGCGTTTTCCATGGGCTTCCCTGTCAGTCTGACATGACCACCGGGCCGCCTTTTTCCAGCGCCCGCCGGTAGGCCGGCCGCGCCTGCATCTTCTCCCTGTAGGCGGCGAGCTTCGGGTAGCGCTTGGCGTCGGCCCGGCGCGACAGCGCTGCCTCGACCGGGAAGCTCATCTGGAAATCGGCGAGGCTGAGTTTCGCGCCGGCAAACCAGGCGTGCGCGGCAAGGTGGTTTTCGATGAAGGCAAATGCGCTGTCGAGGTTTGGATCGACGAGCTTCTTCTGCACCTGGGCGCACAGCTGGCGGGCGATGGGTCGGACGAAGAACGGCATGGGCTGGGTCGGAATGGTCCTGAACACCAGCTTCATGACCAGCCAGTTCATCAGCGAGCCCTCGGCGTAATGCATCCAGAAGCGCGCCTGCAGGTGTTCCGGCGTGCCGGGTTTCGGCTGCAGGTTGGCAAGCTCGCCCTGTGCATCCCGGCCGTAGCGCTCGACCAGGTATTCGAGGATCGCCCCCGATTCGGCGACGGTGATGTCGCCGTCGGCAATGACCGGCGACTTGCCGAGGGGATGGATGGCTTTCAGCTCGGGTGGCGCCAGGCGCGTCTTGCGGTTGCGCTTGTAGCACACAAGCTCGTACGGCACGCCGAGTTCTTCGAGCAGCCAGAGCACGCGCTGCGAGCGCGAGGTTTCGAGGTGATGGACGGTAATCATGGCGGCGAGCATAACGCCTTTGCCGCAGGGCGTCGACGCCGGCGCCACTTGCCCGCCGGCTGGAATGCCGACATACTTTGCCGCGGGGAAGTCCTCGGCTGCAAGGGCGGCTGAATTCCCCGTCCCGATAAAAAAACAATTCAGCCAGCCGCCGCAGTGCGGCCCGATGCGGACGCGCCGCGCCCGCCATCGCCCTCAACCCTATGGAGAAATTGACATGACCATCTCGAAGATTTCGGCGGCCGGCCTGACCACCTCGGCCTTGTTGCTGGGTTCCGGATTGCCGGCGGCCGCCATCGCCCAGCCGGCGGGCATGACGTTTTTCGTAACCAGTGCCGGCATGGGCAAGGGCGCCGCCCTCGGCGGACTGGAGGGTGCCGATGCGCATTGCGCGGCGCTCGCCAGGGCGGCCGGCGCGCCCCGGGCGAACTGGCGCGCCTACCTGAGCACCACGGCGCCGGGCGGCGACGCGGGCGTCAATGCGCGCGACCGCATTGGCAAGGGGCCCTGGCAGAACGCCAGGGGCGTCGTCGTGGCGAAGAGCGTCGATGACCTGCATTCGGCTTCGGGCAACGTCACCAAGGCGACGGCGCTGACGGAAAAAGGCGAACCCGTCAGCGGACGCGGCGATGCAGTCAACATGCACGACATCCTCACCGGCTCAGACCCGGCCGGCAACTACTCGACGGCCGGCGGCGACACGACCTGCGCCAACTGGACGAGCAGCGGCGAAGGCTCGGCCATCGTCGGCCACCACGACCGCATCGGCCTGAAAGACACGCGACACCAGACCTCGTGGAACTCGTCCCACGGCTCGCGCGGCTGCAGCCAGGACAACCTGAAAGCCAGCGGCGGCGCCGGCCTGTTCTACTGCTTCGCCGCCGATTGAGGGTCCGTGACCCCGCCGCGGCGCGCGTGCGGCGCGGCGGCGCGGCGGCGGGGTGCGCGGAAGACGCCGCGGAAGGCCGCGCTTCAGGCGGATGTGCCGCTCGCGCCGCGTTCGCGCAATTCGCGACGCAGCACCTTGCCGACGTTGCTCTTCGGCAGCTCGTCGATGAACTCGACGAGCCGCGGCACCTTGTAGCCGGTGAGCGATTCGCGGCAGTGCGCGATCAGCGCCGCGGCGCTCAGAGCGGCGTCCTTCCTGACGACGTAGAGCTTCACCGCTTCGCCGGACGCCGCGTCCGGCACGCCGACCGCGGCCGCTTCCATGACCAGCGGGTGCAGGGCGACAACCTGCTCGACCTCGTTTGGATACACGTTGAAGCCGGAAACGAGGATCATGTCCTTCTTGCGGTCGACGATGCGCACGAAGCCGCGTGCATCGACGGCGGCAATGTCGCCGGTGCGCAGAAAGCCGTCCGGCGTCATCACCGCGGCGGTGTCTTGCGGACGATTCCAGTAGCCCTTCATCACTTGCGGCCCGCGCACGCACAACTCGCCGGAATCGCCGGTCGCCACCTCGGCGCCGGCCTCGTCGCGAATCGAAATCTCGGTAGAGGGCAGCGGCAGGCCGATGGAGCCGTTGTATTCCGTGATGTCGAGCGGGTTGACCGTCACCGAGGGGGAACACTCGGTCAGGCCGTAGCCCTCGCACAGCGGCACGCCGGTGATCTGTTGCCAGCGTTCGGCGACGGCTTTCTGCACCGCCGCGCCGCCGCCGATGGCGAAACGCAGGTTGCTGAAATCGACGCGGGCGAAATCGGCGTGGTGGATCAGGCTGTTGAACAGCGTGTTGACGGCCGGCAGCGTGACGAACCTGTATTTCGCCAGGATCTTGATGAAGGCGGCGGTGTTGCGCGGATCGGCCACCAGTACGTTGATGCCACCGCGCGCGATGTGGCTGACCGCCGAACCGAGTGCGAAGATGTGATAGAGCGGAATCGCGGTGACGAGGATGAAATCGTCGTCGGGATCGATGAAAGGGTCGCTCCAGACTTCGGCCTGGCGGGCGTTGGCGAGCAGGTTGCGATGCGTGAGCATGGCGCCCTTGGATACGCCGGTGGTGCCGCCGGTGTACTGCAGGAAGGCGAGATCGCCGGGCGCCACCTTCACCGGTTCGAAGCGCGCGGCCGCGCCCAGGGCGAGCATCTTCGCAAAGGGGACGGCGCCGGGCAGGGAGAACGGCGGCACCATCTTCCTGACACGCCGGACCAGGAAATGCGCCAGGTGCTTCTTCGGGAATCCGAGCAGGTCGCCCACCCCGGTGACGATCACGTGCCGCACGGCCGTGCGCGCGATGGTCTTCTCCAGCACGTGGGCCATGTTCTCGAGGATGACGATGGCCTCGGCGCCCGAGTCGGCCAGCTGGTGCTCCAGCTCGCGGGCGGTGTACAGCGGATTGACGTTGACGACCACGTAACCGGCGCGCAGCGCCCCCATCAGGACGACGGGGTACTGCAGCAGGTTCGGCATCATCAGCGCGACGCGGCTGCCCGGCGGCAGCTTGAGCACGGACTGCAGGTACGCCGCCACGTTGCGCGAAAGGGCATCAAGCTCGCCGTAGGTGATGCCGACCCCGGCCGCACCGCTGATGAAAGCGGTACGGTCGCCATACGCGCGCACGCTCGCCGCGAACTTCTCGCCGATCGAGCCGAGGTCGTCGACGGCGATCTCGTGCGGCACGCCGGGCGAATAGCTGTTCAGCCAGGTCTTTTCCATGGTCGCGCTGCTGTCGTTGGCTTCGGGCCGGGTTTGCCGATCACTGTTGCCAGTGCTGATACAGATTTGTCAGGACTTCACCGGCGGTGCGGGCGTCGGGATAGGCCTTCTGCGCAAAATAGGCGAAGCCCGTCAGCGTGATCAGCAGCAGCACCAGCGGGATCCAGGTGGCCTTGAGCAGGCTGCCGAGCCAGCCCTCGTCGAGACGGCGCGCACGGCCGACGAAGCCACCGGCGACAAGCGCCTCGAAGGCGGCATCGGCAAGCATGGTCGGGCCGGCATAGAGGACATAGATCACCGTGCCGGCGATCGCCGCAATCACGGCGATGAGGAAGATCAGCGCGAGGCCATCATCGCCCAGGTCGAGCGAGAAACCGCTGCCCCCGCCACCACCGCCCCCACCACCACCGCCGCCGCCCGGCGCCACGAAGTCGCTGCTGGCACCGGCGCCGGAGAACCCGCCGCCGCCGCCGCGAAACGGAAGGCCGCCGCTGCTGCCGCCACCGCTGCCGCCCCCCCATCCGCCCGAGCCCACGTCGGCCAGATCGATGCCGCCCTTGCGCGCGTCGCGCACGCCGGCGCGCGGCGCGGATTCGTTCCGGCGGCCGAACAGGGAAACATAGAATATCCAAAGGCGGCAGCCCAGCAGGAAGGCCAGGTAGCCCGCCGCGAGCGCAAGCAGATAGCGCAGCGGCATCGACGTCAGGCCAAGTGCAAGAAGCCCCTTCGACGCCATCAACGCGGCACTGAAGGTGAGGGCGATGATCAGCGAGACGTGGAAGCGCAGGAAGAAATGCTGCGCGAGTGCGCGCGAAAAGCGCTGGCGGCTACTTGCGGAAAGCGGGTCGGCGCGGCTCATTCGCCTTGCCCCGCCGCGCCGCCGCGACGCACGCCCGGCCGGCAGGTCGCCGGCGTCGTGGCCGGTTGCGGCTGCTTGACAGGGCGGCGGGCGGCAATCATGGCGCGAGCTTAACGCCATTGCCGCCGGGCGTCGAGCGGCGCGCCGCGCGCCTTAGGCAGCGGCGGCCAGGGTGCCTGGCGCGCGGGCGACACGCCAGAGATTCAAGGCGCGGGCGAGGAACAGGCCGCTCAAGGCGCCGTAGAGGAAGCCGGCGCCGGCCATGAAATCCGCCTGACCGGCCATCGGCAGTTGCCGCGCCAGGCTGAAACCGACGACGAAGCGCGTCAGGAAGATCGCCATCATCAGGCCCAGCGGCACCCAGCTGCCGGGAACCGCAAAGGCGCGCTGCGCCTCGAGGTACGCCGCACCGCGCGGCGGGCCGAGCGACAGGCCCGCCGCAACGGCGACGGCAAGGCCGAGTGCCCAGGCACCGAGCACCGCGGCGACGGCACCGAACGCGGCCGTGGCACTGTAGATCGACAGCGCAACCATTGCGGTCGGCAGCAGGAAGATCCGCCCGCGGCCAACGATTCGATTTCGGCTCTGCAGCCAGCCCAGCAACAGCAGGCCAAAGAACAAGCCATACACCCACACCGGTATGCCCTTGGCGACTTCAATGAACATGGCGATCTCCTTCACCTGGATTGACGCGCCCATGCTGCCGCCGGCACGGCGCGCCGGCGGCCTCGTGCGACGAAGGGCGTCTTTCGCGCGCGAAGCGCCGCCAGGCGGCGCGATCCGATCAGGCGCCGAGTGAAACCTCGATGCGGCGCACCAGCTCGATCAGCCGCGGGCGCGCCTCCTGCATGAGGAAATCGGCGGACAGGGTGAAGGCCGGGCCGCCGCAATTGACCGACATCGGCGCCAGGCCGGGGCCGGGGCGGAAGGCGACGGCGATGGCATTGACGTCCTTCTGCCATTCACCGAAGGAGCAGCAGCAGCCCAGCTCGCGATACTGCGCGAGCCCCGCCTCGATGCCGTCGCGGATCCTCGGCCAGGCGCTTTCGTCGAGCTCCCGGATGCGGTCCGTCAGTTCATGGCGTTCGCCGTCGGAGGCGGCAGCCAGGTAGGCGCGCCCCATCGCGGTGGTGGCAAGCTGGATGCGCGAACCGACGTCCAGGCTGATGGTGATGGCCGACTGGCTGCGGCAATGCTCGACGTAGATCATGCTCAGCCGGTCGCGCGTGCCGAGCGACACCGCCGCGCCGGTGAAGTCGGCCAGGTCCTGCATCAGCGGCCGTGCCAGCTGGCGCACGTCGAGCCGCGCCAGCATCTTGCCGCCGAGCGCCAGCGTGGCGGTGCCGAGGCGGTACTTGCCGGAACCCTCGTCATAGTGCAGATAGCCGATGCGCGTCAGCGTGTAGGTGAGGCGCGAGACGGTGGACTTCGGCAGCCCGCAGCGTTTGGCGATATCGATGTTGCCCAGCAGCTTGTCGCCCGAGCGAAAGCAGCCGAGCACGTCGAGGCCGCGTGCCAGCGCGGTGACGAAATGCCGGTCCTCCTTGCCCTTCGGCGGCGCCGGCAGCACCTTTGATACCCGAGTCTTCTTGCGCGTCATGCTCATCGGTTTGACCTTCCTGCAGCAACGGGACGAAAACACGTTCTGCATTGCAGTACGTTTGGATTCCGCCGGCAAAGCCGCGTCTTGCCGCATTTCTCTCTTGACAGCTTAACACGTGATGGGCAAGACTCGCCCACCTCGACGATTCTTCGAAGCAGTATTCCACTATGCAGTCCACCGTGCCCGCTGGCTCATGAACCTCGACTTCTCCGATGCCGAAAACGCCTTCCGCGCGCAGGTGCGCGCCTTCGTGCGCGACAAGCTGCCGGCGGCCATCCGCGACAAGGTGGCGAACGGCATCCACCTCGGCCGCGACGAACACCTGCAATGGCAGCGCCTCCTCTTCGAGCGCGGCGGCTGGAGCGGACCGGGCTGGCCGAAGGAATTCGGCGGCCCCGGCTGGAGCCCGGTCGAGCAGTACATCTTCGAGGAGGAGTGCGCGCTGGGCGGCGCGCCGCGCCTGGTCCCCTTCGGCATCAAGATGGTGGCGCCGGTGATCATGGCCTTCGGCAGCCCGGCGCAGCAGGCGCGCTTCCTGCCGAAGATCCTCGCCGCCGAGGAATGGTGGTGCCAGGGCTATTCCGAGCCGGGCGCCGGCTCCGACCTCGCCTCGCTGCGCACGCGCGCCGTGCGCACGGGAGAGAAATACATCGTCAACGGCCAGAAGACCTGGAACACGCTCGGCCAGTACGCCGACTGGATCTTCTGCCTGGTGCGCACCGATCCGGAGGCGAAGGCGCAGCGCGGCATCTCCTTCCTGCTCATCGACATGAAGTCGCCCGGCATCACGCTGCGGCCGATCGTCACGCTCGACGGCGCGCATGAGGTGAACGAGATCTGGTTCGAGGATGTCGAAGTGCCGGCGGAGAACCTCGTCGGCGAGGAGAACAAGGGCTGGACCTGCGCCAAATTCCTCCTCGGCCACGAGCGCAGCAACATCGCCGGCATCGGCATCGCCAAGCGCGAGCTGGCGCGCCTGGGGCGCATCGCCGCCGCCGAGACGAAGCGCGGCAAGCCGCTCCTCTCGGACCCGCTCTTCGCCGCGCGCCTCGCCGAAATCGAGATCGACCTGATGGCGCTGGAGATCACCAACCTGCGCGTGCTCTCCGCCGAAGCGGAAAACAAGGCGCCCGGCCCGGAAGCATCGATCCTGAAGATCAAGGGCACCGAGCTGCAACAGGCGATCAGCGAGCTGATCCTGCAGGCCGTCGGTCCCTATGCCCTGCCCTTCGGCGCCAATGTATACGGTGCGCCCGGTCCGGCCCATGCCGCCAATCGCGCCGCCCAGTACCTCAACCTGCGCAAGCTGTCGATCTACGGCGGCTCGAACGAAATCCAGAAGAACATCGTCGCGCAGATGATCCTGGAACTGTGACATGGATTTTTCCTTCACCGAAGAACAGCAACTGCTCGAAGACACCGTCAGGCGCTTCGTGGCGAAGGACTACGCCTTCGAGAAGCGCCGCGCCATCCGCGATTCCGCCGAGGGCTGGAGCCGCGACGCCTGGCAGGCGCTGGCCGACCTCGGCCTGCTGGCCTTGAACGTGCCGGAGGAGCATGGCGGTCTCGGCGCCGGCCCGGTCGACACCATGCTCGTGATGAACGCCCTCGGCCCGGGACTGCTGCTCGAACCGTATCTCGCCAGCGCCGTGGTAGCCACCGCGCTGCTGCGCGAATGCCCGCAGCAGGCCGGCCTGCTGGCGCAGATGGCCGCGGGCGAGCGCATTGTCGTGCTGGCCCACGATGAGCCGGGCGCGCGCGGCAATCCGGGCTGCGTTGCCACCCGCTGCCGTCCTGCGGGGACTGACTTTCTGCTCGACGGCCGCAAGTGCGTGGTGGCCCATGCCGCCGCGGCCGACGCCTTGATCGTTTCCGCCCGCCTCGAAGACGACCTCGCGCTGTTCCTCGTGCCGCGCGACGCGCCGGGGCTGACGCTCGACGTCTATCCAACCCTGGACGGCACGCAGGCGGCGGAAGTCCATCTGGCCGGCGTGCGCCTGCCGGCGGCGGCCCGGCTGGCCGCCGGCCATGCCGCCATCGAGCGCGCGCTCGACATCGGTCTCGCCGCGCTGTGCGCCGAGGCGGTCGGCATCATGAAGGCCACCCTCGATGCGACGGTCGACTACCTGCGCACGCGACAACAGTTCGGCCAGCCGATCGGCCGCTTCCAGGCGCTGCAGCATCGCGCCGCGGACATGCTTCTGCATTACGAGCAGGCCAAATCGATGAGCACCCTCGCCGCCCTGCGCTGCGCCTCGACGGATGCGCGCGAGCGGCGCCGCGCCCTCTCCGCCGCCAAGGTAACGATCGGCCGCGCCGGCCGCTTCATCGGGCAGCAGGCGGTGCAACTGCACGGCGGCATGGGCATGAGCGACGAGCTGATCGTCAGCCACTGGTTCAAGCGCCTCACCGCCATCGAACTGACGGCTGGCGATACCGACACGCATCTGCAATACTTCACCGAAGCAACCGTTCAATCCTGAGGAATCCGTCATGGCACAGCGCGCCAAGGCAGTCGTCTGCCGCGAAATCAACCAGCCCGTCGTCGTCGAGGACATCGAGGTCGAATCGCCGCGCCGCGGCGAGGTGATGATCAAGCTCGCCGCCTGCGGCGTCTGCCACAGCGACTATTCCGTCACCACCGGCACCATCCCCTTCCCGCCGCCCGTCGTGCTCGGCCACGAGGGCGCCGGCATCGTGGTGGAAGTCGGCGAGGGCGTGACGGGCATCGCCGTCGGCGATCCGGTGGTGAGCTCCTTCGTCAGCATGTGCGGCAAGTGCCGCTACTGCCAGACCGGCCGGCCGCAGCTGTGCGACCAGGCGGCGAAGGCCGCGTACACCCTGCCCGACGGCACCGTGCGCACGAAGGACCTCAAGGGCAATCCGCTCAACATCTTCTCCGGCTGCGGCGTCATGGCGGAATATGCCACGCTGCACACCGACAACGTGGTGAAGATCGACCGCGACATCCCGCTCGACCGCGCCGCACTGGTGAGCTGCGGCGTCATGACCGGCGTCGGCGCGGTGGTGAACACGGCGCGAGTGGAAGCCGGCTCGGTGACGGTGGTGTTCGGCTGCGGCGGGGTGGGACTGAACGCCATCCAGGGCTGCGCCCTCGCCGGCGCGGCGATGATCGTGGCGGTGGACATGTCGGACGCCAAGCTGGAGCTGGCGCGCCGGTTCGGCGCCACGCACGTGCTGAATGCGAAAACCGAGGAGAACATCGTCAAGGCGCTGCGCAAGATCACCGGCGGCGGCGCCGACTACGCCTTCGAGTGCGTCGGCTACGGCGAGATCGCCGCCCAGGCCTACGGCTGCCTGCGCAAGGGCGGCACGGCGGTGGTGGTCGGCGTGGCCTCGCAGAAGGACACCACCACCCTGCGCACCGCCAGCCTGACCTTCGAGGAGAAGACGCTCACCGGCAGCTACTTCGGCTCGGCGCGCCCGCGCGAGGACTTCCCGCGCCTGCTGGCGCTCTACCGGGCCAAGCGGCTGAAGCTCGACGAACTGATCACGCGCACCTACCGCATCGAGGAAGCGCCGCAGGCCTTCGCCGACCTCGCCTCGGGAATAAACGCGCGCGGCATCATCGTCTTCGGCTGAAGCCGCGCCCGGCGCCGCGCCCTCAGGGCCGTTGCGCGGCGTCGAGGGGCGCCGCGGCGCGCCC
>CAZASE010000022.1:0-41363 GCA_964487715.1 uncultured Rhodocyclaceae bacterium | reverse complement strand
CCCGGAGCGACCGAGGCGGCGCCGGCGCTGGCGCTGGCGCCGGAGGCTGTGCCGCTGCCATCGGCGCCAGCGCCGGCCGCAATGGACATCCCGCTGCCCCGGCAAGGGCGCATCCGCTTCCAGATCTTGCGCGGCGAGGGCGAACTGGGCATGCCGCTGGGCCGGTCGGTGCATGCCTGGCGCCATGACGGCGCGAGCTATTCATTCCAGGTCGTCACCGAGACGACCGGGCTCGTCGCGCTGTTCCGTTCCGTGCGGATTGAGCAGGCCAGCGAAGGCACCATCGGCGCCGGCGGGCTGGAGCCGCGCGAATTCCGCGTCGCGCGCAACGGCCAGCCGGCCGAGGGCGCGCGCTTCGACTGGAGCGGCATGAAGCTGTCGTTGCGCAACGAGAGCGGCGCAACGCGCGAGATGGCCCTGTCGCCCGGCGCGCAGGACCTGCTTTCGCAGACCTACCAGATCGGCATACTCGGCCCGGCGGCGCGGCGCGACATGATGGTGGCGACCGGCAAGAACTACGGACGTTACGCCTTCGAGGCGATCGGCGAAGAAACCCTCGCCACGCCGTTCGGCGAGCTGCGCGCCTGGCATGTGAGGACGCCCGGGCTGCCGGGCGAGCAGGTGACCGAGCTGTGGCTGGCCGCCGACCGCCACAACCTGCCCCTGCGCATCCGCTACCGCGATCGCAAGGGCGACCTGTACGAACAGAACGCCGTCGACGTCGAAGTCGACGGCGCCAGATGGGGCGAACGCGCCCAATAGAGGCAGCCATGCACATCACGTCGAAACTGATCAACGCCACCACCGCGGTACTCACCGAGCTGCTGACCTTCGCGCACCCGGCCGATGCCGTGCTCTCGAAGTTTTTTCGCGACAACCGCCTGATGGGCCAGCGCGAGCGCGGCTTTGTCGCCGAGACGGTCTATGCGGTGCTGCGGCGCCGCCGGCTGCTGGAACACCTGCTCGGCGCCGAAGCGACGCCACGCACGCTGGTTCTCGCGGCGCTCACGCGCCTGTGCGGCATCAGCCAGCGGCAGCTCGAGGAAGCGATCAGCGCGCGCGACCTGGCCTGGGTCGCGGCATTGAAAGGCAAGGCCGTCGGCGAACTGAGCCTCGCCGAGCAGGCCGACCTGCCCGACTGGCTGGCCGCGCGCCTGCTCGAACACCTGCCGGCGGAGCACATGCTGGCGCTGGCGCAGGCGCTCAACCAGCCGGCGCCGCTCGACCTGCGCGTGAACCCGCTGAAGAACGAACGCGAGGCGGTGCTGGCGCGCCTCGCCGGTGAAGGCATCGCCGCCGAGGCCGGGCGCCTGGCGCCGCTCGCCATTCGCCTGAGGACCAAGCCGGCGCTGCAAAAGCATCCGCTCTACCTCGACGGCTCGATCGAGGTGCAGGATGAAGGCAGCCAGCTGCTCGGCCACCTGCTGGCGCCGAAGCGCGGCGAGCTGGTGGCGGATTTTTGCGCCGGAGCCGGCGGCAAGACCCTGCTGCTCGGTGCGCTGATGCGCTCGACCGGCCGGCTGTATGCCTTCGACGTTTCGGACAAGCGCATGGCGCGGCTCAAGGCTCGCGTGGCGCGTGCCGGCCTGTCGAACGTGCATCCGGTGGTGATCGCCAACGAAAACGACCTGCGCATCAAGCGCCTCGCCGGCAAGGCCGACCGGGTGCTGGTCGACGCGCCGTGCAGCGGCCTCGGCACGCTGCGGCGCAACCCCGACCTAAAGTGGCGGCAGACGCCCGAGGGTGTTGCCGAACTGGCGCGCAAGCAGCACGACATCCTCAAGGGCGCCTCAAGGCTGGTGAAGCCGGGCGGGCGACTGGTCTATGCCACCTGCAGCATCCTGCCCGAGGAGAACGAGGCCATCGTCGCTGGCTTCCTCGCCGCGCACGCCGACTACGAGCTTGTGCCGGCACAGGACATCCTCGCCCGGCAGGGCATCGCGCTGGAATGCGGCGACACCCTGCGGCTGATGCCGCACACGCACGGCACGGACGGTTTTTTTGCGGCGGTGCTGGAGCGGGCGGGGTGAAGCGGCTTTTCAGTCCGGTCGGCTCAGAGGCTGTGAAAATATTCCGGGAAACCCACCGCAGAGACGCAGAGGCGCGGAGGGTTCGCAGAGAACTTCCAGGCAAACAACGAGATCTACTCTGCGTTGCCTCTGCGCCTCTGCGGTGGATGTTGATTTTTTCACAAGCTCTCAGCAGCGCCTTGAGCGGATCAGCGAGCGCTGGCAAGCCCTGTTGAACGATATCCCGGAGAAGGGCCGGATCAGGCCCCCGAAACAGACATGGACGATCCGGTTGCGCATGGCACGCAGGCGATGCCGTGGAACGTCGGCAAGCAAGGGCCGGGTTGTCACCTCGAAAGGTGAACCAGGCCGGCTTGTGGCACAGGCAGCGCTTGAAGTCTTCCGCGCAGTCGCTTTCCGCGATGGCCTGCCGGATCGGACTGTCGATGTGGCTGTCGTCATGGGTGCTCAACGGGTCGACTCGCCGGCATGGGCAGCGCTGAACAAGGCGTTATCCCCTTGTTCCTGCGCGGCCCGCCATTGGGTGGGTAACCGGGTTACATCGCGGTATTCCACCTTGGCTTCGGCCGTCCAGCGATCCCAGCGGATATAGGCCACGGTGCCATCGCCGGCGGGGCGAGTGGCGATGACGTCGTAACGAAAGAGGACGGCGATGAAGAACAGGACCGCGACAAACGCGCAGAAACGCAATAGCGGTTTGCCGTAGCGGGCGACGGTTTCGCGCTCGATTGTGCTGAAGCCCGCATCGATCCATTGCGGAAGGAAGATTCCCAGTCGCAGGGACAGCAGCAGCATGTAGGACGCAACGCCGAGGGTTGCCGTCAGTCCCGACGCTCCGGCGATGAACTCGTACGCGTCGTCGGTTTGCCGCCCGAAGGCAGCCAGAAGGCCGGTGACGAGCAGGGCGGTTATCGCCGTCCCGGACAGCCACAGGCGAAACCAGCCGCTGATGGCACGCTGAAAGGCGGGGGCGATTTGGGGGTAGGCGAGGCGCATGACGTTTCTCCAGTGTCTTGGACAAGGATGTTTTACCACCCTGTAGGCTCAGGTGGTGAGCCTGCCCAGAAGCCCCGGCGGGTGCGGGTTTCCGGCCGGCCGCCGGCCGGCAGGCCCTGACATGGGCGGCGGATTGAGTGTACCAATCGGCTGCTGCAAAGGGCACAATGCCTGTCATTTCCTGAACGGGTGATTTCCGTGCGCTATCCCGCCTTTTTCGACCAGGTTCGCAGCATCACCGTATACGATCCGCTGGCGCGTTTTCTCGGCGCGGTGGAAGGGGGCATCCTGGACTACCGCTACGTCGACGCCGTCAAGGCGGCCGGGCACTCCTGTCCCACGGTCGCCGCCGCCTGGCTGATGACGGCCAGGGCCCTCGACGCGCTGTATCCAAAGGACGTGCCGGAGCGCGGCGGCATCCGCGTCGCGTTTCGCCAGGACCGCACCAGTGGCGTCACCGGCGTCATCGCCAACATCGTCGCGCTGGTGACCGGGGCGACGCACGACAGTGGCTTCAAGGGCATCGGTGGCCGTTTCGACCGGCGCAACCTGCTGTTCTTCAATGCCGAGGTGCCGGAGGAGATGCGTTTCACACGCTGCGACAATGGTTCGGCGGTGACCGTCGCGGCCTACCCGCAGCAGGTCCCCGGCGACCCGCGCCTGCGTGAATTGATGCCGGCCTGCGTCGCCGGCGCTGCGCCGGACGAGGTCGAGCGCGAATTCGGCGAACTGTGGCAGGAAAGGGTGCGGGCGATCCTCATCGACCATGCCGACGATCCGGCCCTCATCGTCGTGACGGCGGCATGACGGCCGCGCTTGCGCAGGCGGCGGAATTTGCCCGGCTGCGCGCGGATTTTCCCCTCCTCGACCGGTGCGCGCATGGCGTGCCGCTGGTCTACCTCGACAACGCGGCGACGACGCAGAAGCCGGCGGCGGTAATCGAGGCGGTGGGGCGCTACTACCGCGAGATCAATGCCAACACCCATCGCGGTGTGCATTTCCTCAGCGATCGCGCCACCGAGGCCTATGAAGCAGGGCGCGGCGCGGCGGCGCGCTTCATCAACGCCGCCCGTGCGGAGGAGATCATCTTCGTGCGCGGCACGACCGAGGCGATCAACCTCGTGGCCACCACGTTCGGACGCGTCTTCCTGCGCGCCGGCGACGAAATCATCATCTCGGAGATGGAGCACCACTCGAACATCGTGCCCTGGCAGGCGGCCTGCGAGCAGGCGGGGGCGAGCTTGCGCGTCGTGCCGATCGACGATGCGGGCGAGTTCGTCTTCGAGGACTATGAGCGCCTGTTTACGCCGCGCACGCGGCTGGTGGCGGTGACGCATGTCTCGAATGCGCTGGGCAGCGTGGTGCCGGTGCGCCGCGTCGTCGAGCGCGCGCACGCCGCCGGCGTGCCGGTGCTGGTGGACGGCGCCCAGGCGGTCGCCCACGGCGCCGTCGACGTGCAGGCGCTGGGCTGCGACTTCTACGCCTTTTCCGCGCACAAAGTGTACGGGCCGACCGGCATCGGCGTGCTTTACGGCAAGTCGGAATGGCTGGAGCGCCTGCCGCCCTACCAGACGGGCGGGCACATGGTTCGTTCGGTCAGTTTCGAGAAGACCGAGTATGCACCGCCGCCGGCCCGCTTCGAGGCCGGCACAGCCCATATCGCCGGCGCCGTCGGCCTGCACGCGGCACTCAACTACGTCGTCGCGGTCGGCGTGGCGGCGATTGCGGCGCATGAGCAGGATCTGCTGCGTTACGCCACCGAACGCGTGCGGGAAATCACCGGACTCCGCGTGACCGGCCGCGCGCGCGAGAAAGGGGCGATTCTCTCCTTCGTGCTCGATGGCATTCACCCGCACGACGTCGGTACGGTGCTCGATCGGCAGGGTGTTGCGGTGCGCACCGGGCACCATTGCGCCATGCCGGTGATGCAGCGCTATGGCGTTCCCGCCACGACGCGTGCTTCCTTCGCGCTGTACAACACGCGGGCCGAGGTGGACGCGCTGATCGCCGCCCTGCATGCGGCGCAGCAGGTGCTTGGCCGGTGAAGGCCGCGCGCCTGCTGCTGCTGGCACTGGCGCTCGGCAGCGTGCCGGCGCCGGCTTTCGAGGCGAAGCCGGGCGCGCCGGCGCCGGTGCGCGAACTGCATGCGGCGCAGGGGACAGTCGAAATCCTCTTCTCGCCGTGGGACGATACCGAGGGGGCGATCCTGCGTGTCCTCCACGGCGCGCGCCGGGCAATCTACGTGCAGGCCTTCCTGTTCAGCAGCCGCCCGCTCGCCCGCGCCCTGATCGAGGCCCATGCGCGCGGCGTTGCGGTGGAGGTGCTGGCCGACGCCGAGCAGGCGGGCAGGGCGGAGCACAGCCAGCTGCCGGCACTGGCCGCCGCCGGCATACCGGTCGCGCTGGAGACGCGCTATGCTGCCGCCCACAACAAGATCATGATCGTCGATCCCGGCGAGCCCGGCGGAACGGTGGTGACGGGGTCGTACAATTTCACCTTTTCGGCGCGCGCGAAGAACGCCGAGAACGTCGTCATCCTGCGCGGCAACGGCGGCGTCGCGCGCGCATACCGCGAGAACTGGCGGCGCCATCGACTGGATGCAGAGCCCTATGCGGGCGTGATGAAACAGCAGGCGAACTGACATGGAGAAGAGCGAAATCGGCAGCACGCTGGTCGGCTTGTGGCACGACCTGCAACAGCCGGAGGTGTTGTGGCAGGTCGCGGCGCTGACGGTTTGCGTCGCCGTCGCCTGGCTGGCGGCGCGCGTTTTCCGCCGGCCGGCTTCCGGCGAAGGCGTCTGGCGCATCGGCCGCAGCGGATTGAACCGCATCCTTTTTCCCCTTCTCGCCCTGGGCCTGCTGTCGCTCGCGCGCATTTTCCTGCGGCAGTGGCACCACGTTCACCTGCTCGACGTGGCGGTGCCGCTGTTCGGTTCCTTCGTCATCATTCGAGTCGTCGTGTTCGCGCTGCGCCAGGCGTTTTCGCCATCGGGCTGGCTGGCGACCTTCGAGCGCGTCGTGGCGCTGCTGGTGTGGGGTGCCGTCGCCATGCACATCACCGGCCTGCTCCCGGAACTGGTCGGCGCGCTCGATGGCGTGACATTCGCCGTGGGCAAGCAGAAGCTGACGCTGTGGCTGGTGCTGCAGGGCGTCGCCACCGTGCTGGCGACGCTCCTGCTGGCGCTCTGGCTGGGTGGCGTGATCGAGGCGCGGCTGAACGCCGCCGCGGGCCTGGACGGCAACCTCAAGCTGGTCTTCGCGCGCCTGGCGCGCGGCCTCCTGATCGTGCTGGCGGTCCTGCTCAGCCTGCCGCTGGTGGGCATCGACCTCACCGCCCTGTCGGTGTTCGGCGGCGCGCTCGGCGTGGGCATCGGCCTGGGCCTGCAGAAGATCGCGGCGAGTTACGTTTCCGGCTTCGTCATCCTGCTCGATCGCTCCATTCGCATCGGCAATGTGATTGCGCTCGACAAGCACGCCGGCGAAGTGACGAAGATCACCACCCGCTACACGGTGCTGCGCAGCCCGACCGGCGTCGAGGCGATCATTCCCAACGAGGTGCTGATCGGCTCGGTGGTACTGAACGAGACCTATACGGATACGCGCATTCGCCTGGCGGCCGCCGTCCAGGTGGCGTACGGCAGCGACCTGGAAGCGGCGATGCGGGTGCTGGTCGAAGCGGCGCGGCGGCAACCGCGCGTGCTGGCGGAGCCGGAGCCGAAGGCGTACGTGGTGCGCTTTGCCGATTCGGGCATCGAACTGGAGCTGGGCTACTGGATCGCCGATCCGGAGCAGGGCAGCCTCAATATCAAGTCCGACATCAACCTGGGGATCTGGCGCGCCTTCCGTGCCGCCGGCATCGAGATTCCATTTCCGCGGCGCGAGGTGCGCTTGGTGGGCGAGGTGCCCGCTCCCGGCCGACCCTGAAGCCGCGGGCTGCGCGGCGGGCCGGAGCGCGGGCAAGAAAAAACCCCGCCATGCGGGCGGGGTTTCGGGTGCCGTGCGGAACCGCTGCGTTATTTCAGCTTGGTTTCCTTGTAGGTGACGTGCTTGCGCGCCTTCGGATCGAATTTCATGATCTCGATCTTTTCCGGCTTGGTGCGCTTGTTTTTCGTCGTGGTGTAGAAGTGGCCGGTTCCGGCAGTGCTTTCGAGCTTGATCTTTTCGCGCATGGTGTTCTCCTAAGGGCTCTTGCCGCTCAGACTGCTTCGCCGCGGGCGCGCAGTTCGGCCAGGACGACGTCGAGGCCTTTCTTGTCGATGGTGCGCAGGCCGGCGTTGGAAACGCGCAGGCGCACCCAGCGGTTTTCGGCTTCGAGCCAGAAGCGGCGGTACTGCAGGTTGGGCAGGAAGCGGCGCTTCGTCTTGTTGTTGGCGTGGGACACATGGTTCCCCACCATCGGTGCCTTACCTGTGACTTGGCAAACGCGAGCCATGTTGGTGCTCCAGATTCGGTTTCGGAAAACCGAGCATTATACGCGCCTTCCGGCCGCAAAAACAAGCCTGAATCGTCCGCTACAGGAGGCCGCGCTCGGCGAAGGAGACCGGCGCCGCCGCGCCGGCGACGATGAAATGGTCGAGAACGCGGACATCCACCAGGGCCAGCGCCTGTTTCAGCGCGGTCGTGAGGGCCTCGTCGGCCCGGCTCGGCTCGGCCACGCCGGAGGGATGGTTGTGGGCAAAGATGGCACCGGCGGCATTGTGGCGCAGTGCCAGCTTGACCACCTCGCGCGGGTGCACGCTGGTCTGCGCCAGGGTGCCGCGAAACAGCTCCTCCGCCGCGATCAGGCGGTTTTGCGCGTCGAGCAGCAGCACCATGAAGACCTCGTGCGGCAGCGCGCCGAGCGCGAGGCGCAGGTAATCGCGCACCGGCCCGGGCGCGCCGAGGGAAATGCCCGCCGCAATTTCCTCCCGCAGGGCGCGCCGGGCCAGTTCCAGGACGGCTTGCAGCTGGGCGTACTTGGCGTCGCCCATGCCGTTGACGGCGGTGAATGCCGGGCGGTTCGCGGCGAACAGCGCATTCAACCCGCCAAAGCGGCCGAGCAACTCGCGCGCCAGGTCGACGGCACTCTTCCCGCGCGCACCGACGCGCAGGAAGACCGCCAGCAGTTCGGCATCGGAAAGGATCGCTGCACCGTGGTGCAGCAGCCGCTCGCGCGGACGTTCGGTTTCGGGCCAGTCGCTGATCGCCATGGTCGGGAAGGATCAAGTAGAATCCACGGATCGAGGGCGCATTCTATAGCAATGTCATGGCCGAGTTGAGCGGAAGACGTTTTGTGCTGGGCGTAACCGGCGGTGTCGCAGCGTACAAGGCGGCAGAGCTGGCGCGGCTGCTGGTCAGGGCCGGTGCGGACGTGCATGTGGCGCTGACCGACGCCGGGGCGCATTTCGTCACGCCGGTAACCTTTCAGGCGCTGAGCGGCAACGCCGTCTGGTCGGACGCATGGGATGCCCGCATGCCCAACAGCATGGCCCACATCGACCTTTCGCGCGGCGCCGATGCGATCATCGTCGCGCCGGCCTCGGCGGATTTCCTCGCCAAGCTTGCGCATGGCCTGGCCAACGACCTGTTGTCGACGTTGTGCCTGGCGCGCGACTGCCCGCTGCTGGTGGCGCCGGCGATGAACCGCCAGATGTGGGAACACCCGGCGACGCAGCGCAACCTGCGCCAGCTGGCCGCCGACGGGATTCGCGTTCTCGGTCCGGCCAGCGGCGAACAGGCATGCGGCGAAAGCGGCCCCGGGCGCATGCTGGAGGCAGCCGAGCTCTTCGATACCCTGGCCGGCTTCTTCCAGCCGGGCGTGCTGGTCGGGCGCCGCGTGCTTCTGACGGCCGGGCCGACCTTCGAGGCGCTTGATCCGGTGCGCGGCCTGACCAATCGCAGTTCGGGCAAGATGGGTTTTGCGCTGGCCCGCGCGGCGCGCGATGCCGGTGCTTCGGTGACGCTGGTAGCCGGGCCGGTAGCGCAGCCGACGCCGGCCGGCGTGGTGCGCGTCGACGTCGAGAGCGCGCGCGAGATGCACGCGGCGGTCATGCAGCGGCTGGCCGATTGCGACATTTTCATCGGTGTGGCGGCGGTGGCGGATTACCGCCCGGCGGAGGCGGCGCCGGAGAAGCTCAAGAAGCAGGACACACCGCTGCAGATCACGCTGGTACCCAACCTCGACATTCTCGCCGACGTGGCGGCGCAGCCGAATCCGCCGTTCTGCGTCGGCTTCGCCGCCGAGAGCCGCGATCTCGAACAGTACGCCGAAGGCAAGCGGCAGAAGAAGAGGCTGCCCCTCGTCGTCGGCAATCTGGTGCAGGACGGCCTCGGTGGCGACAGTAATAGCGTGATCCTGCTCGATGACCAGGGCCGCCACCGGCTGGCCCCGGCGACGAAGCTGGAAGTCGCGCGCGGCATCGTCGCCCACATCGGCCGGATGCTCGCCGGCAACGGAGGGTAACGAATTGCATCGCATCGACGTGCGGATTCTCGATCCGCGGCTGAAGGACAACCCGCCCCACTACGCCACGACCGGCGCTGCCGGTCTGGACTTGCGCGCGTGCGTCGAGGCGCCGGTCAAGCTGCATCCGGGCGACACGCAGTTGATCCCCGCCGGCATTGCCATCCATTTGGCCGATCCGGGCCTGGCGGCGCTGATCCTGCCGCGCTCGGGGCTCGGCCACAAGCACGGCATCGTGCTGGGCAACCTGACCGGCCTGATCGATTCGGACTACCAGGGCGAGATCTTCGTGTCGACCTGGAACCGCGGCCGCGAGACCTTCACCATCAACCCGATGGACCGCCTGGCGCAGATGATCGTCGTGCCGGTGCTGCAGGTGGCCTTCAACATCGTCGATGAGTTCGAGGAATCCCATCGCGGCGCCGGCGGCTTCGGCAGCACCGGGCATAGCTAAAAAAACAAACCCCGCCGGAGCGGGGCTTGCAGTTTTGCGTGCTGCGACAGATCAGGTCGACATCTCGGTGAGGATGTTCTTCAGCCAGCTCTCGGCGTAGATTGCCTCGAGTTCGGAGAGGTCCGGCGAAACCGCCACCGAGCCGGGCACGCCCTCGATGACGTGCTTCTCCTTGTTCACCCGGTACACACCCGTCACGCTGACCGCTTCCTTGGCGGAAATATAGCTATAGCAGGTGTTGATGGCGGACATGTCGACGATCTCGCGGCCGTTCATCATGTTGACGATGTTGGTCGCGCAGGCCTTGGCCTCGGAGTTGGCCGAGTAGCCGGACTTCGGCATGGCGCCGGCGATGCAGGCGTCGCCGATGACATGGACGGCCTTGTGGATCGTGGACTCGAAGGTCATCGGGTTGACCGGGCACCAGTTCTTGTCCGGGCCCACCACGCCGGCGGCGACGGCGATATGGCCGGCGCGCTGCGGCGGGATGAGGTTCACCACGTCGCCCCTGACGTCTTCGAGGCCCTCGATCAGCACGGTCTTCCTGGCCGCGTCGATCTCGGTGACTTTCTTCGCCGGACGGTAGTCGATGATGCCCTCGTAGTGCTTCTTCCAGCCCTTCTTGAACAGACCGGCCTTGGAGACGATGTCCGGGTTGGCGTCGAGGACGATGATCTTCGACTTCGGCTTGTGCTGTTTGAGGAACATCGCGATCATGCTGGTCCGCTCGTAGGGTCCGGGCGGGCAGCGGAAGGGGGCGAGCGGGATACTCAGCACGACGGTGCCGCCGGCGGGCATGGCTTCCAGTTGATTGCGCAGCAGGACCGTCTGCGGGCCGGCTTTCCAGGCGTGCGGCATGATTTCTGGCGTCGTCGCCAGGTCGTAGCCCTTCACCTCGGCCGTACGGAAATCGACGCCCGGCGACAGGACGAGATGGTCGTAGCGGATGTCGCCGCGCGAGGTCGATACCATCTTGGCCTTGGCATCGACGCCGGTGACCTCGGCCTGGACGAACTTGATGCCGTGGTTGGCAGCCAGCTTGTCGTAGGTGATGGTCAGCGCCGACAGGTCCTTCATCAGGCCGCCGATGTAGAGGTTGGAAAACGGGCA
Source organism: uncultured Rhodocyclaceae bacterium (assembly GCA_964487715.1). Taxonomy (GTDB): domain Bacteria; phylum Pseudomonadota; class Gammaproteobacteria; order Burkholderiales; family Rhodocyclaceae; genus Desulfobacillus. The sequence goes on along the minus strand of CAZASE010000022.1, from coordinate 30,332 downwards.
GGAGACGAAATGGTCGTTGCGCTCGACCAGCACCACCTCGATGTTCTTGTCCATCATGCGGATGTACTTGGCGGCGATGGTGCCGCCGTAGCCGCCGCCGACCACCACCACGCGACGCCCGCCGGTGGGGCCTTCCATGCCGAGGCCGGCGCAGCCGGTCATCAGGCTGGCCGCGCCGAGGCCGGCGCCTGCGCCCATCAGCTTCAGGAAACTTCTGCGTTCCATTGTCATGTCTTCCCCTCCCTTATTTCACGCTGGCGTAGAAGTGCAGCAGGGCGTCCAAATCCTCCTTGGACATTGGCTTCACCTTCTCGGCCATCTTTTCCGGCATCTTGCGCTTGCCGCTGAGATATTCGCTCATCTGGATCTGCAGGTAGGGCAGCCACTGGCTGGCCATCACCGGCGAGTCGTCCTTGCCTTCCCTGCCGCCTTCCATGTGGCAGCGCGAGCAATTGGCTTCCTCGAGGTTCCTGCCCTTGGCGACCATGGCGGCGTCGAGGGTCTGGTTGGTGGCATGGATCTTTTCCTTCGCGAAGAATTCCCCCATGACGGCGAAGTCTTCATCACTGTAGCCTTTGGCCAGGCGACCCATGATGGAGCCGGAGCGCTCGCCGCTCTTGAACTTCTTCATGGCGACGACGATGGCTTCCTTCGACTGGTTCGCCAGGCTCGGCATGCTGGGACCGGCGCTGGCGCCGTGGGTGCCGTGGCAGCCGGCACAGGCGTTGGACAGCATCGCCGGTGTCGGCGGTGCCGCGAAGGCGCTTGCCGACATTGCCAGGACGGCAGCCGACAGGGCCCACTTGACTCGACTTATTTTCATAAGCATCTCCTCCTTTTGCGTGAAAAAGAACAACTCGATCTCAACTTCCTCCTGCTGCATCACGGTTTCGCGATGTTGATGTAATTCTTGACGTCGGGATTCGGTTTGTCCAGCCCGAACTGGTACCCCAGTGAGACGTAGTGGTAGCGTGCCTCGGTATGGTCTTCGTGGATGGCGAAGCCGAAGTTGTAGGCCTTGCCGGGGACGATGGCGTGGTCGCCCGCACCGCCGCCGGCCAGCGTGCGCTCGAAGGTGACGACCCACTTGTTGCCTTCCTTGATGCCCTCCGCCTTGAGCAGGGCCTTGCCGCCTTCCATGACGCGCTTGTCGGCGACATAGCCGTCGACCGGCTTCTCGCCCTTGCCGCTCCTGAACTGGATCAGGTCGTAGAACTTGCCGGAGGCCAGGTCGGCGCCCTTGACGTACTTGGTCTTCTTGTCGTCCTTGGCGTCCTTCATGGTGCGCAGGTCGGTGTGGCAGGTGGCCCAACAGCCGTTGAGTTCGGCGCCCTCCACGGTGCCACCGCCGTCGAACAACATCGTCAGCTTCATTTCGTTCTTCTTGTCCATTTTCAGGTCGCCGACCTTCGGCGGAACCCATTCGAAGCGGAAGTAGATCTTCTCGCCGTCGTGTGCGGCCTGGAACTGCACCGGCAGCCAGCCCACCTTGCCGGCAATCGGTTTCGGTTCAAGCACGGTCTTCGAACTGCCGGCGGGCTTGCCGGCGACGACCAGCGTGCCGATCTCGTTTGCGTCGCCCTCGTGGCATTTGGCGCAGGGACGCTTCTTGTCCACGATGTCCGGCACGGCGGAGTGGTCGGGCTTGTTCATGACCCACTCCAGACTGGCCTGGCCCGGATAGAACACCTTCATCTTGCGTACGGGCGCCTTGCTCCAGTCGGGCGCCGCCGTCGCCGCGCCCGCCAGAAAGGTTCCTGCCAATGCAAATGCGATTTTCCTCATGCTCACTCCTGTTGCAACGCCCCGACGGGCAAACAAAATGGAAACCGGGCGACCCGCGCCGCCATGGCCGCGATTACTCCTGTCTTGCCGCATTGGCCTCGGCCGCCTGGTGTACCGCCTTGTGCGCGATGCCTTTGTGGCACTCGATGCAGGTCTTGCCGTCCTCGATCGCGCCCTCGTGTTTCACCACCGAGCGGTCCTTCTGCTTTTCCGGATCCATGGTAGCGAAATTATGGCAGTTGCGGCATTCCTTCGAATCGCGGTCCTTCATGCGATCCCAGACGCGTTGGGCCATGGTCAGCCGGTGGGCCTCGAATTTTTCAGGCGTATCCACCGTGCCCTTGATGTGGCCGATGACGTCGCGCGCCGCCATGAGTTTCTGGAACGACTTGAACATGTAGTCGGTGGGCGTCTTGCTGCTGGCGACGTGGCAGTCGGCGCACTGCACGGTGGTGCCGCTGCGGTTCTTGTAGTGCACGGTCTTCTTGAGTTCCTCGTAGGGGATCGTCATCTCATGGCAGGAGGTGCAGAACTCCGATCGGTTGGTCCACTCCATGCCGGTGTTGAGGCCGCCCCAGATGAGAATCCCGCCGAGGACGCCCAGCACCGACATGCGCAGGATGGAGCATTGCGGCGGCCGCTTGAGGCGTTGCCAGAGATTCGTCCTGCCGGTTTCCGGGTTCGGGGTACTGGAGGGGGAAGCGGGGGGAAGCTTGTCGTCCATGGTCGATCAATCGCTGTGGCTAAGGTGCCGGACGGGGCCGGCGAAAGGTGCGGCTGGTGCGTGTCAAAACAACAGAAACAATGGGTTGCGGCCGCGCGTCGCTTGCGGCACGCGTCGCCATCGCCGTCGCCGTCCGCGAAGTCCTCCTGCCGGTCCGCGGCGGCCGGTTCGCCATGAATCCCCCTTTTGCCCGTGCGATTATTGCAGGCGCTATTCCGGCGGACAAGGCAAGAAATTGTGATTCATGGATCAGCATGGCTAATGCGTACGGCGTGGCCATCCACCGATCCGGCATCCGGCCGGCGGGCCGTGCCGGCGCCCGGGCGCCGGCCGCGCTACTTGATGCCGAGAAGCTTCGCCAGTTCATCGTAATCCGACAGCTTTGCCGCCTCGAAGCCGGCCATGCCGCTGAACTTGAAGAATTCGCTGGCGTCCTTGTCCTGGCCGGCCTTGAGCAGCGCCTCGCCCACCGCCTTGCGTTCCGCTTCGGGCAGGTCGCCGCGCACGGCGAAACTCAGGTGCGGCACGCCCTTGCCGCTGTGGATCAGGTTGATGTTCTCGCCCTTTTGCACCCAGGCATTGAAGAGGCCGGCGTTGGCGACGCCGATGTCGATCAGGTTCATCTGCATGCCGGCCAGCACGCCGTCGGCGTCGTTGTAGTAGGCGACGCTGGCGAAGTGCTTGTCGACGTCGACGATGCCCAGCTGGCGCAATTCGACGAAGGCCAGCTTGGTGATCATGGCGTCCCTGCCGGTGAAACCGATGCGCTTGCCCTTCATGTCCTCGGGAAAGGCAATGTTGGTCTTTGCCATGGCCATGAACGAGACAGCCAGCAGGCCGGGGACTTTTGCCACCGGCACGTAGCCGGCGCTGCGGTTGGCATCGATGACGGCCGACGGCGCGACGAACATGAAGTGATAGCGCTTCGCCCTGGCCCGCTCGGCGAAAGTGGTGAAGTCGCGGGCGCCTTCCACCCTGACGGGCTTCTTCAGCACGCGAGAGAGATAGGTGGTCAGGCCATGGTATTCGGAGGCGATCATCTGCGCGCTGTTGCCGTAGCTGATGATGCCGAGCAGGTAGGCGCGCTCCTGCGCCAGCGCGGGCCGACCGGCCAGCAGCAGGAGGCCGAGCGCCCAGATCGATGCGGCAAGCTGTTTTTTCATCATGGCTCCTCCCCGGCATTGCGGCGCCGGCTGCATGGTCCGCCGTTTGGCCCGCACTTCGCCCGACAGTGCGGAATCTAACGGATAACGTCTTTGCCGTTTATCGATTTTCCTGCTGAAGCAATCAGTTGGCGTGTTTGAATCCTCGTCTTTCGCCGCCCGGCGCGGCCATCGCCCGCGCTGCCCGCCGGCAAACCGGCCGCTCCGCTAAAATCCCCGTTTCGGCGGCACACCTGCACAGGCCGCCCGTCGACGCGCCGTGCGACCGCGCAGACCCATCCAACCATCAGGAGAACCCGGCAGTGAAAGGCTTCGCGATATTCTTCCCCCTGTTCGTCTTGGCCCATCCCGCCCCGGCCGCCGACGCGGCCGACGATCGCCTTGCCGCCGTGAAGGAGCTCGGGCGCATCAATGGCGAGGCGCTGGCATGCGAGCGCAAGGACACCGCTGCCTGGGTCCGGGTGCTGATGCTCACCTACGCACCGAAGACGCGCGCCCACGGCGAGGCCTACGAGGCGGGGACGCAGGAGCGCTTCGTCGCCCAGGGCCGCGGTGTTCCATGCAGTCCGCCGGCCGAACTGGCGGCGCGCATCGAGGAAGTGACGCTGCGCCTCAAGGGCAGCGCGCCGGCCGCCGTCGTGCTGCCGCCCGGCCATACGCCGCCGGAGGAATTGCCCGGCGGCAATGCGCCGCGCTACCTGCTGCAGGACCCCAACGGGCGCGCGGTCGGCAGCGACGAATTCCGCGGCCGCTTCCAGCTCATTGCCTTCGGCTACACTTCCTGCCCGGACGTTTGTCCGACGACGCTGCTGGAAATGAAGGAAGTCCTGCGCCTCCTCGGCGAGCGCGCCGGACGCCTGCAGGCGATCTTCGTCACCGTCGATCCGGAGCGCGACAGTGCGCAGGTCCTGCGCGAGTACACCGCGGCATTCGATCCGCGCATCCTCGGTCTGCGCGGCTCGGCGGCGCTGACGCAGCGCGCCGCCGCCGAATTCAGGGTGCGCTACGAAAAGGTGCGCGATCCCGCCGCGCCGCCGGCCAGTTACACGGTCGACCATTCGGCCGGCACCATACTGCTCGGGCCGGACGGACAGGCGCTGGCGCGCTTTGCCTATGCGACGCCGGCACAGCGCGTGGCGGCGCGCATCGAAGCCCTGATGTCGGAAGAAGGCACCCGTCCGGCGCGTTGAGTGCCGGCGGCGAATCGAGGAGGGTGGCCATGACGGTTTCCATGACGCGGCGGCGGATCTACATCGGTTTGGCCATCGCCGCGGCGCTTGTCGCCGTGGTCGGCGGCAGCCTGCACTACGGCGCACGGATCCTCAAGACGCGCATCGAAAATGCGCTTGGGCCGGAAAGCCAGGTCGGCGAAATTCGCCTCGGCTGGAATGCCGTCGAACTCGACCGGCTGCGCATCAAGGCGCCAGCCGGCTGGCCGGCGCCGGATGCGCTGCACGCCGACCGCATTCGCATCGCACCGGATTTCCTCCGCCTGCTCTCCGGCCACATCGATGTTTCCGCCATCGTCGTAGAAGGCGGCTACCTGTCGGCGCTGCGCGGCGCCGACGGCAGCCTGCACGTCCTGCCGAGCCTGCTGGAGGGAAAAGCGGAAAAGGGCGGCTCGGCTCCGCAGCTGAACATCGGCGCCATCGAAGTGCGCGGCGGCGTGTTCGAGTTCTACGATGCGACGGTGCGCAGGACGCCCCATCGCATCCGCCTGGAGCAGGTCCAGGCGCAGGTGACCGATCTGCGGCTGCCCGGGCTGACGGCGCGTTCGCAACTGCGCCTTGAAGGCGTGCTGAAAGGCGTCAGGAGCGACGGGCGGATCGGTATCGATGGCTGGATGGAATTCGCCAGCCGGGAATCGATGCTTAACCATTCGTTGCAAGCGGTCGATCTCGTCGCGCTGCAGCCCTACCTGCTCAAGTCGTCGGAGGCGGGCGTGCGCAAGGGTACGCTGGATCTCGAGATGCAATCCAGCATCAAGGCGAACCGCCTGCACGCACCAGGCAGCCTTGCGCTGAACGGCCTGGAGCTCGAAGCGGGCGGCACGTTCATGGGCCTGCCGCGTGCCGCCGTGGTCGGCCTGATGAAGGACAAGAACGAACGGATTTCCTTCAAGTTCGTGCTCGAGGGCAAACTGGACGATCCGGATTTCAGGCTGAACGAGGGCTTTGCCACGCGCATTGGCGCCTCATTGGGCGATGTGCTCGGCGTCAGCATCGAGGGGCTGGCGAAGGGAGCCGGCACGGTCGGACAGAAGGGGCTGGACGCCGCCGGCGGTGCGGCCGAAGGCGTCGGCAGGGCGGTCAAGGGGATTTTCGGCCGGTAGCGTGCGCGGCGGCGGGGGCCGCTGTCAGCTTCCTGATTGTCCATGAGACTCCGCCATACCTGCGCTTGCTCCTCCATGCCAGGGCGCGGCAACCGGATCGTCATTCCGGCGAACGATCGTCACCCCGGAATGCCTGAATCCGGGGCCGGAATCCAGAACGGCGGTTCCGGAAACACGCGCCGTATCCTGGATACCGGCGTTCGCCGGTATGACGAGTCTGGAGCCGACGGGACGTCGTGCTGGGTTTCGTTGGCAATCAAGTTCAGCTTTCCGCAAGCCACTGCCGTATCTGTGCGTATACGGCGGCGCTGTCGAGCAGGTCGAGGTGGCCGGTTTCGCAGGCGATCCATTGCCGGTCGGGCGGGAACATCAGGTTGCGGTCAGCCTCCGCGTGGCAGCCGAGTGCGCTCGCCAGCGGCACCAGCCCGTCGCCGATCAGGCGGTCTTTCAGATCGCCGACCTGTTTCCCGGTGGTTGCAGCAATTGCATAGCAGGCCACGCCCTGCGGCAACGGCAGTGCCTTGTGGTGTGCGGCCGAGCGGGCGAAGCGGTCGCGGTCGAGCCAATCCTCATCCAGCAGCCAGGTGTGGCGCAGGTCGGTGATGCCGGCGCTGCGGATCTTGCCGAGGCGCGACAGTGGTGCGGTGTACGGGCTGACGCCGAGGGCGATGTCGATCCAGTTGCCGCCGCGCTCCATCGGCGCGCCATGGTGCGGGGTGCCAAGGAAGACGAGTTTCTTCAGCCGTCGTGGCCAGGCATGCCCGGCCGCCTGGGCGTAGTGCCAGGCGCTGCGCGCCAGCAGGCCGCCCATGCTGTGGCCGAGGATCGCCAACGCCTCGACCGGCACCGGCCAGTTTGCGCACAGGGCTTCGAGCTGCTCGGCGAATGCGCGCCCGTTGGTCGAAATGTGGCGGCCGCTGTTGTAGTGCAGGTAGGCGTTCGAATAGCCGAGGTCGCGCGCCAGCGCGGCGCCGTGGTCATGGCCGCGGCGCCGCCATTGCAGATCGTTCATGCACAGGCCATGCACCAGCACCAGCAGCCTGCCGCCGGCCTGCGGCAGGGCCGCCGCGAGCGATGGCGCGTCGAGGGGCAGCAGTTGTCCGCCGCGGCGAACGTGCATGCCGATCGCCAGCGGGTTGCCAGTCGTTTCGAGGTAGTCGCCCATTACGCCGTTGAGCGCGGCCAGCACGGCCTCGCGCTCCGGCGAGGAATGCTTTTCGCCGAACAGCGGCACCAGCCTCGCCAGCACCGCGTCCAGTCCGCCGCCGACCAGCCGCGTGACGCCGCGTATGCTGCGATAGACAAAGCCGGTGATACCGCCCGTGCGGCCGGCCGCCGGCTCGCCGAGCGGCGCCGGCACCCTGGATATGTTCAGGTGCATCGCCTCGACCAGATCCGTCAGCCCGGCGATGGCGTCAGTCGTCATACGGCTCAAGCCGCGCAGGTCGTCGGGGTGGAGGTGGGCTTTCCTGGCCATCGGCTCGTGTCCTTTGGCGGAACACTATACGCCATGGCCCTTGTTCAGATTTCCGCTGTCCCTTGCAGACGCAGGATGGCAATGGCCTGCTCGGTGACGCTGACATCGGCGTCGAAGCGGAAGCCGCCGCCGCAGAAATTCTTCAGGAGGTACAGGCCCGGGTCGCGGAGATGGAAGACATGGCTGCCGCTGCCTCCGCCCCGTCGCGCATCGAGCCGCTGTTGCGGGCTGCCTGCGTCCGGACGGAAATAGACTTCCGGCGGGCTCTTGCATCTGGTGCAGTCAACCGACCAGAAATACTCCCGGTTGAGGATCGCCGAGCCGATCTTCAGGTGATTCGATAGCATCGATGTCGATTCCAGTTTCCATTTTTTGACCTTCTTCTTGTTCTTCGCCGGCCATTATCGCCAAACAGGGTGCGTCTGCGCGGGAATATTTCACAAGTCCCCATCAATGTTTGATTAATGTCATAGATTGATTTGGTTGCCGCTTCAAGCACCGGCCGGCCTCGGCGTGTATGATTTCCGCTCCATCCTTCTGCGGGCCGCCGTCATGTCTGACCGCTCCGATCACGCTGCGATGCCGCGCGCCGGCGTCGGCATTCCGCGGCAGAACGCCTTCGATTCGGCGGCCTTCGAGCAGGCCGTGACTGCTCTGCTGGCGGCCTGCGGCATCGCGCCGGACGTGCAGCACATGGGCCGCACGCCGGAGCGCGTGCGCACGCTATGGCAGAAACGCCTGCTTGGCGGCTACGACCTGGACCCGGCCGAGGCGCTCGGCGAGGGCTTCGCGGACCACCGCGCCGACATGGTGGTGGTGCGCGGCATCGCCGTGCATGGCGTCTGTCCGCATCATCTGGTGCCCTTCCGCGGCGTGGCCCATGTGGCCTATCTGCCCGGCGGACGCTTGCACGGTTTCGGCCGCATTGCGCGCATGGTGGATGCCATCGGCCACCGTTTCACCTATCAGGAATGGATGACGCGCGATATCGCCGACGCGCTGGTGGCGCACGGCAAGGCCGCCGGAGGTGCCTGCGTGATCGAGGCCGAACAGCTGTGCCTCCTGCTGGGCGAGGACCGTCGTGGCGACGAGCGCGTGGTGACGCAGGCCTTCAGCGGGACCTTCGAGGAATCGGATCAATTGCGCACGGAATTCCTGCGCGCGATTGCCGGGAGGGTTTCATGAGCGAGTTTGCCCGCCAGGCGATCCCGGTCGGCAACCACCAATCCGTCGTTGCGCGCTTTTTCACGCCGGCGGACGAACCGAAGGGCGCGGTTCTCATCGTGCCGGCGATGGGCGTCACCCAGGTCTATTACGCACCGTTCGCGCACTGGCTGGCCACGCAGGGATTTCTTGTCGCCACCTTCGACTATATCGGCATCGGGCAGTCGCGCCACGGCAGCCTGCGCAAGGTGGCGACGGACATCATCGACTGGGCGCGTCTGGATTGCGCGGCAATGGTCGACGCCCTGGCGGCGCGGGTGCCGGACAAGCCGCTGTACTGGATCGGCCACAGCCTGGGCGGGCAGATCCTGCCGTTCGTGCCGAACCGCCGGCGTGTGTCGAAGGTGGTGACGGTGGCCACCGGCAGTGGCTACTGGCGCGAGAATACCGCTGCGCTGCGCCGCACCTCGTGGTGGCTGTGGTTCGTCGCGGCGCCGCTGTCGCTGCGCCTGTTCGGCTATTTCCCCGGCAAGCGGCTGCGCAAGGTGGGCGACCTGCCGCGCGGCGTGATGGAGCAATGGCGGCGCTGGTGCCTGAATCCGCACTACGCGGTGGGCGTCGAGGGCGAGGCGGCGCGTGCCCTGTATGCCGCGGTGGAGACGCCGATCGTCTCGCTGTCCTTCACCGACGACGAGTTCATGTCGTTGCGCAACACGGAAGCGATCCACGGCCAGTACACCAACGCGCGGCGGACCATGCGGCGCATTGCGCCAAGCGAGGTCGGTGAAAGACGCATCGGCCATTTCGGCTTCTTCAAACCGAAGTACGAGCACTCGCTCTGGCAGGCATGCCTGCTGCCCGAACTGGATTCGGGCAGCTAGTGTCCTGAATCAGTAATTCGCTGACGTAAAGATGGCGAGAATCGTCGCCATGCTGCGTTGCGAATCCTCGCCAGGTGTCCAACCTGGCTCCGGTTCGCGCCTTGCCTGACAACGATTTCGCCACTTTCCAGAACCCGCATCACCTGCTCTCACTCAGATCAACGATTACTATTGAAGCCCGTATTAATAACTGTCAACGCCATGATGGGTAAGTGCGTTAATCTGCTTGTGTTCGTTTCGGAGTACGGTGATGAAGCACAAGCGGGATTTCAAGGCATTGGAGAAGCGGCGCTTGCAGGGCGCCAAGCTGCTGCTGCGCGGCGTGCCGAAGGCGGAAGTGGCCCGGCAATTGGGCGTGGCCCGGCAAACGGTGGCGACGTGGGAGCAGCGCCTGACCGAAGGCGGCAAGGACGCGCTCATGCGCGGCGCGCTGGGGCGGCCGCGCCAACTGGACACCAAGCAGGAGCAGGAGCTTGGCAAGATCCTCATGGCCGGCGCCTTGGCGGCCGGCTTCCCGACCGAGTTATGGACACTGCCGCGCATCGGCAAGCTGATCGCCAAACGCTTCGGCGTGGAATACAGCACCGGCCATCTGTGGCACCTGCTGCGCCGGCTGGGCTTCTCCTGCCAGAAGCCGGAGAAACGCGCCACCCAGAGGGACGAGGCCGAGATTGTCCGCTGGAAGCGGCACACTTGGCCTGCGCTCAAAAAAAAGCCCAGCGGGAGGGCCGCACCATCGTCTTCATCGACGAGTCCGGACTGAGCGAGCGCCCCAGTGTCGCGCGCACCTGGAGCCTGCGCGGCCACACGCCGATCCTGCAGCACAGCTTCACCTGGAAGCAGCTCTCGGCCATTGCCGGACTTACCTTCCGGCAGTTCTACTTCCGCTTCTTTCCGGGCGCCATCCGCTCCGAGCAGATCATCGCATTCCTCGGCGCGCTCAAGCGCCAGATCAAGCGGCCGCTGCTGATTGTCTGGGACGGCGTGGCCACCCACCGTTCGCGTTTGGTCAAGGCATGGCTGGAGGAATTGGACGGCCATATCGCCATTGCTCGCCTGCCGCCTTATGCGCCGGAACTCAATCCCGTCGAGGCTATCTGGGCCTATCTGAAGAAACACGAGATCGCCAACCTGTGCCTGAACACCATCGGCGAGGTCGGTCAATTCGCCCGCAACCGACTCAAATCCATGCAGCGGCGACCTACTCTCGTCGCCGCCTTCTGGAAGCAGGCTGAGCTGGCGTTCTGATGTCATGTACTTATACGAGGCTCAATAATTCAAGACACTAGGGCGCTGCAGCCGTTCGCCGGCCGCGGATGGGTGTTGCTTACTTGTAGATGCCGACGCCGATGTATCCGTCGAAACCTGGTATGCGGACGACGTGCGAGGATTTCGCCTCGAGCTTCTTGCTGACCGGATTGGTCCACATGTAGTCGACCCAGCCGGCGCCCTTGTCCTTCGCCGCCTCGACCATCTCCCTGACGAAGAGCTTGCCGTTGGCGTCCTTGAGCTCCCAGTGGTTCTTGCCGACCAGCGCCTTGTTGCCGCCGTGGGCGACCATCGTGCCGTCGAACTTCTGCACGAAGATGTACAGGTCCTTGTCCTGCCACTTGCCATCCTTGCTGGTGAAGTCTTCGCCGGCCTTGTCGACGCCGACGGCCTTGATGTGCGCCAATCCCTTCTCGACCAGCGCCTTGGCCTGGTCCGCCGTGCCGCGCTCCTGGGCATGGGCGCAGAAGGCAGCCATGAATTGCAGGGCGAAAAGAAATGCGATCTTCTTCATGACGTTCATTTGGATCTCCGATGAAAAGGGCAATGGACCTGGTCAGACCTTGAAGCTGCCGACGGCAACTTCGAGATTGCGGGAAAGCTGTTCGAGCTGCTCGACTGCCTGCATGGTGCGGTGGGTCGCCTCGCTGTTGTCTTCGACCATGCGGGCGATCTCGTCGATGTTTCGCGCGATGTCGTTGCTGCCGGAGCTTTGCTCGCGGACGGCGGAGGCGATTTCATCCATGCCGTGGTTGGCGTTGGTGACGGATTCCTTGGCCGACTGAATCACCCTCTGGAGTTCATCGAGGTAGTTCTGGCTGCTGCCGAGCGACTGGGTGCCGGCATCCAGAGACTGTTCGACCACGGCCGACTGGCTGCCCAGCGTGCGCGTGACTTCCTCGATGTGGTTCGCCGCATCGGAGGATCGCTCCGCCAGCTTGCGTACCTCGTCGGCCACCACGGCAAAACCGCGACCCTGTTCGCCGGCGCGCGCCGCCTCGATGGCGGCATTCAGCGCCAGCAGGTTGGTCTGGTCGGCGAGGTCCTTGACCTGCTTGGTCATGTCGGTGATCGATACCGTGCTGCGGACGAACTCGCCGACAGAAGACGTGATGGCGTCGAACGCCTTGCGCACCAGGGAGATCTCGCCCAGGAGCCGCAACAGGTGCTCGCTGCCCTCGTGGGTGTTGTCCAGGCTTTGGCGCGAGGTCGTCTTGACGCTGTCCGCATTCTCCGAAATCGAGGCGATGCTGACCGTCATCTCCTCCATCGTGGCGGCCACGGCGGTGGCGGCGTTGGCCTGCCGCGACGAACCATCTGACACCGTACGGGTGGCGGAGCTCAACTCCTTCGAGGACTGGGAAACCGCCTGCGCGCTGGCCAGAACCTGACGCACGGTGTCCTGAAAGCTCAGGATCAGTTCGTTGAAGGCGGTCGCGGTCTCGGCAATTTCGTCGTTGCCGCTGGCCTCGACGCGACGCGTCAGATCGCCCGTCTTGAGTTCCATGGCCGCGGACTTGATGCGCGCGACGGCCGCCACGATATCCCTTCGCACGAGTAGGGTAACAAACAGCGCCGCCACGATTGACAGCAGGACGGCGACGGCGAGGGTCTTGACGACCAGCGCTGAAGAGTCGGCGGCACGATTGTAGGCATCGTTGCTGAGCTTCTGCTCGATCTCGATCAGAGCCTTGAGCTGTTTGATCAAGCCCTCGAATTCGGTCGTCGTGATGCTCATCACGCTGGTGGCGCTGACGTAATCCTCGATGGCGATGTCGAGCACGTCGTCGGTCGCCTTGCGGTAGCCGGCGAACTGCTTGGCGACCGTCGCAAGGGCGGTCTTCTCGGAGCCGTCCAGGACCGGGCTGCTCTCGACTTCGGCGAGGCGGTCGCCGACCCGTTTGAGGCCGGCATGCAATTCCTTGGTCATCGCTTCGAGACGCGGCTTGGGAAAGTTCGCCGACGCCGAGGAAAGCAGTTGGTAGGTGCCGCCGTAGACGCCCTGCGCCTCGTCCGAGGCCTCGGCCACCAGGCGGAAGTTCTTGAAGCGGACCTGAAAGATATTGCCGAGGGCGTCCTGCTGCTGCAGGAGGCCCACGTAGGACGTGCCGGCGACGACGAGCAATAGCGCGAGCACCAGCATTGGGGCGAGCATCAGCTTGGCGCCGATACTGAGTCTTGCAAGGGCATTCATCTGAGCCTCCTGAGCAATCACCTGCCGCGTTTGCGGGGCGGCCGGGTCGTTGCCGAAGTCCGGCGCCTGCGCGCCGCGACGACTTCGGCGGACTACTTGTAGATGCCGACGCCGATGAGGCCCTCGTAATCGGGAATCCTCACGACGTAGGTGGTTTTCGGTTCGACCTTCTTGGATTGCGGGTTGGTCCACATGTAGTCGACCCAGCCGCTTCCCTTTGCCTTGGCGGTGTCGATCATCGAGCGGATGAAGGTCTGGCCGTTGGCATCCTTGAGGTCGATCATGTTCTTGCCGACGAGGCCCTTGTTGCCGCCGTGCGCGACGGTCGTGCCGTCGAATTTCTGCACGAAGACGTAGAGGTCCTTCTCATGCCACTTGCCTTCCTTGGTGGAAAAGTCTTCGGCCGCCTTGTCGACGCCGACGGCCTTGACGTGCGCCAGCCCCTTCTCGACCAACGCCTTGGCCTGGTCCGCCGTTCCGCGCTCCTGTGCGTGCACGTAGCCGGCGGCAATGAACTGGATGAGGGCAAGCAGTGCGAATTTCTTGAGGGTGATCACATGCATCTCCTGACGATGTTGAAAGAACGGCTTCCGTGTTTTCCTCTCCTGGGAAGCGTTATCGACAGCAGTTGCGAGAACTTTAATTGTGCTTGCGCTGGCCTCCTGAAATATTGTGCATGGCGCTTCAGACAGTCCTTCGCGTATACGCGGATTCAACGCAACTTGGCGCAACGCGAAATTGCAGCGGCGGTTGCTCAGAGCTTCCTGTGCGTGCCGTCGCATAGCGGCTTGGTCGCCGAGTGCTTGCAGCCGCAAAACCACGCCTTTTCGGATCTGGTTGCCTTGAATTCGACCGGTGTGAACGGCCCGCCCTTGTGCGAGCCGTCGCAAAAGGGCTGGCTCTTGCTTTTGCCGCAGGCGCACCACCAGTAGGTCTTGCAGGCCTCGACTTCGACGGGATAGGGGGCTTTCTGCGGGATGTCGGGGTTGTCCATGGCGCTTCTCCACTTTGATGGGGGTATCAGGAACTTGGTTTGACATTGAATAATACCCGACTAATAATATCAAGTATAAAAAGAAACCCCAACCCCGACAGAGAGAACCATCATGATCATCATCAACGGAAAGCAGATCGAAACGGACGCGGAAGGCTATCTGGCCCAGCTCGACGACTGGTCGGAAGACCTCGCCAATCACCTCGCGCAACAGGACAGCCTGCCGCTGACGGACGACCACTGGATACTGCTCAACTGGATCCGCGCCTACTACCAGGAAAACGGCACGGCGCCGAACCTGCGCATCATGCACAAGATGCTCAAGGACGAGCTGGGCGAGGCGTGGGCGGACAAGAAGCGCCTGTTCGAACTCTTCCCCTACGGTCCGGCCAAGCAGGGCGCGCGCTATGCCGGCATGCCCAAGCCGACAGGTTGCGTCTGATCGAGCGCGCCCCGACCCGGTCTCAGCTCGTCTGCCGGAGTTGCAGCGGCACGACGTGGATGGTTTTCGCGCCGTCGGTCAGCCAGGCCTGGCCGTCCTGGATCGAGCACTGCAGGCCCATGCTGCGGCTGGCCAGCGCGGCGAGTTCCTGCGTGGCGGCGCTCGGCAGGGCCATCACCGCGAGATTGCGCAGCCGTTCCAGCCTGTCGCGATTCTGCTCCCACCAGAGATCGGCGCCGCGTCCGCCGTAGCACAGCACGACGACGCGATTCGCCTTGCCGCAGGCCTTGCGGATCTCGCGCTCGTCGGGCAGGCCGACCTCGATCCACAGCTCGATGGCGCCGGTGAGGTCCTTGCGCCAGAGCGCCGGCTCGTCATCCGCCGACAGGCCGCGGCCGAATTCCAGCCGCTCGTCCGCATGGAGGGCGAACGCCAGCAGGCGCACCATCATCCGCTCGTCCGTCTCGGACGGATGGCGGGCGAGGGTGAGCACGTGCTCCTGGTAGTAGTGGCGGTCCATGTCCGAAACCTGCAGGATCGCCTTGAAGATGGTGGATTTGAGCGCCATGAATGAAAACGGCGCCACGCGGGCGCCGTGCTGTAGAGACTGACTTTTGCGATCTTACTCCATCGCCTCGTACAGCGGCAGGGTGAGGAATTCAGGATAGTCGTCGGCGAGGCTCATCTTCTCGAAGATGACTGCGGCCTGGTCGTAGGTCTCGGTCTTCTCGCCGGCGGCGGAGACGGTGGCCTTGACCTTGGCGAGTTCCTCGACGATGAGGCCCTTCACCATCTCGGCGGTGACCTTGCGGCCGCCCTCGTCGGCTGTTAGTTTGCCCTTCGGGCTGACCACCCACTGCCAGATCTGCGAGCGCGAGATCTCGGCGGTGGCGGCGTCTTCCATCAGGTTGTGGATCGGCACGCAGCCGTTGCCGGCGAGCCAGGAGCCGAGGTAGTGGATGCCGACGTTGATGTTGTTGCGCACGCCGGTCTCGGTGATCGGCTGCTCGGGCTGGAAGTCGAGCCAGTTCTTCGGGCCGTAGGTATCGGTGCGCTGCTTCTCCCACTGGTTGGGCTTGTCGCCGAGCACTTTGACGAACTCTTCCATGGCGATGGAGACGAGGCCCGGGTGGGCCACCCAGCCGCCGTCGTAGCCGTCGTTGGCGTCGCGCGTCTTGTCGTGGCGGATGCCGGCGAGCGCCTTTTCGTTGGCGACGGGATCGTTCTTGATCGGGATCAGCGCGCTCATGCCGCCGATGGCCGGCGCGCCGCGCTTGTGGCAGGCCTTCACCAGCGCCAGCGCGTAGCTGCGCATGAAGGGCACTTCCATGGTGATCGCACCGCGGTTGGCCAGGCAGAAATCCTTGTTGCGCTTGAATTTCTTGATGCAGGAAAAGATGTAGTCCCAGCGCCCGGCATTCAGGCCGGCGGAATGCTCGCGCAGTTCGTAGAGAATCTCTTCCAGCTCGAAGGTGGCGAGGATGGTCTCCACCAGCACGGTGGCCTTGATGCTGCCGCGCGGCAGGCCGACCTCGTCCTGTGCCATGCAGAAGATGTCGTTCCACAGGCGCGCCTCGAGATGGCTTTCCATCTTCGGCAGGTAGTAGAAGGGGCCGGCGCCGCGGGCGATCTGCTCCTTGGCGTTGTGGAAGAACACCAGGCCGAAGTCGAAGATGCCGCCGGGGACGCGCTGGCCGTCGACCAGCACGTGCTTCTCGTCGAGGTGCCAGCCGCGCGGGCGGATCTGCATCACGGCAATCTTGTCGTTGAGCTTGTAGACCTTGCCTGCCTCGTTGGTGAAAGTCAGTCTGCGGCGCACGGCGTCGTAGAGGTTCACCTGGCCCTGCACCTGGTTGAACCAGTTCGGGCTGTTGGAATCCTCGAAGTCGGTCATGTAGGAATCCGCGCCGGAGTTGAAGGCGTTGATGATCATCTTGGCTTCCACCGGGCCGGTGATCTCGACGCGGCGGCACTCCAGCGCCTTCGGCAGCGGCGCCACTTTCCAGTCGCCTTCGCGGATGTGCTTAGTCTCCGGCAGGAAATCCGGCATCTCGCCGGCGTCGATGCGCGCCTGGCGCTCGACGCGCTTCTTCAGCAGATCCTGGCGGCGTGCCGCGAAGGCGCGGTGCAGCCTGGCGACGAAGGCCAGTGCGTCATGCGTGAGGATTTCGTCGAAGCGGGGATGGATCGGCGCGTTGATCTGCACGCCGGCAGGCAGGTTGAGGCTCATGATGGCTCCTTGGTTGAATTTTTCACATACGCAACCACGTCGGTCAGCAGGCGGCCCTGGGCGGCGGGTTGCGTGCCCAGTTCCTCGAGCGGCTGGCCGCTGCGGTTGATCCAGAACGTCGTGTAGCCGAACCAGGCGGCGCCGATGGCGTCCCAGCAGTTCGACGAGACGAAGAGAATCTCCCTCGTGGGGAGCTTGAAGGCGTCCGGCCCGAGCTGGTAGGCCTCGGGCGCGGTCTTGTACTTCCTCACCGACTCGACCGACAGGATGTGGTCGAAGAGGCCGCCCATGCCGGCGCTCTTGACGGCGATGTCGAGCATCTCGGGCGTGCCGTTGGAAAGGATGGCCAGCGGCAGGCCCAGCATCTTCAGCTCCTTCAGCGCGCCGAGGTTTTCGGGGAAGGCGGAGAGGCAGGCGTACTGGCTCATCAGGCGCTTGAGTCCGTCGGCGGTCGGATCGAGGCACAGCTTGCGCGCGGAGAAGACCAGCGCGTCTTCCGTCACCTGCCAGAAATTTGCGTAGCGATCGGAGAGTGTGCGCAGGCGCGTGTAGGCGATCTGGGTGTCGCGCCACAGCACGGAGAGCTCTGCGCCCTTGCCGGGGAAGAGCTGCTCGGCGAGCGCGCCGACGGAGTACACGTCGAACAGCGTGCCGTAGGCGTCGAAGGCGATGGCGCGAAGCGTCATGGATTTCGAGAACTACCCAAGCCGGTAACGGAAATGCCGTCATTCCGGGCAAGCGAAGCGCGACCCGGAATCCAGGCGGCCTCTGGATTCCCGCTTGCGCGGGAATGACAAGTCAAGTGTCGGTGCATGGCATCCAACATGGGGATCTCAGAAGTGTTTTAGCCAGCCGAGGCCGGCCTCCGTGGTGGTGGCCGGCTTGTATTCGCAGCCCACCCATCCCATATAGCCGATGCGGTCGAGGTGGTTGAGGAGGAAGTCGAAATTGATCTCGCCCGTGCCCGGCTCGTGGCGGCCAGGGTTGTCGGCGATCTGGATGTGCGCGATTTTTTCCAGGTTGGCGGAGAGCGTGTTGGCCAGGTCACCCTCCATGCGCTGCATGTGATAGGCGTCGTACTGCAGGAAGACGTTGTCTGCGCCGACCTCGGCGATGAGTTCCAGCGCCTGCCGCGTGCCGTTCACGAAGAAGCCGGGAATGTCGAAGGTGTTGATCGGTTCGATGAGCAGTTTCATCCCTTGCGCCTTGAGCCGCAGGGCGGCGTAACGCAGGTTGTCGATCAGCACATGACGCGCCGTCTCTTCGGGCACCTGCGCCGGGCGGATGCCGGCAAGGCAGTTCAACTGCGACGTGTCGAGCGCGGTGGCATAGGCCAGCGCGGTGTCGATGCCCTGCCGGAATTCGTCGACCCGATCCGGATGGCAGGCGATGCCGCGCTCGCCCGCCGCCCAGTTGCCGGCCGGCAGGTTGAACAGCACCAGCCCCAGCTTGTTGCGGAACAGCGCCTGCTGCAGGTCATCCGCAGGCAGTTCGTAGGGAAACTGAATCTCCACCGCCGCAAAGCCGGCGCGCGCGGCGCGCTCGAAACGATCGAGCAGGGGCGCTTCGGTGAACAGCATCGACAGGTTGGCGGCGAATCGGGGCACGGGGCGAAGATACCCCGGTTTGTTTGACAATAAAATAACGCTAAAATCAAATCATTGTTGCTTTTTGAGCAAAAGTGCCATGAGCCGCCTGAAGCAGATCGAAACCTTCGTCTCCGTCGCCAACCGCGGCAGCCTGACCGCCGCGGCGGTCGCCGAGGGCGTGGCGCCCGGCGTGGTGAGCCGCCGCCTGGATGCGCTGGAGGCGCGGCTGGGGGTGAAGCTCTTGCTGCGCACGACCCGGCGCGTCACCTTGAGCTTCGAGGGCAGCGCTTACCTGGAGGATTGCCAGCGCATCCTGCGCGAACTCGGCGACGCCGAGGCTTCAGTGTCTCTGGGCGGCGTCAAGGCGCGCGGCCACCTGCGCATCTCGGCGCCGGCCGGCTTCGGCCGCCGGCATGTGGCGCCGCTGGTCATGCAGTTCCTCGATGCCAACCCGGAAGTAACGGTCAGCCTCGACCTCTCCGACCGCCTGGTCGACCTGGTGAACGAGGGCGTCGACTGCGCCATCCGCGTCGGCGAGCTGAGCGACTCCAGCCTGGTCAGCATCCGCCTGGCGGAGAACCGGCGCGTGGTGGTGGCGAGCCCCGGCTATCTGGAACGGCACGGCATGCCGCGCGCGCTGGCGGACCTCGCCGGGCACAACTGCCTCTCGCTCGGCCAGCAGCGCGGCTGGCTGTTCAGCGTGGACGGCGAGACGGTGAGCATCAAGGTCTCCGGCCAGCTCGAATGCAACGACGGTGCGGTGCTGCACGAATGGGCGCTGGCGGGCCGCGGGCTGGCCTGGCGCTCGATGTGGGAAGTGGGGGAGGACCTGCAGCGCGGCGCGCTGGTGCCGTTGCTCGAAGCATTCGCCGCGCCGCCGACCGGCATTTACGCGGTGTTCCCGCAGCGCAAATACCTGCCGCTGCGCGTGCGCCTGCTCATCGATCACCTGAAGCACCGCTACGGCAGTCCGGATTACTGGAAGAATGCGGGAGGGGCTTCAGCCCCGACATCAGTCCTGCCAGCCTTGTAGTCGGCGCTGAAGCCCCTCCCACACGATCGGCCTGGCCGTATCAGCGGGACTGACTTCTTGCCTTCTCGTAGAGCGGCATCACCTCGGGCAGGTGGCGCTCGATCTCGCCGATGCGGTTCTTGCCGGAAGGATGCGTCGACAGCCATTGCGGCGGTGCGCCCTTGTTGGCGGCCATCATCTTCTGCCACAGCGTGATGCCGGCGCGCGGGTCGTAGCCGGCGCGCGCGGCGAGCTCCAGGCCGACCGTGTCGGCTTCGGTCTCGTCGTCGCGCGAGAACTTCAGGGTCATCAGCTGGCCGCCCGCGCTGAATACCCCGGAGTACTTGCCGCCGCCGACGAATTCGCTGAGCACGCTGGCGCCGAGCCGCGTCAATTCCGTCTTCGCGATGCGCTCGCGCGCGTGCTCGCGCAGGGCGTGGGCGATCTCGTGGCCCATCACCATGGCGGCTTCGTCGTCGGTCAGTTGCAGGCCGAGCAGCAGCCCGCTGAAGACGGCGATCTTGCCGCCCGGCATGCAGAAAGCGTTAACTTGCGGCGAGGCAATCAGGACCACCTCCCATTGCCATTGCTGCGCGCGCGAATTGAAGCGGTGGGAATGAGGAATGACCCGGGAAGCGATCTCGCGCAACCGTCGCGCCTGCGGATGGTCTTCCGGCGCCAGCGCCTTCTTCGCCGCCGCTTGCTGCTTCAGCTGCGCAAATTCATTGCTGGCCTGACGTTCGAGGCCTTCGGCCGGTACCAGCTTGCGCACGGCGGAGGGCTTGCCGACATCAACGCCCTCGCGGGGGTCTGCCGCGGCATGGACCACGGCAGACAAGAAGCAGGAGACGGCAAGGACGACACGCATGCGCATGTGTCCCATGGTAGCAGAGCGCGCGCGGCGTCAGCGGCTGGCAACCTTGTTCTGTCTTGCGGATGCGATTTCCGCCGAACTCCGGGCGGGAGCGGCGGGGCGCTCGATCGACACGTCGGCAAGGCGGCGGGCGATATGTGCAAGCGCATCCTCGATCTGGTCGATGAGGATCAGGCACAACTCGCCCGGCCGGATGCGCGCGAGCGCCGTGTCGATGGCGAGGAATTCGCCTCGTATCTCCTCGATGGCGGTGGCGCGCCTGGCGTGCGCCAGGCCGGTGCGCAGGAGCCGCAGTACTTCGCCGTCGGCGCGGCCACGCTGGCACTGGTCCTGGTAGAGGATGACTTCGTCAAAGGCGTCGCCGATGATTTCCGTCTGGCGGCGGATGTCCTCATCGCGCCGGTCGCCGGCGCCGCTGATGACGATCATGCGCCGCTCGGCCGGCATTGCCTCGACGGCGCGCACCAGCGCCAGGATGGCGTCGGGGTTGTGACCGTAGTCGGCGATCAGGGTGGCGCCGCGGTAGCTGAAGACGTTGAAGCGGCCGGGCGCCGTCGCGGCGTCGCTGGCGAAGGACTTCAGCGCGGCACGCACGGCCGCCCAGTCCAGATCGAGTGCCCAGGCGGCGGCAACGGCGGCCATGGCATTCTCCACCTGGAAACTGATCGTGCCATGGCGCGTCAGCGGCACGTCACGGAGCGCAATGCGCTGAACGATGTCGCCGCCTTCGGCGCAGGCGATCGACTGGCCGTCCATATAGACGACGCGCTTGCCGTGGGCATTGTGCGTCGCCATCACCGGATGGTGCCGGTCGGCGGCGAAGAACGTCACCGCACCCGGACAATTCTCGGCCATTTTCGCCACGATCGGGTCAGCCGCATTCAACACGGCCATGCCGTCGGCCGCGACATTCTGCACGATGACGCGCTTCAGTACGGCGAGGTCCTCCACCGTGGTGATGTAGTTGAGGCCGAGGTGGTCGCCCTCGCCGATGTTGGTGACCACCGCCACCTTGCAGCGGTCGAATGCGAGGCCCTCGCGCAGCAGGCCGCCGCGCGCGGTCTCGAACACCGCTGCCTCGACGTCGGGGTGCATCAGCACGTTGCGCGCGCTCTTCGGGCCGCTGCAGTCGCCGGTGTCGAGGCGGCGCTCGCCGACATACACGCCATCGGTGCAGGTCATGCCGGTGCGCAGGCCGCTGCCGGTCAGGAGGTGGGCAATCAGGCGCACGGTGGTGGTCTTGCCGTTGGTGCCGGTTACCGCCACCACAGGAATGCGGCCGTCTTCGCCATCGGGGTA
This sequence comes from uncultured Rhodocyclaceae bacterium, assembly GCA_964487715.1. Lineage (GTDB taxonomy): Bacteria > Pseudomonadota > Gammaproteobacteria > Burkholderiales > Rhodocyclaceae > Desulfobacillus. The sequence continues at coordinate 8,903 of CAZASE010000022.1, read as the reverse complement.
CATGTCGGCTATGACGGCTTCGCCGACGGCGCGGCCCTTGCCGAAGGAGGGGGCGAGGTGCATGCGCAGGCCCGGCGCTGCGTTGACCTCGACGATGCCGCCGCCTTGTTCCTCGAGCGGTCTTTGCACTGTTTCGCAGACGACGTCGACACCGGCGATGTCCAGCCCGATCATCTGCGCCGCGGCGACGGCGCGCGCCGCCACCTCGGGATGCACGTCGTCGGTGACGTCGGTGGCGGTGCCGCCGGTGGAGAGATTGGCGTTGTTGCGCAGGATGATGCGCGTGCCTTGCGGCGGCACCGATTCGGCAGTCAGCCCCTGCAAGGCGAGGCGGCCAAGGGCGATGTCGTCGAAGCGGATCCTGGTCAGCGAGGTCGCGTGGCCGTCGCCGCGGCGCGGGTCGCTGTTCACCTGCTCGACCAGTTGGCGAACGCTGTGCACGCCGTCGCCGATGACGTGCGGCGGATCGCGGCGGGCGGCCGCGATGAGCTTGTTGCCGACTACCAGCAGCCGGAAATCGTGGCCAGGCACAAAGCGCTCGACCAGCACGGTCGAGCCGTACTCGGTGGCGGCGGCGAAGGCCGTTTCGAGCTGCTCTCGCGTGGTGACGTTGACCGTGACGCCCTTGCCCTGGTTGCCGTCCTGCGGCTTGACCACGACGGCGGCGCCGATCTCCTGCATGGCCATCCATGCATCGTCGGCGTGCACAACCGGCCGGCCCTGCGGCACCGGTACGCCGGCCGCGTCGAGCAACATCTTGGTGAGCTGCTTGTCCTGGGCGATGGATTCGGCGATGGCCCCGGTGCGGTCGACCTCGGCGGCCTGAATGCGGCGTTGCCTGGAACCCCAGCCAAACTGCACCAGGCTGCCCTCAGTGAGGCGGCGGCAGGGGATGCCGCGTGCTGCTGCGGCGTGCACGATCGCCCCGGTGCTCGGTCCGAGGCGCTGGTCCTCGTCGAGTTCGCGCAGTTGGGCGAGCGCGGCGGCCAGGTCGAAGGGCTGGTCGTCAATGGCGGCGCGGCAAAGTCGTTCGGCAAGACTCAGGGAAAGGCGGCCTACGGCCTCCTCGGAATACTCGACGACGACCTGAAAGACGCAGCGCTCGATGGTTTGCGTCACTCGGGTGAAGGTGACCGGGCAACCCGCCTGCGCCTGCAGGCCGAGCGCGGCGAAGGCAAGGGCATGGGCGACGGAAATCGCGCCTTCGTGGCCGATTGGCCGCATCGGTCCGATGTTCGGAAAGCGCGCACGCAGGCGGTCCTCGAAGCCGGGCAGTCCGCAGACGGCGCATTCGGCATCGTTGCACTTGACCACCGCCTCGATCGCGGTATGGCGGCTCCACAGGTTGGGACCGCGCAGGGCTCGAATTCGTGAGACGTCCATCGGTAGATCTTTCAGAAAAGTGTTCGTTGCGTTATGGGTTGGCGACCCGGCGCGGGCGGCTGCGCGCCGGGCGCTTGCCGTTGCGGTCCTGTTCGAAGGTCTCGATGCCGACGCGAATGATCTCGACCGGGATGCCGAGCGCCACGGCGGCGCCCACCGCCGCCAGCAGGCTGCCGCTGCGGTCTGCTTCGGCCTCCTCCGCCGGTGCGGCGAAAGACGGCAGCTCAAGGAACGGACCCTCCACCGCGCCGCTCGCCAGCATGATGCGGCTGTCGCGCAGGAACAGGGCGCGACCACCTTTCGCGCGGTGCTCGGCGATGGCCGGCAGTTCGGGGGTGGGGCCGTAGAAAATCGCTTCCCCGTCGCACAGGTCTGCCATGCGCACGACGAGGGGGTCGGCGGCGTTCAGCACGGCGGCACCGTCCGGCAGGACGATGTCGACCTGGGTGCGCAGCACGTGGAAGACCTGCTCCGCATCCTGAATGTCAAATGCGCCAAGCGACTCGGCGCCCCGTGCGTCGGTGACGATGCCGACCTGGCAGCGGTCATAGGCGATGCCTTCGCCGAGGATCTGTTCCGCGCCGTTCTCGAATACGGCCGCCTCGAGCGAGCGGTTGATGAGCAGCCTCTGGCCGGCCGCCCAAGTGGCACAATCCTTCTTGTCGATCTGCCGGCGGTCGAGGAAGAGGCCGTCGCGGCAGGCCAGTCCGACGTGTTTTCCGGAGAGATGCACGAGCCAGGCGACGAGCCTGGCGACCAGCGTGGTGCCGTGCGTTCCTGCCACGCCGACGATAGGAATGCGGCCGTTTTCGCCTGCCGGGAAGAGGCTGTCGACGATCGCCTGGCCGACCGGCCGCGGCTGTCCATCGGCCGGCATCAGGTGCATGTGCAGGCCCGGTCCGGCGTTCACCTCGACGATGGCGCCACGCTGCTCTTCGAGCGGGCGCGAGATGTCCTCGGCGACGACGTCGATGCCGGCGATGTCCAGCCCGACCACACGGGCGGCGAGCGAAACCATCGCGTCGACCTCGGGGTGCACGAGGTCGGTGACGTCGTTGGCGATATTGCCGTTGCGCTGGATCAGCACCTTCTTGCCCTTGGCCGGCATCGATTCCGGTGTGAAGCCCTGCCGCTTCAGTTCGAGGACGACGGCCGGGTCTTCGTCGAGCAGGATGAAGCCGAGCGGGTAGTCATCGGTGGTGCCGCGGCGCGGGTCGCTGTTGAGCTGACGGTCGATCAGCTGCGCAATGGAGGTCTTGCCGTCGCCGACCACCCAGGCGGTTTCGCCCCGCGCCGCCGCGACAACGCGGCCGCCGACCACCAGCAGGCGGTGCTCGTCGCCGGGTACGAAGCGTTCGACCATGACGGCGCTGCCTTCGTCGGCGGCAATGTGGTAGGCGTCTTCGACCTCCTTTTGCGTCTTCAGGTCGGTCGATACGCCGCGGCCGTGGTTGCCGTCGCGCGGCTTGACGACGACCGGCAGGCCGATGTCCCCGGCGGCTTCCCAGGCTTCATCGGCACCATGCACGATGAAGCCTTCCGGAATCGGCACCCCGCAGGCGGCGAGCAGCGTCTTCGTGAGCTCCTTGTCGCATGAGATGCTTTCGGCGATGGCGCTGGTCTGGTCTGTTTCCGCCGTCCAGATGCGCCGCTGGCGCGTGCCGTAGCCGATCTGCACGAGGTTGCCCTCATTCAGGCGGATCGACGGGATGCGGCGCTCGGTGGCGGCATTTACGATGCTTGCCGTACTCGGACCGAGGCACAGCGAATCGGCCATCTCACGCAGCTTCTCGACCGTGCCGGGAACGTCGCAGCGGGTGTCGTTTATGGCCGCCATCAGCAGGTCCCGCGCGGCATCCAGGCAGGCGCGCGTCACCTGTTCCTGGCGCGAACGCACCACCACCCGATAGACGCCGCGTTTCGATGTCTGGCGCGCCTTGCCGAAGCCGGTGCGCTGGCCGGCGAGGTTCTGCAGTTCGAGGGTGACGTGTTCCAGGATGTGTGCTGCCCAGGTACCCTCGCGCAGGCGCTGCAGGAAACCGCCGCGCTGGCCCTCGCTGCAGCGGTGCTCGACCAGGGAGGGCAGCCACGACGACAACCGCTCGTAGAATCCGGGGATGGTGTTGGATGGCGCATCCTCCAGGTCGCCGATGTCGACCCAGGCCTCGATGATCGGGCGGTAGGTCCAGATGTTCGGTCCGCGAAGCGGGGTGATGCGCAGGAATTCGATATCTTTGAATTTCACGTTCCGCTCCTGCCGCTGGGCAGTCCGCCCAGGCAGGATCTGTGTCGAGTTTGGGGTGATTAACGAGACACTGTGGAATTGGTTTACCCGCGCGCCGAAAAAGCCTGTAGCCGAACCGGGCAGGCTGGGCGTTACTAAAGATATACTTGGGCAAGACGTCGTTGGTGCACCGCATCAACCACTCAAACAACGCGCGGCCTATAAGGCAAGTCAATGATTCCACATAGTATTCAAGCCACGCCGGCGACGGCTTCCCTGCCACCCTGGCGGGCCGAGGTGAGTGCCCGCCTGGTCCCGGGCGAAACCCTGCAGGCCGCCCTGGAAGTCGATCTCGATGCCGGTTTGCGCTACGCCGAAGGCCTGCTCGCCGTTACCGACCGGCGCCTGCTGGCGCGCCTGCCGGGGTCCGCGGCCTGGCAGGAATGGCCTTTCCGGCCGGGCCTGCGGCTGAGCCATCACGACCACGCCGGCGTCGGTAGCCTGGAACTGCACGAAGAATCTGCCCGGCTGGGCGGCTGGCGCTACACCATCGGCAACAACCCGGCCGCCCTGCGGCTGGTCGACGAGTTCACGCGGCAACTGCAAAGCCATGTTTCCGGCCGGCCGGTCGAGCGGCCGGAGGAAGACGTCTGCCCGAAATGCGGTGGTCCGCTCGATGGCGGCGATGAAGAGTGCCCGCTCTGCGCACGCGAGACCTACGCGCCGCCCTCGCCGCGCACCCTGCTGCGCCTGGGACGTTTCGCCCGGCCCTACCGCTGGATGCTGTTCTGGGGCTTCGTCCTGACGCTGGCCTCCACTGCCGCCGCCATGGTGCCGCCCTACCTGACCATTCCGCTGATGGACGATGTGCTGATTCCCTACCAGAACGGCGCGCCGATCAAGGTCGATCTGGTTGCCCTGCTGCTGGCCGGTCTGTTCGGTGCCGCCGTGCTGGCGTGGGGCCTCGGCTGGGCCAAGACGTACATCCTTTCCCTGGTCGCCGAGCATATCGGCGCGGACCTGCGCACGACCACCTTCGAGCATCTGATGCAGCTTTCGCTTGAGTACTACGGCGGCAAGCGCACCGGCGACCTGATGGCGCGCATCGGCTCGGAGTCCGATCGCATCTGCCAGTTCCTCTCGGTGCATGTGCTCGACTTCATCAATGACGTGCTGATGATCGCGATGACCGCCGTCATCCTGTTTTCCATCAATCCCTGGCTGGCGCTGGTGACGCTGCTGCCGTTGCCCTTCATCGCCTGGATGATCCAGCTGGTGCGCGAGCGGCTGCGCAACGGCTTCGAGAAGGCCGACCGCATCTGGTCAGAGATCTCGAACGTGCTGGCCGACACGATTCCCGGCATCCGCGTCGTCAAGGCCTTCGCCCAGGAGCGCCGCGAGACCCAGCGATTCCGCGTTGCCAATGCCATCAACCTGACGGTGAACGACCGCGTCAACCGCGTCTGGTCGCTGTTCTCGCCGACGGTGACCCTGCTCACCGAGGCCGGCTTGCTGGTGGTGTGGGCCTTCGGTATCTGGCTGGTGTCGAAGAACCAGATCACGGTCGGCGTGCTGACGGCGTTCCTTGCCTACATTTCGCGCTTCTACACGCGGCTCGATTCGATGAGCCGCATCGTCTCGACCACACAGCGCGCGGCGGCCGGTGCCAAGCGCCTGTTCGACATCCTCGACCATGTCTCCAGCGTGCCGGAGCCGGCGGTGCCGGTGGTCATGCCCGCGGTCAGGGGCCGCATCGAGATCCGCGAGGTCGGCTTCCGTTATGGCAACCGCGCGGTGTTGCGCGGCGTCGACCTGGCCATCGAACCGGGCGAAATGATCGGCCTGGTCGGTCACAGCGGATCAGGCAAGACCACGCTGGTCAACCTCATCTGCCGCTTCTACGATGTGACGGAAGGTGCCATTCGCCTCGACGGCGCCGACATTCGCTCGCTGGCGGTGGCCGACTACCGGCGCAACATCGGCCTGGTGCTGCAGGAGCCGTTTCTGTTCTTCGGCACCGTCGCCGACAACATCGCCTACGGCAAGCCGTCGGCGACGCGGCAGGAGATCGTCGCCGCCGCTCGTGCCGCGCACGCCCACGAGTTCATCCTGCGCCTGCCGCAGGGCTACGAATCGCTGGTCGGCGAGCGCGGCCAGGGGCTCTCCGGAGGCGAACGCCAGCGCATCTCCATCGCCCGCGCGCTGCTCATCGATCCGCGCATGCTCATTCTCGACGAGGCCACCTCCTCGGTCGATACCGAGACCGAAAAGGAAATCCAGAAGGCACTCGACAATCTGGTGCGCGGCCGTACCACCATTGCCATTGCCCATCGCCTGTCCACGCTCCGCAAGGCCGACCGGCTGGTGGTGATGGACCGCGGTCGCATCGTCGAGGTCGGCAACCACGACGAGCTGATGGCGCGCGAAGGCGCCTACTACCGCCTTTACCAGGCCCAGGCGCGCAACGTCGATGTCGACCTGGACGAGGCAGGCGGTGAGGCACTGCGGGTCGAACGCAAGACGAAGGGACAGTGATGGAGAAGAACGGATTCGAACTGGCGCGCAACGCCGCCGGCCGGCTGGTGCTGACGGCCGCCGACGGCAGCATCTGCGAAGGCGTCGTGCCGGTGCGCGCCTTTCCCATCGCCACGCCCCGCGAAGGCATTGCGCTGGTCGGCGCGGACGGCCACGAAGCCGGCTGGATTGAGCGTCTCGATGAACTGCCCGCACATGTGCGGCAACTGGTGGAGGAAGAACTCGCCGAGCGGGAATTCATGCCGGAGATTCGCCGCATCCGCACCGTCTCCAGCTTTGCCACGCCTAGCACCTGGCAGGTCGACACGGATCGCGGCGAGACTAGCCTGGTGTTGTGGGGCGAGGAGGACATCCGCCGCCTCGGCAAGAGCGGCCTGCTGATCGAGGACAGCCACGGCATCCACTTCCTCGTGCGCGACCTCGATTTGCTCGATGCCACCAGCCGCAAGCTGCTCGACCGGTTTCTGTGAAGGCGGCCGTGCCGCCCGGGCGCCGCGTTAGTGGCGGCGTCGTGGCGGGGCGACCGGCCCCCCGCGGTTCTCGATGTGGCGGAAGCAGATGCGGCCCTTGCTCATGTCGTAGGGCGAGATTTCCAGCGAAACCTTGTCGCCGGCGATGATGCGGATATGATGTTTGCGCATCTTGCCCGCCGTATAGGCCACCAGGTTGTGGCCGTTGTCGAGCGTGACGCGGAAACGCGAGTCGGGCAGCACTTCCATCACGACGCCGTTCATTTCAATGAGTTCTTCCTTGGCCATGGCCATGCCTCCGGCGAAATGTGCGATAAGGGCAGGTCGGGTGGGCGCCCCGGGTCACTGCAAAAGGGCGTTTCCGCCCGCGGAAACGAAGGTCAAGGCGGCGGGGCGTTGAAAGGAGAAATACCGGAAAACAGCGGGTACTAGACCGGACAGCAACGACACTACTTGAAGCTCGCAGGCCGGCACTATGCATCGGATGGCGCGAATTAGCAACGCCTTCATCCGCCTTCCGCCAGCGCCACCCACCGACACAACTGACCGCACGCATGCAAATCGAAGACATCCGGCAACGCCTTCGCCGCCTTGGCAGCCGCCCCTGCCATGAAGAGATCGTCCTGCGCAACTGGGCGCGGGCGCTGCCGCTCGACCGTGGCCGCAGCCGCGCCGAGGATTTTTTCCCGCTGGCGCTGCGCGCTGCCCTGGCCGACATCGCCGCCGAGTTGGCAGCCCTGGCGCGCCTGCGCGCGGAACAGGCCGGCGATGACGGCGCCGCGCGGCTGTTGCTCCACCTGGCCGACGGCCAGACCGTCGAGAGCGTGCTGCTGCCGCGCGATGGCCTGTGCGTGTCCACCCAGGTTGGCTGCGCCGTCGGCTGCGTCTTCTGCATGACCGGCCGCGCCGGCCTGCTGCGCCACCTCGGCAGCGCGGAGATTGTTGCGCAGGTGGCGCTCGCCCGTTCGCGCCGCGCCGTGAAGAAAGTCGTTTTCATGGGTATGGGCGAGCCGGCGCACAACATCGACAACGTGCTTTCGGCGATCGACCTGCTCGGCACCGCCGGCGGCATCGGCCACAAGAACCTGGTCTTCTCGACGGTCGGTGACCGGCGCGTGTTCGAGCGCCTGCCACAGGGCGCCGTCAGGCCGGCGCTGGCGCTATCCCTGCACTCGACGCGCGCCGATCTGCGCGCGCGCCTGCTTCCGCACGCGCCGCACATCGATCCGGCCGAGCTGGTCGAACTCGCCGCGCGCTACGCCGACGCGACCGGCTACCCGATCCAGTACCAGTGGACCCTGCTGCAAGGCATCAACGACGGCGACGATGAGCTTGCCGGCATCGTCCGGCTGCTCTCCGGCAAGTATGCCGTGATGAACTTCATTCCCTACAACGCCGTTGCCGGCCTGCCCTTCAGCCGGCCGACACAGGAAAGGGCGCAGGCGATGTCGCTGCATCTCTATCGCCACGGCATCCTCGCCAAGCTGCGTCAGTCGGCCGGGCAGGATGTCGACGGTGGCTGCGGCCAGTTGCGCGCACGCGCGGCCGGTCGCGACCGGCAGTCTGCCTAACCGCGCGCGGCGCCGCCCTGCTAAGATGCGCCAGCCCTCCGAGCCAGGTGCCACGAACGGGTCGGTGGTCCGACCGACAAATGCCCGACAACTGCCATGACTGCCGCGACCCACTTGCCGCCCGATAGCGAAGCCGGGGACCCGTTTTTCGTCCTGCGCGACTGCCGCGAGCTGTTTCAGCAGCGCCTTGCCGAAGCCGTCCGCCAGTCCGGCGTCGACTCGCCCGCCACACTGGCTGCGTTTGCCGAGGCTGTCGGCGCGAGCCACGACGAACTGGCAGCGGCGAAACAGCGAGGCGGCTTCGACCAGACGCACGGCCTTACCGCTTCGCGCATCACCCTGATGTGCGACAGCGACCTGGAACTCGAGATACGCATCGGCGAAATCGCCCGCCGACTTGCCGATGCCGGCGGCAACGACCTTTGGCGGGTGCACCTGCGCTATATGACCCTGCTGCGCCGCACCGATCTGGCGCCGCCGGAAAACCCGGTCGGCCCCGAAACCATCTGTTCCGGACTGTGGGTCGTGTGCAAGGCCGACCAGCTTGGCGCCGAAGGCAGCATCGAGCGTCTGGCCGCGCTCGAAGAACAGCTGCTGCAGCGGTTGCCCGGCATCTACGCCGAAATGAACGAACTGCTCGCCAGCCGCAAGGTCGAGCCGGCGCCGACGCAGATCGTGTCGAGCGGCGGCGCGCGGCCGGGCGGCGCGCGTGCCGCCGCG
>CAZASE010000021.1:0-41503 GCA_964487715.1 uncultured Rhodocyclaceae bacterium | reverse complement strand
CTCACCGACGCCAGCCAGGCGACGACGGCGAGCTACACCTATGAGCCGTATGGCAGGGCGACGGTGTCAGGCACGCCCGGCTCAAACAGCCTCGGCTACACCGGAAGGGAGGATGACGGCACCGGGCTGTACTACTACCGGGCGCGGTATTATCATCCGAGCATATCAAGGTTTGTGAGTGAGGATCCGCTGGGGTTGGCGGCGGGGCAGAATTTGATGGCGTATGTTGGTGGGAATCCGGTTTCGTTTGTTGATCCGAGCGGATTGTGTACGCAGGCAGTCTGGTCCGGGCCATTTATCGTTGGGTGGGTGCCGTGCGGCAGTCCGAATCCATCCCCAACCCCGGGCACGCCGTCACCTCGGCGGAGGGAATGCCGTGCAGATGATCCGCCGCCGTTGCCTGACCCGCCGTTTGATCCGGCGAAAGATGCAATTGATCCCGTGTGTCTTGAGTGTTGGTTGCCGCCACTCAGAGGGACCGGGGTAGCTGGCTCGGTGTTTGGAAGGGCGCGTTATAGAAACGGTAGTGCGGGTATTCTTAACCAGGGCGATACACGACTCGGATGGAGTTGGAATACGGATGGCTGGGCCGGAGCACGCAATTATTTTGGCGCCCATGGTGGCGCGCCTGGAACATCATCACATTGGCACTTCACACCTATCCCCGGGCCGAAGAAACCTTAGCTCCTTATGGAAATTGATTCCGTCAGAGATGTAGCCGTTTCTCGGGTCAAGGCCTTACTGGAGACCCTTCCGGAACAGGTCGTGGAAATTGTCCTCGATTGGGGGCGGTACGAATACCGTATCGAAGTCGTGCCGAAGTTACCAAACAGATGCCGTTTCTCGCTGGCGATCAGCAACTACGGCACATATGGCCTGTGCTTTGGGCACGGGCTGGCATTCGAGGATGTGCCTCTTGACGAATTTCCGCCCGAGGAAGTCGTTGCGGCCATACTGCATGGCCGGGTGCGAGAAGAGTTATGGTCGATTTTTGGGTGGGTAGTTAAGGTCGCTGGGCGAATCACCCTCTTCGACGGGCGGACGTTAGAGGACAAAGCGTTCTTGTCGTTGATTGGCATTCTTGGAGTCGGAAAGAAGACGGACCTGACTTATTCTGCATATCCTGAGAAAACGTGCCCAGCTCGAATTGATTCTTGAACAAGCTTGCGCCTTCCGCAAAAGTCAGTCCCCGCAGCACGGCGATCTTCATCGGGCGTGAGTCGGCGCCGAATGAAATAGGTTTGTTTGAAGAGAGAAGCACCCACCGCGCTTCGCGCGGTAGCTGCTAAAGAGAAGGGCCGCTTTGCGGCCCTTCGTGCTTCTGTCTCAGCCCTTGCCCTTCTTTTCCTGCGGTACGACGAAGCCGATCGGCCGTTTCGGTGGTTCGGCCGGCTGGGCCATGAGTTGGCGCAGCGCCTCGAAGACCTGCTTGGACTGTGCGCGCGTATTGCCCGCGAAGGGCAGCGCCTTGGAGAATTTGAGCCGGGCGAGGTGGTCACAGTTTGTGACCACCTCGCGCTTCTCCTCCGGCGAGAGCCGGAACATGAAGTCCTCCGGAAAGCGCGCCGCATTACGCTTGACGGCCTGATTGAGCGCCTTGGTCGGCACCCCGTAGAGTTCCGCCAGATCGGCGTCGATCATCACCTTCTGGCCGCGAATCACCAAAATGCGGCTCTCGACGCGCAGCGCCGGCGCCAGGCTGTTGGCCGGGCTCACCATCAGCGGCCCGCCTGCGCCAGCACGGTATCGAGCATCTGCGAGTCGAACTGCTGCTTGGTCTTGGGCAGTTGCTCGACGGCCTCGATTTGCTGCTGCAAGCGCGAGGTGGGGTCGCGCATGCAGCCCGGCCGCTCTGTCATCGGGACATGAAAATCCCATCATTTTGGGGTCTGGGGGCAGGAACAAATGGAGGGCGGCTCGGTTCAGTCTGGCTTTCCTCGGGCAATGGCATAGAATGGCAATATCTGACATAACCTTGGAGCCTGCCATGTCCCTCAACGTATCGTTGCCGCCTGAACTCGAAAGCCGTGTGCGTCAGCATGTCGAATCCGGACTCTACAGTTCTGCCAGTGAAGTGATCCGCGAGGCGCTGCGCTTGTTCGAAGCCTATCAAAGCGTCCAGGCCGCAAATCTGTCGGCACTCAAGGCCGATATTGCCCAAGGTGTTGCCGATATCAATGCCGGACGGGTGCGTGAGGTCAGCATGTCCAGCATCAAGGAGCGCGGCCGGGCCGCCCTCGCATCACCGAAGGCAGTCTAATGGCGAAAGTGTTTTATTCTGCCAGCGCCGAGAACGACTTGCTGGAGGCTTGGCTATACGTTGCCGAAGCTAGCGTTTCGTCTGCGGATCGTATGATCGACCAGATCGAGGCAGACGCCATCCGCTTGCTTGATCAGCCACTGATGGGCCGGGAGAGGAGCGAACTTGCGTCGGGCATGCGAAGCTGGCCAACATCGACGCCGTACATCCTGTTCTACTTCCCGAATGAGAATGGGATTGTGGTCGCAAGAGTGCTTCACCATGCGCGAGATATTCCGTCAATGGATCGTTGGCCAACGCACTGATGAACCTGCAGCCCACCTGACTCAATGCCCCACCACCACCCCGCAACCCGCATCCAGGCGGCCTCTCCGGCCGGTTCCCCCCTGCATTGAGGCGCGCCGGCGCGCGCGAGGCGGTTCTCCAGTGTGTTGCGACACCCCCTCGGTAACCCGGCTACCAACCAGAGCATCAGCATCGCCTACGACTGCGCCCACCGCATGAGCAGCGTGCAGAACCCGAAGGAATGGGCTCAGGCTCCCGTGCGAGCTGACTACCTCGCCATCTCGATCAGCTCGATATCCTTGCGCAGCAAGTCGTTAACCAGCGCCGAGAAGTCCACCCCCTTGGCATCGGCGAGCGCGGCGAGGCGAGCCTGGACCTGGTCATCGAGATAGACAGGCAGGTTCAGCTTGGCGCCTGGGCGAAAAAACTTACCGCGCGTTCCCTTCGCGAAATCGATTTCGGCGGGCATATCATCGTCGTGGATGGTGTGGCTCATGATGTCACCTATCTGGGTTCGTTCTCGTACTGCTCACGTTCGTGGCGCGTGGCCTCCCGCGCCGAAATGATGCGTACCTGCGCACTGGCCGGGCCGGTCGGCCGGTAGGTATGGGCGACCGCCAGTAGCTTGCCCTCGCTTGCCCGGCCCAGCGTAAACCATCGCTCCTCGGTTTCACTGTGCGTCTCGTCGAACACCGTTAGTGCCAGCGGATCGAGCAACACCGCAGCCGCCTGGGCGAAGGTGACGCCGTGTTTGGCGATGTTCGCTTGCGCCTTCGCGGCATCCCATGTTACGTCCAGATCGGGGCTGCTCATACCGAGGCATCTGCCGGCGCCAGTGCGGAAGCCATGCGCTCCTTGGTGATCATCGTATCGATCACCTTGATGACGGTTTCCTGATCGTCGGCCGTGAGTGCTTCGAGCAGTTTGACGCGGCGGAACAAGCGCGAAATGGCCAGAGGCGAGTCCTCGACCGGATTGCCCGTCAGCAGAAAATCCACCGTCACGCCCAGGGCGTCGGCGAGCTTGACCAGCATCTCGGCGGGAGGGATGTCAAGTCCGCTCTCGTACTCGTTCAGTTGCTGGAAACGGATGCCGGCCTGGGCAGCCAGTTCCTTCTGCGCCCAATGCTTCGGCTTGCGCGGCGCCTTCAGGCGCGCCCCGAAAGCCTTGCGGAGAGTCTTGTCTTGCATGACGAACAGCCTTGCTTGCATGTATGACCTCGCATAAGCCTAAGGGGTGGTTCGTAAGAGGCATTGAGGCTTGCTCTTTGCAAGGATAAAAATGCTCCCAATAGGAGTCAATACATATCTTGACAGGATTTAGGAGGAGTTCGGAAATGGCGCGCACCCCCGAGGCTCCGGCTTGGCCGGTTTCTTCTTGGCCAGCGTAGCGGCCAGTTCATCGAGCAAAGCTTGGCTGGTAAAGATCGCTACCCCCTTCTCGGCCGCCAGTTCGATCGGGCGGCCGGGCGTGCCCTGCCACAGAAGGGCCGACACCAGTACGCTGGTATCGAGCGCCAGCCTCAACCTCACATTGATCCCACCCTCCCGCCTCAATACCACCGCCATCGCCCCGCAACCCGCATCCAGCCGGCCTCTCCGGCCGATCTCCCTCCGCATTGAGGCGCGCGCCGGTGCGCGAGGCGGTTTTCCCCGAGCGTGGCGCCGCAGGCGGGCCGGCGGCGGTCAGACCTGCAGCTGTTCCAGCAACTCGGATTCGAGGCGCAGCAGCGAACTGGTCTTGCCTAGTTCGGCGCCGCTGATGAGGAAGGTGTCTTCGACGCGCTCGCCGAGGGTGGCGATCTTGGCGGTGTGCACGCTGACGCCATGATCGGCGAGCGCGCTGGTGACGGTGAATAGCAGGCCCGGCCGGTCGGCGGCATTGAGCGAGAGCAGAAACTGGTCGCCGCGCTCGGTCGGGCGGATCTGCACTTCGGGCGTGATGGGGAAGTGCCGGACCTGGCGGGAGAGCCGGCCTGCCATGGGCGGATCGAGGGGGGCGCCGCTGCCGAGGCGCGCGCTGAGGTCGTGCTCGATCAGGTTCGCCATGTCGCGGTAAGCGAGCTGGTTGTCGGGGTCGAGCAGCATGAAGCTGTCGAGCGCGTAGCCATGGCGGGTGGTGTGGATCTTGGCCTCGGCAATGCTGTAGCCCATGCGGCTGAAGAAGCCGCACAGGCGCGAGAACAGCCGCGGCTGGTCGGCGACATAGACCATCACCTGCAGGCCTTCGCCGAGTGGCGGCAGGCGTGCCTTGACGACCGGCTGCGGCGCTGCCGGTCGGTGGTATAGCGCACGGGTGTGCCAGGCGATTTCTTCGCTGTCGTGGCGGAGGAAGTAGGCGGTGTCGAGGTAGCGCCAGAGATCCTGCTCGACGCCGTCGCGCAGGCCGAAGTAGCGCAGCAGCCGGCGTGCATCTTCCTGCCGCTCGCCGATGCCCAGCGCCTGCAGCGGGGTGGCGCCGCGCAGCAGCCGCAGCGCGGCGTTGAAGAGGTCTTCAAGCAGCTTGCCTTTCCAGGCGTTCCAGACCTTGGGGCTGGTGCCGCGGATGTCGGCGACGGTGAGCAGGTAGAGGGCGGTGAGACGCCGCTCGTCGCCGACCAGCGCGGCGAAGGCGCGCACGACCTCGGGGTCGGCGAGGTCCTGCTTTTGCGCAACGGCGGACATCGAAAGGTGGTGTTCGACCAGCCAGACGACCAGTGCGGCGTCGTCGCCGTCGATGCCGTGGTCGCGGCAGAAGCGCCGCGCGTCGGGCATGCCGAGTCGGGAGTGGTCGCCGCCGCGCCCCTTGGCGATGTCATGGAACAGGGCGGCGATGTACAGCAGCCAGTGGCGTTCGAACCCGGCGATCAGGCGGGTGCACATCGGGTATTCGTGGGCAAACTCGGCCATGGTGAAGCGGCGCAGGTTGCGCATCACCATGAGGATGTGCTGGTCGACGGTGTAGGCGTGGAACAGGTCGTGCTGCATCTGGCAGACGATGCGGCGGAAGGCGGGGATGTAGCGGCCGAGGATGCCGTACTGGTTCATGCGGCGGAACTCGTGCACCATGCCGCGGCGCTGCTGGAACAGCTTGAGGAACAGCGCGCGGTTGGCCGGCGCGCGGCGGAAGGCCGGGCCGATGAGCCGGCGCGCGCGCCACAGGGCGCGCAGGGTGCGCGCGCTCATGCCCTTGAGCTCGGCCCGCTGCTCCATGTGCAGGAAGCTTTCGAGGATGGCCGACGGCTGCGCCTCGAAGACGTCTTCGCGGCGCACGTCAAGCAGCTCGTGGTCAACCTGGAAGTTGTCGTCGATGACGATCGGCAGGCGGCGCGGGCCGGGCAGGATCTCGGCGCCGAGGTTTTGCATCAGGATGGTGTTCAGCTGCATGACCGACTTGGCCGTGCGGTAGTAGCGCTGCATCAACAGCTCGCTGGCGCGGCGGGTGCGGCCGGGGACGATGCCGAAGGCGCGCGCCACCGCCTCCTGGTGGTCGAACAGCAGGCGGTTCTCGCGCCGTCCGGCAAGAAAATGCAGGCGGATGCGGACGTGCTGGAGGAAGGTTTCCAGGCGTTTCAGCTGGATGGCTTCGCCGCGCGTGATGTGGCCGCGGCGCGTCAGGTCGTTCCACGATTCGCCCAACCGCGCGGCGCGGCTGATCCATAGCACCATCTGCAGGTCGCGCAGCCCGCCGGGGCTTTCCTTGGTATTCGGCTCGAGTGCGTAGGGCGTATCCTGGAAACGCGTATAGCGCTCGTCCTGTTCCAGGCGCTTGCTCTTGAAGAAGGCCTGCGGATCAAGTTCCTCGTGCAGTCGCGCGGCGAAGGCGGCATACAGGTTGCGGCTGCCGCAGAGCAGGCGCGCCTCCAGCAGATTGGTCTGCACCGTGATGTCGCGGCGCGCCTCGTCGGCGCACTGCTCGACCGTGCGGACGCTGTGGCCGATGTCGAGGCCGATGTCCCACAGCAGGCCGATCAGCCGTTCGAGCTGGCGTTCGGTCTCCGCGGCCACGTCGTCCGGGACGAGGAACAACAGGTCGACATCGGAAGCCGGGTAGAGCTCGCGCCGGCCGTAGCCGCCCACGGCGACCAGCGCCAGCCCGAGCGGCAGGCGGGCCTCCTGCCACAAGGCCTTGAGCACGCTGTCGACGAGCTGGCTGCGGCTGCGCAGCAGGCGGGCGGCGTCGGCGTGGGCTTCATAGCCGACACGCAGCGCCGACTGGCCCTGCGCCAGTTCGGCCTTGAAACGCAGCGCGAGGGAAACCGCGTCGGGGGCGGCGGTACCGGCCGTCGTGCCGCTCATGCGCTCAGCGGGGAAGGGCAGGCGCCGGCGCGCCGGCGGAAAGCGTCAGCACCTCGTAGCCGCCGTCGGTGACCAGCACGGTATGCTCCCACTGGGCGGAGAGGCTGCGGTCCTTGGTGACGATGGTCCAGCCATCGGGCAGTTCGGAGATGGCGGGCTTGCCGGCGTTGATCATCGGTTCGATGGTGAAGATCATGCCCGGCTGCAGCGTGGCGCCGGTGCCGGCCTGGCCGAAATGCAATACCTGCGGATCCTCGTGGAAGCGCGCACCGATGCCATGGCCGCAGAACTCGCGCACGACGGAAAAGCCATTGGCTTCGGCATGGCGCTGGATGGCGTGGCCGATGTCGCCGAGGCGTCCGCCCGGCCTGACCTGGTCGATGCCGATCCACAGGCACTCGTAGGTGACCTTGCACAGGCGGCGGGCCTGGATCGAGGCGTCGCTGCCGACGATGAACATGCGGCTGGTGTCGCCGTGCCAGCCGTCCTTGATGACGGTGATGTCGATGTTGAGGATGTCGCCGCCCTTGAGGCGTTTTTCGCCGGGAACGCCGTGGCAGACCTGGTGGTTGATCGAGGTGCAGATCGATTTCGGGTAAGGGGTATAGCCCGGCGGGGCGTAGTTCAGCGGCGCCGGGATGACGCCCTGCACGTCGACCATGTAGTCGTGGCAAAGGCGGTCGAGTTTCGCCGTCGTGGTGCCGGCCGCGACGTGCGGCTCGATGAAATCCAGCACTTCGCTGGCGAGGCGGCCGGCGACGCGCATTTTCTCGATCTGCTCGGGTGTCTTGATGGCGATGCTCATGGTGCGGCCTGGCAGGAAAACGCCGAGCCTAGCGGAACCGCGCGGGCGAGGCAAATCCGCCGCCGGCTGCCGCCGGCCGGCCAAGCACACGGCAGGATTCGATGCCACTTGAGCATAAGGCGCGGAAATTGCTACAATAGCCGACTTGCTTGGGTCTCACCGGAAGCGTTGGGTGGGGCCAGGCAAAATTCGCACGCCCGGCACCGAAAGGGTGGCCGCAGATGCAGCAACAACGCAGAAACGCGGTTGCACTGCCGGGCGGAGGCTAACCCTTATCGGAGACTCACATGTCCACGACCATGCGTCAAATGCTGGAAGCCGGTGTGCATTTTGGCCACCAGACCCGCTTCTGGAACCCGAAGATGGCACCGTTCATTTTCGGCCACCGCAACAAGATCCACATCATCAATCTGGAAAAGACCCTGGTCAAATACCAGGAGGCGATGAATTTCCTGCGCAAGATGGCTTCCAACAAGGGCTCGGTGCTCTTCGTCGGCACCAAGCGCCAGGCGCGCGAGATCGTCCGCGAGGAGGCCCTGCGGGCCGGCGTGCCCTTCGTCGACGAGCGCTGGCTGGGCGGCATGCTGACCAACTTCAAGACGGTCAAGCAGTCGATCAAGCGCCTGAAGGAACTCGAAACCATGTCGCAGGACGGCACCTTCGAGCGCCTGGGCAAGAAGGAAGCCCTGATGCTGCAGCGCGAGCTGGTCAAGCTGGACAAGGGCATCGGCGGCATCAAGGACATGAACGGCCTGCCCGACGCGATTTTCGTCATCGACGTCG
Organism: uncultured Rhodocyclaceae bacterium; assembly: GCA_964487715.1. GTDB lineage: Bacteria > Pseudomonadota > Gammaproteobacteria > Burkholderiales > Rhodocyclaceae > Desulfobacillus. The sequence goes on along the minus strand of CAZASE010000021.1, from coordinate 33,093 downwards.
GCTACCACAAGATCGCGATAACCGAAGCCGGCAAGCTCGGCATTCCGGTGGTTGCCGTGGTGGATACCAACCACAATCCGGAAGGCGTGGCCTACATCATTCCCGGCAACGACGATTCGAGCCGGGCGATCCGCCTGTATGCGCGCGGCGCCGCCGATGCCATCCTGGAAGGCCGCAGCCAGACGGTGCAGGAGATCGTGGCGGCGGTGTCGGACGATTTCGTCGAGGTCGACGACGCCGGCACAGACGAGGCGGCCTAAGCCGCAGCCGATCCAGTCGGCGTGGCGCGGCCTGGCCGCGCCACACCCGCACTATCCAGCAAGAACACAGGAGCAAGCATGGCGGAAATCACCGCTTCGATGGTAAAGGAACTGCGCGAGAAGACCGACGCGCCGATGATGGAATGCAAGAAGGCCTTGACGGAGGCCGGCGGCGACATGGCCAAGGCCGAGGAGGTGCTGCGCGTCAAGCTCGGCAGCAAGGCCAGCAAGGCCGCCTCGCGCGTGGCTGCGGAAGGCGTCGTCGGCGTGCACATCGCCGCCGGCGGCAAGGTGGGCGCCATCATCGAGGTCAATTGCGAAACCGACTTCGTCGCCAAGAACGACGACTTCCTCGCCTTCACGAAAGGCCTGGCGGAACTCGTCGCGACGCAGAATCCGGCCGATGTCGCGGCCCTCTCGGTGCTGGCGCTGGACGGTGCGACGGTCGAGGCGACGCGTACGCGCCTGGTCGGCAAGATCGGCGAGAACCTCTCGATCCGCCGCTTCGCGCGCTTCGACGCGAAAGGCAGCCTGACGCAGTACATCCACGGCGGCGCGAAGATCGGCGTGCTGGTGGACATGCTCGGCGGCGACGATTCGCTCGGCCGCGATGTTGCCATGCACATTGCGGCTTCGAAACCGAAATCGCTGGATATCTCCGGCGTGTCGGCCGAGCTGCTGGAAACCGAGCGCCGCATCGCCGTCGAGAAGGCGCGCGAGGCGGGCAAGCCGGAAGCCATGCTGGAGAAGATCGCCGAGGGCACGGTGCAGAAGTTCCTCAAGGAAGTCACCCTGCTCGGCCAGATCTTCGTCAAGGCGGAAGACGGCAAGCAGACCATTGAACAGTTGCTGAAGGCCAAGGGTGCTTCCGTCGCGGCCTTCCAGCTGTATGTGGTGGGCGAGGGCCTGGAGAAGCGTTCCAACGACTTCGCTGCCGAGGTGGCGGCGCAGGCGGCCGCCGCCGCGGCGCGCTGAGCATGGCGCAAGCCGCCTACAGGCGCATCCTGCTGAAGCTGTCGGGCGAGGCCCTGATGGGCGACGACGCCTACGGCATCAACCGGGAAACGCTGGCGGCGGTGGTGGCGGAGATCCGCGAGGTCTCCGCAATGGGCGTGGAAATCGGCGTCGTCATCGGCGGCGGCAACATTTTCCGCGGCCTGGCGGCGAGCGCCTCGGGCATGGACCGCGCGACGGCCGACTACATGGGCATGCTGGCCACGGTGATGAACGCCATGGCGCTGCAGGATGCGATGCGCCAGGCCGGCCTGAACAGCCGCGTCCAGTCGGCGCTGAACATCGAGCAGGTGGTCGAGCCGTACATCCGCGGCAAGGCGATTCGCTATCTGGAAGAAGGCAAGGTGGTGATCTTCGGCGCCGGAACGGGAAACCCGTTCTTCACCACCGACACCGCGGCGGCCCTGCGCGGTTCGGAAATCGGCGCCGAGATCGTCCTCAAGGCGACCAAGGTCGATGGCGTCTATACCGCCGATCCGAAAAAGGATCCGCAGGCGAAGCGCTACGAACGCGTCAGTTTCGACGAGGCAATCGGCCGCAACCTCGGCGTCATGGATGCGACGGCGCTGGCACTGTGCCGCGACCAGAAGCTGCCGATCAAGGTCTTCAGCATATTCAAGCGCGGCGCCCTGCGGCGCATCGTGCTCGGTGAGGACGAGGGAACCCTGGTGCACTGTTGAGGAGGCTTTAGGCATGATCGTCGCCGATCTGAAGAAGAACACCGAACAGAAGATGCACAAGTCGCTCGAATCGCTGAAGAGCGATCTGGGCAAGGTGCGCACCGGCCGCGCCCACGCCGGTATCCTCGACCACGTGCAGGTGGATTACTACGGCTCGCCCATGCCGCTTGGCCAGGTCGCCAACGTCAATCTGCTCGACGCGCGGACCATCGGCGTGACGCCGTGGGAGAAAAAGATGATCCCGGTCATCGAGAAGGCGATCCGCGATTCAGACCTCGGGCTGAACCCGTCGACGGTCGGCGACTCGGTCCGCGTGCCGATGCCGGCGCTGACCGAGGAACGGCGCCGCGACCTGATCAAGGTGGTGCGCAGCGAGGCGGAGAATGCCCGCGTCGCGGTGCGCAACCTGCGCCGCGATGCCAACCATGCGCTGAAGGAAGCGGTCAAGGCCAAGAGCATTTCGGAGGACGATGAGCGGCGCACGCAGGACGAGGTGCAGAAGCTTACCGACCGCTTCATTGGCGAGATCGACAAGGCGCTGGCCACCAAGGAAAGCGACCTGATGGCCGTCTGACGGCGCATCTCGCCCACCCCGGGCCTATCGGAGTTGCCGTGACGCGATTTTCCAGTTCGACCAGCACAATCCCCGAAGTGGGCAGCGTGCCGCGGCACGTCGCCATCATCATGGACGGCAACGGGCGCTGGGCCAAACAGCGCTTCATGCCGCGCATCGCCGGCCACAAGCGCGGTGTCGAGACGGTGCGCGAGGTGGTCAAGGCCTGCGTCGCACGTGGCGTCTCTTACCTGACCCTGTTTGCCTTCAGCTCGGAAAACTGGCGCCGGCCGGCCGAGGAGGTGTCCTTCCTGATGCAGCTGTTCCTCCGCGCGCTGGAGGAAGAGGTGAGCAAGCTGCACGAGAAAGGCATCCGCTTCCGCATCATCGGCGACCTGACACCGTTCGAGCCGCGCCTGGTCGAACTGATCCGCCGCTCTGAAACGCTGACCGCCGACAACCGTGTGCTGACGCTGAGCGTCGCGGCGAACTACGGCGGCCGCTGGGACGTGCTGCAGGCGGTCGAGCGCATGCTTGCGGCGCAGCCGGCGCGCCGCAGCGGCTTTTCCGAGCACGATCTGGCGCCGCATCTGGCACTCAACTACGGGCCGGAGCCGGACCTGTTCATCCGCACCGGCGGCGAACAGCGCATCAGTAACTTCCTGCTCTGGCAACTGGCCTATACCGAGTTCTACTTCACCGACCTGCTGTGGCCGGAGTTCGACGCCGCGGCGCTCGATGCGGCAATCGAATCCTATCGGCGTCGCGAACGGCGCTTCGGCCGAACCAGCGAACAGCTTCGCGCCGAGCCGGCGCCGCCGCGCCCGGCGGACGCGGCCGGCCAGCCGCTCCGGCAACACGATGCTTAGGGCGCGGGTCATCACCGCGTTGCTGCTGCTCGCCGGTTTTCTCGCCGTCCTGTTCCTGTTGCCCTTCGCCGGCTGGATGCTGTTCGCCACGGCGGTCGCTGCCGCCGCAAGCTGGGAATGGGGCGGGCTGGTCGGGCTGCGCGGCGCGGCCCGCACCGGCAATGCGGTGGCCACAACGCTGCTTTGCGGCCTGCTGGCCGTGGCGGCGTTCGCACCGGCGCAGGGCGAGCGCATCGCACCACTGCTGCTGGCATGGATCTTTGCGCTTGCCGCGGCGTTCTGGCTGGCTGCGGTGCCAGCCTGGCTGTCGCGCCGGGGTCGCGCGCCGGGCGGCATTTCCGGCGCCCTGCTCGGCGGACTGGTGGTGATACCGGCCTGCCTGGCGCTGATGCAGTTGCGCGCCATCAGCCCGTTGCTGTTGCTGGCGGTGATGGCGGCGGTCTGGGTGGCGGACATCGCCGCCTACTTCACCGGGCGCGCGTTCGGCAGGCGCAAGCTCGCACCTTCCATCAGTCCGGGCAAGACCTGGGAGGGTGCGGCCGGCGCCGTCGTCGGCGTGCTGGCCTTCGGCCTGAGCGCGGCGGCGGCGGGCCCGCTCGGCGGCGCACCGGCCGTCACCTGGGGAATGTTCGCGTTGCTGCTGTGCGGCCTGACGGCGGTCAGCATCGAAGGCGACCTGTTCGAATCGATGATCAAGCGCCAGGCCGGCGTCAAGGATAGCGGCACCCTGCTGCCCGGGCACGGCGGCCTGCTCGACCGCATCGACAGCCTGACCTCGACGCTGCCGCTGGTCGGGCTGGCGGCGCTGTACTGGGACGGAGCCGTGCGGTGAGGCGCCGTCGCCTGGTCATCCTCGGCGCCACCGGTTCGATTGGCGCCAGCACGCTGGACGTGGTGGCCCGCCACCCGCAACGCTTCGAGATCCTGGCGCTCTCGGCGCACAACCAGCTGGATCGCCTGTTCGAGCAATGCCGTGTGTTCCGCCCGCGCATCGCCGTGGTCGGCGAGGAGGGCGCGGCAGCGATGCTGCGCCACCGCCTGGCGCAGGCCGGCATCGTGACCGAGGTGCGCTCCGGCGCACAGGCGCTGGAAACCGTTGCCGAGTTGCCCGAGGCCGACTGCGTGATGGCGGCAATCGTCGGCGCGGCCGGGCTGCGGCCGACCCTGGCAGCGGTCAGGGCGGGCAAGCGCGTGCTGCTCGCCAACAAGGAAGCGCTGGTGATGGCGGGGGCTGTGTTCATGCAGCAGGTGCGCCAGCATGGGGCGGTGTTGCTTCCGATCGACAGCGAACATAACGCAATATATCAATCACTTCCACGTGATTATTCGTGTGATTGCGAGAGTAGCGGGGTGCGGCGCATCCTGCTGACGGCGTCCGGTGGACCGTTCCGCCAGACGCCGCTGGCGGAGTTGGCGCGGGTTACGCCGGAGCAGGCTTGCGCGCACCCGAAGTGGGTGATGGGACGCAAGATTTCGGTGGATTCGGCGACCATGATGAACAAAGGCCTGGAGGTGATCGAGGCTCATTGGCTGTTCGGCCTGCCGCGCCAGCGCATCGACGTGGTGATACACCCGCAGAGCGTGATCCACTCGATGGTCGAGTACGCCGACGGCTCGGTCATCGCGCAACTGGGCAATCCCGACATGCGCACGCCGATCGCGCATGCGCTGGCCTATCCGGAGCGGATCGATGCCGGCGTGGCGCCGCTCGACCTGCCGCGCCTGGGTGCGCTCGACTTCAGCGAGCCGGACTTCGCCCGCTTTCCCTGCCTGCGCCTGGCTTACCAGGCGCTTGAGCAGGGTGGCAATGCGCCGGCGGTCCTCAACGCCGCCAACGAAGTCGCCGTGGCGGCATTCCTCGCCGGGCGGCTCGGCTTTGCCCGCATCGCCGTGGTGGTCGAGGAAGCGCTGGCGCGTGTCCCACCGGCGGCGGTACCCGCGCTGGACGACGTGCTCGCGGCGGATGCAGCGGGGCGGGCGGCCGCGCAACGCAGCCTGGCGACGCAGGCGCCATGAACTTCCTTTTTTATCTCGGCGCCTTTGCCCTGGCGCTTGGCCTGCTGATCGTCGTCCATGAGGCCGGGCATTTCCTCGTGGCCCGCTGGTGCGACGTCAAGGTGCTGCGCTTCTCGATCGGCTTCGGCCGCCCGCTCGTGGCGATCCGCTGCGGCCGCGACGCAACCGAGCTGGCGCTGGCGGCCTTCCCGCTCGGCGGCTACGTCAAGATGCTCGACGAACGGGAAGGCGAGGTGCCGGCGGCGGAACTGCCGCGCGCCTTCAATCGGCAACCGGTATGGAAGCGCTTTCTCATCGTTGCCGCCGGCCCGACGGCGAATTTCCTGCTGGCGATCTTCTTCTACTGGGCCCTGTTCGTGCACGGCGTCGAGGAACTGCGGCCCCTGCTGGGCGCACCGGTGGCGGCGTCCGCCGCCGCGCGTGCCGGCTTTGGCGACGGCGAACTCGTACGCAATGTGGACGGCAAGGCGATCGCCACCTGGTCCGAGTTTCGCTGGGTGCTGCTGCAGAGCGCCTTTGACCGGCGCACGGTTGCCGTCGAGGTCATCAACGACCGGCGCGAGATCTCCCTGCGCCGCCTGGACCTCTCGGCGACGCCGATGAGCGACCTCGAAGGCGACATCCTGGCGCACTTCGGCTTTCGTCTGATGCGGCCGGAACTGCCGCCGATCGTCGGCCGGGTGACGCCCGGCGGCGTCGCCGAGGCGGCGGGGTTGCGCGCGGGCGACCGCATCGTCGCGGTGGACGGCGAGCCGATCGAGCACTGGACCCGCGTCGTGGCGCTGATTGGCGCCGCGGCGGAGCGGCGGGTCGCCATCGATCTGAGCCGCGACGGTGCGCTGCTGCGCATCGAGGTCGTGCCGACGGCGGCGAGCGATCGCGGGCGAACGGTCGGCCGCATCGGCATTGCCGTGCAGGACGATGGCGCGCAGCGCGAGGCAATGCTGACGACGGTCAGCTACGGCGCGCTCGAAGCGCTGCCCAAGGCGGCCGCGCAGACCTGGGAAACCTCGATCTTCAGCCTGCAGATGATCGGCCGCATGATTTCCGGCGATGTGTCGTGGAAGAACCTGAGCGGCCCGGTGACCATCGCCGATTATGCCGGCCAGTCGGCGCGGCTCGGGCTTGCGTATTACGTCAAGTTTCTCGCCTTGATCAGCATCAGTCTCGGCGTGCTCAACCTGCTGCCGATCCCGTTATTGGATGGCGGGCACCTGATGTATTATATTGTCGAGCTGATCAAGGACGGGCCGGTATCCGAGCGTGTCATGGAAATCGGGCAGCAGATCGGGCTGGCACTGCTGGCCATGCTGATGGCCTTCGCCTTCTACAACGACATCACCCGGCTCATTTCCGGCTGACTCAATGAAAAAAAAGATACTACCGGGCTTGCTCGCAGCCTTGTTCTCGGCCTCCGCGCTGGGATTCGATGCGTTCGTCGTCAAGGACATCCGGGTCGAGGGCATCCAGCGCACCGAAGCGGGAACCGTCTTCAGCTACATGCCGGTCAAGGTCGGCGAGACCATGACGGACGAGAAGGCGGCACAGGCGATCAAGGCCCTGTTCGCCACCGGCTTCTTCAAGGATGTGCGCATCGAGGTCGAGGGCAACGTGCTGGTCGTCGTGCTGGAGGAGCGGCCGGCGATTGCCCGCGTCGAATTCGTCGGCGTGAAGGAATTCGACAAGGAAGCGCTGAAGAAAGGCCTGAAGGAAATTGGCCTGGCCGAATCGCGCATCTTCGATCGCTCGATGCTGGAGCGCGCGGAACAGGAGCTGAAGCGCCAGTACCTGAGCAAGGGGCTCTACGCCGTCGCCGTGACGACGACGGTGACGCCGTTGGAGCGTAACCGCGTCGGCATCAATTTCGCGGTGGACGAGGGCACCGTCGCGAAAATCCGCCAGATCAATATTGTCGGCGCGCAGGCCTTTCCGGAGAAGGACCTGCTCAACCTGTTCGCGTTGCGCACGCCGGGCTGGCTGACCTGGTATACCAAGAACGACCAGTATTCCAAGCAGAAACTGTCGGCTGATCTGGAAACCCTGCGTTCCTACTACCTGGATCGCGGCTACGTCGAATTCAACATCGATTCCACCCAAGTTTCGATCAGCCCGGAAAAGCAGGACATCTACATCACCATCAACCTGACCGAGGGCGAGAAGTACCAGGTGTCGTCGGTCAAGCTGGCGGGCGAACTGCTGTTGCCGGAAGACGAATTGCGCAAGCTGGTGGCGATTCATCCGGGCGATGTGTTTTCGCGCGAGCGCCTGACCGAGACCACCAAGCAGATCAGCGAGAAGCTCGGCAACGAGGGCTACGCCTTCGCCAACGTCAACGCCGTGCCGGAACTGGACAAGGAGAAGCGCCAGGTCGGCTTCACGATCTTCATCGATCCAGGCCGGCGGGTGTATGTCCGGCGTCTAAATGTGGCGGGCAACACGCGTACGCGCGACGAGGTGATCCGGCGGGAAATGCGCCAGATGGAAGGCGGCTGGTACGACGGCGAGAAGATCAACAAGTCGCGCACGCGGGTGGACAAGCTGGGCTATTTCGACGAAGTCAACGTCGAGACGCCGGCCGTCGTCGGCGCGACCGACCAGGTAGACGTGAATTTCACCGTCAAGGAGAAGCCCACCGGCAATATCATGCTCGGCGCCGGTTTTTCCAGTTCGGAAAAGCTGGTCGTCTCGAGTTCGGTCTCGCAGAACAACATCTTCGGCAGCGGCAAGCACTTCTCCGTCAACGTCAATAGCGGCAAGCTCAACAAGGTCTACTCGATGTCGTTTACCGATCCCTACTACACGGTGGATGGGATCAGCCGCGGTTTCGACGTGTACCGGCGCAACACCGATCCGACCTCGCTGTCCGTCGGGCAGTACAAGACGGCCTCGGCCGGCGGCGGGGTGCGCTACGGCTTCCCGATCGCCGAGGACAACTCCATCGGCGTTGGACTGTCGGTGGACCGGACGCGGGTGACGACCTTCGACAACAGTCCGCAGCGCTACATCAAGTTCGTGCAGGATTTCGGCGCTTCGAATACGACGCTCCTGCTCAATACGAACTGGGCGCGCGACGAGCGCGACAGCGTCATCTATACCACGCGCGGCTCGCTGCATCGCGCCTACGGCGAGGTCGGCCTGCCCGGCGGCTCGCTGCACTTCTACAAGGCCAATTACCAGTACCAGCGCTATTTCCCGCTGTCCCGCGACACGACCGTGATGTTCAACGGTGAGTTCGGCTTCGGCAACGGCTACGGCGGCAAGCCGCTGCCGTTTTTCCGCAACTTCTTCGCCGGCGGCATCGGCTCGGTGCGCGGCTACAAGACGGCTTCGCTCGGTCCGCACGATGTTGACGCCAGCGGCTTGCGGACCGACGATGTCCTGGGCGGCAATCGCCGCCTGGTCGGCACGGTTGAGTTCCTCACGCCGCTGCCCGGCCTCGGGCTCGACCGTTCGCTGCGCATCGGCGCGTTTGTCGACGCCGGACAGGTATGGGGCTCCGGCGAGAAACTCAGCGTCGGCGATATGCGCTACAGTGCGGGATTGTCCGTGGCTTGGTCGTCGCCGCTGGGCCCGCTCAAGTTCAGTATCGCCCAGCCTTTGAACAAGAAGGACGGCGACCGATCCGAGCGCTTCCAGTTCCAGATGGGCACGGCATTTTGATGGGCTTTTTTCGAGGCAGGAGACTTATGTTGAAACGACTTGGCATTGCCGCCTTTTCCGCGCTGACCGTGGCCACCGCCGCGCCGGCGTTGGCGGCGGAGATCAAGGTGGGATACGTCAATTCCGAACGGGTCATGCGCGATGCTGCGCCGGCGCTGAAGTCGCTGAAGAAGCTGGAGAAGGAGTTCGAGAAGCGCGATCAGGAACTCCAGCGCATGGCAAAGCAGGTGCAGTCCGTCCAGGAAGCGCTGGAAAAGAATACGGTGACGATGTCCGAAACGGAGAAGCGCAACAAGGAACGCGAGTTCAACGATCTGAACCGCGAGTTCCAGCGCAAGCAGCGCGAGTTCCGCGAGGATCTCAACCAGCGGCGCAACGAGGAGCTGGCTTCGGTTCTGGAGCGCGCCAACAAGGCGATCAAGCAGATTGCCGAGGCGGAGAAGTTCGACGTGATCCTCCAGGAAGCGGTCTACGCCAGCCCGCGCATCGACATCACGGACAAGGTCATCAAGGCCCTGGCCGACCCGCCGGGGAAGTGACGTTCCGGCATGACTGAGGGCGGGAGTAACGGCGAAAGCGGCTACCGCCTGGACCAGATCGTCGCGCGATTCGGCGGCGATCTGCGTGGTGACGGCGCACTGCGGGTGCGCCAGGTGGCGAGCCTGGAGCGGGCCGGCCCGGACCAGATCGCCTTCCTCGCCAACCCGAAATACCGCAACCAGCTCGAGCATACCGCCGCCGGCGCCGTGATACTTGCGCCGGCGACGGCCGCCGCCTGCCGCTGCGCCTGCATTGCCACGGCCAATCCGTATGCCTATTTTGCGCGTGTCGCGCAGCTGCTCAACCCGCCCGAGCTGCCGGAAAGCGCGATTCATTCCGGCGCGATCATTGCGCCGGACGCGCGCATCGGCGAGGACGTGGTGATCGGCCCGGGCTGCGTCATCGGTCCGCGCGCGGCCATCGGCGCCGGGTCGCGGTTGCACGCCAACGTCACCGTCTATGCCGGCTGCGAGATCGGCCGGCGCGCGATTATCCATTCCGGCGCGGTGATCGGCGCAGACGGCTTCGGCTTTGCGCGCGAGGGCGGCGGCGGCTGGAGCAAGATTCCGCAGATCGGCCGCGTGATCGTCGGCGACGATGTCGAAATCGGTGCCAATACCACCATCGACCGCGGCGCCCTGGACGACACGGTGATCGGCGACGGCGTCAAGCTCGACAACCAGATCCAGATCGGCCACAACGTTCGCGTCGGCGCCGACACTGCCATGGCCGGCTGCGTCGGCATCGCCGGCAGCGCGCGCATCGGCCGCCGCTGCACGCTCGGCGGCGGCGCGATCGTGCTGGGGCACCTGGAGATCGCCGACGACGTGAACATCTCGGCCGCCACCCTGGTGACCAAGTCGATCCTGCAGCCGGGCAGCTATACCGGCGCAATGCCTTTCGCGCCACACCGCGATTGGCTGCGCAACGCCGCGCACCTGCGGCAGCTTGACGCCATGGCGGACAAGATACGCGAGCTCGAAGCACGCCTGGCGAACCTGGAGAAGCAGCCTTGAGTCAGCAAATGGACATTCACGAGATTCTCGAATACCTGCCACACCGCTATCCGATCCTCATGGTGGATCGGGTGCTCGAATGCGAACCGGGCAAGCGCATCGTGGCGATCAAGAACGTCACCATGAACGAGCCGTTCTTCCCCGGCCACTACCCGCACCACCCGGTCATGCCGGGGGTGCTGATCGTCGAGGCGCTGGCGCAGACCGCCGCAATCCTCTCTTTCAAGACGATGGGCGGCAAGCCGGACGGCAATTCGGTCTACTACTTTGTCGGCATCGACCATGCCCGCTTCAAGCGGCCGGTGACGCCGGGCGACCAGCTGGTGATGGAGGTGAGCATACTGGCCAGCAAGCGCGGCATCTGGAAGTTCGCCGGCGTCGCGCGGGTCGACGGCCAGGTGGCGGCGGAGGCCGAGGTGATGTGCACGGAACGGGCATTGTGATTCATTCCACCGCAGTCATACACCCCGCCGCCCGCCTCGGCAGCCGCGTCTCGGTCGGAGCCTACTCGGTCATCGGCGAACATGTCGAGATCGGCGACGACAGCTCGGTCGGGCCGCATGTGGTCATCGGCGGGCATACGCGGATCGGCCGGGAGAACCGCATCTTCCAGTTCTCTTCGATCGGCGAGATTCCCCAGGACAAGAAGTACGCCGGCGAGCCGACGCGCCTGGAAATCGGCGAACGCAATACCATCCGCGAGTTTTGTACCCTCAATCTCGGCACTGCCCAGGATTCGGGCGTGACGCGGATCGGCTCGGACAACTGGATCATGGCCTACGTGCACGTTGCGCACGACTGCCAGGTTGGCGACAAGACGATATTCGCCAATAACGCGCAGCTGGCCGGCCATGTCAGCGTCGGCGATTTCGCCATCCTCGGCGGCTTCACTGCCGTGCACCAGTTCGTCCGCATCGGTGCGCACAGCATGACCGGCATCGGCACGACACTGCTGCAGGACTTGCCGCCCTACGTCACTGCCGCCGGGAATGCCGCACGGCCCTACGGCATCAATGCCGAAGGCCTGAAGCGGCGCGGCTTCCGGCCGGAAGCGATTGCCGCCATCAAGCGTGCCTACAAGCTGGTGTTTCGCTCGGGGATGTCGCTGCAGGAGGCGATCGAGGCAGTCCGCGGCGAGGCCGCAACGCATGCCGAGTTGCTGCCATTCGCCGATTTCCTCGCTGCGGAAGGCCGCGGGATCCTGCGCTAGTGGTCGGCATCGTGAGGATCGCGATGGTGGCAGGCGAGTCTTCCGGCGACCTGCTGGCCAGCCATCTGATCCTGGCGCTGAAAGGGCGCCTGCCGCAGGCGCGGTTCTTCGGCATCGGCGGGCCGAAAATGCAGGCGGTCGGCTTCGACGCCCGTTTTCCTTCAGAGAAACTCGCGGTGCATGGCTACGCCGAAGCGCTGCGCCACTATCGCGAGATTACCGGCATTCGGCGCCGGCTGCTGGCCGAGCTGCTGCGCGATCCTCCCGACGCCTTCATCGGCATCGATGCACCGGACTTCAACCTGCCGCTGGAACTGCGCCTCAAGCGGGCTGGCGTACCCACCATCCACTACGTCAGCCCGTCGATCTGGGCCTGGCGCGGCGGGCGCATCCACGCGATCGCGCGATCGGTCTCGCGCATGCTGGCCCTGTTTCCCTTCGAAGAGGCGATCTACCAGCGATACGGCATTCCGGTGAGTTATGTCGGCCACCCGCTGGCCGACCTCATCCCGATGGAAACCAATCTGCCGGCAGCGCGCGAACGACTCGGCCTTCCGCTCGACCAGCGTGTCTTCGCGTTGTTGCCGGGCAGCCGCCGAACCGAATTGCGGCACCTGGCCGACACCTTTGTCGAGACTGCACGCATTCTCGATCGGCGCTTTCCCGACGCACGCTTTCTGGTTCCCCTCGCCACCCGCGAAACGCGCGACCTGTTCGAGACGGCATTGTATGCGCGTGGCGCCGACGACCTGCCGATCACCCGCCTGTTTGGGCATTCCCAGGACGCGATGGCGGCAGCCGATGCAGTGCTGGTCGCCAGCGGCACCGCCACACTGGAAGCAGCCCTGTTGAAGAAGCCGATGGTGATCGCCTATCGCATGTCGCCCTGGTCGTGGCGCATCATGCGCCACATGAACTACCTGCCATGGGTCGGGTTGCCGAACATCCTTTCCGGGCGCTTTGTCGCGCCGGAGTTCCTGCAGGACGACGCGACGCCAGAAAACCTGGCGCAGGCCCTCGGCAACCTGGTGGAGGATCGCGAGGCCTGCAGCCGCATTGCCCGGCACTATGCGGCCTTGCATGCGCAGTTGCGCCAGGGCTCGGCGGACAAGGCCGCCGCCGCCGTGATCGACTGCATCGGTGCGGACGCATGCGCGCCGGCGGGTTGATCTGCGGCGTGGACGAGGCCGGGCGCGGCCCGCTGGCCGGGCCGGTGTTTGCCGCCGCGGTGATACTCGATCCGGCGCGCCCCATCGGTGGCCTGGCCGATTCGAAGAAACTGTCGGAAAGCGCGCGCGAGCGCCTCGCCGGGCTGATCCGCGAGCGCGCCCTCGCCTGGTGTGTCGCGAGCGCCTCGGTCGAGGAAATCGACGCGCTGAACATCCTCCAGGCCAGCTTGCTGGCGATGCGCCGGGCTGTTGGGGGGCTCGGCCGGCAGCCGGCGGAAGTGCTGGTTGATGGAACGCACTGCCCGAGCATTGCGCTGCCGGTGCGCGCGATCGTGCGCGGCGATGCCACAGAGGCGGCGATTTCCGCCGCATCGATTCTTGCCAAGACGGCGCGCGACGCCGAGATGTTGCGCTTGCATGGCGTGCATCCCGCCTACGGCCTCGATCGGCACAAGGGCTACCCGACGGCGGCGCACCTGGCGGCGTTGCGCCAGCATGGCGTAAGTCCGATCCACCGGCGCAGCTTTGGCCCGGTCCGCCGATTGCTGGAAACATGCTGATAAGGATCAGCTCGCGCGCGAACGCAAGTTTCAAGGCGCTGCGCGCGCTTGCCGCTTCGTCGCGGGAACGACGCAAGCAGGCGCGCACCCTGCTCGACGGCATTCACCTGGTATCGGCCTATACGGCGCGCTGCGGCCTGCCGGAGCACCTCGTGGTCAGCGAGCATGGCCGCCGACAGACCGAAATCGCCGCCTTTCTCGAAGCCCATCCGCGGGCGAACACGCTGCTGCTGAGCGACGGGCTGTTCGCCGAGATCAGCCCGGTGGCGAGCCCGACCGGCATTCTCGCCGTCATTGCGCTGCCGCCGCCGACAGGCGAGGGCGTGGCCGGCGGCTCCTGCGTCCTGCTCGATGCCATCCAGGATGCCGGCAACCTGGGTTCCATCCTGCGCTCGGCCGCTGCGGCGGGCATCGCGGAGGTCATCCTCGGACCGGGCTGCGCCGATGTCTGGTCGCCGCGCGTCCTGCGCGCGGCGATGGGGGCGCATTTCGGCCTGCGCATCAGTGAACGCGCCAGCCTGGCCGAGCTGCTCGCCGGGTTTGCCGGCACGAGCCTGGCGACCTGTGTCACCGGCGGATGTTCGCTGTTCGAGACGGACTTGGGCGGGCCGATCGCCTGGCTGTTCGGCAATGAGGGCGCCGGCCTGGCGCCGGACATCGCATCAATGGCCAGCCGTGCCGTCTTCATCCCGATGGCCGGGCAGACGGAATCGCTCAATGTCGCCGCGGCTGCGGCGATTTGCCTGTTTGAGGAAGCCCGCCAGAAGCGCGCGCAGCAAGCGCGCGTCGATCGCTCGCCCTAACCGGGCCGCGCGCCGGGAATGCCACCTTCCGGCGGAATCCCGATATGATTGGCGCTGTGCGGATGCAGTCGGGCCGGCGTCCCGGGGCATATCGTGTTGCGGCCGCGTGCGCGTATGGAGGGATTGGAAATGAGCCCTGAATGGTGGCATTGGGCAGTGCTCGGCATCGGGCTCGTGGTTACCGAACTGGCCGTCCCGGCCTTCTTCATCATCTGGTTTGGCCTCGGTGCGCTGCTGGTGGCATTCATGCTGTTGCTGATGCCGCAGGCAAGCCTGACCGCGCAGATACTCACGTGGAGTGTCGCATCGGCGGCCATGGTGGTTCTCTGGTTCAGGTTGTTCAAGCCGCACTTGCACAAGACGCGGGTCGGCATGTCCGATTCCAACGTGATCGGGGAAATCGGCTTGCTGATCCGCGATGTCGAGCTCTACCAGAAGGGCCAGGTGCGCTTTCAGAAGCCGCTGGTCGGCTCCGAGGTATGGGACTGCATCGCCGACGAAACGATCCATAGTGGGGCTCGCGTCAAGGTGGTTGCCGTGGAAGGCAGCTTTCTCAAGGTAGCGAAGGCATAGGGAGGTTTCATGACAGCTGGGCTGATTTTCGTCGTCGCGGTTTTTGTCTTCGTCCTCGTCACCGTCTGGAAGGGCGTGCGCATCGTGCCGCAGGGCGAGGAGTGGATCGTCGAACGCCTGGGCAAATACAACAGTACGCTGCTGCCCGGCCTCAACATCATCATTCCCTACATGGATCGCATCGCCTACCGGCTGGTGACCAAAGACATCATCCTCGACGTGCAGGAGCAGGAGGTAATCACCAAGGACAACGCGGTGATCCTCACCAACGCCATCGCCTTCATCAAGATCACCGACCCGATCAAGGCGGTCTACGGCGTAACGGACTTCTCGGAAGCGATCCGCAACATGATCATGACCACGCTGCGCTCCATCGTCGGCGAAATGGAGCTGGATCAAGCGCTCTCCAGCCGCGACAAGATCAAGGCCCGCCTGCGGGAAAGCATCGCCGACGAGGCCCTCGACTGGGGCCTGACGGTAAAGTCGGTGGAGATCCAGGACGTCAAGCCCTCGCCGTCCATGCAGAAGGCGATGGAGCAGCAGGCCTCGGCCGAGCGCGAGCGCAAGGCAACGGTGACGCGCGCCGAAGGCGACAAGCAATCGATGATCCTGCAGGCGGAGGCGCGCCTTGAATCGGCGCGGCGCGATGCCGATGCGCAGGTGACCCTGGCGGAGGCCTCGGCCGAAGCGATCAAGCGGGTTTCCGAGGCGATCGGCGAGTCGCAGACGCCGGCGTTCTACCTGCTCGGCGAGAAATACATCGCCGCCCTCGGCCATCTGTCGCAATCGGCCAACGCCAAGGTGGTGGTGCTGCCGGCGGACCTGCAGGACGCGCTGCGCGGCCTTCTGGCGAAACGGGCTTAGGCGGGGCGCGCCAGGTCGAGGAGGGCGGCAAAACCCGGATAGTCGCCGCGCCGGATGCAGGTTTTCCGGCTGAAGCGGCCCCAAGGCTGGCCCGACCGGAAGGCGTCGCGAAAGCCGTCGAGGTCGATGACGCTCATTCCGCCGAGCGTATCCACGCCGCGCGCGAACAGCGGATCGGGCATGCAGCCTGCGCTCGGGCCGATGATGCCGAAGTAGGCAGCATTGCGGCACGCCTGCAGTACCTCGTCCAGCGTATCGTTGAGCAGCAGCGTGCTGGTGGATATCACCTTGCCGCATGAAGCGAGGTCGGCGGGATCGAGGGTGACGCGGAAGTTCGCGGTTTCATGCGCCATTTCTGGCTTCAGTTCCGCCACCGTCAGGCGGGCCCCGGATGCAAGGATGCGCTCCACCAGCGGCCGAAACAGACCGATCATGCCGATATGATCGCCCGGCTGCGGATCGACCAGGCCGATCGAATCGCTGGCCATGTCGGCCCGATACCCGGCCTGCCGATAGACGCTCTGGGTAATGGCGTTGATCGCCGCCAGGCCGATCGCCCGCCGCGCTTCGCCGGCCTCGGCATACCAGCCGGCGATTTCCGCGGCACGGCGCCCGGCGAGGTCGGCGCATGCCGCCGTTTCCGCCAGGCCGGCAAGCGTGTGGCCGAGGAGGGCGAAAGAAAAACCGACACTGCCATCCTCCAGTTCGAGTGCGCAGAACTCGGCATCACGCGAAGCGCCCGCCGCGGCCGTCGGCAAATGGAGGCAGCGAATTGCCGGGCAAACACCGCGGGCGTCGGCAGCGTCGACCCATCGGAGAAATGCCTCGGCGATGTTCGCCACGTTCACGCCCGGGCGCGCAGCAGCCGCTGCTTTTCGCGATCCCAGTCGCGCTTCTTCTCGCTCTCGCGCTTGTCCACCTGACGTTTCCCCTTGGCCAGACCGATGGCGATCTTGATGCGACCCTTGGTGAAATGGAGATCGAGCGGTACCAGCGTGTAGCCGGCGCGCTCCACCTTGCCGATCAGCTTGGCGATTTCCTCGGCGTGCAGCAGCAGTTTGCGGGTGCGCGTCGGGTCGGGCGTGATGTGCGTCGAGGCGGTCGGCAGCGGGCTGATGTGGCAGCCGATCAGGAAGACTTCCTGCCCGCGCAGGATGACGTAGGCTTCCTTCAGCTGGGCGCGGCTGGCGCGAATCGCCTTGGCCTCCCAGCCCTCGAGGGAAAGGCCGGCTTCGAAGCGCTCCTCGATGAAGTAGTCGTGAAAGGCCTTCCGGTTGTCGATGATGCTCATGTCGCCTGATGGCTGCGCTAGAATGCGAATTCTATCGCATCATTGCTTGCCGCCCAGCCGTGGCTGACGTCCAGAAATCCGTCCTGATCGAATTCAGCGCGGCCCAGATGTTCGAACTTGTCGACCGGGTGGAGGACTATCCGCGCTTTCTGCCCTGGTGCGGCGGCACCGAACTGATCCACCGCGACGCCACGAGCACGGTGGCGAAGCTGCATATCAACTACCATGGCATCCAGGCCGATTTCTCCACCGAGAACATGAAGGAAGTCCCGCACTGGATGACACTGCGCCTGCGCCACGGCCCGTTCCAGCGGCTGGACGGGCGCTGGCTGTTCAAGCCGCTGGGGGAGACCGCCTGCAAGGTGGAGTTCCATCTGCACTACGAGTTCGCCAACCGGCTGCTGGAAAAGGCACTCGGCCCGGTGTTCCACCACATCGCCGCGACCTTTGTTGACTCCTTTGTGCGGCGAGCGAGCGAGGTTTATCCGCGAAATGAGTGATTCGATCGACGTCGAAGTGATCTACGCGCTGCCCCATGCACAGGATCTGGTTCGCCTGAAGTTGCGCGCCGGCAGCACCGTGCAGCAGGCCGTCGAGGCATCGGGGCTGCTGCGCCGGCATCCCGAGATTGACCTGGCGCGCGCCAGGCTCGGCATCTTCGGCAAGATCTCGAAGGCAGATGCGCCGCTGCGCGATCGCGACCGCGTCGAAATCTATCGCCCCCTGCTGGCGGATCCCAAGGAAGCGCGGAAGAAGCGTGCGGACGAGGGCAAGCGGCCGGTCAAGCCGGTCGATGGCGGCGGCGGGGAAGGGGCTGGCGCCGCCTGAGCGGGGCTACTTGCACCAGCTCTTGATGGACTTCTGCGCCCGCTCGATTTCCTGCGCCCGCGCCTGATCATCAAGGTGCACGTTTTCGCCCTGCGCGTTCGCGCGGGTGATGCGGTGGCCCGCCTCCAGCGCTGCCAGCTGGCCCCGCGCATCCGTGCAGTTTCGCTGGGCCTCTTCCGCTTCCGCCTTCTCTTTTGCCGATTTTTCCTTGGCCTGCTCGGCTTCGGCGCGCCGCTGCTTGAACGCCCGATCCTGCTCTGCGATGCTCGGCCGCTTCGCCGCCGGCGGCGCCGGGTCGTCGACCGCGACGCCGCCGCGCATGCGTTGCGCATCGACCCCGGGCGGCGGCGCGTCCGCATAGTGAACCTTGCCGGAAGCGTCGCGCCAGGTATATACATCCGCGCCCCACGCGGCGCTCGCCGCAAGTGCCAACCAAAAAACGCAGATCGCTCGCATATCCCGTCTCCGTGTTTTACCGGGCTTCCGGTACCTTGCGTATAATACGGATTTGGAACCGAGGTTGAAAGCCATGCGAGTGGTTCACAAGGCGCTCACGTTCGACGACGTCCTGCTCGTCCCCGCCCATTCGACCGTTCTGCCCCGCGACGTCAGCCTGTCCAGCCAGGTGTCCCGCAATATCCGCCTGAATATTCCGCTGGTTTCTGCGGCGATGGACACGGTAACGGAGAGCCGCCTGGCCATCGCACTGGCCCAGGAGGGCGGCATCGGCATCGTGCACAAGAATCTTCCGCCGCGTGCGCAGGCGGCCGAGGTTGCCAAGGTAAAACGCTTCGAATCCGGCGTGTTGAAAGACCCGATCACGATTCCGCCGAGCATGACCGTGCGGGAAGTCCTCAACCTGACGCGCCAATACAAGATTTCCGGACTGCCCGTGCTCGACGGCAGCGCCGTGGTCGGCATCGTGACCAACCGCGACCTGCGCTTCGAGACGCAGCTGGACCAGCCCGTCAAGAACATCATGACCCCTCGCGACCGGCTGATCACCGTGCGGGAGGGCGTCACGCGTGAAGAGGCCAAGGCGCTGATGCACAAGCACCGCATCGAGCGGGTGCTGGTGATCAACGGAGAGTTCGAGTTGCGCGGCCTGATCACCGTCAAGGACATCCTCAAGTCCACCGAACACCCGTTTGCCTGCAAGGACAATCTCGGCCGGCTGCGCGTCGGTGCGGCCATCGGTGTCGGCCCGGGGACGGAAGAGCGCGCGGAACTGCTGGCCGAGGCGGGCGTCGACCTGCTGGTCGTCGATACGGCCCACGGCCATTCGCAGGGCGTGCTTGACCGGATTGCATGGGTGAAGAAACACTGCCCCAATGTGGAGGTGGTCGGCGGCAATATCGCCACTGCGGGCGGCGCGCGCGCCTTGGTCGACCATGGCGCCGACGGCGTCAAGGTCGGTATCGGTCCGGGCTCGATCTGCACCACGCGCATCGTCGCCGGGGTCGGCGTGCCGCAGATCACCGCCATCGACAACGTCGCCGGCGCGTTGCGCGATACCGGCATACCGCTGATTGCCGACGGCGGGATCCGTTACTCCGGCGACATCTCGAAGGCAATCGCCGCGGGCGCCCACGCGGTGATGCTCGGCGGGTTGTTTGCCGGCACCGAGGAGGCACCCGGCGAGATTGAGCTCTTCCAGGGGCGTTCCTACAAGTCCTATCGCGGCATGGGTTCGCTCGGCGCGATGCAGCAGGGCGCGGCCGACCGCTATTTCCAGGAGGCCGATTCCAACGTCGACAAGCTGGTGCCGGAAGGCATCGAGGGCCGCGTGCCCTACAAGGGGCCGGTCGGCGCGGTGATCCACCAGCTCATGGGCGGCCTGCGTGCCAGCATGGGATATGTCGGCTCCAACAGCATCGACGAGATGCGCAGCCGTGCCGAGTTTGTCGAAATCACCTCCGCGGGTGTGCGCGAGTCGCATGTCCATGACGTGCAGATCATCAAGGAAGCACCCAACTACCGCGTCGAATGACCGTTCGGGGCGTATCGCTCATGCACAAGAAAATTCTGATTCTGGATTTTGGCGCACAGTACTCGCAGCTGATTGCGCGCCGCGTACGCGAGCAGCAGGTGTATTGCGAGTTGCATCCCTACGACGTCTCCGAATCCTTTATCCGCGACTTCAGCCCGGTGGGCATCATTCTATCCGGCGGTCCGAACTCGGTTTATGAAGAGGCGGCCTACCGGGCGCCGCAGGCGGTCTTCGAGCTGGGCGTGCCGGTGCTGGGAATCTGCTACGGCATGCAAACCATGGCCGCCCAGCTGGGCGGCAAGGTCGAGGGTGCGAAGAAACGCGAGTTCGGCTACGCGGAGATCCGCGCCCGGGGACACTCCAGGCTGCTGGAAGGCATCCAGGACAGCGTCAACGCCGAAGGGCACGGCCTGCTCGACGTGTGGATGAGCCATGGCGACAAGGTGACCGAACTGCCGGCCGGCTTCAAAGTCATTGCCGGCAATGCGTCTACGCCCATCGCCGGCATGGCCGACGATAGCCGGCGCTTCTACGGCGTGCAGTTCCATCCGGAGGTGACGCATACGATCCAGGGCAAGGCGATTCTCGCCCGTTTCGTGCTGGATATCTGCGCTTGCACCGGTGACTGGAACATGCCGGATTACGTCGGCGAGGCGGTCGAACGCATTCGCGCCCAAGTCGGCAGGGAAGAGGTGATCCTCGGGCTTTCCGGCGGCGTCGATTCGTCCGTTGCTGCGGCACTGATCCATCGCGCAATCGGCGATCAGTTGGTTTGCGTGTTCGTGGACAACGGGCTGCTGCGTCTGAACGAGGCGGACCAGGTGATGAAGACCTTCGCCCGCAGCCTCGGCGTCAAGGTCGTCCATGTCGACGCGAGCGCGGCATTTCTCGGCAAACTGGCCGGCGTCACGGAGCCAGAGCAGAAACGGCGCATCATCGGCGCGGAGTTCGTCGAGGTGTTCCAGGCCGAGGCGAAGAAGTTGCCGGCGGCAAAGTGGCTGGCGCAGGGAACGATCTACCCGGACGTGATCGAGTCGGCCGGCGCCAAGACCAAGAAGGCGCACACGATCAAGTCGCACCACAATGTCGGCGGCCTGCCGGAGACATTGCATCTGAAGCTGCTTGAGCCGCTGCGCGAACTGTTCAAGGACGAGGTGAGGGAACTCGGCGTCGCGCTTGGGTTGCCGCACGACATGGTATACCGCCATCCGTTTCCCGGTCCGGGCCTCGGCGTGCGCATCCTGGGCGAAGTCCGGCAGGCCCATGCCGACCTGCTGCGACGCGCCGATGCCATCTTCATCGATGAACTGCGTGCCGCCGACTGGTACGAGAAGACGTCCCAGGCCTTCGCGGTATTTCTGCCGGTGCGCTCGGTTGGCGTGATGGGCGATGGTCGCACCTACGAAAACGTCGTGGCGCTGCGCGCCGTACAGACGCAGGACTTCATGACGGCACAGTGGGCGGAGCTGCCCTACGCCCTGCTGGCCAAGGTCTCCAACCGCATCATCAACGAGGTGCGCGGCATCAATCGGGTGGTGTATGATATTTCCGGCAAACCGCCGGCAACTATTGAGTGGGAGTAGGGCCGGTGGCGGATGACCAGGCCTACATGGCGGAGGCGCTGGCGCTGGCTCGCCAGGCCGGCAGCGTCGGCGAGGTTCCGGTTGGTGCGGTTGTGGTGAAGAATGGCCGCATCGTGGGCCGCGGGTTCAACGCCCCGATATCCCGCTGCGATCCATCGGCGCACGCCGAGATCGTGGCGCTGAGGGAGGCGGCGGCGGAACTGGGCAATTACCGCATGCCCGAATGCGAACTGTATGTGACCCTGGAGCCCTGTGCCATGTGTGCAGGTGCAATCATGCACGCTCGCATCGCCCGCGTCGTGTTTGGCGCGACCGACCCGAAAACCGGTGCTTGCGGCAGCGTCGCCGACCTCTTCGCCGAACCGCGCCTCAATCCCCATGCGCAAGTCACGGCCGGCGTGCTGGCCGACCCCTGCGCCGCGCTGTTGCGGGAGTTCTTCGCCGCCCGGCGCAGCCGCACGGAAACGGCCTGAGCATGAAGATTCGCATCAGCCTTGCGCGCCAGCAACTCGAGCTGTACGCCGATGACGGACAGCGCCTGCGCGCCTATACCGTATCGACCTCCAAGATGGGCCCGGGCGAGCAGCGCGGCAGTAACTGTACACCGCGTGGCCGGCATGTTGTGCGCGCACGGATCGGCGCCGGACAGCCGGAAAACGCCGTCTTCGTGAGGCGCCGGCCGACGGGCGAGATCTATTCGCGTGAACTGGCGGACCGCCATCCAGGTCGCGACTGGATCCTGAGCCGCATCCTCTGGCTGTCCGGCTGCGAGCCGGGGCGCAACCGCCTGGGCGACGTCGATACCATGCGCCGCTTTGTCTACATTCACGGCACGCCGGACGGGAGCGAACTCGGTCGCCCGGCTTCGATTGGCTGCATCCGCATGCGCAATTGCGATGTCATCGAGCTGTTCGATCTGGTCGCGGCCGGGACGCCGGTCGAGATCATCGAGTAAGACAGAACTCAAAATCGCGGCGCGCGCCGGGCTGGGCGCCGGGCAGATATTCCTGTTCAGAGAAGCTTATCCGGCCGGCGCGGTCCGCAATGACGACCGTCGCCGAACGCGTCCCGTAGTCGGGAGACCTGACGAAAGCCGCTGACAGCAGCCGCTCCCAGGCCAGGCTCACCCCTGTGCGCGGCAAGGCCGCATCAACCGCGATCGTGTCGTCGCGCAGCAATGCGAACAGCGACGTTTGTTCGGGCGCAGCTCCCAACGCGGCGGATAGCGCCGATTTGCCGCGCGCGACCTTCGGCCAGGGTGTGTCGAGCAGGTGATTGGACAGACCATACACGCCGGGCGGAAGGTGTCGCGCCTCCGCCTCACGGTTGGAGAAGTACCACAGGCTTTCGTTGTCGCTGAAAAGCAGGTTGAATCCGTTGTAGCGGTCGCCGATGCCGCCGAGCTCGCCGAGGAAGGCCTGCGGCGGCTGCGTGCCGGTCAGAAACCTACTGACGAGTTCGCCACGCGAGGGCGCATCGGGCCGGATCGAGGCGCGGTCGCGAAAGTTGGTCAGCGCGGCAAAGCGTCCCGTGTGGGTAATGCCGAGCCATGTGCCGCCACCTTCGAGATCCCTTCCGGCCAACACGTGCGGCGCCTCGTCCCAGAACCTGGCGCCGGCCGTACGGCGGGCAAAGAACTCGTCGCGGTTGGCGGCGACCACCAGCGGAAACCCGGGATGGGCGCGCCAGGCGAGCAGGATCAGGCACATGGGCCCGAACTTCAGGCTAGCGAGTAGGGCAGGGGCAGGAATGCCAGTAACGGTCCGTCGGCACTGCCGACGTGCACATCGTTCCGCTCCGCACTGCTCGTCAGCATTGAAGCAAGCAGTTCGCACCCCTCCGCCGGACCGGGTGCCGCTTCGATCACCTTGCCGCACGACTGGCCCGGCAAGTCAGGGCTGTAGAGATCGGTTCCCGCCGCCGGACAGGCCGCGTCGACCCGTGCGCGGTAGGTGCGGCGCTTGATTTTGCCCAGGTAACGCGTACGCGCAACGACTTCCTGGCCCGGGTAGCAGCCTTTGCTAAAGCTGACGCCGCCGATCAGATCGAAGTTGGCCATTTGCGGAACGAATTCCTCCTGCGTGGTTGCCGTGATGCGCGGGATGCCGGCAGCGATGTCCAGCCAGCGCCATACGGGCTCGCCGACCGGCTTCGCGCTGGCGGCAAGCGGGCCCCAGGCCGCGATGGCCGCGGTAGCCCGCAGCACCATTTGGAAGCGGCCTTCGTCCAGGCGGATGATGCTGCCATTGCCAAAGTGCGTGACCCCAAGTGCGGCAGCCGGCGGTTCGGCACCCAGGCTGCGGATCAGGGCTCCGGCGTCCGGGCCGGAAACGCCAATGAGGACCAGATCCGCGTCTGCCGATGCGAGGCGCACCTTCGAGCGCAGGACATACATGCCCAACCTCTTGAGAATCGCCGGCTGGAGGTCGGCGGATAGCTGCAGCAGACAGTCCTCTCCGTCACGCCAGACGAGGAAATCGGCCAGCAGGCGCCCCTTCGGGCTGCACAAGCCGCAGCGCATCGCCGCACCAGGCGCGAGCTGCTTGATATCGTTGGAAAGCAGGTTGTGCAGGAATGCGACGGCGTCTTCACCGCTGGCACGTATCAGACGGAACGCGGACAGCGGCGCCATGACCGTTCCGGTCGCGGCGGTGCTGCGTTCCGCCCGTGCATCGCCGAAGTCGCGGACTGCCTCGGCATCGAAGCGTGCGCCGTGGGCGGCAAGAAGGCGCTGCCAATTCGGATCCATGGTGGTTTTTCTGGGGTTGGGGTGTTGCGGTATTATAGCCACTGTGTCGTCCGTCCCCATTCCAACCCCTCCGAAGCAATGCGCTGGCTGCGTCGCCTGCTCGGGCTAGCCCTCGCTGGTGCGCTATTGGCAATCGGCGGGATTGCGTTCTACGCGAGCCGTCCCATCGGACTGAAGGCGGACCCCACGGAATTCACGATTCCGCCAGGGGCCAGCTTGCGAACAGCCGCTCGCCAGATTGAAGCAGCCGGAGCGCATACTCCGGCATGGCTCTTTGCCCTGGTCGGCCGCGCACTGGGCAAGTCGGCCGATATCAAGGCAGGGAGCTATGAACTCCGACAGGGTGTCACGCCGCTGCAAATCCTCGACAAACTCACACGGGGCGACGTCACCCAGGTGGAAATCGTCTTTCCGGAAGGATGGACCTTTCGCCAGATGCGCGCGGCACTTGACGGGCATCCCGGGGTTAGGCATGAATCGGTCGGATTGGAGGAGTCTCGGGTCCTCGAAAGGCTCGGCCTTACCGGTGAGCCGGAAGGCTGGTTTTTCCCCGACACCTATCTTTTCGGGCGCGGTGGCGCAGATATCGACATTTTGCGACGCGCCCACCGGCGGATGCGTGCAACGCTGAGCGCGGAATGGGAGAACCGCGCGCCGGAGCTTCCCTACGCCTCCCCGTACGATGCCCTGATCATGGCATCCATCATCGAGAAGGAAACCGGCCAGATGCAGGATCGGCCATTGATCGCCGCGGTGTTCGTGAATCGCCTTCGGCGCGGCATGTTGCTGCAGACTGACCCAACAATCATCTATGGCCTTGGCACGCGGTTTGACGGAAACCTGCGCAAACGCGATCTACTGGCAGACGGTCCGTACAATACCTACCGGCGCCCGGGTTTGCCACCCACGCCAATTGCCAGTCCCGGCCTCGCCTCAATCCGCGCGGCGCTGCACCCGGCTGAAACGGACGTGCTTTATTTCGTCGCCCGAGGCGATGGTTCCAGCCATTTCTCGCGAACCCTCGACGAACACAATCAGGCGGTAAGCCGATACCAGAAGAGAAGGAACCGATAACAGTATGCGCGGGAAGTTCATTACCCTGGAAGGCATAGACGGTGCCGGCAAGAGCACACACCACGCCTGGCTGGTTCACCACCTCGAACAGGCCGGCAAGCGCGTTCTGGCGACGCGCGAACCGGGTGGCACGCCGCTGGGCGAGAAACTCCGAGCGTTGATCCTGAGCGAGTCGATGGATCTGGAAACGGAGACACTGATGATGTTCGCTGCTCGCCGCGAGCACTTGGTGAAAGCCATATTGCCGGCTCTCGACGCAGGAACCTGGGTTGTCTCGGACCGATTCACCGACGCCACATATGCGTATCAGGGCGGTGGCCGTGGTCTGGCCGGCGCAAAGATCGAAATCCTGGAGTCCTGGGTTCAAGAAGGGCGGCAACCCGACCTGACGCTGGTCTTTGATTTGCCGATCTCCGTTGCACTGGCACGGCTTGGCAAGACGGGCGTCGCGCCGGATCGATTCGAGCTGGAAACCGCGGAATTCTTCGAACGCGTTCGTTCTGCGTACCTTGACAGGGCCCGGCGTTGGCCGGAGCGCGTGTATGTCGTTGACGCCCAAGGAACGATTGGCGAAATACAGAAAAGACTTGAAGATATAGTTACAATCATATGAATAGTAATATA
Organism: uncultured Rhodocyclaceae bacterium; assembly: GCA_964487715.1. Lineage (GTDB taxonomy): Bacteria > Pseudomonadota > Gammaproteobacteria > Burkholderiales > Rhodocyclaceae > Desulfobacillus. The sequence goes on along the minus strand of CAZASE010000021.1, from coordinate 7,167 downwards.
TTCGAGTGGCAGGTTGAGGTTTGGGACAGGCTTCTAGGGCAGCCGGAACGCCTGCCGCACGCGGTGCTGATCGCGGGTGCCGAGGGTAGTGGAAAGTCCGTTTTCGCGAAGGCGCTTGCTGGGCGGTTGCTGTGCGAGATCGCGACCGGAACCGCAGCTGCCTGCGGTTCCTGCCCGTCATGCAAGTGGTTCGAGGCGGGAAATCACCCGGATTTCCGCTTGCTTGAACCGGGCGGTGGCGCCGAGAGTGACGAAAGTGCGGACGAATCGATGGGCGGGAAGAAACGCGGCGAGCAGATCCGAATTGACCAGGTCCGCGAGCTGGCGGGCTTTCTCAACGTCGGGACCCACCGCGGAAAGGGGCGTATCCTCATGGTTGTTCCCGCCGAGGCAATGAATGCCGCGACTGCAAATTCACTTCTTAAGATACTTGAAGAACCTAATGCAAGCACATTGTTTTTAATAGTATCTAATAACGCACGAAAACTCCTCCCGACTATTCGAAGTCGCTGCCGCAGCGTCTCGTTCCCGCGGCCTGACGCGGGCCAGGCCGCCGCCTGGTTGGCCCAGAATGAAACGCCCGATGCCGCCAACGCGCTGGCCCACGCCGGCGGAATGCCGTTGATGGTGCTGCGTGAGCAGGCGGCAGGTGCTCGGCTGTCCGCGTTCCTGGAGGGAATCGGCCAGATCGGCGAGAGCGGCCCGCTGAGTCTGGCGGCAGAATGCGAATCCTGGCTGAAGGAAGGCCGGGAAGAGGGGGGCGTCATCGACAAGCGAATGCTCGTCGTATGGTTGCAAAAATGGATTTTCGACCTCGTGTTGCTGAAACTTGGCGGATGTCCGACCTACCATCCCTCGCAGGCTGCGGCACTGCGGGATCTGGCGACCCGCGCCTCGGCCGCTGCACTGATTGACTGCTACAATGAACTGCTGCGAATGGCAGCGGTGGCACAACATCCGCTGAATCCGCGGCTTTTTCTCGAAGACATGCTGTCCCGCTACGCTCGCGCCGCAGCGGGAAGCCGGTAGATCGACTGACAACCATGAATGGAAATGGAAAACCGCAACTGCCACCGGGCGCTCGCCCCAGCGTGCTCTCGCTCAACATCAATTCGCGATCTGCGCTCCACGCGGCCTACATGCCTTTTCTGAAGAAGGGGGGGATATTCGTGCCGACCGCCAAGCCCTATGCACTGGGTGATGAGGTATTCATGTTGCTCTCGCTAATGGATGAGCCCGGCAAACTACCGATTGCCGGCAGTGTGATCTGGGTGACACCGGCTGGTGCGCAGGGCAACAAGACCCAGGGTATTGGCGTCCAGTTCAGCGATGACGAATCCGGCCAGGCGGCCCGGCGCAAGATCGAAGCGATCCTGGCCGGCTATCCGAGCCACCGGCAGACCCACACCATTTGACAACTCGGACGGATGCTGGTCGATTCGCACTGCCACCTCGATTTCCCGCAATTTGCCGACAGCACTCAGCAACTAATTGATTCTATGCACGATGCTGGGGTTGTTGCAGCCTTGTGCGTCTGCGTGACGCTGGAAGGCCTGCCTCAGATAATAGCTTTGCTGGACCGCTTTCCGGAGTTGTACGGATCGGTCGGCGTGCATCCCGACAACCGGGGTGGCAGCGAACCCGATGTGGAAGTACTTGCCGCGCACTGCGTCCACCCACGAGTTATCGCGATCGGAGAAACCGGGCTCGATTACCACTGGCACAAGGGTGACATGACCTGGCAACAGGATCGCTTTCGCACCCACATCCGGGCCGCGCGAATGTGCCGCAAGCCGCTGATTATTCATACGCGCGAGGCCGCCGAGGATACATTGCGGATCATGGCCGAGGAGGCGGCAGGCGAGGTCGGAGGCGTCATGCACTGCTTCACTGAAACGCCCGAGGTGGCGGCACGTGCATTGGAAATGGGGTTTTTCATTTCGTTTTCCGGAATTGTGACCTTCAAGAATGCTAGCCAGGTACACGAAGTGGCTCGTTTGACCCCGCTCGATCGTTTGCTGATTGAGACGGACGCGCCCTACCTTGCGCCGGTGCCCCACCGGGGCCAGACCAACGAGCCTGGCTTCGTGCGCCACGTCGCGGCCGAGATCGCCCGCCTGCGTGGCACGACATTCGACGAGATCGCCCAAGCGACGACGGCGAACTTCTGTCGCCTGTTTCGCGTCGCTCTGGCGGGTTGAACCATGCCGCGTAGCCCGCGATTGCTGCAAGCCGTTCTGCTCGCCCTGGCGGTGGCGGGTCCCGCCACCGCCGGCATCTACGACGACCTGATGAAGGCGGTCGAGGACAAGGATACAGCGACGGTGCTGGCAATCCTGCAACGCGGCATGGACGTCAATACGGTGGACCGCAGCGGGAATACCTTGCTCATGCTCGCAACGCAAAACGGCAACACTGAACTGGTGCGGTTTCTCCTGGAACACCGCGCCAAGGCGAATTCGCGAAATCGCCACGGCGATACTGCGCTGATGCTCGCTGCACTGAAAGGGCACTTGGAGATCGCGCAGGCATTGGTTGCCGCCGGCGGCAACGTCAATCAGGATGGGTGGTCGCCGTTGACCTACGCGGCATTTGAAGGTCGCGCCGACGTCGCCAAGTTCCTGATCGACAACGGCGCCGATGTCGACGCGCTGGCTTCGAACGGCGCGACGGCGCTCATGCTTGCCGCCAGGGCGGGCCATTTGGAAACCGTTCAGTTGCTCGTCGCAGCGGATGCCAATCTCGACCTGAAGACGGCGGAAGGCGCTACGGCGCTCGGTTGGGCGCTGCAGGCGGGGCACGAGGACGTCGTGCGAGCGCTTCGCGCGGCCGGGGCCGCGGAGTAGTCGGGGATCTATCAGGGAGTGTAAGTGCGCATAATCTGTATTATGTCCACAACGCGAACCGCTCCTGTCGGCGGCCGGCAACATGTGCTTCCCTTGCGTTTTCCGTGCCTTGCCATCGGGATTCAATTATCTGTCGTTCATCACCAACACTTCCGGCCGGCAGTTTCTCCCTGCACCACCATATCGTGCACAAATATTCTTTTGAATCAAGCAAAAGAGATTTTCGGCACGTACGTTGCTAGATTCAACCGGGCGAAAACAACAGGGCCTTTCCGAGGCGAGACCCGCAGGCGATGCTGTTGCTGACAACAATCCTTCGGAACCAATCCAAGGCGATCCTGTGGTGGTTGCCCTTGCTGGCGTTGCTGTTTGCTTCAACGGCCCGTGCCCAATTCGCCTCCGGCTGGTGGTACAACCCGGCCGAGGGCGGGCGCGGGTTTTTCATCGAGCAGCAAGGCGGCAGCGTCTTTCTGGCGGCTTTTCTGTATGACGATTCCGGCCGCCCGACCTGGCTGAGTTCCGGCGGCTCGCTGTCGGGCGCCGCTTACAGCGGCCCGCTGGATAGCTATGCCGGCGGGCAGACGATGGGCGGACCCTACACGCCACCGGCCCACGCGCCTTCGCCCGGCACCCTCACCCTGCAATTCGCGGACAGTTCCCATGCGACGCTGAGCTGGCCCGGAGGAACGACGTCGATTCAACGCTTTCCCATCGTTCCCGGCGGCCTCGCCGGCGTGGCCGCCAGCCCGCAAAGTGGCTGGTACTGGAATCCGGCGGAGGGTGGGCGCGGCTTTGCGATCGAGATCCAGAACGGCAACATCATGGTCGCCGGGTTCATGTATGACGCCGCCGGCAGGCCGATCTGGTACGTGAGCCAGGGGCCTCTGGTTGCCGGAAATCCGAACCTGTACCAGGGGCAATGGGTCGAGTACGCGAATGGCCAGACGCTGTCGGGCGCCTACAAGGCGCCACTCGTCGCCAATCCCCAGGCAGGCGCCCTGGTACTGCAGTTCACAAACGCGGAAAACGCGATCCTGACACTGCCGAACGGACAGCAGACCGCGCTGACGCGCTTCCGCTTTGCCCCGTCGGTCCCTGCTGCCGAAGGCATCGCCGACATTGTCAGGCTTCTCAACCAGACCACATTCGGCGCCAGCGAGCGCATGATCAGCCATGTTCAGAACGTCGGCATCGTCGCCTACGTCGAGGAACAACTCGCTGCGGCACCGACGAGCTACCCGCCCTTCCCCTACTTCCCACCCAGACGGCCGGCCGAGTGCTACGCGAGTTCGACCGACCCGAATGGGCCTGGCGCCATGTGCGCCCGTGACAACTACACCCTGTTCCAGGTTCAACTAAAGTTCTTCCAGAATGCGCTGGGCGCGACCGACCAGCTGCGCCAGAGAGTCGCCTGGGCCCTGTCGCAAATCATGGTGACCTCGGGTCTGAAACAACAGCAGGCCTATGCAATGGGCGGTTACCAGGATCTGTTGCTGCGCAACGCGCTTGGCAATTTCCGCACCTTGCTGTACGAGATGACGCTGTCTCCAATGATGGGCCTGTACCTGGACATGGTGAACAACGACAAGCCGAATCCGGCCAATCACATTCCCCCCAATGAAAACTACGCCCGCGAGCTGTTGCAGTTGTTCTCGGTGGGCGTACACCGACTCAATCCGGACGGTTCGGTACAGACCGATCAGGCCGGGCAGGCGATCGCGGCCTATGGTCAGGAGGAAATCGAAGGGTTCGCGCATGTCTTCACCGGGTGGACATATGCACCGTCCCCACCCTTTGTCTTGCCGCCTGGCCTCCTGCCGGGAAATGGCATTCGCGAAACGTCCGCAGGGGGCACGCTGGACAAACCCGGCACGGCATCCTCATTGCACAACCCGCCCTATTTTGGCGCGCCGATGGTAGCCGTCGCAGCGAACCACGACCAGTCTGAGAAAAGATTGCTGAACGGGATCGTTGTTGCCGCCGGCATGGGCGCCGAATATGAGCTGAACACGGCCATCGATGTGGTATTTCACCATCCGAATGTCGGTCCATTTATTGGCCGGCAGTTGATCCAAAAGCTGGTCACCAGCAATCCGAGTGCGGCCTACGTGGCCCGCGTCGCGTCGGCATTCGACAACAACGGTGCCGGTGTCCGCGGCGACATGAAGGCCGTGATTCGCGCAATTCTGCTCGACCCCGAAGCGCGCGGCGACGCAAAAGCCGATCCCGCGTATGGACACCTGCGCGAACCCGTCCTGTTCATTACCGGGGTGTTGCGGGCACTCGATGGAACCAGTGACGGCGTATACCTGCGCGGCCAGGCTGCCGCCATGCAGCAGGACGTGTTCTTCCCGCCGAGCGTCTTCAACTACTTTTCCGCCGACTACGCCGTGCCGGGCTCCGCCCTTTCCGGGCCGGAGTTCGGCATCCAGAATGCGGCAACGACTTTCGCGCGCTACAACTTCGTCAATCGCCTGGTGTACGGAAGCGCCGTTCCCGCGGATGCAACCGTGGTCGGCGCCACCGGCACATCAATCAATCTGACCGGACTGCAGGCGCTGGCAACAGAGCCGGCGCAGCTGGTCGAATGGCTCAATACCGTTGTGTTCTCGGGCGCAATGTCGTCGGCCTTGAAAAGCGCCATCCTCAGCGCCGTGCTGGCGATTCCTGCGTCTGATGCGCTTGCTCGAGCGCGCGCCGCCGCCTACCTTGCCGTGACATCGCCCCAGTTCCAGGTGATCCGATGAGTCGAATTCGATATGCGTCGCAGAGCGCTTCCAGGCGCCGCTTCCTTGCCCGGACGGCAGGATTCGGGGCCTTGGCCGCGGCATCGTGTTTCGAGCGCCTCGGGCTGGCTGGGGCTCTTGCCCAAGCGGCGGGCGACTACAAGGCACTGGTTTGCGTGTTTCTCTACGGCGGCAACGACGCCAACCACATGGTCGTTCCGTGCGAGCCGGCCGAGTATGGCGTCTATAGCGCCGTACGCGGCCCGCAAGGCCAGGGCGGTCTTGCGATCGACATTGCCAATTTGCTGAGAATTTCGCCAAGCAGTCTTGGCAAGTCGTACGGACTGCACCCGAATCTGCCGGAAGTTCAAACGCTGTTCACTTCTGGTAAGGCAGCGGTGCTCGCCAACGCCGGTACGCTAATCGGGCCATTGACCAAGCCGCAGTATCTGGCGCGCGCCGCGCCGATTCCGGACAGCCTGTTTTCCCATTCGGACCAGCAGGAGCAATGGCAGACCGCAGGTTCCAGCGGGCTCACCAACAGCGGCTGGGGCGGCCGCCTGGCCGAAAGGGTTGCCAGCCTGAACGATCCGGCAAGCATGCCTTTCATGCTTTCCCTTTCCGGTACACCGCAATTCTCCTTGGGGTCGAGCAACCATGCGATGACCTTGCCGACCGGCGGCAGCTTCGGTCTATCGGGTTTTGGCAGCTCGGCGGCCTCCCAGGCACGCTTCAATGCGGTTAACCAGATCCTCGCGCTCGATCGGGGGAACCGCCTGGTGCAAGCGACCGCGGATGTGGCCGCCGGGGCCATCGCCAGCAGCGTCACCATTAACCAGATCCTGGGATCGAACTCGACGCCGGCAGCGGCGGCATTCAACGGGCTGAACTCCTCAATCGCCCAGCAGCTTCGCCAGGTCGCAAAACTGATCGAGGCGCGCAGCGCGCTCAAACATCGACGCCAGATCTTCTTCGTGTCGATGGGCGGTTTCGACACGCACACCAACCAGCTGGCGTCGTTGCAGACGCTCTACGCCCAACTTTCCGCGGCGCTCAAAGCGTTCTACGATGTGACTGTCACCTTGGGGGTTGCGCAACAGGTGACCGCCTTCACCCTCTCCGATTTTTCGCGCACCCTTCAGCCGGCTTCCGGCGGCGGCACCGACCATGCGTGGGGTGGGCACCACCTTATCGTTGGCGGTGCCGTGCGCGGCGGCGATTTCTACGGGCGGTTTCCCTCGCTTGTTCTGGGTGGTCCGGACGACATATCGGATGAAGGTCGCCTTTTGCCAAGCACCTCCGTCGACCAGTACGCGGCAACGCTTGCGAGCTGGTTCGGCGCGTCCGATGCGGATCTCGGGCTGGTCTTCCCGAACCTGTCGCGCTTCGCCACGCCGAATCTCGGTTTTCTCGCGTAAGGCGAGATAAGCTGGTACTGGTGCCCGGAGCCGGAATCGAACCGGCATGACCGTTGCCGGTCGAGGGATTTTAAGTCCCTTGCGTCTACCAATTTCGCCATCCGGGCGAGGCACTTGAAGGGATTGGAGGCGGGGGTCGGAATCGAACCGGCGTAGACGGCTTTGCAGGCCGCTGCA
>CAZASE010000020.1:0-42916 GCA_964487715.1 uncultured Rhodocyclaceae bacterium | reverse complement strand
CGTCGGCACCACCAGCCTGCGCGCGCTCGAAGCGGCCGCGCAGGACGGCGACATCGTTGCCGGGCCGGGCGAAACCGAGCTCTTCATACTGCCAGGCTTCCGTTTCCGCTCCGCCGACATCCTGATCACCAACTTCCATCTGCCGAAGTCGACCCTGCTGATGCTGGTGTCGGCCTTCGGCGGCATGCAGAACCTCCGCCGCGCCTACCGCCACGCCATCGACCACGGCTACCGCTTCTTCAGCTATGGTGACGCGATGTTTCTGGTCCGCAACGATGAAGTTTGAACGCCTCGCCACCTGCGGTTCCGCCCGCCGCGGCCGGCTCACGCTGGCCCACGGCACCGTCGAGACGCCGGCCTTCATGCCGGTCGGCACCTATGGCGCAGTAAAGGCCATGGCGCCGGACGAGGTGAAGGCGCTCGGCGCGCAAATCGTGCTCGGCAATACCTTCCACCTCTGGCTGCGGCCCGGACTGGAGGTGATCGCCGCCCACGGCGGCCTGCACCGCTTCATGGGCTGGGACGGTCCGGTCCTCACGGATTCCGGCGGCTTCCAGGTTTTCAGCCTGGGCGCGTTGCGCAAGATCAGCGAAGCGGGCGTCAAGTTCGCCTCGCCGGTCAACGGCGACCGGTTGTTCCTCGCGCCGGAAGATTCCATGCGCATCCAGCGCGTGCTTAATTCCGATATCGTCATGATCTTCGACGAGTGCACGCCCTACCCCGCCACGCACGCCGACGCGGCGAAATCCATGCGCCTGTCGCTGCGCTGGGCCGAGCGCTCGAAGCGCGCCCATGAGGGCAATCCCAACGCCCTGTTCGGTATCGTCCAGGGCGGCATGCACGAGGACCTGCGCGACGAATCGCTGGCCGGCCTCATCGACATCGGCTTCGACGGCTATGCCATCGGCGGCCTCTCGGTGGGCGAGCCGAAGGCCGACATGCAGCGCATCCTCGCCCATACCGCGCCGCGCCTGCCGCAGGAACGGCCGCGCTACCTGATGGGCGTCGGCACGCCGGAAGACCTGGTGAATGCCGTGCAGCAGGGCATCGACATGTTTGACTGCGTGCTGCCGACGCGCAACGCCCGCAACGGCTGGCTGTTCACGCGCAACGGCACGGTGAAGATCCGTAACGCCGTCCACGCCACCGATGCGCGCCCGCTCGATGCCGCCTGCCCGTGCGCCACCTGCCGGAATTTCTCGCGCGCCTACCTGCATCACCTGCAGCGCGTGAACGAAATCCTCGGTGCGCGGCTGAACACCCTGCATAACCTCACCTACTACCAGCAGCTCATGGCAGATTTGCGCGACGCCATCGCCGCAGGCCGACTGGAGGAGGCGGTCGCCGCCTTCCACGCCGCGCGCCGACCGTAAGCGGCAGGGCAATCGCATGAATGCCACCGGGCGGAACGGGCCGATGCGGCGCTTTTCCAATGCCCCGCACCGCCGGATGACCCGTCGTCATAAATGTCTTGAACCAGCGTGCCGGGAATGCGATACAATCCGCCGCTTGTCATTTTCTTCGGGAATAACCAACATGCGATTCGCTTACTGCTCGGCATTTGCCGCCGTACTGTCATTTTCCGTTGGCCCGGTCCATGCAGGCCTCGATAGTCTTCTTGGCAAGGTCGATGCCGCCAGTGATGTGGCCAAGGCGGCAACGGTCAGCGACCGGGAGATCATGGATAGCTCGCGGCAAATGATGGCGCTGCAGGACAAGAAGGCGAAAGTAGCCCCACCCGGGAATAAGTATGCCGACCGCCTCGCCGCGCTGACCGCGAAGCACGTCAAGGAAGACGGTTTGCAACTGAACTTCAAGGTGTACCTGTCGCCGACCGTGAACGCCTTCGCCACACCCGATGGCAGCATTCGCTTCTATTCGGGCCTGATGGACATGATGAATGACGACGAATTGCGCGGGATCATCGGGCACGAGATCGGGCACACGAAACTTCGCCACTCGGTCGCGGCCGTAAAGACCGCCTATATGGCTTCGGCGGGTCGCAAGGCTGCCGCAAGTTCGAAGGGGGCGTTGGGGCAAATTGCGGAATCGGACCTCGGCGCGATGTTCGAGTCGGTCGTGAATGCGCAGTTCTCACAGACCCAGGAAACCGCGTCCGACGATTACGGTTTTCAGTTCATGAAGAAACACAAATACGACTTCAAGGCGATGGAATCGGCATTCCGCAAGTTCGAAAAACTGGATGGTGGAAAGGGCAGCATCACTTCCTCGCATCCAGGGTCGAGCGAGCGCGCCGACCGCATGAAGGCAAAAGCCGGCAACGCGTCGAAATAGCGGCTGTCCCCTGCGTCGCCGAGGCGGTCCTGCCCTAGGATATCCTCGGCCGCGGCCTGCGCACAGGCCGCGCGCAGGCGCAACGGGTACCGGGCGGGCACGAGTACGATCAATGGCAGGAATCGGCGCGTGCCTGAGGCCACCCGAGCGCCGGGCAATCGCCGCCCGCGTGGCGCCATCCCCCGAGAGCAACACCCGACCGTCGTCGGTGAGCCCATCCCACGATACCCCCGCCCGACCCGGCTCATGATCGTTTCTCGTGTCCGGGGACGGAACGACGGTTTCCGTTAACCGAGTCGCTCGCCGGCGATCAAGGCCCGACCTGATTAGCGACAAACCTCAGCGTCGTCATTCCGGGCAAGCGAAGCGCGACCCGGAATCCAAAACGGCCTCAAAAAGACCCTGGATTCCGGGTTCCGCCCCCGGATCAAGTCCGGGGCAAGCTCTGGCGGGCGGCCCCGGAATGACGCTACCGGTGGGAACTTCGATCGTCTGCTGAACATTGTGGCTGATCAGGAGGCCCGAAGGCGCGCAGCCTGCGTTACATTCAGCCGCCTGTTCCAAGGTGCCGCACGCCGCCCATGGGCGTCAAAAGTCGTCGGACCGGGCCGCCAAGCTGCTATAATTTCGCGATTTTTCAAACCACTCCCGGAGACCAACGTGCTGATTTCCAATGCTTGGGCGCAAGCCGCGCCAGCCGCCGGCGGCGACCCGACCGGTGGATTGATGGGCATGCTGCCCATCATCCTGATGTTCGTCGTCCTGTGGTTCCTGATGATCCGCCCGCAGATGAAGCGCGCCAAGGAGCACAAGTCGATGGTCGAAGCCATGCAGAAGGGCGACGAGGTGCTGACCAACGGCGGCATTGCCGGCCGCATCACCAAGGTCGACGAGACCTATATCGGGGTCGAGATCGCCGAGAACGTCGTGATTTCGGTGCAGAAAACCGCCGTTACGGCGATCCTGCCGAAGGGCACGCTGAAAACCCTGTAATCGCGCTCCGCCGCCGGACAACGGCCGCGAACCCGCCTTCCCTCCGGTCCTCAAATGAATCGCTATCCGATCTGGAAATACCTCGTCATCGCCGCGGCGATTGCGCTCGGGTTCCTCTACACGCTGCCCAACTTCTTTGGCGAAGCGCCGGCGGTGCAGGTTTCCAGCGTCAAGGCAACCGTCAAGGTCGACACCCGCCTGCTTGGCCGCGTCGAGGAAACCTTGAAGGCGGCCGGCGTCGCGCACCAGGGACTGCTCGCCGACAACAATAGCGTGCGGGCGCGCTTCGGCGACACGGAAACGCAAATCCGCGCCCGCGACGCCATCGAGAAAGCGCTCAATCCGAATCCGGCCGACGCCACCTACGTGGTCGCGCTCAACCTGCTGTCGAGTTCGCCGGCCTGGCTCACCTCCCTGCGCGCCATGCCGATGTACCTCGGCCTCGACCTGCGCGGCGGCGTGCACTTCCTGCTGCAGGTGGATATGAAGGGGGCGCTGACCAAGCGCCTGGACGCCACCGGCGCCGACCTGCGCTCCGTGTTGCGCGACAAGAACGTGCGCCATGCCGGCATCGCCCGCGAAGCCCAAAGCCTGAGCATCCGCTTCCGCGACGCCGACACGCGTACCAAGGCGCGCGCGGTCATCGAGGACGGCCAGCCGGACCTGCTGCTGGCCGACGGCCAGGACGGCAGCGACTTCAAGCTCACCGCAACCCTCCGGCCGGAAGCGCAAAAGCGCATCCAGGAGTACGCCGTCAAGCAGAACATCACCACCCTGCACAATCGCATCAACGAACTCGGCGTCGCCGAGCCGGTCATCCAGCAGCAGGGCGCGGACCGCATCGTGGTGCAGCTGCCCGGCGTGCAGGACACGGCAAAGGCCAAGGACATCCTCGGCCGCACCGCCTCGCTCGAAGTGCGCATGGTGGACGACGAGAACAGCGAGAACCCGGCGGTGATGGAACAGGCCGCGGCAGGGCGGCCGCCGCTCGGCACCGACTTCTACGTCGAGCGCGGCGGACGGCCGCTCCTGGTCAAGCGCCAGGTCGTGCTCACCGGCGACCGGCTGACCGATGCGCAGGCCGGCTTCGACAACCAGACGCACGAGCCGGCGGTGCACCTGACGCTGGATTCCGCCGGAGCGCGCATCTTCAAGGATGTCACGCGCGAAAACGTCGGCAAGCGCATGGCCATCCTGCTGATCGAGAAGGGCCGCGGCGAAGTGGTTACCGCACCGGTGATCCGCTCGGAAATCGGCGGCGGCCGCGTGCAGATCTCCGGGCGCATGAGCACGGCCGAGGCCAACGACGTCGCCCTCCTGCTGCGCGCCGGATCGCTCGCCGCCCCGATGGACATCATCGAGGAACGCACCATCGGCCCGAGCCTCGGCGCCGAGAACATCGAGCGCGGCTTCAAATCGACGCTCTACGGCTTCCTTGCCATCGCCCTGTTCATGTCGCTCTACTACCTGCTGTTTGGCGCGATTTCCGTCGTTGCCCTGTCAACCAACCTGCTGCTGCTGATCGCCCTGCTGTCGCTCCTGCAGGCAACGCTGACGCTGCCCGGCATCGCCGCCATCGCGCTGACGCTGGGCATGGCCATCGATGCCAACGTGCTCATCAACGAGCGCATCCGCGAGGAACTGAGAAACGGCGCCACGCCGCAGGCGGCGATCGCCGCAGGCTACGAGCGCGCGTTCGGCACCATCCTCGATTCCAACGTCACCTCGCTCATAGCCGGCCTCGCGCTGCTCATTTTCGGCTCCGGCCCGGTGCGCGGCTTCGCCGTGGTGCACTGCCTGGGCATCCTCACCTCGATGTTCAGTTCGGTGGTCGTCTCGCGCGGCATCGTCAACCTGGTCTACGGCAGCCGGCGCAAGCTGGCCACGCTGTCGATCGGCAACGTCGCCTGGAAGTAATCATGGAATTCTTCAAGATCCGCAAAGACATCCCCTTCATGCGCCATGCGCTGGTGTTCAACGTCATATCGCTGATCACCTTCGTCGCGGCGGTGTTCTTCCTCGCCACGCGCGGCCTGCACTTCAGCGTCGAGTTCACCGGCGGCACGCTGATCGAGGTGAACTACCCGCAGGCCGCCGACACGCAGAAGATCCGCGACGCGCTGGCCAAGGCCGGCTATACCGACACGCAGGTGGCGAACTTCGGCAGCAGCCGCGACGTATTGATCCGCATGCCGCTCAAGCCCGGCCAGGATTCCGCCGCGCTGGGCACCTCGGTCATGGGCGCGCTGCAACAGGACGTTGGCGGCGCCGAGCTGAAACGCGTGGAATTCGTCGGCCCGCAGGTCGGCAAGGAACTCGCCGAGAACGGCGCCATCGCCCTGCTGCTGGTGATTTTCGGCATCATCGTCTACCTGGCGCTGCGCTTCGAATGGCGCTTTGCCATCTCGGCGATCATCGCCAACCTGCACGACGTCGTGATCATCCTCGGCTTCTTCGCCTTCTTCCAGTGGGAATTCTCGCTGCCGGTGCTGGCCGCGGTGCTGGCGGTGCTGGGCTATTCGGTAAACGAATCGGTAGTCGTCTTCGACCGCGTGCGGGAGAACTTCAAGAAGCTGCGCAAGGCGACGGTGCCGCAGGTGATCGACAACGCCATCACCAGCACCATCAGCCGCACCATCATCACGCACGGCAGCACGCAGCTGGCGGTGCTGTCCATGCTGGTCTTCGGCGGCGAGGTGCTGCATTACTTCGCCCTGGCGCTGACCATCGGCATCCTCTTCGGCATCTACTCCTCGGTGCTGGTCGCCAGCCCGCTGGTGATGTGGCTCGGCGTCTCGCGCGAGCAGTTCGTCAAGCCGCAGAAGACCAAGGAAGAAGCGGTCGTCTAAGCCCGTCATTCCCGCCGAAGCGGGAATCCAGAAGCATTCGACCGGTCATGGATCCCCGCTTGCGCGGGGATGACGGCTCTTTACGCGTAGAAGACGTGTTTCACACGCAGCGTGCGTCCGCCCTGCGCCAGTTCCAGCAGCCGGTCGATGTCGCGATGCTTGCCCGGGTTGGCGCGCGCATCCTCCGCCTGCTCGGCAAGCAGGTCGAGGCCGCTGCGCGCGGCTTCCGGCGTGATCGCGCCGTAGGTCTGGGCGAGGTGGTTGTACAGGGCCAGCGGTCCGACCTGGCCCGGCTTGTGCTCGATGGTGGCGACCAAAGCATCGCCTTCCCGCAGTTCGATTGCCGCCAGATGCGCGACGCCGGGCATCTTCCGCAGGTTCTCCGCAAACCCCATCTTCAGATCCTTTTCGCCAATGCGGCCGCCATGCCGACGTAGGTCCACGGCGTCATGGCCAACAGGCGCTGCTTTTCCGGCTCCGGTATCTTCAGGCCGGCAATGAAGGCATGCAGCCCCTCGCGCGTGATGCCCTTGCCGCGCGTAAGCTCCTTCAGCTGCTCGTAGGGATTCTCGACGCCGTGGCGGCGCATGACCGTCTGCACCGGCTCCGCCAGGACTTCCCAGCAATCCGCCAGGTCTTCGCGCAGGCGCAGCGGATCGGCTTCCAGCTTGCCGAGTCCCTTCAGGCAGGAATCGTAGGCCAGCAGCGAATAGCCGAACGCCACACCCATGTTGCGCAGCACCGTCGAATCGCTCAGGTCGCGCTGCAGGCGCGAAACCGGCAGCTTGTCGGCGAGGTGGCGCAGGTTCGCATTGGCCAAACCCAGATTGCCCTCGGAATTCTCGAAATCGATCGGATTCACCTTGTGCGGCATGGTGCTCGATCCGATCTCGCCGGCTCGCAGCTTCTGCCGGAAGTAGCCGATGGAAATGTACAGCCAGATGTCGCGGTTCAGGTCCAGCAGGATCGTGTTGGCGCGGGCAACCGCGTCGAACAGTTCGGCCATCGTGTCGTGCGGTTCGATCTGGATCGTGTAGGGGTTGAATTCCAGAAGGAACGATTCGATGAAGCGGCGCGCGAAGCCCTCCCAGTCGAAACCGGGATAGGCGGCGAGGTGGGCGTTGTAGTTGCCCACGGCGCCGTTGAACTTGGCGGTGAGCGACACTGCCGCGATGCGCGCGCGGGCGCGCTTCAGGCGCGCGGCGGCGTTCGCCATTTCCTTGCCGAGCGTCGTCGGGCTGGCCGGCTGGCCGTGCGTGCGCGAGAGCATCGGCTGCTCGGCATGCTCGTGCGCCAGCGCCACCAGCCGCGCCACCAGCGCGTCCATGGCCGGCAGCAGGATGTCGTCGCGGCCGTCCCGCAGCATCAGCGCGTGCGACAGGTTGTTGATGTCCTCCGAGGTGCAGCCGAAATGGATGAATTCCGCCACCGCCATGACCTCGGCGTTGTCGGACAGGCGCTCTTTCAGCCAATACTCCATCGCCTTGACGTCGTGGTTGGTACGCGCCTCGATCGCCTTGATCGCCTCCGCATCGGCAATCGAGAACTCACCGACGACGGCATCAAGCTCGGCGCCGGTTTCGCGGGAGAACGGCGGGATGTCGGCGAAATGCGGCTCGGCGGCAAGCGCCCGCAGCCAAGCCACCTCGACCTTCACGCGGTTGCGGATCAGGCCGAACTCGGAGAAATGCGCGCGCAGCGCCTCGACCTTGCCGCCATAGCGACCATCGAGCGGAGACAAGGCTGTCAGCGGGGTAAGCGTCATGGGAAGAAAAAACGCATTGAACAGTCCGGATTTTATCATGCTGTCCTCCTGCCCACGCCTGATGCGTTTAGCCGGAGCCAGGCATCGCGAATGCTATAATCCAGAGGCCTCACGGAACACGGAAAACAATGAAACTGATCGGCTCCCACACCAGCCCCTACGTACGCAAGGCGCGCATTGTCCTCGCGGAGAAGAAGATCGAGTACGAGTTCGTGCTCGACAACCCATGGAACGCCGACACCGGCGTGTCCAGGCTCAATCCCCTGAACAAGGTGCCGGTGCTGGTGCTCGACGACGACAGCACGCTGTTCGACTCGCGCGTCATCGTCGAGTACCTCGACGGCGTCAGTCCCAACAACCGCCTGCTGCCGGCCGCCGGCCGCGAGCGCATCCGCGTCAAGCGCTGGGAGGCGCTGGCCGACGGTGTGCTGGATGCCACCGTCTCGGTCGTGCTCGAAAGCCGGCGCCCGGAAGGGCAAAGAAATCCGGCCTGGATCCCGCGCCAGCGCGACAAGATCGATCTCTCGCTGAACATGATGTCCGAGGAACTCGGCGAGCAGCCCTGGTGCAGCGGCAACGCCTTCTCGCTGGCCGACGTTGCCATCGGCACGGTGCTGGGCTACCTCGATTTCCGCCTGCCGGACGTCGACTGGCGCGAGCGGCACGCCAACCTGGCGCGGCTGTACGACGAGCTGATGCAGCGGCCTTCGTTCGCCGAAACCGTGCCCAAGGAATAAAAGTCGGTCTCCGCAGGACGGCGGCACGGGGCAACTTCGGGCAACTACGCGATGATGCCGCCGCCCAGGCACACCGTCGAATCGTAGAGCACCACGCTCTGGCCGGGCGTCACCGCCCATTGCGCCTGGGCGAAGATCACCTCGCAGCACTCCGCATCCACGCTCTCCACCTCGCAGGGCGCATCCGGCTGGCGGTAGCGCGTCTTCGCCGTATAGACCCAGTGCGTGTGCGGCGCCTTGCCGTTCACCCACGATAGGTCGATGGCCTTGAGCCGGTCCGCCAGCAGCGCCGGATGGTCGTGGCCCTGCACGACGTAGAGGATGTTCTTTTCCAGGTTCTTGCCGGCGACGTACCAGGCATCGTGCTCGCCGTCCCTCTTGTTGCTCGCCTCGCCGCCCCCATCGCCTCCGGCGATGCCACCGATTCCAAGGCCCTTGCGCTGGCCCAGCGTGTGGTACATCAGGCCGTGGTGCCCGCCCACCCGCTTGTCGCCGTCCAGCGTACGAATCTCGCCGGGTTGGCGCGGAATGTAGCGCTCCAGAAACTCCTTGAACGGCCGCTCGCCGATGAAGCAGATGCCGGTCGAGTCCTTCTTGGCGAAGTTGGGCAGGCCGGCCGCTTCCGCCATCTTGCGCACCTCACGCTTGTAGATCTGCCCGAGCGGGAACAGCGTCTTCGACAACTGCGCCTGGTTGAGGCGGTAGAGGAAGTAGCTCTGGTCCTTGGTGCCGTCCTCGGCCTTCAGCAGCTGGAACTCGCGGCCCATCTCGGTCGCCACCTCGCGCACCCGGGCATAGTGGCCGGTGGCGATCTTTTCCGCGCCGAGCGTCAGGGCGTGGTCGAGGAAGGCCTTGAACTTGATCTCGGCGTTGCACAGCACGTCGGGGTTGGGCGTGCGCCCGGCCTTGTACTCACGCAGGAACTCGGCGAACACCCGCTCCTTGTACTCGGCGGAGAAGTTGACCACCTCGAGGTCGATGCCGAGGATGTCGCACACCGCCGCGACGTCGATGAGGTCCTGGCGCGAGGAGCAGTACTCCGCGTCGTCATCGTCCTCCCAGTTCTTCATGAACAGGCCGACGACCTTCCAGCCCTGCTGCTTCAGGAGCATCGCCGCGACGGAGGAATCCACCCCGCCCGACATGCCGACGACGATAGTGCCCTGGCTCATGTCTCGTAATGGGTTATCAAATCGAGGCTGTAGCGGCGCCCGGCCAGGTAATCGCGCACGCACTGCATGACCAGCGGGCTGCGGTGCCGCGCCCGCTCCGCCGCGATCTCCTCCGGCGTCAGCCAGAGGGCACGCAGGATGCCGTGGTCCAGCGCCCGCTCCGCTTCCACCCCGAGCAGCCGCCCGCCAAAGGCGAAGCGCAGATAGGTCACTACGCCGTCCGGGCGGCGCCACTGGTAGACGCCGACCAGGTATTCCGGCACGAAGCGGTGCGCCGTCTCCTCCAGCGCCTCGCGCGCCGCGGCGTCCACCAGGGACTCGCCCTCGTCGAGGTGGCCGGCCGGCTGGTTGAAGCGGATGCCGTCGTCGGTTTCCTCTTCTACGAGCAGGAAGCGGCCGTCGCGCTCGATGATCGCGGCGACGGTGACGTTGGGCTTCCAGATGCGTTCCATGGCCCGATTTTACCGCGCCCCCAGGGTGCGATAAAATCTTCCTTTCCCAAAAGAAGAAGCTGGAGAAACATCATGTCCATGGCCGACCGCGACGGCTTCATCTGGCACGACGGCAAGCTCGTGCCCTGGCGCGAAGCGACGACGCACGTGCTCACCCACTCCCTGCATTACGGCCTGGCCGTATTCGAGGGCCTGCGTGCCTACAAGACCGACGACGGCACCGCCATCTTCCGCCTGAAGGAACACACCGATCGGCTGTTCAATTCGGCGCACATCTACATGATGAAGATGCCCTACGACAAGGAAACGCTGATGGAGGCGCACAAGGAAGTGGTGCGCGCCAACAAGCTGGAATCCTGCTACCTGCGGCCGATCGCCTTCTACGGCTCGGAGAAGATGGGCGTCTCGCCGAAGGGCGCGCAGGTGCACGTCTCCATCGCCGCCTGGCCGTGGGGCGCCTATCTGGGCGAGGAAGGCCTCGCCAAGGGCATCCGGGTCAAGACATCGAGCTACGCGCGCCACCACGTCAATGTCTCGATGTGCCGCGCCAAGTACTCCGGCACCTACGCCAACTCGATCCTCGCCAACATGGAGGCCACCGAGCACGGCTACGACGAGGCGCTGCTGCTCGACGTCGACGGCTTCGTCGCCGAGGGCGCCGGCGAGAACCTGTTCGTCGTCAAGGACGGCCAGATCTACGAGCCGGAGATCGCCTCGGCCCTGGTCGGCATCACCCGTGCCACGGTGATCCAGCTGGCCAAGGACCTCGGCCTGGAGGTGAAAGCCAAGCGCCTCACGCGCGACGACCTCTACATCGCCGACGAGGCCTTTTTCACCGGCACCGCCGCCGAGGTGACGCCGATCCGCGAGGTGGACAGCCGCCAGATCGGCGCCGGCAAGCGCGGGCCGGTGACGGAAAAGCTCCAGAGCCTGTTCTTCGACGTGGTGAACGGCAGGGTGCCGGCCCACAAGGACTGGCTGGCACGCGTTTAAGGGAGTTGTGAATGGCTGAAGCAAACGACACCGCCCGCAGCGTCGCCGTCACCGCCGACGACCTGCCGCTGCACTGCCCGCGACCGGACGCGCCGCTGTGGGCACGCCATCCGCGCGTCTTTCTCGACCCGCTGAAAGGCGGCGCGGCGCTCTGCCCGTATTGCGGCACGCGCTACACCTTCGCCGGCGAGGCGCCCAAGGGGCACCACTGACAGCCCGAGGGCGCCATGCGCGAAGCCCTCGTCGTCGCACCCTCCTGGATCGGCGACACGATCCTCGCCCAGCCGCTGTTCGCGCGGCTGCATGAAAGGTTCCCGGGGCTCACCCTCGACGCCTTCGCGCCGGCGTGGGCTGCACCGGTGCTGGCACGAATGCGCGAAATCCGGCATGTCGTTCCCAACCCCTTTGCCCACGGCGAGTTCAACCTGTCGGGGCGCTGGCGCGCCGGACGCGAATTGGCGCACGCAGGCTACGACACCGCGATCGTCCTGCCGAACTCCTGGAAGTCGGCCCTGTTGCCGTTCCTCGCTGGCATCCCGCAGCGCATCGGCTTCAAGGGGGAGGCGCGATACGGCCTGCTCAACCGCATCCATCGCCTCGACGAATCAACCCTGCCGCAGTTGGCCCAGCGCTACGCCCTGCTGGCTGAGGAAGTCGGCGCAACGAAGCCCGCGCCGCTCGCCGGGCCGCATCTTGATGCCAACGCGGAAACCGTGCGCGCCACTCTGGCGGCGCTCGGCCTGACCGCTTCGCCGGCGCCAGCCGTTTTCTGCCCCGGTGCGGAATACGGGCCGGCCAAGCGCTGGCCGGCGGCGCATTTCGCCGCCCTTGCGCGTCGCCTTGCGGAGACGCGCTTGCCGGTCTGGATCGTCGGTTCGGCCAAGGATGCGCCGATCGGCGCGGAAATCGAGCGGCTGTCCGGCGGCACCGTCCGCAACCTGTGCGGCAGGACCGGCCTCGACCAGGCCATCGACCTGCTTTCCGTCGCCGCCGTCGTGGTAAGCAACGACTCCGGCCTGATGCACGTCGCCGCGGCATTGGCGCGCCCGCTGGTGGCCCTCTACGGCTCCTCCAGTCCGGCCTACACGCCGCCGCTCGGCGCCGCCGCTGCCATCCTCACGCTCGGCCTGCCCTGCAGTCCCTGCTTCAAGCGCGAATGCCCGCTCGGGCATCTGCGCTGCATGAACGACCTGACGCCCGAACGCGTCTTCGACGAAGTGAAAGGAAGCCTCGCATGAGCATGCGGTTTTTTGCCACGCCGCAGGATGCCGAACTGGCGTTCTATGACGCGATCGAACGCGCCGATCTCGACGCCATGATGGGCATCTGGGCCGAGGACGAGGAAGTTGTCTGCGTGCACCCGCAGGGCGAGCGGGCATGCGGCTTTGCGGCCGTCCGCGACAGCTGGCGCCAGGCTTTCGCCGGCGGCGCCCATGCCACGCTGCGCCTCCTCGATGCCGTGCGCCGCCAGGGCGTGCTGCTCGCCATGCACAGCGCGCACGAGCACTATTCGGTGCCCGGCGAGGATCGCCCGCGGCCGCCGGTCATCGCCACGAATGTCTATGTGCGCGGCGCGCAGGGCTGGCACCTCCTGGCGCGCCATGCCTCGCCGGCACCGGTCGCCATCCCCGGCAAGGCCTCTTCGACCCTGCATTGACCGCGCGGTCCGCCATCTCACTGCCCTACCGCGCCCCCGTCTGGCTGCCGGGTGGCCACCTGCAGACCATCTACCCGCTCGCCCGGCACGCCGCCGCACCGGCGTATCGGCGCGAGCGCTGGGAAACGCCCGACGCCGATTTCATCGATGTGGACTTTGTCGACTGCGCCGACCGCGATGCGCCGCTGGTCGTGCTGTTCCATGGTCTCGAGGGCAGTTCGCACAGCCACTACGCGACGGCCCTGATGCAGGCGCTGGGCGCGCACGGATGGGGCGGTGCGGTGGCGCATTTCCGCGGCTGCTCGGGCGAGCCAAACCGCCTGCCGCGCGCCTACCACTCGGGCGATTCCGCCGAAATCGACTGGATCCTGCGACGGCTGCGCGTCCTGCACCCGCGGCGCGCAATTTGCGCATCGGGCGTTTCCCTCGGTGGCAACGCGCTGCTGAAATGGGCCGGCGAACAGGAGGTCGCCGCCGGCGACATCGTCCAGTCCGTCGCGGCGGTTTGCGCGCCGCTCGACCTCGCCGCCGCCGGACTGGCCCTGCAGCGGGGTTTCAGCCAGCTCTATGCCAGGCATTTCCTGGCGACGCTGAAGCTCAGCGCCGCCGAAAAGCTGGAACGCTTTCCGAAGCTCTTCGACGCCGCGCGCATGCATGCGGCGCGCAACCTCCGCGAGTTCGACGACGCCGTCACCGCCCCGCTGCACGGCTTCCGCGACGCCGCGGACTACTGGCGCCGCGCCAGCAGCAAGCCCTGGCTGCCGGGCATCCGCCTGCCGGCGCTGGTGATCAACACCCTCAACGATCCCTTCCTGCCGTGGCAGGCCTTGCCCGGCGCGAAAGAGGTCTCGGCTTCGGTCACGCTCGACTACCCGGCCGGCGGCGGCCATGTCGGCTTCGTTTCCGGCGCCTTCCCCGGCCATCTCGACTGGCTGCCGCAGCGGCTGCTGGCGTTTTTCGACCGCACAGTATGATGGGATAATGGCGAAAATCCACTGAGGACTCCGCCATGCACATCCCCGCCCCCGAAATCTTCAAGGCCTACGACATCCGCGGCATCGTCGGCAGGACGCTGACACGCGACTCCGTTTACCAGATCGGCCGCGCCATCGGCTCGGAAGCGCGCGCACGCCGCGTGAAGGCCGTCGTCGTCGGCCGCGACGGCCGCCTCTCCGGACCCGAACTGTCGCAGGCGCTGATGGAAGGCCTCTGCGCATCCGGCGTCGACGTCGCCGACATCGGCATGGTGCCGACGCCGCTCGGCTACTTCGCCGCGCACCATCTCAAGACCGGCAGCGCGGTGCTGGTCACCGGCAGCCACAACCCGCCCGACTACAACGGCTTCAAGATCATGCTGGCCGGCGACACCCTGCACAGCACGGCCATCACGGCGCTGCGCACGCGGCTCGTCGAAGGCCGGCTTTCCTCCGGCAGCGGCAGGATCACGCAGGTGGATGTGCGCCGCGACTACCTGGACCGCATCGTCTCCGACGTGAAGCTGTCGCGCAAAATGAAGATCGTGGTGGACTGCGGCAACGGCGTCGCCGGCGCCGTGGCGCCCGAGCTGTTCCGCCGCATGGGCTGCGAGCTGGTCGAGCTGTATTGCGATGTCGACGGCACCTTCCCCAACCACCACCCCGACCCCTCCAAGCCGGACAACCTGAAGGACCTCATCCGCGCCCTGCAGGAGACCGATGCCGAACTCGGCATCGCCTTCGACGGCGACGGCGACCGCCTCGGCGTGGTGACCAAGGACGGCGAGATCATCTATCCCGACCGCCAGCTGATGCTTTTTGCCGCCGACGTGCTGACGCGAAATCCCGGTGCGCAGATCCTCTACGACGTGAAGTGCTCGCGCAACCTGGCGCGCGCCATCCGCCACCAGGGCGGCAAGCCGCTGATGTGGATGACCGGCCATGCCCTCATCAAGGCCAAGCTGAAGGAGACCGGCGCCCCGCTCGCCGGCGAGATGAGCGGCCACACCTTCTTCAAGGAGCGCTGGTACGGCTTCGACGACGGCCTCTACGCCGGCGCGCGCCTGCTGGAGATCGTTTCGCGCTGGCAGGACGCCAACTGGCCGCTGAAGCACCTGCCCGACGCGGTGTCCACGCCGGAACTCAACCTGAAGATGCGCGAGGGCGAGCCGCATGCGCTGATCGCCCTGCTGCAGAAAACGGCAAGCTTCGGGGGCGCGCAGGACATCATCACGATCGACGGCCTGCGCGTGGAATACGCCGACGGCTTCGGCCTGATGCGTGCCTCCAACACCACGCCGGTACTGGTACTGCGCTTCGAGGCCGACAACGATGCGGCATTGCGCCGCATCCAGGACGATTTCCGCCGCGTGCTGCGCACGGCCAAACCCGACCTTCTTCTGGGCTTCTAAAGTTCCGGTGGCGGCGGCCGTTGCCTACCTGGTATGAGCGAACCCAGCCAGGACATTTTCATCGGCCGCCAGCCGATCCTCGACCGCGCGCAGCGCATGTTCGCCTACGAGCTGCTGTTCCGCAGCGGCCGGCAGAATTTCGCCCAGGTGAGCGACGACACCGCCGCCACCGCCACGGTGCTCTCCCACGCCTTCACCGAACTCGGCCTGGAGGCGGCGCTCGGCCCCTACCTCGGCTTCATCAACCTCGACGCGCGCATGCTGATGAGCGAGGTGCTGGAGATGCTGCCGCGCGAGAAGTTCGTGCTGGAGGTGCTGGAAACGGTGGACATCACGCCGCAGGTTGTGCGGCGCTGCCGCGACCTGAAAGACATGGGATTTCAGCTCGCCCTCGACGATTTCGTCACCTTCGAGGAGAAGCATCGGCCGCTGCTGGAAATGGCCGACATCGTCAAGGTCGAGCTGATGGGCATGGACGACGCCGCACTGCGAGAGACGGCGGAGACGTTGCGCCGATGGCCGGTCACCCTGCTCGCGGAAAAGGTGGACAGCGAAACGCAGGTCAAGCACTGCCTCGATCTCGGTTTCGATCTGTTCCAGGGCTACTATTTCGCCAAGCCGACGATCATTGCCGGCAAGAAGCTTTCACACTCCGAACTGACCCTGAATCGCCTGCTCGGCCTGGTGCTCGAAGATGCGGACACCAACACGCTGGAGGGCATATTCAAACCCGAGCCCGGCCTGACGCTGAACCTGATGCGGCTGACCAACTCGGCCGCCAGCGGCGTGCGGCAAAAGATCACCTCGGTGCGCCACGCCATCACGGTGCTCGGCCGGCGCCAGCTGCAGCGCTGGCTGCAACTGCTGGTCTACGCCGAGTCCTCGCCCGACGGCAATTTCGCCAGCCCGCTGCTGCAGCTTGCCGCCACGCGCGGCCGCTTCATGGAACTGCTTGCCGGCGATTTTCTCGGCGGCAGCCGCGACCTGGAAGACCAGGCATTCATGACCGGCATCGTCTCACTCATGCCGGCGCTGCTGCATGTACCCATCGGCGAGGTGGTCGGCGCGCTGAACGTCGCGACGGAGGTGCGCGACGCATTGGAAACGCGCACCGGCGTGCTGGGAACCCTGCTGCAACTGGCGGAGAAGCAGGAGGAGGGCGACATGGCGGCGTGTCTTGCGCTTGCCGCCGAGTTGCCCGGCGTCGACGCGCAACGCGTTGCCGCCATCCTGACCCAGGCGCTGGCCTGGGCCAATCGCATCGGTCAGGAGCCCGCCTGACGAGCCGGCCGGCCCGCGCGATCGGCAGCCGAACGATGGGATGCTACGGCGTGCCGGTTTGCGGTGCGCCGGCCGCCGCGGCGCGGCTTGCGCGCAAAGCGTCGTTCACGATCCTCCGGACCCGGTCGTTGATCTTGCGCTCCACGCGTTCACGAACTTCCGGGTTGGCATACGGGATCTCCTTCTTCGCCTTGTCGCTATCGGCGGCATTGCCGGAGAAGATCTTGTCGACCAGGTGCTGCGCCTTGTCTTCCTGGGATTGCTCTTCCGGGCTCAGCGGCGGCTTCGACTCCCCCCCCATCATCGCACGAACGTATTCAAGCGGATCGGGCTCGCCGATCTGGTCGAGAATCGAAACGGGCGGCGGCTCGCCCGCAGCCGGCGGATTCGCTGCCGGCGGCGCCGGCGGCTTGGCGGCGTCATCGCGCAATCCGTCGCTGATGTGCTTCATGTCGCGCAGTATCTGCTCGTGCCTGCGCTGTGCATCCGCGGCCTCAAGCTTGCGCTTCTCTTCCCACGCACGCCGATCCTCCTCCGCCCATTGTTGCAGCAGCCGGGACATGCGCCGTCTTTCGTGCTCCGCATCATCCTGCTCCCATTGCCTCTCTCTCTGGTAGCCATAGTCGTGGAAGGCCCCGGCGAATGCATCAAGGAAATTGTCTCCTGCCTCGTCCGGTGGCCGCGTCAAGGCAAGGTGTCCGCCCGCCGTCGCGGGCGCAGCCGCGGGATTGCCGGTCGGTGCGGGAGGCGGATTGACGACGACCGGCGGCGGACTCGGCACCATCGGCGGCGGCATGACCACCGGTGGCGGGCTCGGTACCATCGGCGGCGGACTCGGGCCGTATTGCGCGGAAGCATTCAGCGACAGGCCGGCGCACAGTGCCGCTATCGAAAACAGTCGTCCCATGATCTGTCTCCTCAGAAGTCGGCTGCCAGGCCGCCCAGCACGACGCGCTGCCGGTAGTCGTAGAAGGCAATATTCGAGCGACTGGCGTTCCCCTGCAGGCTGACGAAATAGCGCACGCTCTCGCTGAGGGGGCCGTTCAACTGCACGAACGCCGTGCGCGGCCGGTCGCGGCGCGCATATCCGGAAAACGCACTCGGGTTGTCGTAGTTGTCGCGCGACACGCTCACGCCCGCGCCGATGTTGGTCTTCCCGCTGAACGAATAGCGGACCGTCGCGGACAGCGCATCGCTGTTCGAGCGAAACTCGGCCCCTTCGGTGCGATTGGCCGTGTGGGCGTAGCCCAGCGATCCCGACCACGGCGAGCCCGCCGGCTGGATCAGGTGGTGCACGGCAACGGTATGGATCTCGCCGCTGCGCTCGAACATCGGTGCTGAAGCCGTCCGGTAGTCGGGCAGCGCCAGCGCATAGGCAAACTCGGTGCTGGCGGCGGGCCCGTGGCGGACGGCGAGCATCGGCCGCAGCGCCGGCTGGGTGCGGAAATGGTCGCCGCCGAGGTAGGTCAATTGCACGCTGCCGCGCAGCGACGCCGTGACACGCTCGCTCAGGCGCATGCCGAGATCGGCGTGAAAGAAATGGTCGTTCAGGTTCGCCGCCGAAATCCCGTCGTGGCGCTCGCCGACAAACGCGTATCCGGCGGAGGCGCGCGCGCCGTCGTCAAGTTCCGCCGTGTACGATGCGCCGAAACCGGCGCGCAGGAATGCCGCGCTCTGGCGCGTGATGTCGGCCGGCAGGGGCTGAGTATTGCCTAGCGCGATGGTGTTGCTGTTGTGGCCGGCGCCCGCCGAAACGCTGAAGCGCCAGCCGTGGCGCGCGCGCGGCGCCACGCCGGCCAGCGCCGATTCGCCGTCCCGCAACGCGCGGCCGAGGCTGGAATCGCTGCGTGCCAGCGCATCCAGGCTTGCTGCTGCGGCCGCCTCGTCGCCACGACCGTACTGGACCCGCGCAAGGTAGGCATCGATGCGCGGTCTGGCATTTGCGTCGCGCGCCAGCGCCTCGCGCAGGTGCGCCTCCGCCTTGTCGAAATCGCGCAGCAGCAGATAGGCGCGGCCGCGGAGTTCGGCCGTCAGGGCACGACCGGGAACGGCGGCTTCGTAGCGCTCCAGCCTGGCCAGGCCGGCGCGCGCGCGGCCCAATTCGGTCAGGCTCCAGCCGATTTCGAAATCCAGCTCGCGATTGCGGTAGCCGGCACCTTCGAGCGCCTTCAGCCGCGCGTAGGCGCCCGCAAAATCCCCGTTGCGGTTGAAGCTCGCTCCGAGAAGGAACGCCGCATCGCGGTCGGCGGAGTCCGCCAGCATCGCCGCGCGGAACTGCTCGATGGCGGCATCGACACGGTCGGCCGCCAGCGCCGCCTGTCCTGCGCGCTTGAGCGCGTCCGATTGCGGCGAGGCAAGCGCGCAGCAGCAGGTCAGCGACAGGAGCAGGCCGGCGTGCAATCGGGTCGGGAGGGGCCGCCGGCGCGGCGCGATCGGCCGGACCGACGGAAGGAACCTGCACGGCACCACGGGGATAGGCATTCAGCGCACCTCCCAACCGGAGCCCGTCCGGCGACGGCATGTGCGGCGGGGATGTCAACGCATGCCTCCGGGCACGCTACGCCGCACCCGCCAACCTGTCAACATGCCGGGCCTCAGTCGGTTGCCAGGGATGCCGCCGCCACGGATCAGCCCTCCCTGCGCGCAGCCGCCGCGGCGCTCAGGCGACGGCCTTGAGGATCAGCGGCAACAGGCTTTCGGGCAGGCTGATGTTTCCCGCCAGTGCGAAACGGCGCGCCGGGTCGGACATCTTCAGCCAGGTCTTGCGCAGGATCTCGATCCATTTCGCTTCGTCATATTCCGGGTGCTGCGCAGCGAAGCCGCTCAGGTAGTGTTCGAGGAAAACAAGGTCGGTGACGTCTTCGAGCAGCTGCGTCCCGGCATTGACCTTGAGTCCCTTCTTGCCGACCGCCGACCTGACCTGTCCGATTGTCTCTGCGTCATAGCCGACCGCCTGCAGAATGCCTGCGGCCGTGTCGGCATGAAACCGGTATAGCCCGCTGCGCCACTGCAGGTAGCCCTGGCGATCCAGCGGATAGTTCGAGCGCGGCGTCTTCCAGCGCTGGATGTGCTGGGCGCGCACCGCGAGGCGCACCGCTTCGGAAGCGTCCGGTGCGAAGCGATCCAGCATCTCGCTCATGCGCCGCCCGTAGAGCAACTCCTTGGGCTGGTCGTCGTCGAGGCCGGGATCCTCGGCGTTGGCGGCGTCGATGGCTGCGATGGCGGCATCGAAACGCTTCGGGTCGGAAATCATTCCGGAAACCCCATCCTGACCACGGTTTTCCGCGCAATCATGCCTGCCTGCTCGCCAGCCAGTCGCGGATCGCCAGCCCGGTGCCGAAATCCCACGGCCGGAGCTTTGCCGGCGGGATCAGCCTGTATTCCGCCAGTTCCTCGTTGAGAACGATCTCGCCTGCTGCGACGACATGGTAGGCGAGGATGATTTCATTCTTGCGCTGGAACGGATAGACGCCGATCAGACGCGCCGAGTGCGCGTCGAGACCGAGTTCCTCCTTCACCTCGCGCGCCGCGCCTTCCTCGGGCGTCTCGTCGCGCTCGAGGAAGCCGGTGACAAGGCCGAACATCTTCTCCGGCCAGGCGTGATTGCGCGCCAGCACGATCATGCCGTCGCGCTCGACCAGGCCGGCCACCACCGGCAGCGGATTGTTCCAATAAACGTAGCCGCAGCCGGGCCGCCGGCAGGCAAGCCGGCGGCGCCCGGCAATCTCGTCCTCGCCGAGAAGGTCGCTGCATACCGGACAGAATTTCTGCATCGCGCAGCCCGCCGGGGAACGCCGTGCTACTGCGGCCGGGCCGGATCGGCGGGAACAACAAGCGGTGCGCCGCCTCCCGCCGCCGGGGCGGTCGCTTCCGCAATGGGGACGACGCGCATGACGAAGTGGCGCGTCTCGCCGAAGCAGGATGACGGCAGTCCGACCTTCTCCTCGTAATGAAGCGAGACCCGCTTTCCCATCGCGTGATTGATCTGCTCGGCGATCGCATCGTCGCGCACGGTGAAATAGAACTTCTCCGGCACGCTGCCGGGCATCGAGACCATCACCATCTCGCCTTCCCAGGCCTTGCAGACCCAGCCTTTCTTCGACAGCTTCTGCACCCAGCCGGCGCGCTCGCCGCTGGAATAGCTCCAGGTCAGCACCGCCCAGAAATAGATCGCCGCGAGGAGCACGGCGCCGGCCAGCCCGCCCGCCACCCAGGGCAGCGCGCGGCCGGACTGCCTGGGCGGACCGCCCTTCGCGCGGCGCCTTGTCACAACCGGCCTTCGACCCAGGACCGGACCGAGGCGAGCGCTGCGCCGAGGTTTTGCGGCTGCGTGCCGCCGGCCTGCGCCATGTCGGGCCGGCCGCCGCCCTTGCCGCCGACCTGCCCGGCGACGAAGTTCACCAGTTCACCCGCCTTCACCTTCGCGGTGAGGTCGCTGCTGACGCCGGCTATCAGCGCCGCCTTGCCGTCGGCGGCGGCGCCGAGCACGACGACGCAGGATTTCAGTTTGTCCTTGAGCTTGTCCAGCGTGTCGCGCAAGGCCTTCGCGTCGGCGCCCTCCAGCACGGCGGCGAGCACTTTGGCTCCCTTGACGTCGGCCGCCTGCGCGGCGAGGTCGTCGCCCTGGCTGGACGCCACCTTCTCCTTCAGCCGCGCCAGTTCCTTCTCCAGCGCCCTGAGGTGGTCGAGCACCTGGCCGACCTTGAGGGCGATCTCGCGCGGCTGCGCCTTGATCGCCGCCGCCACCTCGGCCAGTTCGCGCTCCTGCTGCTGCACCAGATCCAGCGCACCTTCGCCGGTGACCGCCTCGATGCGGCGAATGCCGGCGGCGACGCCGCTCTCCGAGAGAATCTTGAAGAAGCCGATATCGCCGCTGCGCGCGACGTGAACGCCGCCGCACAGCTCGCGCGAACTGCCGATCTCCATGACGCGCACCGTGTCACCGTACTTCTCGCCGAACAACGCCATGGCGCCGGATTTCACCGCATCCTCGAATGACAGCAGGCGGGCGCTGGCCGCGGCGTTGGCGAGGATCTCGCGGTTGACGATGCGTTCGACCTGGCCCATCTCGTCTTCGGTCATCGGCGCATGGTGGGCAAAGTCGAAGCGCGTGCGCGCCGGGTTCACCAGCGAGCCCTTTTGCTGCACATGGCGGCCCAGCACCTCGCGCAGCGCCTTGTGCATCAGGTGCGTGGCAGAGTGGTTGCGCACGGTGGCGGCGCGCGAGGCGACATCCACCTTGGCCTGCACGGTATTGCCGACCGTGAGGCGGCCGAGCTTCAGCACGCCCTGGTGGCCGAAAACGTCGGCCTGGAGCTTCTGCGTATCGTCGACCTCGAAGACGCCGTGGGCGGATTCGAGCCGGCCGCGGTCGCCGACCTGGCCGCCGGATTCGGCGTAGAACGGCGTATGGTCGAGCACCACCACGCCGCTGTCGCCGTGGGCCAGTTCGTTCACCATGGCGCCGTCCTTGTACAGCGCGACGACGGTGCCTTCGTGCACCAGGGTGTCGTAGCCGTGGAAGGCGGTGGCCACGCCGCCATACTCCAGCGTGCCCTTCATGACGAACTTCGAAGCGGCGCGCGCCTGTTCGCGCTGGCGCGCCATGGCGCCGTCGAAGCCGGCCTGGTCGAGCGTGAAGCCGCGTTCGCGGCAAATGTCGGCGGTAAGGTCGAGCGGAAAGCCAAAGGTGTCGTAGAGCTTGAAGGCGGTCTCGCCGTCGAGGCGTTTGCTCGGCGAATTCAGCGCCGCTTCGAGCAGCGCCATGCCGTGCTCCAGCGTCTCGGCGAAGCGCTCTTCCTCGGCACGCAAGACTTCGGCGACGCGCTCCGCTGCGGCCGGCAGTTCCGGGTAGGCCTCGCCCATGACCCGCGCGAGGTCCGCCACCAGCCGGTGGAAGAAGGGCTGCTTCCGGCCGAGCTTGTAGCCGTGGCGGATGGCGCGGCGAATGATGCGGCGAAGCACGTAGCCGCGCCCGTCCGAGCCGGGAATCACACCGTCGACGGCGAGGAAGGCACAGGCGCGGATATGGTCGGCGATGACGCGCAGGCTCGGATTGGCGAGATCCTCCGCCCCGGTTTCCCGCGCCGCCGCGCGAATGAGTTCCTGGAACAGGTCGATCTCGTAGTTGCTGTGCACATGCTGCAGCACCGCGGCGAGGCGCTCCAGGCCCATGCCGGTATCCACGCTCGGCTTCGGCAGCGGATTGAGCACGCCCTGCTCGTCACGGTTGAACTGCATGAAGACCAGGTTCCAGATCTCGATGTAGCGGTCGCCGTCGGCGTCGGGCGAGCCGGGCGGGCCACCCTCGATACCGGCGCCGTGGTCATAGAAGATCTCGCTGCAGGGGCCGCAGGGGCCGGTGTCGGCCATCTGCCAGAAGTTGTCCGAGGTGAACTTCAGCGCACCCGGCTTGTCGCCGATGCGGATGCAACGCTCGGCCGGCACGCCGATCTCGCGCGTCCAGATTTCGTACGCTTCGTCGTCCTCATGATAGACCGTGGTCCACAGTTTCTCCTTCGGGATGCCGTAGACCCCGGTGATCAGCTCCCACGCGTAGCGGATGGCCTCGCGCTTGAAGTAGTCGCCGAAGCTGAAGTTGCCGAGCATCTCGAAGAAGGTGTGGTGGCGCGCCGTGTAACCGACGTTCTCCAGGTCATTGTGCTTGCCGCCGGCGCGCACGCAGCGCTGCGAGGTGGTGGCACGCGCGTAGGGCCGCTTGTCGTGGCCGAGGAAAACGTCCTTGAACTGCACCATGCCGGCGTTGGTGAACAGCAGCGTCGGATCGTTGCCGGGCACCAGCGGCGACGAGGCGACGATGGCATGGCCCTGGGAAGCGAAGTAGTCGAGGAATTTCTGGCGGATTTCGGCGCTTTTCATGGCGGTTGCGGCAGGCGAAGAGCAAACGCGAATTTTAGCATCGAAGTCCCCTCCGGCCGCCGGCGGAAATGGAGGGTTGTGGGAGGGGCTTCAGTCCCGACGGCAGCGGTGGCGAAGCGACTTGTCGGGGCTGAAGCCCCTCCCACAGAACAGGGTTCAGCGCGCTTCGGCCGGCAGGGTGAAATGGAAGGTGGCGCCTTCGTCCGGCGCAGCTTCGGCCCAGACGCGCCCGCCGTGGCGCTGCACGATGCGCGCGACGATCGCCAGGCCGACGCCGGTGCCTTCGAAGGCCGGATCGCGATGCAGGCGCTGGAACACCTGGAACAGCTTGCCGGCGTACTGCATGTCGAAGCCGACGCCGTTGTCGCGCACGAAATAGTGCGTTTCGCCGCCCTCGACCGCCCCGCCGACCTCGATCACCATCGGGTCCCTTTGCCGGCTGTACTTGATGGCGTTCGCCAGCAGGTTGGCCCACACCTGGCGCAGCAGGCTGCGGTCGGCCAGCGCCGCCGGCAGCGCGCCAATGCGCATCTGCAGGTTGTGGCCGCTGCCGGCCTCCGGCATCTCGCCCAGCACTTCGCGCAGCAGCCCGTTCATTTCGATCGGCAGCTTCTTCAGCTCGGCCCTGCCGATGCGCGCGAAATCCAGCAGGTCATCGATCAGCTCGCTCATGCGGATCGCGCCGGCCACAATGCGGCCGAGCAGGTGCCTGCCCTCGCCGTCGATTTGCGCGGCGTAGTCCTCTTCGATGATCCTGGCGTAGCCGGCAATCGCGCGCAGGGGCGAGCGCAGGTCGTGCGAAATCGAATAGCTGAAGCCCTCCAGTTCGCGCAGCGCTTCTTCGAGGTCCGCCGTGCGCGCCTGCACGCGGCTTTCCAGGTCCGCATTGAGGCTGCGGATCTCCGCTTCCGCGCGCCGCTGCTCGGTGACGTCGCGCACGATGGAGATCAGGCACGGCTCGCCGTCGAGGCTTATCGCGACAGTCGAAATGAGCGCGTGGCGGATGTTGCCGCCTTTCTGGCGCACCGCCCATTCGTAGTCGCGCACCATCCCCTGCGTGCTGACCTGCTGCACGAATGCGGCCCGCTTCTCCGGCTCGGCCCACAGTCCGAGTTCGAAAACGGTCTTGCCGATCGCCTCGGCGGCGGAAAAACCGCTGATCCGCTCGAAACCCTCGTTGGCGTCGAGGATCAGCCCGTCCTCGACCCTGACTACCACGATCCAGTCGGGGCTGGCATGGAAGGCCTTGGAGAACTTTTCCTCCGACTTCTCCCGTGCCGCCTCGGCGCGGCGGATCTCGGTGATGTCGCGCGCCACGCCGAGGATGTGCGGTTCGCCCTCCAGTTCTACCTTGACCACCGCCCCCTGGATCAGCCGCAATTCGCCCGAACGCATGCGGAACTGCACCTCGAAATCGCGCGCGAGGCCGTGGGCGTTGAGTTCCCGCACAACCGCTTCGCGCTCGCGCGGGTCGGCCCAGAGTCCGATATCCAGCGCCGTCCGGCCAATCACCTCGTCGCGGCGCCAGCCCGTCATTTGCTCGAATGCGCGATTGACGTCGACGAACTTGCCGTCGGACAGCCGGCTCACGGACGAATAGTCCGGGTTGTTGCGGAAGAAGGTGGCGAAGCGTTCTTCGGACCGGCGCAGCGCTTCCTGCGAGTGCATCAGTTCCGTGACATCGCGCGCCGTGCCGATGATGTGCGGCTCGCCGGCCAGATCAATCGTGCTGGCGGTGATCTCCACGGCGCGGCGCTCGCCGCTTCGCGTGACGAAGGTGGCCGGCAGGTCGCGCACACTGCCCTGCTCATTGAGGCGACGCACCATGCGTTCGCGGTCGGCCGGATCGGCCCACATGCGCAAGTCTCCGACGCTCATCTTGCCGACCGCATCGGCCGCCGAGATTCCAAGCAGCTTCTCGAAACCCGCGTTGGCCTCGACAATCAGGCCGTCGCGCAGCCGGCTGATCATGTTGAAGTCCGGGTTCGAGTGGAAGGCCTTGGAAAAGCGCTCTTCCGACCGGCGCAGCGCTTCCTGCGAGCGCTTCAGCTCGGTGATGTCCTGCACCATGCCGATGATGTGGGAGGTGCCGGACAACTCGATGGTGGCGGCCGAGAGCAGCACGTCGCGGCGCTCGCCGTCCTTGCGCACGAGGGTCGATGCCAGATCCTGCAGGCGGCCGCTCTCGGCGAGCCGGTGCAGCATCGTTTCGCGATCAGCCAGCTCGCCCCACAGATGCAGGTCGGCCGTAGTCAGTTTCCCGACTGCCTCGGCCAGCGTGTAGCCCGTCAGGTGCTCGAATCCTTCGTTCGCCTCGACGATGAGGCCGTCGCGCAGGCGGGTGATGAGGATCAGGTGCGGATTCGAGTGAAAGGCACCGGCAAATTTCTCCTCCGAGCTGCGCAGGGCCTCCTGGCGCTGGCGCAAATCGTTCAGAAGTCCGCCGAAGGCCTCTCCCAGGTCGCCGATCTCGTCGTCGCGCCGCGGTATCTTGTGCAGGGGGGCGTCGCTGCGCTCGCGCAACAGGCCGACATGGCGGGTCAGGCGCTGCAGCGGCGCCACCAGCCAGCCGGCCAGCGCCCACGCCAGGGCGGCGCTGATCGCCAGGGCCGCCAGCGCCATCAGCAGGATCCGCTCGCGCGCCTGGTGCAGCGGCTGGTAGGCCTCTTCCACCGGATAGACGGCGGCGACGAACCAGCCGAGCGAGGGAATCTGCTTGAAGCTCATCAGCGCGCGCAGGCCGCTGCTGTTGACGCCCTCCTCGGTGCCCTCGAAGCCGGTTTCCGCCTTGTCCGCCAAGGCATTGGTACCGCGCGGCGGGGCGTCGCTCAGCATGCGCGCGGGGTCGGGATGCAGGATGATCTTGCGACTGCGCATCGCCACATACAGATAGCCGGTGCTGCCGACCTTGAGCTCGCGCACGTGGCCAAGGACACCGATCTGCACCAGTCCCAGGCTGCAGGCAACCACCACGCGGACGCGGCCATCCGCGTCGAGGCGCGGCGCCGCCAGGGCAATGATCGGCGTGTTGCTGATGCCGCCGATCCGCGGCATCGACACCACCGGCTTCTTTTCGGCCAGGACACGCTGGAAATACTCGCGCTCCGCAAGGCTGGTGATGGCGTTCGCCGGCGCCGCCTGGTTCATCGCGAAAATCCGGCCGTCCGGCGCGGCGGCGACGCAACGATCGAGCCAGCCGAGCGGCGTCGGCAGCTGGGCGACGTAGCGCGCGACGTCGTCAGGTCTTTCAAGCGCGGCGACGGGGATGGCGGCGGCGATACCGGCCACGCCGCGCAGCGCCACGTCGACGTCGCTCTCGACCTCATGCGCGACTTCGGCGGTCAGCGCAAAA
Organism: uncultured Rhodocyclaceae bacterium; assembly: GCA_964487715.1. GTDB lineage: Bacteria > Pseudomonadota > Gammaproteobacteria > Burkholderiales > Rhodocyclaceae > Desulfobacillus. The sequence continues at coordinate 16,105 of CAZASE010000020.1, read as the reverse complement.
AGGTGCTTGGCCACGTCCGCCCGGATCTCGTCGCGGATGAGCGTCCACGACAGCAGCGCACCGACCGCCACGATCGTGGCCATGCAGGCGGCGAATGCCAGCGCCAACTTGGTTCGGATGCGAAAAGCCAAAATGCCTATCCTCGCGGCGAACGGGCGACATGGCGCATCGCCCTGCAACGCTAATATAGCCGTTTACCGGCGGCCGCTCGGCAAAATTGCGGCCGCCGCCGCGATGCTCCGGGCCATGCCGCGGGGATTCCCGCGGACCATGGCGGCCGGCGTGCCGCCATCGGGTCGCATGGCCGGGGAGCGCACAAAAGGCAACGGGCGCCGCCTGGCGCCCGTTGTGACTGAAAGACCCTCGACCTACTTGGCGTGTTGCGCGTCGTGCTTCTGGCGGGCGATCCGGCGGCTCTGCCGGTTCTGTTCGCGCTCGATGCGCCGGCGCTCCGCCGCGGTGACGGTGCCATCGGCCTTCGCCTTGTCTTCCATTCTTTGCACTTTCTCCTGGCCTTTTTCCAGCCGCGCCGCCTCACGCTTGTTCAGTTCGCCGGAGCTGACGCCCTGGTCGATGCGCTGCTGCTGGTTGGCCTGGCGCTGATCGATGCCCGGGGTGCTGCTTTGCGCCAGAACCGGCACGCTCAGGGTGGCGGCGATCAGGGCGGCAACGAGAGTCCTGATGTTCATGTTTTCACTCCTTGGATGGCATGGGACGACCCCACGCAAGCTTAACGCCTCCCGCCCCTGGCGGCTTACGGCGAATTTGTAAGAAAAAATTATGTCTCCGCCGGATTCAGGTCCGGCCGGTCGGTAATCACCGCGTCGACGCCGGCGCGCACCAGCGCTGCGACATCCTGCGGATCGTTTACGGTGTAGACCACCAGGGCGACGCCCGCCGCCCGCACCGCCGCCAGCAGTGCCGCATCGACATGAAGCCCGCTGCAATGCAGGGAAATGCAGCCGAGCCGCCGCAGCGTCTCGCGCCAGTCCGCCGGCACCTTGTCGTAGAGCATGCCGCGCGGCAGCGCCGGCGCGTGCCGCGCCGCCGCCTCCAGGGCGGCAACCGAAAAGGACGAGAGCAGCGGCGGCAGGGCGGCGCCCTTCCAGATGTCCTGCGCCATCGTCGCCACCCGGGTGCCGGTCGCCACTTCGAATCCGGCAGCCGGCTTGATTTCGACGTTGGCCCACAGATCGAGGGCGAGACAGGTTTGCGCCGCCGCCGCGAAGGCCGGGATCGGCTCGCCGGCAAAGCGCGTGCCATGCCAGCTTCCGGCATCCAGTCGCGCCAGTTCGGCATCGCTCGTTTCCGCCACCTTGCCGCGCCCGTTGCTGGTGCGTTCCAGCGTCTCGTCGTGGATCAGGACCGGTGTGCCGTCGCCGGACAACATGACGTCGAACTCGACGCCGCGGTAGCCGTGCTCGACCGCCACGCGCAATCCCGCCACGGTATTCTCCGGCGCCAGCACGCCGCCACAACGGTGCGCGATCCGGCGTGGATAGGGCCAATTCATGCTATTTGCCGCCCGCGCCGTCAGGCGGCAGCGGCTGCAGCGCGGCATTGCCGCGCGCCACCGCCGAGTCGAGCGCCTCCTTTGCCGGCTTGCGGTTGGCCCACACCGATTCGAGCTCCTCGTTGAGGATCGCGCGCGCACGTTCCAGGCCGAGGACGAATCGGGGCCGTGCGCCGGTGACGAGCTTTTTCTCGGCAAGGCCGCGCGCGAGCTTGCGCAGGGCTTCCGGCGCGTCGCCTTCCGCCGCCAGGGCGTCGACCGCTTCCGGGATCATCGGCAGGTAGCCGGTCGTCCGCACCCAGACCCGCTGCACGTCGGGCCGCAGCATGAAACTGACAAAGCGCGCGACGGCGGCATACTCGGGCTTCTTTTTCCCGGCCAGCACCCACAGCGCAGCGCCATCCGGCAGCACGCGGCCGGGCGCCGCGCCGCGCACGTCGTCGTAATGCGGCATCGCCGCGACGCCGAGGTCGAAGGGCCGGCTGCGCGCCAGTTGCGCATACAGCGCAGAATCGCTGGTCAGCATGGCGCAGGTGCCCGCCGCGAATTTCTGGTCGGCTTCGCGGCCGCGACCGAAGTAGTGGAAATAGAAACTCTTGTGCCAGCTCGCCAGCAGGGCAACGTGCTTGACCTGAACCAGTCCGTTCAACGCCAGCCGCGTCTTGCCGCCGCGCTCGGCGTTGGCGAGCGGTTCATTGTGCTGGGTGGTGACGTTTTCCATCTGCACCCAGGCCGGGTTCGAGCTGGTGAACGGGCAGCGGATGCCGGCGTCGAACAGCTTGCCGGCCGCCGTTTGCAGCGTCCACCAGGTTGCCGGCGGCTGTTGCGGGTCCAGCTTGGCTTTGCGAAAGGCATCGCGGTTGTAGTACAGCACCGGCACCGAGAACGCCAACGGCAAGGCACGCAAGCGCCGCCGGTCGTCGTCGATGGCGTCCGCCATGACCGGCAGCAGACGCGCCGGATCGAGTTTCTGGCCACCTTCCGCCATCGCCTTGTACAGCGGCAGCATGCGCGGCCGCCCGTCGAAGAAGCGTGCATGCTCGTCGTCGTCAAGCAGCACCAGGTGCGGCAGGCGATGCGGGTCCTGCACCATGCTGAGGTGCTCGACCACCAGCCGGTCGGTCTTGCCCTCGGCATTGAAGCGCTCGGCCAGATCGATCAGCAGCGCTGATGCGTCGCCCGACAGGTCGTGGCGCAGAACGATTTCCTGTGGCCCCGGTGGCGGCTTCGGCGCCGCGGAGACAGCGACGGCGAAGACGGCGAGCAGCGAAAAGATGAAATACCGCACGCAACCTCCACGCACAAAGGGAAGCCGGTATATTACCGCAACCGCATTGATGGACTTTCTCATGGCTGGACCGCTTGCCGACCTTCGCGTGCTCGACCTGTCGCGCGTACTCGCCGGCCCCTGGTGCTCGCAGAATCTGGCGGACCTCGGCGCCGAGGTCATCAAGGTGGAAAAGCCGGGTGCCGGCGACGACACACGCGCCTGGGGCCCGCCCTACCTGAAGGATGCGACTGGCAAGGACACGCACGAGTCGGCCTACTTTCTCTCCTGCAACCGCGGCAAGAAATCGCTCACGCTGGACATCGCGCAGCCGGACGGCCAGCGCATCGTGCGCACGCTGGCAGCGACCAGCGACATCCTTATCGAAAACTACAAGGTTGGCGGCCTCGCCCGCTACGGCCTCGACTGGCCTGCATTGCAGGCAGTGAACCCGCGCCTCATCTATTGTTCGATCACCGGATTCGGCCAGGACGGGCCCTATGCTGCGCGCGCCGGCTACGACTTCATCGTGCAAGGCATCGGCGGCCTGATGAGCGTCACCGGCGAACGCGACGATTTGCCCGGCGGCGGCCCGCAGAAGGTCGGTGTCGCCGTTGCCGACCTCATGACCGGAATGTACGCCACCGTCGCCGTGCTCGCCGCACTGGCGCACCGCGAACGCAGCGGCGCGGGCCAGCACATCGACCTGGCGCTGCTCGACGCCCAGGTGGCGATGCTGGCAAACCAGAACATGAATTATTTGACCACCGGACGCTCGCCGCAGCGTGCCGGCAATGCGCACCCCAATATCGTGCCCTACCAGACCTTTGCCTCCGCCGACGGTCATCTCATCCTCGCCGTCGGCAACGACGCCCAGTTCCGCCGCTTTTGCGAGCTCGCCGGCTGTGCGGAACTGGCCGACGACCGGCGCTTTGCCAGCAACCGCGCGCGCGTCGAACATCGCGCGGACCTGCTGCCTCTGCTCGAACCGCGCCTGCGACAGCGCACCACGCGCGACTGGATCGCCGCACTGGAAGCGGCCGGCGTGCCCTGCGGGCCGATCAACGGGCTGGAAGAAGTGTTCGCCGACCCGCAGGTGCGCCACCGCGGCATGGCCATCGAAATGGCCCACCCGCTCTCGCCGCACATGCCGGCCGTGGCAAGCCCGATGCGCTTCTCCGCCACGCCGCTGGGCGGCGCCGCGCCGCCGCCGTTGCTCGGCCAGCACAGCGAGGAAATCCTGCGCGAACGGCTCGGCCTCTCCGGCGCGGCGATCGCGAGCCTGCGTGCGCAGGGCATCGTCTGAGGCGGCACACAGATATTTAAGTGTGAAGTATTGCCTTGCCGCGCGGATCGCCTTTTAGTACCATGCAGCCGTCCGGTCGACCCTGCAAGTGGTTGGCCTATAACGAAAGATATATCTCCGCGCAACCCGGCTCCTGCCGATACGGACGGCAGCACGACAAGGCAGAAAAATGAACAAGTACCAGCGAATCGTCGTCATCATCATGGCGGCCAATATCGCCCTGATGCTGCTGTTCCCGCCCTTCCTGGATTCGCCGCTGCGGCGCGACGCGCTGCCCAGCTTCGAAGGCTTTTACCCGTTCATGTCCGCGCTCGGCGTGCGCCGCATCCACACGGCGCTGCTGACGCTGCAGATCCTTTTCGTCGTCATCAACGGTCTTGTCGCCTGGCTGCTGTTGGACCGGCACACGACGCAGGGGGATATCGTCGAGTTCCGCTACACCCGCGCCATCGGCCTGTTTGCGCTGGCCAATTTCGCGCTGGTTCTGCTGTTTCCGCCTTTCGAGTCGTATCCCTCCGTCCTCAGGCTGCAGGCGCCGGGCTTTGACGGCTTCTATTTCGTGCTCGGCGACAAGCGGCACCGCAGCCTGTTCATTCCGCTGCTCTACCTCGAGATCATCCTCGTCACCATCAACCTCCTGGTCGCCTGGCTGCTGTTCAACACCCTGCGCCGCGGCGATCTCGCGGCCAAGGAAAAGATCCTCGAACTGGCGAAGTCGCTGCAGCCGGAGCAGATCGCCGAAATCTCGCAGGCGCTGAGCCAGCAATACACGCCGGTGGCGCACCCGGCCGAGCCGCACCTTGGCGCCGGACCGGACCGGCGCAAGCGTTTCGATCCGCGCTACCGCGGCCCGGAACGGCGCATGAGCCACGACCGGCGGCGGGCGGCACGCGCCTCCTGAAATTGCCGCAGCGGCACCCCGCCGCGGCGGGGGATTTCACGCTCAGTGCCCGAGCGGCTGCCAGTCCGGATGATCGAAATGCGCGGCGTAGGTCTCCAGCGCACCCAGCACCTTCACCGCCCCCGCCTGGCGCTTGACCTTCTTCGCCTTGCCTTCCATCGCCTCGACGCCTTCGCCAATGCGGGCGATGACCAGGTGCAACTGCGCATCGGCCTTCGGCTCCAGCTTGCAGTTGGCGACGATGCCGCCCACCTCTCCGTTCACCTTCTTCGCCAGCTCGCCATATTTCGCCGCCGAAAGCTTGCCTTCGTGAATGTCGTGCAGGGAGGCATCCATGTGTTTGCGAATGTTCTCCATGCCCTGACGCAGGGGCAGGTCGGTTTCCCATTTCTTGCCGTTGTTCAGTTCCGCCTTGGCAGGTGCGGCACCGTGGTCGTGCCTGCGCGTCTCCGCGGCCAAGCTCCCGCCCGCGGCCAGACCCAGCGCCAGCCCGGCGGCGGCCAGCAGTTTCCAGATTCCCTTCGTTGCGTTCATGATGTCTCCTGATAAGCAAATTGCCCGAATCGGCAATTACAGTATCTTCAATACACCTTAAGAAGGTCTTAACGCGGCTTGGCGGGAAAAGCCACTTCGACCCGCAGGCCGCGGCCATCGGATCCTGTACCCAGGGACACGCCCGCCCGGTGCAGGTCGGCGATGCGGCTGACGATGGACAGCCCCAGCCCGCTGCCCTCCTCTCCCGTGCCGAGGACGCGGTGGAAGCGCTCGAACACGCGCCCGCGCTCGGCCTCGGCAATGCCCGGCCCGTTGTCGACGACGGCGAGCGATACGCCGGCGTCCGTGATCCGCACGGCAACCTCCACCTCGCCGCCGGCCGGCGTGTAGCGCACGGCATTGTCGAGCAGGTTGCGCAGCAGCACGGCGAGCAGCACGGCATCGCCCGCGACCGGCGCCGCCTCGCCCGGCGCCAGACCCACCTCGACGCCCCTGGCGGCGGCGGCCGGCGCGATTTCGGCGACGCCCTGCTGCGCCAGCGCATGCAGCTCCACTGTTTGCCCAGGCGGCAGCGCCGTCTGCGGATCGAGCCGCGCCAGCACCAGCAGTTGCTCGACCAGGTGCGCGGCGCGGTCGGTGCCGCTGACGACGTTGGCCAGCGCGCGGCCGCGCTCCGCATCGCCCGTCGCGCCGAGCGCCACCTGCGCCTGCGTCTTCACGGCGGCGAGCGGCGTGCGCAGTTCGTGCGCGGCATCGGCGGTGAAGCGCCGCTCCTGTTCCAGCGAGGTGCGCAGGCGGTCGAAGAGGGCGTTGAGCGCGGCGATCAACGGGGAAATCTCGCGCGGCGCATGGCTTGCATCGAGGGGGACGAGATTGTCCGGCGCGCGTCGCGACACCTCGCGCGCGACGCCCGCCAGCGGCGCCAGGCCGGCGCCGACGGCCAGCCAGATGAGCAGCGCCAGCGCTGGCAGGGCAAAGTAAAGCGGGTGAAGGAGGTGGCTGGCCACGCTTTGCGCCAGTTCGTCGCGCAGTTCGTAACGCTCACCGACCTGCACCAGGTAGCGCCGGCTTTCGTCCCAGCGGCTGAAAATCCGCCAGCGCTTGCCGTCGATCACGGCATCGCCGTATCCCTCGGACTGATTTTGCAGTTGAACCTCGGGCGCGCTGGCCGAGCGCAGGCGCAGGCGGCCCTTCCTGTCCCAGACCTGGAAGGCGATCTTGCGCTCGTGCTTGTACTGGCGCGGCAGCCGGGCGCCGTGATCGTCGTCGATCTCGTGCTCGAGCTGCGCCGCGACCAGCCCGGCCGACTGGGCCAGGTGGGCATCCAGCATCTCGCCGATTTCCTTGCGCGCGTCGAAATAGGTGAACGCCGCCGTCGCCAGCCAGGCGGCCAGCACGGTGCCCGAGAGCAGGAACAGCAGGCGGCGGCGCAGCGAGGGTTTCACCCGCCCACCTTGGGAATCATGTAGCCGACGCCGCGCACGGTGCGGATCAGCTCCGGCGACAGCTTGCGGCGCAGGTGGTGCACGAAGACCTCGACGGCATTGCTCTCGATCTCCTCGCCCCAGCCGTAGAGCTTCTCCTCCAGCTGCGCCTTCGACAGCACGCGGCCGGCGCTGAGCAGCAGCGCATGCAGCACGGCGAATTCGCGCGCCGACAGTTCCACCGGACGGTCCTCCCAACTCACGCTGCGCGCCGCCGGATCGAGCCGCAGGGCGCCGTGTTCCAGTTGCGGCTCGGCCTGGCTTTTGCCGCGGCGGATCAGCGCGCGCAGCCGTGCCTGAAGTTCGCCCAGGTCGAAAGGTTTCACGAGGTAATCGTCGGCACCGGCATCGAGGCCCGCGATGCGGTCGGGCACGGTGTCGCGCGCCGTCAGGATCAGCACCGGCACCGGATTGTGCGCGGCGCGCACGCGCGCGAGCACCTCCATGCCCGACAGGCGGGGCAGCCCCAGGTCTAGCACGACGGCATCGTAGGCTTCGCCGGCCAGCGCCAGTTCCGCCTCGCGGCCGTCCTGCGACCAGTCGACGGCAAAGCCGGCCTGCAGGAGGCCGGCGCGGATGCCATCGCCAAGGAGGCGGTCGTCTTCGACGAGGAGGATTCTCATGCAAGCATGTTAGCGCGGATGACCGTGGGAGGGGCTTCAGCCCCGACATGCATTCTCAGCTGCTGCTGTCGGGGCTGAAGCCCCTCCCACAAGTCCGGCCTCACCGTCAGCGCGCCAGCCACCAGGCGCCGGCCGCCGTCCAGCCGAGCAGCAGCACCGCCCCCAGCCAGCGCTGCCCTGCGATGGCCTCCCCGGGCCGGCCCTGCTTGCGGCCGGTCACCATGGCCCACACCAGGTTCTCGCGGTGGGCGAGGCTGCCGACCAGCACGCCGAGCAGGTGCACGCCGACCACCACCAGCATCGTCCCGGTGAGGGCCTCATGGAATTCCTCCAGCCATTCCCCGCCGATCTCCTGATAGGTGAGCCAGCCGCTGGCACCGCTCGCCAGCGCCAGCCCCAACAGCAGCACGATGGCCCAGCCGGCCGCCGGATTGTGGCCGGCATAGTGCGGCGGCCGCGCCTGCAGCAGGCGCTTCAGATAGGCGACGGCCTGGCGCGGCCCACGCACGAATTCGGCGAAGCGGGCGTATCGGCTGCCGACGAGGCCCCACAGCAGGCGGTAGGCGGCCACCGCCATCACTGTGCTGCCGGCAAAGACATGCACCAGCCGCCATTGCTCGCTCTCGCCGGTGGCCCAGGCAAGGGCGAAACCGCCGGCCATCAGCCAGTGGCCGAGGCGCACCGGCAGATCCCACACCAGTATCTTTTTCATGTCGATCTCCTCAATGATTTTCACGCAATTCCGGCAGCGCGATTTCGCGTCCGCGGTAGCTGCCCTGCTCGGCGCGGCTGTGGCAGGCGCTGCAGTTCGACGCGCTCTTCACGCGCGCATCGCGCCACAAGGCCGGCGGCACCTTGCGGTGCTCGCGCTTGAACCAGGACGTGGCGGTCAGCCGCGGCGGATCGCCCTCGCCCGCCATGCGGCTGCGGCCCGAGGCGTTGCGCACCAGGAAATCCCCCAGTTCGCGCCGCGTCTTCTCGTCGAGGCTGGCGTTGTCGCCATAGTGCTTGTCGAGCTTGGCCATGACGCGCTGCCAGTCAGACGCCGTCAGCAGCGCCGGCGGAAACGGCAGGTGGCAACCGCCGCACTCGGTTTGGAAGGCAGGCGGCGGATTTGCCGGCAGCGGCAGGCGATCGGCGCGCGACGGCAGCGATAGCGCCAGGGCGGCACCGGCAATCAACAGGCTCAGCGCGGTTCTCATAGCCCGCCCCCAAGAAACTGGATGAAGTCGGCCTTTTCGGCGGCACTGCATTCGCGCCCGAGCACCTCGGTGCAGTTGCGGCGGAACCATTTCTCAACCTTGGCCGGATCGCGGAAGCGTGGCGCCTCGGCACGCGGCGCCAGCGGCCTGATGGCCTTGCCGGTGACGGCGTGGCGGCCCGGCTGCTCCGGCGAATCGGTATGGCAGGCAGTGCAGGCCGGCATCTTCTCCGAGACCGCGAAGCGTTTGGCGTAAAACTCGGCGCCGCGCCGGGCGGATGGCTGAAAACCCGGTGTCTGCCGCGCCGCTTCGCCGGCGTACATGGTGGTCAGTTCCTGCGGCGTGGCCGCGGCGGCGGCGCCGGTCGCCAGCAGGGCAACAAGCAAGGCATGTTTCATGGCGGGACTCCTCCTGTTGGAAAGCACGGAGCGGAGTCTCGGCCAGCCGCCTTAAGCCGGCCTTAACGGCCTGAAACGACGCGGCCGAGACCGGCCCGTCGGCACAGTTCCGGCCGGCCCGCTTTTTATTTAAGCTTCAATTATCGCAAATGCGGTAGAATTAACGCTCAACCAGTGACGAAGGAAACTTTGACATGCGAATTGCATGCATCGGTGGCGGCCCGGCGGGACTTTACTTCGCCATCCTCATGAAGCGCGCCGATCCGGCGCACGACATCGCCGTATATGAGCGCAACCGGCCGGACGATACCTTTGGCTGGGGCGTCGTCTTTTCCGATGCGACGCTCGGCAACTTCCAGCAGGCCGACCCGGAGAGCTACGCGAACATCACGCGCAGCTTCCACCACTGGAACGACTGCGACGTGCATTTCAAGGGGCGCAAGATTACCTCGGGCGGCCACGGTTTCTGCGGCGTCGGCCGCAAGAAACTGCTCAACATCCTGCAGGATCGCGCTGCCGAACTCGGCGTCCGGCTGGTTTACGAAACGGAGATCGCGGACGACGCGCAGTTTGCCGACTGCGACCTGGTCGTCGCCTCCGACGGCGTCAACAGCCTGGTGCGCAAGAAATACGCGGCGCATTTCAAGCCGGACATCGAAGTGCGCAAATGCCGCTACATCTGGCTCGGCTCGCACCTCAAGCTGAACGCCTTCACCTTCATCACGGAGGCGACGGAATGGGGCTGGTTCCAGGTCCATGCCTACCAGTTCGACCGCGACACCAGCACCTTCATCGTCGAATGCCGCGAGGAAACCTGGCTGGCCGCCGGCCTCGACAAGCTGGACCTGGCGGGTTCCATTGCCTTCTGCGAGAAACTGTTCGGCAAGTACCTGCAAGGCAACCGGCTGATGAGCAATGCGCGCCACCTGCGCGGCTCGGCCTGGCTCAACTTCAACCGCGTGCTGTGCGAGACATGGCACCACGGCAACATCGTCCTGATTGGCGACTCGGCGCATACCGCGCATTTTTCCATCGGTTCCGGTACCAAGCTGGCCATGGAAGACGCGATCGCCTTGTGCAAGACGCTTTGCGCCAACCCGGGCAAGGTAGAGCGCGCACTGGCGCTCTACCAGGAAGAACGCAGCCTGGAAGCGCTCAAACTGCAGAGCGCCGCACGCAACCGCATGGAATGGTTTGAGAACGTCGCCCGCTACACCCACCTGGAGCCGGAGCAGTTTGCCTACACGCTGCTCACCGGCAGCCAGCGCATCGGCCACGAGAACCTCAAGGTGCGCGACAGTGGCTATGTGGCGCAGGTGGAAAGCTGGCTGGCTGAGAAATGCGGCGCCGGTACGCGGCCGCTGCCGCCGATGTTCACGCCGTATCGCCTGCGCGGACTGACGCTGAAGAACCGCGTCGTCGTCTCGCCGATGGCCATGTACTCGGCGCAGGACGGTGTGCCCGGGGATTTCCATCTCGCCCACCTGGGCGCTCGCGCACTCGGCGGCGCCGGCCTGGTGTTCACCGAAATGACCTGCATCGCGGCGGACGCCCGCATCACGCCCGGCTGCGCCGGCCTGTGGAACGACGCGCAGTCGGCTGCGTGGACGCGCATCGTCGACTTCGTGCACGCGCACAGCAGCGCCGCCATCGCCTTGCAGCTCGGCCACGCCGGCGCGAAGGGCTCGACCCAGCCAGGCTGGGAGGACATGGACGAACCGCTCGCCGCCGGCAACTGGCCGCTGCTCGCTGCGTCCGCCGTGCCTGCCGGCCCGCGCAACGCGGTGCCGCGCGAGATGACGCGGGCCGACATGCTGCGCGTAAGCGCCGAGTTCGCCGCCGCCGCGCGGCGCGGCGCGCTCTGCGGCTTCGACATGCTGGAACTGCACTGCGCCCACGGCTACCTGCTCTCCGGTTTCATCTGTCCGCTCACCAACCGGCGCGCGGACGAATACGGCGGCTCGCTCGCCAACCGCCTGCGCTACCCGCTGGAGGTCTTCGCGGCGGTACGCGCGGCGTGGCCGGCCGACCGGCCGATCTCCGTGCGGATTTCCGCCCACGACTGGGCGCCCGGCGGCAACACACCGGCGGACGCCGTGGACATGGCACGCGCCTTCAAGGAAGCCGGCGCCGACATGATCGACGTCTCCAGCGGCCAGACCACGCGCGCGGCGCAGCCGGTTTACGGCCGCATGTACCAGACGCCTTTTTCCGACCAGATCCGCAACGAAGTCGGCATCGCCACCATTGCGGTCGGCAATATCTTCGAAGGCGATCACGTAAACAGCATCATCGCAGCCGGACGCGCCGACCTGTGCGCCATTGCGCGGCCGCACCTGGCCGATCCGGCGTGGACGCTGCACGAAGCCGCCAAGCTCGGTTTCGACGCGGCGGCATGGCCGAAGCAGTATCTCAGCGGCAAGGCGCAGCTGGAGCGCAACCTTGCACGCGCCGCGCAGATGGCTATCCGAGTCTGATTCTTAATGCAAACGTCTTTGCAGGCAGGGGAGAGAAGTACATGAGCAAGAGCAAGACCGTGCCGATCCGGCCGGACCACGAGACGCGGGCCACCGACGACCACCATCAGTCGCTGCGGCTCTGGCTGCGCATGCTGGCCTGCACCAACCTGGTCGAAACGCAAATTCGCAGCCGCCTGCGCATCGGCTTCCAGACGACGCTGCCGCGCTTTGACCTGATGGCCCAGCTCGAGCGCAATCCGGACGGCCTGAAAATGGGCGAACTCTCCAAGCGCATGATGGTAACCGGCGGCAACGTCACCGGCATCACCGACCAGCTCGTCTCCGAAGGCCTGGTGGTGCGCGAGGACAACCCGAAAGACCGGCGTGCCTACATTGTCAAGCTGACCAAGGAAGGCCGGCGCATGTTCAAGCAGATGGCGGAAGCCCACGAGGGCTGGATCATCGAGATGTTCGACGGTCTGGCGGAGAAGGACAAGCAACAGCTGCACGCCCTGCTTGCGCAGCTCAAGCAGCACATCACGGCACGCGGCGCCTGAGTCCGAGCGCCGCGGCAAGACTCCGATGAACCCGTCCGCCCACGTCGATGGTTTCGCGCGCGCCAGCCTGCCGCCGCGCAGCCAGTGGCCGCGGCTGATTTTCGAGCGGCCCGAACTGCAATACCCGGCACGGCTGAATTGCGCCGCCGAGCTGCTCGACCGGATGGTCGCCGCCGGCCACGGCGCGCGGCCGGCGATCTGGGCACCGGTCGATGGCAAGCCGGTCGCCTGCACCTATCGCCAGCTGCTCGCGCGCGCCAATCGCATCGCCCGCGCACTCACCGAGGACCTCGGCCTGGTGGCCGGCAACCGCGTGCTGCTGCGCGGCCCGAACAACCCGATGATGGCCGCCTGCTGGCTCGGCATAGTCAAGGCCGGCGGCATCGTCGTCGCCACCATGCCGCTGCTGCGCGCCAAGGAGCTGACGCAGATCGCCGTCAAGGCGCGCTGCAGCCTCGCGCTGTGCGACGCGCGCCTGCTCGACGAGCTGGAACTGGCGCGGCCCGATTGCCCCGACCTGAAGCGCATCGTCGCCTTCAATGACAGCCATCCCCCCGCCCCCCTTCCCGAGGAAGGGGGTGACGGAGGCTCGCTTCACTCGCATTCGCACAATCGCCCCGCCTTGGGGCGGCCCGGCGGCGGGGCCGGCTCGCTCGAAGCCATGATCGAGAACAAGCCCGACAGTTTCGACAACGTCGACACGGCGGCCGACGACGTCGCGCTGATCGCCTTCACCTCCGGCACCACCGGCCAGCCCAAGGGCACCCTGCACTTCCACCGCGACGTGCTGGCGATGTGCGACTGCTTCCCGCGCTCGGTGCTGAAGCCCGGCCCAAACGACATCTTCTGCGGCACGCCGCCGCTGGCCTTCACCTTCGGCCTCGGCGGCCTGCTGTGCTTCCCGCTGCGTTTCGGCGCCTCCACCGTGCTGGTGGAGAAGCTGCTGCCTGAAGCACTGATGCAGACGATCCGCGACTTCAAGGCCACCCTCTGCTTCACCGCGCCGACCTTCTGGCGGCTGATGGCGCCGCTGGCGCAGAAAGACGGCGTCGGCCGGCTGAAGAAATGCGTCTCCGCCGGCGAGGCGCTGCCCGACGCGACGCGCCAGCTGTGGAAGCAGGCCAGCGGCATCGAGATCATCGACGGCATCGGCGCCACCGAGATGATCCACATCTTCATTTCCTCGCCGCCGGAGGAAGTGCGGCGCGGCGCCATCGGCAAGGCACTGCCCGGCTACCACGCGCGCATCGTCGACGACGAGGGCAAGCCGCTGCCGCCGGGTTCGGTCGGCCGCCTGTCGGTGCAGGGCCCGACGGGCTGCCGCTACCTCGCCGACCCGCGGCAACGCCAGTACGTGCAGGACGGCTGGAACCTCACCGGCGACGCCTTCTCGATGGACGCCGACGGCTATTTCTTCTACCAGGCGCGCACTGACGACATGATCATCTCGGCTGGCTACAACATCGCCGGACCCGAGGTGGAGGGCGCCCTGTTGCTGCATCCGGCGGTGGCCGAGTGCGGCGTCGTTGGCGCGCCCGACGCCGAGCGCGGCCAGATCGTCAAGGCCTTCGTCGTGCTGCGCGACGGCCACGCACCGGGCGAGGCGCTGGCGCGCCGGCTGCAGGACTTCGTCAAGCAATCCATCGCGCCCTACAAGTATCCGCGCGCCATCGAATTCGTCGCCGCGCTGCCGCGTACCGAAACCGGAAAGCTGCAGCGCTTCAGGCTGAGACAGGCATGAGCGCCGCCCGCCGGGCCGCCCCAGGGGACGGCACAGCCAACAACAGTATCGAGCCGCGCAGCGGCGAACAGCCTGCACCCCCTTCCTTTGGAAGGGCAACGGAGGGAAGGTAATCGATGAGCCAATTCTGCCGCATCCTCGGCGACACGTTCTACAGCGACATGCTGGTGCGCTTCTCGCACTGCGACCCGGCCGGCATCGTCTTCTATCCCCAGTACTTCATCATGTTCAACGGCCTGGTGGAAGACTGGTTCAACCAGGGGATGGGACTCAACTACGCCCGCACCATCACCGAAGACCGTCTCGGCCTGCCCATCGTCAACCTCAACTGCGACTTCGTCGCGCCGTCGAAGATCGGCGAGACCATCACCCTCGGTCTCAAGCTGGAACGGCTCGGCAACAGCTCGATGACCATCGCGGTCGACTGCCGGCACTGCGGCGAAGAGCGTCTGCGCACCCGTTTCGTCCTGGTCGCGATGGACCTGGAAGCGCAGCGGGCCCAGCCGATTCCCGATGCGCTGCGCGCGCGGATGGAAGCGTTCAGGCTCGGCGAGCTGGACATCAACAACCACAGGAGGGATTCATGATCCAGATGCTCAACCCGACAGACTGGATGCGGCCGAAAGGCTATTCCAACGGCGTCACCGCGCATGGCCAGATGATCTTCGTTGCCGGCCAGGTCGGCTGGGACGGCACCGAGACGTTCCAGACCGACGACCTGGTCGGCCAGGTGCGCCAGGCCCTCACCAACATCGTCGCCATCCTCGCCACGGCCGGCGCCAAGCCGTCGCATATCGTGCGCATGAACTGGTACCTCGCCGACAAGGACGAATACAACGCGCGCCTGGCCGAGATCGGCGAGGCCTACCGTGACACCATCGGCCGCCACTTCCCCGCCATGACCGCGCTGCAGGTCGCCGGCTTCGTCGAAGACGGCGCCAAGATCGAGATCGAAGTCACCGCGATGCTGCCTGCCTGAGCCGCGGCGTCGGCCCGCGGCCGGCGCGGACTGATGCGCCGATTCGCCGATTTGATGAGACAGTCCGTCAGCTTGGCTAGAATCACCCGCTGGCTGGCGCCATCCCGGCACGGCCGAAAACCAGAACTAAATGCGTCGCCCGCATTGTGGACCCGCCAGAGGTCCGGCCCTCGCGGCCAGGCGCCGGCGCAGCGGGAGGAGACGTGACCGCTTCGGACCCCCTGATCCAGGGATTGCTCGACATCCACGACGAGCCCTTCGTCCTGATCGACCGCAATTGCCGCATCGTCGCGGCCAACCGGGCCTACGCGGAAGCCTATACCGCGGGCGCTTCGGTGGTTGGCCGCGCCTGCCACGAAGTCTCGCACCATTCCGCGGCGCCCTGCCACCGGAACGGCGAGAACTGCCCGTTGCAGCACGTGCTGTCCACCGGCGAAAGCTGCGAGGTCGTGCACATTCATTACGATCGGCACAACTGCGCGGAGAAAGTCAGGCTGACCGGCTATCCGGTCCGCGGCAAGGACGGCACCCTGTTGCTTGGAGAGCGAATTCACCGGCTCGACAGCCGCCCACGCCTGCCGGGCACGGCCCGGATGGTCGGCAGTTCAGCGGGCTTTCTCGCCTCCCTTGGACAACTCGCCCGCGCCGCGGCAACCGATGCGGCCGTCTTCGTCTTCGGCGAAAGCGGCGTCGGCAAGGAACTGGCGGCGCAGTTCCTGCACGCCCAGTCGCCAAGAAAGGACCGGCCGTTCTTCGCCCTTGATTGCGCAACCTTCTCCCAGTCGCTCTTCGAAAGCGAGCTGTTCGGCCATGAGCGCGGGGCCTTCACCGGCTGCGTCGGGCGCAAGAAGGGCCTGTACGAACTGGCGCACGGCGGCACCCTGTTTCTCGACGAGATCGGCGACATCCCCTTCGCACTCCAGGCCAAGCTGCTGCGCGTTCTCGAAACCGGGCAGTTCCGCCGCGTCGGCGGCAACGAGGTCATCACCGCCGACGTTCGCCTCATCACCGCGTCGAACCGGAATCTGGCCGAGCTCATCGCGGCCCGGCAGTTCCGGCAGGATCTCTACTACCGCATCGCCGGCATCGAAGTCGTCCTGCCGCCGCTGCGCCAGCGGCGCGGCGACATTCCCGCGCTCGCCGAGGCGATGCTCGAGCGCGCCCGCCCCGCCGGCGCGCC
>CAZASE010000019.1:0-44545 GCA_964487715.1 uncultured Rhodocyclaceae bacterium | reverse complement strand
CCTGCGCCAGCTCGGCGAGGAAGCCGCGCTCGGCCTCCGTCGCTCGCCCGTCGGCATCGCAGACGCAGACCGCCATCTCGTAGGCCAGCTGGCGGTGCCCGGGCTCGGCCAGGGCGGCGGCGGCCTCCTGCACGCCGACGCTCTTGAGCAGCACGTCGCGGTAGAGGCCGGCGACGTCGGGCGCGCCGGGCGCCGCGCCGAGCGATTCGGCCAGGCGGCGGATCTCCTCGCGCTCGCGTTCGTCGTTGGCGCCGTCGGCAAAGGCGGCGAGCAGGGCGATGGTGAGGACGGCTTTCTGCTGTTCCGGGTTCATGCGTTTATCCTGTTGTCGAGTAAAGGAATCTGCGCGCGGTGCGAGCGCGAACGTGGGACGCCGCCCGGGCGCGCAAGTTCCCGGCTGCGGTAAGATGTCCCCATGACCTATACGGCACTCCTGGCCGCCTCGGTCCTGCTGCTGCTGACCTTCGGCGTCGAACGCCTCGGCCGCGCCAGCGGCATCCCGGCCGTGATCATGCTCATCGCCATCGGGCTGGCAGGGAAGCCGCTGCTGGCCTTTTTCGGCCATACCCTCGAGGGCCTCGATCTCGTGGTGCCGATCATCGGCGCCATCGGCCTGGTGCTGATCGTCCTCGAGGGCGCGCTCGACATCGAACTGCGCCGCAGCCGCCTGAAGGCCGCAGCGAGCGCCTTCGCCATGGCCGCCAGCGGCTTTGTCGTATGCGCCGCGGCGCTGACCGGATTGGCCCTGCTGGCGCTGCCGCTCACCCTCGTCCAGGCCATGCTGCTGGCCGTGCCCTTCGCCGTCATCAGCAGCGCGGTGGCCATCCCGAGCAGCGAATTCCTGCCCCAGCGCGCGCGCGAGTTCGTCGTCTATGAAAGCTCGCTCTCCGACATCCTCGGCGTGCTGGTGTTCTTCGCCCTGCTCAATTCCGACGGTACGGCGGCCGGCGTGCTGCTCGGCCTGATCGGCGGCGGCGCCCTGTCGCTGCTGCTGGCGCTGGTCTTCGCCGTCGGCCTGGTGCTGGTGCTGATGCGCGTCGACGGCCATATCCGCTTCATCCCGCTGCTGGCCGGGCTGTTCGTCCTCTACGCCGCCGGCAAGCTGCTGCACCTGTCGCCGCTGATCCTGGTGCTGCTGTTCGGCCTGGCGCTGAACAACCCGTCGCTGATCACGCGCTTTCGCCCCTTGCGCAACTGGATGGACGACACCTACGAGGCGACGCTGGGCGAGTTCAAGGTGCTCGTCATGGAGCTCACCTTCGCCGTGCGCGGCTTCTTCTTCATCCTGCTCGGCTACTGGACCGATCCGGGCGAGCTCGCCTCGCCCCGGGCCTGGCTTGCCGCCGCCGTCGTGCTGATCGTCGTCTTCGGCTCGCGCCGGGCCATGCTACGACTGGGCCGCGTGCCGCTCGGCGACGCGCTGACCTGGATCGCGCCGCGCGGGCTGATCACCGTGCTGCTGTTCCTCAGCGCACGCGAAGCCCTGCCCATGCCGGCCTTCGCCGGCGGCGCCGTCATGCTGGTGGTGTTCGCCTCGGCCGCCCTCATCGCGGTTGCCCGACTCAAGGCCGCCGGCGCAACCGCCACGCAAACGCAGCCCTGAAGGAGAAACGCCATGCAGCTCCTGTTGATTTTCGGCATCGTCGTCGCCATCGGCGCGGTGCTCTTCGCCCTGCAGAACAACGTGCCGGTGACGGTGACCTTCCTCCTCTGGCGCTTCGACAGCACGCTGGCGCTGGTGCTGCTGGTCGCGCTCGGACTGGGCGCACTCATCGCCGCACTGGTGTCGACGCCCTCGGTGATCCGCGGCCAGTGGGGCGGCGCGCGCCTGCGCCGCCAGGTCGACGCGCTGGAAAAGGAAAAGGCGCGGCTCGCGCAACGCGTCGACGCGCTCGAAGCCGAGGCGGCCCGCCTGCGTCCGCTGGCGTCGCCCGCGCCGGAGGAACCGAAGCCCTTCGCCGAGCTGCGCACGATGCTCGTCGGCGAGACCGGGCCGGACAAGGAGGTCAAGCCATGAGCGCGACTTACGACGTGGTCATCGTCGGCGCCGGCAGCGCCGGCCTCGCCGCGCTGCGCGAGGTAAGGAACCGCACGCAGGATTTCCTGCTGGTCAACGACAGCCACTGGGGCACCACCTGCGCCCGCGTCGGCTGCATGCCCTCGAAGGTGCTGATCGAGGCCGCCAACGCCTACCACCGGCGCCACGCCTTCGAGGAATTCGGCCTCCGCGGCGCCGGCACGCTCTCGGTCGACCTGCCCGCCGTGCTGCGCCGCGTGCGGCGGCTGCGCGACGGCTTCGTCAAGGGCACCCTGCAGGCCACCGACAATCTCGGCGAGCGCGCCGTCAGCGGCCGCGCCCGCCTCACGGGCCCGGGCCGGCTGGAGGTGAACGGCCGGGAAATTTCCGCGCGCGCCATCGTCCTCGCGCCCGGCTCCAGCCCGGTGGTGCCGCCGGCCTGGCAG
This sequence comes from uncultured Rhodocyclaceae bacterium, assembly GCA_964487715.1. Taxonomy (GTDB): domain Bacteria; phylum Pseudomonadota; class Gammaproteobacteria; order Burkholderiales; family Rhodocyclaceae; genus Desulfobacillus. Next base: position 42,082 of record CAZASE010000019.1, on the reverse strand, counting down.
GCGCTGGGGAACAGGCTCCTCACCACCGACACCCTGTTCGAGCGGGAAACACTGCCGCCGCGCATGGCGGTAATCGGGCTGGGCGCCATCGGCGTCGAGATGGCGCAGGCGCTGGCGCGGCTGGGCATCGCGGTCAGCGCCTTCGGTCGCGGCCACATCGGCGGCCTCACCGACGCGAAAGTCAGTGCCGCCGCCAAGGCGCTCTTCGCCGGCGAATTCGCCCTGCACCTCGGCGACGAGGCGGAAGTGTCTGGCGCAGACGGTGCCGTTCGCGTGCGCGCCGGCGCCGCCGAAGCGACGGTAGATACCGTGCTCGCTGCACTCGGCCGCCGTCCCAACCTCGCCGGCCTCGGCCTGGAAACGCTCGGCATCGCGCTCGACCCGCGCGGCCTGCCGCCGCTCGACCCGAACACCCTGCAGATCGCCGAGCTGCCGCTGTTCCTCGCCGGCGACGCCAACGGCGAACGCGCGCTGCTGCACGAGGCCGCCGACGAGGGCCACATCGCCGGGCTCAACGCCCTGCGCCTGCTGGCCGGCGAGAAGCCGGCCTGCTTCGCGCGGCGCACGCCGCTCGCCATCGTCTTCTCCGAGCCGAACATCGCCGTCGCCGGCCGCCGCCGCGCCGAGCTGGCCGAGGGCAGCTTCATCGAGGGTGAGATCGACTTCGCGCGCCAGGGCCGCGCCCGCGCCGGACAGCGCAACCACGGCCTGGTGCGCCTCTACGCCGAGAAAGACACCGGCAAGCTGCTCGGCGCCGAGATGTGCGCGCCGGCCGGCGAGCACATGGCGCACCTGCTGGCGCTGGCGCTCGACCGCGGCCTGACTGTGCGCGAGCTGCTGCGCCTGCCCTTCTACCACCCGGTGCTGGAGGAAGGCCTGCGCAGCGCGCTGCGCGATCTGGCCGCGCAGTTGCCCGCCGCCGGCGAGTCCGACCTGCCGAACTGCGCCGGCTTCGAGGCCCTCGGCGCCGAGGCGCTGGAATAGTCGAACGCCCCCTGGCCTGCATGACCCTGGCGAACGCGCCCCGCTTCCGCGCCCTCACCGGCGTGCATGAGCCCTCCGCCATTTAGCAGCTGCCGGACGGGCGCTTCCTGGTGGCCGAGGACGAGAAGGAACGGCCGTTCTGGCTGGTCACGCTGCGGCCCGACGGCACCGTGCACAGCGCGCCCCTCGAGATCGGCGCAGACGAGGCATCCGGCGAATTCGCCAGGCTCGACGACCTCGAGGGCCTGACCCTCGATGCCGCGGGCCGCGTGTATGCCGTCACTTCGCACTCGCGCAGCGGCAGGGGCAAGGAAAAGAAATCGCGCGAGAAGCTGCTGCGCTTTCGCGTCGAGGGCAACCGCCTGGCCTCACCAGCGGCGTTCACCGGGCTGAAGGCGGCGCTCGTCGCCCGTCACCCGGCGCTCGCCGAGGCCGCCGCCGTGCGCGGCATCGACAAGGCCGCGCTTGAAAGTCAGTTCCCGCGGCACGGCGAGTTTCCCTTCGATTCCGAGCGCAAGCGCATGGCGACGGTGCATGCCGAAGGCGGCGACTTCCTCGTCTGCGTCAAGGGTGCGCCAGAGGCGGTGCTGGAGCGCTGCCCGTGGCGGCTCACGGCGCGCGGGCCGGCGCCCTTCGACGCCGAAGCGATGCTCGCCCAGGCCGAGCGCCTCGCCGCGCGCGGGCTGCGCGTGCTGGCCTTCGCCGAGCGCCGCGTCGATGTCCTGCCCGCCGGCATCGCGGACGCGGAAAGCGACCTCACCTTCCTCGGCCTCGTCGGCCTGATGGACCCGCCGCGCGAGGAGGCCGCCGACATCGGCGTGGCGATGGGCCGCGGCGGCACCGACGTCGCACGCGAGGCCGCGCACATGGTGCTGCTCGACGACAACTTCGCCTCGATCGTGCATGCCGTGCGCGAAGGAAGGCGCATCTTCGACAACATCCGCAAGTTCATCAAGTACACGATGACCAGCAACTCGGGCGAGATCTGGGTCATCTTCCTCGCCCCCTTCCTCGGCCTGCCCATCCCGCTGCTGCCGATCCACATCCTGTGGATCAACCTTGTCACCGACGGCCTGCCGGGATTGGCGCTCGCTGCCGAGCGCGGCGAGCGCGACATCATGCGCCGCCCGCCGCGTCTGCCTTCGGAGAGCATCTTCGCCCACGGTATGTGGCAGCACATCCTTTGGGTCGGCCTCACCATGGGCGCGGTGTGCCTGGTGCTGCAGGCCTGGTCCATCCACCACAGCGGCGCGCACTGGCAGACCATGGTGTTCACGGTGTTGTGTCTGTCGCAGCTCGGCCACGCGCTGGCCATCCGCTCGGAGCGCGACTCGATCTTCCGCATCGGTTTCGCCAGCAACCCGCTGCTGCTTGCCGCCGTGCTCGGCACGCTGGCCCTGCAGCTGGCGACGATCTACGTGCCGGCGCTGAACCCGATCTTCAAGACCGAGCCGCTCGACTGGGACGAGCTGGCGCTCTGCCTGGCGCTGTCGACGGTGGTGTTCTTCGCCGTCGAGGCGGAAAAGTGGCTGGTGCGGCGCGGCTGGCTGTACCATTTCCGCTGAGCGCAACCGCGACGCCGGGGTGTGGAGTCTGATTTACCCAAATTCAAGGTTGGAAGCGCTGCTAGAATTCCATAAACAGCGATGCCTGAAGCGGCCGATCATGCCAAACGGACTCACCCTCTCCCCCATGCTGGCCGCGGCTACCGTTTTTGCGGCAATCGGCGCCGTGCTGGTGCTTGCCGGCATCGCGGCGTTGCTGCGCGCGCGGCCGCTGCAATTCGTCCTGCGTGCGCTGTCCGGTACCGTTTTGATCCTGCTCGGCTCACTTGCCGGCACCATCGTGCTCGGCACCCAGGGCTATCGCGCCCTGACCCATGAGGAGATTGCGGCACGCATCTCGGTGCACCCGGAGGGTCCGCAACGCTTTCGTGCGGTCTTCGTCTTTGCCGACGGCAGCCGCGCCGAGTTCGCCCTGAAGGGCGACGAACTCTATGTCGATGCGCATATCCTGAAATGGACGCCGCTGGCAAACCTGCTCGGCCTGCACACCGCCTATGAACTGGATCGGGTTTCCGGTCGCTTTCGCGCCATCGAGCAGGAGCGCGCCGAAACGCGCACGGTGCACCCGCTCGGCCTGGACAGGTCACTGGACCTTTTCGATTTGCGTCGGCGCCATGCCTTCCTCGCCCCACTTCTCGACGCCGAGTACGGCTCCGCCACCTTTGTTCCAGCCGACCGTCCCGCCGAGATCGAATTGCGTGTGTCCACGACCGGGCTGCTGATGCGCGAAAAAGATGCGACAAGATAACCCTGCCCGACTTGCATGAAATTCCGCGCACCCGCTGAGGGCAAGGCGTACAAGCGCAGGCTGTGCGTCGTGTCGTGGGTTTTCGGCTTGTCGCTGATTGTTCTGCTCGGTCTCGTACGTACCAGCACAGAGTCCGAATTCGCCTTCGCCACCGCCGCCATTTTTCCCGTCGTGATGATCGCCTGGTTCGGCGGGCCCAGGCAGGGGTTGACCGCGGCTTGCCTTGCCGCCGCAATGTGGATGATCGCAGACTTGCATTCCGGACGCACATTCAGCGCCGCCTGGGTTCCTGTCCTGAATGGCATCATGCAACTCGCCACCTATGCTTTCATTGCCTATCTGGTAACGCGGGTGAAAGCGCTTCTTGCTCGTGAAACCGAGCTCGCTGAACATGACGCCCTCACAGGCCTGCTTAACCGGCGCGCCTTTCTCGAGGCGGGCGAGGCAGAGGTCGTTCGCGCCCGGCGCTACAGCCATCCGCTCGCCGTGGGGTTCGTCGACCTGGACAACTTCAAGCAGCTCAACGACACGCAAGGCCACGAGGCCGGCGACAGGGCGCTGCGGGAGGTCGCCTCAGCCCTTCGCGACTCGCTGCGCGCCACCGACATTGTCGCCCGACTGGGTGGCGACGAGTTTGCACTGTTACTGCCAGAAACGGCGCCGGACGTGGCGGGTGAAGTGAGCGGCAAGATCGGGAAGGCGCTCGAGAACGCACTGGGCCGCCACTCTCCGGTATCTGCCAGCATTGGCCTCGCCTGCTTCGAAAACCCGCAGGGCGCTTTCGCGCCCATGCTGAAGAAAGCCGACGCCTTGATGTATGAAACCAAGCAGGCCAAGAAGGGTGGAATACGGTTTCGCGTCTTTTCGGCCGAGGCAACGGCACAACAGTCTGCGCGGGCAGGGCAACCTCCCCCATGAAATCCGCGTGATCTACTCAGCCATCCTGATCGTCTCGCTCGTGCTGCTGGTCGCCTTTGCCATCGAGCGCCTGGGACGGACAACGGGTATTCCGACGGTGATCGTCATGATCGGCATCGGGATTGTCCTGAAGCCTCCGCTGGCGGCCCTCGGATACGTCGTAGAGGGACTGGACCTGGTGGTTCCGGTACTCGGCACCGTCGGCCTCATCCTGATCGTGCTGGAAGGGGCGCTCGATATACGGCTGCGTGCGGACATCCTGAAGGCCGCCCGAGGTGCGATCGTCATGGCATTGGCCGGTTTCAGTCTGTGCCTGGCGGGGTTTGCCATGATGGCCGCCGTGCTGTTGAAACTGACTTTTTTCAGGCGCTGATCCTGGCCGTACCGCTAGCCGTCATCAGCAGCGCGGTCGCCATCCCCAGCAGCGACTTCCTGCCGGCAAAGGGCCGGGAGTTCGTGGTTTATGAAAGTTCCCTATCGGACATCCTAGGTGTGTTGGTCTTCTTCGCACTACTGAACTCTGACGGCAGCCTCGCCGGGGTGCTCTCTGGCCTGATCGGCGGCGGCCTGCTTTCCCTCCTGCTGGCCATCGGTTTCGCCTTCGGCCTGGCCCTTTTGTTGATGCGCATCGACGGCCACATCCGCTTCATTCCGCTTCTCGCCGGCCTGTTCGGTCTGTACGCCGCCGGCAAACTGCTGCACCTCTCGCCGCTCATACTCGTTTTGCTGTTCGGCCTCGTCCTCAATAACCCGAGGATGATCACGCGACTGCGGCCATTCCAGGGCTGGATGGACGACACCTACGAGGAGACGCTCGACAGCTTCAAGGTCATAATCATGGAGCTCTCCTTTGCTGTGCGGGGATTCTTCTTCATCCTGCTCGGCTACTGGACGGACCTCGCGCACCTCGCATCACCGCATGCCTGGCTGGCGGCACTTATGATACTTGGCGTTATCTATGGCACACGCCATCTCATGCTTCGCCTTGGTGCATTTCCCTTGCGAAACACGCTTACCTGGCTTGCCCCTCGCGGCTTGATCACCGTGCTGCTCTACCTGAACGCCAAGGAAGTTCTTTCCTTGCCCGGTTATCTCGATGGCGCCGTGATGCTGGTTGTGCTGGTCTCTGCAGCGATGGTCGGCCTTGCCCGCCTGCAGGCGGGCAAGGAATCCGCAGCATAAGCAATTTAAGCAATAACTGAGGCGTGATTTCTTGTCTCGTGGAGTGTCGAAGCGTCAGCACGCATATCGACAATGACAGGACAGGTCTTGCTATAGAACGCGTTGCGCTTGTCAAACAGGGGAATGGTCGTGCCCTTGAGGCAGTTCTAGTCGGGCAAATTCAGCCACGTCGGCCATGACGATCTGCTCCACGTTGATGGTGCTCCCTGCGAGATTGTGCAGCGCGGCGCCGGGGGACTGGCTGCATGAACGCTTCAGGCCGACCGGCTGTCGGTCATGGGAAAGTCCGGCATGATCGGCTTCGGTTCGGCCGGAGCCGATAGTTGCGGCATGGCGGAGAGGCGTCCTTCCAGATCCGTAACTTTCTTCTGGGAAGCCAGAAGGGAGGAGTTCGCCGCATCGAGCTGCTTGCGCAGCCGAGCGACATTCCATTGCGACTTCAACGTGGCCGGTGTAGAGACCAGAGCCACGATAAGCGCACCGAGCGCCAGAGCGACCAGCAACACCATGGCAAGCGTGCTGTCGAAGCGCCAGACCAGAAAATTCACCGTGACGGGAACGTTGTTCTGCAGAGCAAACGACACGCCGCCGATAGCTACCACGATGCTCAATATCACAGTCAGTTGCATGTTCTACCCTTTCGGTTCGATCCGCAGTTGGGCCGGGGATACTCGCCACTTCCCCGGATTGGTCACCATGTAAAGACGACTCGCACGGTTCCGGCGGCCGGGACGCTTACCTGTCTCTCCTGGGGCGCTCGTTCGTTTGTCGCCGTAACGCGATATTTCCCTGCCGGCAGGCGAACCAGCAAGAACGGTCCATCGCTTGTGGTCTGCATCACGCGCCTGCCCGTACTGTCCAGGATCGTGACGTTGATACCCGCAGGTAAATCTCGTGTCCGCTCTCCTCGCGGGCGACGAAAACAAGTTGCAATGGATACCTGGATGCCACTTCCTGCATGGCCTTAACCTCATCCTGGCCAATGCCGCCGCTTCGGTAGCGAATCGCGCCCTGCAGCTTTTCCTGCGGCAGAGCGTCGCCGGCTACTACGACTGCGGGGAATGCCATGCATACAACGGTCAGGACTAGTGTCAGATGATCGGCTGCCGCGGTGCGCCATGATTGCGATCTCATGATTGCCCCTCCTTTCCATCTTATAACATCAATATAGAAAACGCAGATCCGATTTACAGCGACAGCTCCGCACGTCACCTACATGCCGCCAGCGCCTCGGCCAGCGCGCGGCAGCTCTCCCAGCGCGCCGACTTGCGATGGCGCAGCGCCCTGGCGATGACGGCCTCGAGGCCGGGCGTATCCAGCCGGCGGCGCGTGCCGACGGGCGGCGCCTCCTCGGGCGCGGCACTTTCCAGATTCGGCAGCCATTCCTCCCCCGTCAGCAGGAAGTAGCCGATGGCGCCGACGGCATACACCTCGCCGCGGATGTCGGCATCGGCCGGGTCGCGGATGCGCTCGGGCGCGAGATAGCCCAGCGTGCCGAGCAGGCTGACTTCCAGCGTCAGCTGATCGTGCTCGGCCGGATCGAGCGCCTTGGCAAGGCCGAAGTCGATCAGCTTCAGGGACACATCGCCCTGCGCGTCACGCGCGAGGAGCAGGTTCTCGGGCTTGACGTCGCGATGCAGGACGCCTCGGTCGCAGGTGAATTGCAGGATACCGCAGAGGCGGACCAGCACTGCGACGGCCGAGCCCTCGTCCATCGGGCCGTCGCGTACGACAATGCGATCGAGCGACTCGCCCTCGAAGTACTCCATGGCATAGTAGGGCCGGCCGTCCTCGACGCTGCCGACCTCGTACACCGCAGCAATGTCCGGGTGTCGCAGCGACGACAGCAGGCGCGCCTCGCGCTCGAAGCGCTGCTGCATCTCCTCGCGCAGGCCGCCCCTGACGATCTTCACCGCCGCCGGCCGCCCCAGCCGCTCGTGCCGGCCGAGGAAGACCTCGGCCATGCCGCCCTCGCCAATCTTGCGATCGAGGCGATAGGCGCCCACGACTTGCCCGCGCTTCACCGGCACCACCTGGCGCCAGAGGATGCTGGGGAGCAAAGGTCCGAGGAACAGCGCCACCGCCAGGGTCAACACCATCAATCCCAATTGCGTGTTGAGAATGGCGATCGGCTTGTACGCTTCCGCCTCGCCGGCCTCGACGGCGAGACCGAGCCGGTGCTCGTCCAGCCACTGCCAGGCCCCGATGACCGAATCCCCCAAATAATTGCGGTAGGGCGTGAGAAGAATGCCCTGCTTGTCGCCACCCTGAACCGCTGCAGCCTGCATAGCCCGCGCTGCCAGTTCGGTCGGCCGGAGCGCGGCGGCACGAATACCCGGTCCGCTGTAAGGCTCATGCAGCATGATCCTGCCGAGCGCCTTCTGTCCGGATGCGAGCAGGCCGGCGTCCTTCAGTCGTTCGTCGAAACGGCTGTTCGACACCATCCTGCCGGTCGCATCGAAAGCATAGGCTTCGCCCGTCACCCCGGGGCGTGTAACTTCCAGGCGCCTCGCAAAGCCCCGCGCCGCATAGCGGCCGAGGCACAGCGCGGCGACCACACGGCCGGCCTCGTCGCGCACCGGCGCCGTCGCCCAGGCGATGGCCGTGTCGGGGTTTGCCACGCCCGGCTCGGGGAAACGTTCAGACTCGAACACCGGCCCGATAAATGCCTGTTCGCCGCGAAAGACCGGCGCCAGCCGTTCGCGGAGGGCCGGCGCCAGCTTGCGCCCCGTGTATTCCGGCACCAGGGAAGCCAGCAGCACGCCGTTTGGCGCGACGATATTGGCAAGGGCCAGATTGCGGTCTTCCAGCGCCGGCGCCAGGCGTTTGAGCAGTTGTCCGTGCAGGCGGCGCGCCGCTGGCTTGTTGTGGCCTTGTGCAATCAGTTCGCGAACAAGGCGGCGCAGCTCGGCATCCTCTGCCCATTGCCGGGCATCTTCCTGCCTTGCCGAGATCCAGAACCTGACTAATTCCGTCTGCGTGGCAAGCAGGCCGCCCAGGTACTGTCGACGCGCATCCCTGACGGTGGTCTGCACACCGAGGAATGCCCAGACTGCCGCTGCGGCCGCCACCAAGGCGACAAAGATTGCCAGCAGCGTGTTGCGCCGCGTGAATTCGGACAGCCAGCGGTCGACGATGGGGCGCATAGCCTGTGGCGGGTGAGGCTAGGGTTGCGCCGCTGCGAGAAACGCTTCGAGAATCGGCGCACAGTCGAGCAGCTCGGTACCGGCGTGATGATGGAATTCGGGATGCCATTGCACGCCGCAGACGAAGCCGCGACCCGTCCAGCGGATCGCCTCGACGACGTCATCCACCGAACGCGCCTCGGCGACCAGTTCGCGGCCGAGCCGGCTGACGGCCTGGTGGTGGATCGACACCACCCGGCCACCCGAGGAGCCGCCGAACCAGCGGGACAACTGTCCATTCTCGGCAAACGTGATGGCATGGGCATTGCGGTCGTAGGCCTCGCTCTCGTGCACCACCGCGCCGGGACACTGCGACGGCAAGTCCTGGTAGAGCGAGCCGCCGAGGGCGACGTTGATGAGCTGCATGCCGCGGCAGATGCCGAGCACTGGCTTCCTGGCCTCCATGAACTCGTGCAGCAGTTCCATCTCATAGGCGTCGCGCACCGGGTCGCCGACCCATTCGGGGCGCAGCGGCTCCTCACCGTAGGCACGCGGGCTGACATCGGCGCCGCCCTGCAGGATCAGGCCGTCGAGGTTTTCGGCGTAGTCCCGCAGGCGGATATTGCTGCGCATCAGGATGCCGTCCTGAACGACCGAGGGCACCATCAGGAGCAGCACATCACGTGCCATGACCCACTGGGCGACCGTCTGCTCGAGCACCTGCAGGGTCTTGCTGCGGATGCCCCGGGCGTCCAGCTCGGGATGAAAGATGCGCGCTGAAAGGCCGATGCGTACGGGACGTCGTGTGCCGATCATATAGCCTCCTTCATGTCATCGCCTGCCCGCGAAAGCAGCGCACTGCCGCATCCACCACACCCTCGACGCCGCCTTCCTCGGCATGCTGGCGCCGCAGGAAACCGGCATGGTTGCCCTCGACGGCCACCGCACGGTGCAGCTCGTCGAGCGCGGCGCGGCTTTCCAGCGCGGCGGCATGCGGCTCGATCCGGCGCAGGGTCGCCAGAATGTCCTCGCGCAGGGGCAGCGACTCGTTTGACTTCGGGTGCACCAGCATGCCGTCGAGACCGAAGCGGCAGGCTTGGAAGCGGTTGTAGTTGTAGACAAGGTAGTCGTCCTCTTCCGGCAGAGCCTCTCCTCGCTCCAGCAGCATGCGACAGAGGGCTTGCAGATAGCAGGCCAGCGCCGCGGCGCGCTCCACCGTCAGCGGCGTGTCGCAGACGCGCAGTTCGATGGTGCCGTACTCCGGCTTGGGCCGGATGTCCCAGTAGAAATCCTTCATGCTCTTCACCACGCCGGTCTTCTCCATCTTGGCGAAGTAGCCGCCCGCGAACTCCTCCCATGTCAGCAGGAAGGGCGCCCGCCCGGAGAGGGGGAAGGCGAACACGGAGTTCAGCCGCGCCGAATCGAACAGCGTATCCACCCCCTGGAAGAACGGCGACGAGGCTGATAGCGCGATGAAGTGCGGCAGATAGCGGTTCAGCGAATGCAACAGGAAAAGCGCCTCGTCGGCCGAGTTGCAGCCGATGTGCACGTGCTGGCCGAAGACGGTGAACTGCTTGGCGAGGTAGCCGTAGAGGGCCGACAACTCATGGAAGCGCGGCTTGGAGAAAATGCGCTGATGGAACCAGCGCTGGAACGGATGGGTGCCGCCGCCGCACAGGCCGACGTTGAGCCGGTCGCCCGCCGCCACGAGCGCGCCGCGCATCTGACGCAACTGTGCCAGCAGCGCGTCGTGGCGGGTGTGCACGTCGGTGGAGATCTCGATCATGCTTTCCGTCATCTCCGGCTTGACGTCTCCGGGGAAGCGCCCCCGCGCCAGCAGGTGCAGCATGTCGCCGGCCGAGGAGGACAGGTCGAAGTCGGTCGGGTTGACGAGCTGCAGCTCCAGCTCGACCCCCATGGTGAGGGCCTCGGCGGCCTTGAAGGGTTCGAGCGGCATGATCAGGCCTCGTCCTTGCGCTGCGTCTCGCCGGCCCAAATCAACGCCCAGCGCGTCAGCAGCGGGCCGATGACCTCGAGCAGCAGGGCGATCGCCATGACGCCCGCCACTTCATCGAGCAGGTCCAGTTTCAGATGCCGCGTCTGTTCCAGCAGCAGGATGGCGAAGGCCGACAATGGCGTGAGGGCGAGGCCGGTCAGCGCCCCCTTGCGCCAGCTGATGCCGCTTGGCCTCGCGAACAGCGTGGTGGCGAGCGTCTTCGCCAGCAGACGAACCGTCACCACTGCGAGAGCGAGCCCGGCGCCGGCGCTGGCCTGCCGCCAGTCCAGCGTGGCGCCGACGTAAACGAACAGCACTACCGTCAGCAGGTCGCCGAGCGCACCGAAGTTGCGCTGTACCTGGGATAGCACCACGCGCCGGTGCCGCGCTACCAGGCCGAAAGCCAGCGCCGCCAGCAGTGGCGAAAACTTGAGCGCGTCGGTCAGGGCGGTGAGCAGCAGCACGGCGAGCGCAAAGACGACTGTTGCGTTGCGCGCCAGCCCGCCGAGCAGCCGCAGCAGGCCCGGCACGGCGACACCGAAGAGGGCGCCGAGGCCGGCCGAAACCAGCACCACTACCAGGCTGTTCCATACGGCTTGGAAAACGCTGCCGGCGCTGGCCAGCACGCCGTAGCCGACCACCGCCTTGAACACCAGCAAGGCGAGGACACAGTTGAAAGCCGACAGGTGCAGCGTGCGCTCCGTTACCTGACCGGAACTGCGCGCCTCGTTCGCCACCCGCAGCACGGCGGCCGGCGAGGTCGACATGGCCAGCGCCGACAGCAGCAGGGCAGGCAGCATCGGCACGGACAGCGCCTGGGCGACGGCAAACACCGCAAAGAAGGTGCAGGTCGACTCGACGATGCTGGTGACGCCGAGCCAGGGATTGGCGCGCAACCAGGATAGGTTGATGCGGTAGCCCAACTCGAACAGAATCAGGCCGAAGGCGACGTTGGCGAGCAGCGCTATCGCGCCGCCGCGTACGTCAGGCAGCACCCCGGCCTGTCCGGCGGCGAGCAGGAAACCGGTGATACCGTAGCTGCTGATGCGCGGCAAAGAAAGCCAGCGGTGCCCCAGCTCTCCAGCCAGCCAGGCAAGCGCGAGGGCGAAGGGCCACGCGATCTGGCTCATCAGGCTGATCAGGGCCTCAGGCATCGCACCACCCTAGGACTGTCGTCACGCGTTTGCTCACGGCAAGACCAGTTTCAGATGCGGGAAGGGAATTTCGATGCCTGCCCGTTCAAAAACAACCTTGAGGCGGCGCAGGTATTCCCGGCGCACGGCCCACTGCTCAAGAGGCACCACTTTGAAACGGCAGCGGATCACCACGGCCGACTCGCCCCAAGTCTCGACGCCGGCGATCTCGATCGGTTCAATGATCCTTCCCGAGAAACTCGCGTCCTGCCGCATGGCTTCGCCCGTGTCTCGCATTACCGCGATCGCACGATCTATGTTTTCGGCACAGGCGATACGTGCATCAACGACGGCATACGCGAAACCAAGGCTCATGTTCGTCACGACGGAGATCGTGCCGTTCGGAATGTAATGGACGTTGCCCGAGTAGTCGCGCAGGCGCAGATAGCGCAAAGTCAGTTCCTCCACCACGCCGGCCTTGCCGCCAGCCTCGACGACGTCGCCGACCCGCGCCTGGTTTTCCAACAGCATGAAAAAGCCGGTGAAGTAGTCCTTCACCAGACTCTGTGCACCAAAGCCTACGGCGATGCCGACCACGCCTGCGGCGCCAAGGATCGGCGCCACCGAGATGCCGAACTCCCCCAGGACCAGTATGCCCGTCACCACCGTCACCGCGACGGTGAGGGCGTAGCGGATCACCCGCGACAGAGTGCGAATGCGCCGGCCGTCCTCTTGGTTCTCCTGTCTGGCGGCAACTATTTCCCTAATCCGGGGGATCAGGCGATGAATCAGGCGAAGCGCGATACCGGCCAGGACGAGGATCAACAGCACCCTCGCTACGATCGCGAAATGCCCGGGCATCCAGTCTTGCAGGGTTTCGATCATATTCATCATCAAAACGCCTGGTCCCAGCGCACGCTGAGGCGGATCGCGGAATTGATCAACCCGACCATGCTGTAGGTCTGCACAAAGTTGCCCCACTGCTCGCCCGTGCGCGGGTCGATGTGCTCGGCAAGCAGACCGTGGCGGTTGCGGCAAGCAAGCAGGCGCTCGAAAAGCGCCCGCGCCTCGTCGCGCCGGCCCAGCGCGGAAAGAGCATTGACGTACCAGAAGGTGCAGATGAGGAAGGCGTTCTCCGGACTGCCGAAGTCGTCCTTTTCGACGTAGCGGAAGATGAAATCGCCATGACGCAATTCGCGCTCGACGGCGGCGACGGTGCCGGCGAAGCGCGGGTCGTCGGCGGCGAGGAAGCCGACCTCGTTGAGCAGCAGCAGGCTGGCGTCCATCGAGTTGCCATCGAGCGTGGCGACGAAGCTGTTCAGCTTGTCGCTCCAGGCGCGCTGGCTGACGACGCGGTGGATGCGCTCTGCCTGGGCCTGCCAGTAGTCGTGGCGCTGGACGAGGCCGAGCCGCGCGGCGATCTTCGCCAGGCGGTCGCAGGCGGCCCAGCACATGACGCTGGAGAAGGTATGCACCCGCGCCGCGCCGCGCAGCTCCCACAGGCCGGCGTCGGGCTGGTCGTGCACCTGCACGGCGCGCTCACCGAGGGCTTCGAGCCGGTGGAACAGCGCCTCGTCGCCGCAGCGCACCAGGCGGCGGTCGAAGAAGACGTGGGTGGCGGTGAGGATGGCCGAGCCATAGACGTCGTGCTGTACCTGCCGGTAGGCCTGGTTGCCGACGCGCACCGGGCCCATGCCGCGGTAGCCGGAAAGGCTGTCGATGACGTGCTCCTCGATCTCGGCGCGTCCATTGATGCGGTAGACGGGCTGCAGCACGGCATCCCTGGCGCCGGCGGCGATGTTCACCACGTAGCCGAGATAGCGCTCCATGGTGCGCGTCGTGCCGAGCCGGTTGAGCGCGTTCACCACGAAATAGCCGTCGCGCAGCCAGCAGTAGCGATAGTCCCAATTGCGCCCGCTGCCGCCCGCTTCGGGGATCGAGGTGGTCATGGCGGCGACGATGGCGCCGGAGTCGTCGTAGGCGTTGAGCTTGAGCGTGATGGCGGCGCGGATCACCGCCTCCTGCCACTCGAAGGGAATCGAGAGATAGCGTACCCATTCGCGCCAGTAGGCGGCCGTTTCCTCGGCAAAGTGGCGCCCGGTCTCGCCCACCGCGCCCTGCAGGGTCTCGTCGGGACCGAGGATCAGGGTCGCCGTGTCCTCGAGGAAGAACGGCATCTCTTCGAGCACGGCGGTGACCGAGGCGTTGGTGGTCAGGCGCAGCGTGAGATCCGGCGTGACGTAGCGGATGTGGTTGCTGCCCCAGGTCACGGCCGGCCGGCTGCGGCCGTAATCGTGGGCCGGACGGATGCGCAGCACGACGCGCGGGCTGCCGGAAAGCCGCTTGAGCTGCCGCACCAGGGTCATCGGCGCGAACATGCGTCCGTGCGAACGGAAACGCGGCGCGAAATCGGTGATCTCCACCGCGCCGCCGTGGCGGTCATGTAGCCGCGTAACGAGGATCGCCGTGTTGGTCAGGTATTCCTGCTCGGCATGGGAAAAATCGACCAGGTCGACAGCCATGAAGCCGAAATCGTTATCGCCGTCGCGTTCGCGCAGCAGCGAGCAGAACATGGCATCGCCGTCGAACCGCGGGAAGCAGGCCCAGACGATTTCACCTGTCGGGTTGACCAGCGCGCCGATGCTGCAGTTGCCGATCAGGGCCAGGTCGAGCGAATTCATTCATCCCCCTTCGCGCCGCAGGCCGGATCACCGGCGACGATGCCGGCGAGCCACGCGCGCACCGCCTGCACGTCGGGCACGCGCCAGCGCGCGGCGCTGTCCCCCGCGCCGACCTTGATCGAATCCCCGCCCATCTCATTCACCATGCGAAATCCGTATTCGTCCGTGACGTCGTCGCCGATGAACACCGGCCGCCGCCCCCTGAACGGGGGCTCCGCCATGAACTCGGCAATGGCCGTGCCCTTGTCGCGTCCGGCCGGCTTGATCTCCATGACGCACTTGCCCGGCTGCAGGCTGAGCGCGGCGCCGGCATCGGCGACGATGCGCCGCAGCGCCGCAGCGACGCGGCCTTCCTCTGCCGGATTCAGCCTGAAGTGCACCGCCAGCGTCAAGCCCTTGTCCTCGACGAGGAGGCCCTGACCGGTGCTGAAGGTACCCTTTACGAGCGCCTTGAGCCAGGGCCAGTCCACGCCCTCGGGCGGATGGCTGCGGACGACCCCGGCCGCATCGCGGCGCTCGATGCCGTGCTGTCCCGCCAGCGGCAGGCGCAAGCCGGGAAACAGGGCGTCGATATCGCCCACACGACGCCCGCTGATGAGCGCCACAGCGCCGCCGCTGCAGGCATGCAGGCGCCGGATCATGTCGATCAGAGCGGCGTCGACGCGCACGCCGGACGGTGTCTCGGCGATCTCCAGCAAAGTGCCATCGATGTCGAGGAAGAAGGCCCGCCCCGCATCGACCTGCGGTAGCTTGCCTTTCATTGCCGGACTGACCATTGTTTCTTCTGCTCCCGCATCTTGCCGCGCCGCCGCATGCCGGCCGCGTCGAGCAGCATGCGCCCGGCCCAGCGATAGACGTTGAACTCCGCCACCAGGCCACGCATCAGGCGCATACGGTCGCGCTGCTCGCCCGCCGGCATGGCAAGCGCCAGGTGCAGCGCCGCCGCGCACTGGTCGGCATCGTAGGGATTGACGATCAGCGCCTCGGGTAGCTCGCGCGCGGCGCCGGTGAACTGACTGAGGATCAGCACGCCGCGGTCGTCGTCGCGCGCGGCAATGAACTCCTTCGCCACCAGGTTCATGCCGTCGTGCAGGCTCGAGACGAAGCACAGGTCCGCCGCCCGGTAGTACTCATAGACGTCGGGCGGCTCGTGATGCTCGATCTTCAGGACGATCGGCTGGTAGCCGCCGCGGCCGAAGCGCGTGTTGATCTCATCCGCCAGGGCGCGCACGTGCGCCTCGTACTGCTGGTACTCGCCGATGCTGGTGCGCGTCGGCGCGGCGATCTGCACGAAGCTGAAGCGGCCGATCCAGACCGGCTCCAGTTCGAACAGGCGCTCGATGGCGCGGAAGCGTTCGATCACGCCCTTGGTGTAGTCGAGCCGGTCGATGCCGACGCCGATCAGGTGGTTGGAGCCGAAGCCGTGTCGGCGCCGCACGGCATCACGGCAGTCCTCGACGCGTATCGCAGTCAGTTCCGCCGGGGGCGGCCAGTCGATCGAGATCGGATAGCGCTTCACCGCCGTCGGCTTGCCGCCGAAGCTGACCGTGAAGTTCTCCCGGTCAACACGCGCCTCCAGCATGCGGTCCACGGTGTCGACGAAGTTGTTGCAGTGGAACTGCGTATGAAAGCCGAGAATGCTGCTGCCGAGCAGGCCCTCGAGGATCTCCACGCGCCAGGGACAGATGGAGAAGGCCTCCGGATTCGGCCAGGGGATGTGCCAGAAAGTGATGATGATCGCCTCGGGCAGGCGTTCGCGGATCATGCGCGGCAGCAGGGCAAGGTGATAATCCTGCACCAGCACGATGGGATCGGGTTTCTTCGCCTCGGCGACGACGGCATCGGCAAACTTACGGTTGACCGCGACGTAGTGCTGCCAGTCGGCGGTGCGGAAGGTCGGGCGCACGTGGGCAATGTGGCACAGCGGCCACAGCCCCTCGTTGGCGAAGCCGTAGTAGTAGCCGGCCTCTTCCTCCTGCGTCAGCCAGACGCGGCGAATGTGGTAGGCGGGATGCTCGGGCGGCACGGCGACGCGGCCCTGGTTGTCGACCACCTCGCGGTCGGCGCTGCCGCTGCCATGCGCGATCCAGGTGCCCGAACAGGCGCGCATGATCGGCTCCAGCGCAGTGACCAGGCCGCTGGCCGGCCGCTGCACCTCGATGCGGTCGCCGCGGCGCACGTGGATGTACGGCTCGCGGTTGGAGACGACCAGCACGTCCTCGCCGGAGAGCTCGCTGTGCAGGATGGCGCGCAGGGTCTCCGGCTTCCAGGACAACTGGGCGTCGTCGCGCGGCCGGATCTCCGATTCCATCTCGCGGATCAGCACGCGCAGGTCGCGCGCGATGGGCAGGAACTCGGGCGCCGTTTCGGCCTTGCCCGGCTCGCGCAGCAGCCCCTCGCCGCGCAGCAGCGAGCGCATGCCCCTGATCCAGCCGCGCCAGGACAACTGGGCGATGACCACCGTGATGAGCGAGACGACCAGCCCGAGGCCGACGAAGAAATAGAACACGTAGCGCTTGGTTTCCTCGCTGCGCCGCTGGATGAAACTCATGTCGTGCACCAGCACCAGCTTGCCGAGCGTCTCGCCCTCGGCGGCGATGGGATGGGCGGCGACGTGCAGGGGACCCAGCTCGCTCTCGAGCAGGCGCGCGGCGGGATTGTCGAAGCGCGCCAGTCCCTCGCAACGAATGGCTGAAGGGAAACCCTTGGTGGCAATCAGCGCGCCGCCCTGCGGGCAAAAGCCCAGCCCGAACAGGCGCTCGTCCTGGATCAGGCGCGTCAGATAGGCCTGGGTCTTGGCCGGCTTGCCGGTGCGCAGTTGTTCATACAGCGGTTCCTGCAGGGAATTGGCGACCAGCTCGGCGCGGATGTCGAGATCGCGCACGAACCAGCGCAGGGTGAGCTGGTCGACCAGGGGCAGCACGCTGTAGGCGATGGCCGCCAGAGCGAGGATCAGGGGCAGGATGAAGCGCAGGGAAAGGGACATCGGGCTCTCCGGTATCGACTGTCCAGTCAGACAAAGTGGCGCAGGGCACGATAGGCAAGCGTGCCTATGATGGCCGCCGCAAGCACTCTGCGCAAGACCACGGTCGACATGCGCGTCGTCGCCAGCCTGGCGCCGATCAGAGCGCCGGCCGCGCCCACGCCGAGCAGAGGCAGGGCCAGATCGACGGCGACGTCCACATGCGCCCAGTGGGGCAGGATCGTCGCGAACGAGGCCGGCGTCACGGCGAACGCGTTCAGGCCGGCCGCACGCTTGATGTCGATGCCGTGGCGCATCAGCATCGGCACCAGCAGGAAGCCCGGCCCGACTCCGATATAGCCCGTCAGCACGGAAATCGGTACGGCCCAGGCCAGCACGGGCGCGAACTCCTCGTGCCAGGGCGCAAGCCTGACCGGATGGAACATGCTGAAGAGGAAGTAGGCGGCCGCCACGGTATAGGCGGCCCACAACATCCATTCCGGCGATATCCGCGCGAAAATCGCGCCGAGGGGCGAGGCCAGCGTAACCGCGGCAGCCAGCATCCAGGCGCGTTTCCAGTCCACCAAACCTGCCCAGGCAAAGCCGAGCAGGGAAAACAGGGCCGTCACGCCATTTAGGGCCAGGCTGAGCGGGTGTACCTGGTTGACCAGATCGGGCAGCACCAGGGAAAGCAGCGGCACGGCGGCGAAGGCGACACCGATGCCGAGCATGCCGGATATCGTCGACAGCAGGAATAGCGCAAGCGACAGGACAGCCAGCGTCATCGCCCTAGGCGCCATCCCGCCCGGTTGCATTGGATTCTCCCGGGCGACTTCTGGCATAGTTCATTTATCGTCTCCGAACCAGGCAAGGGAAATGAGCAACGGAAAACGCAAGGCGGCCGACGGGCAGCGCGAACGGGCAATGGCGGTGTTGCAGCAATTCCGTTTCGTTTTCAAGTCCGTCAAGAAACACTTCCAGTGGGTCGAGCAGGAAACCGGCATCAGCGGCTCGCAACTCTGGGCGCTCGCACAGATTGGCGCCGCGCCGGGGCTGCGTGTCACGGAACTGGCCCGGGCGCTGGTCGTCCATCAGACCACGGCCAGCAATCTCATCGACAAGCTGGTGCAGCGCAAGCTGGTTCGCCGGGAGCGCAAGCGCGAGGATCAGCGTGTCGTGCAACTCTTCCTGACGCAACGCGGCGAAGCCGTCATCGCGCAAGCACCGAAGCCCTATGAGGGCGTGCTGCCCGACGCGCTCATGCGGCTCCCGCAAGCCGAACTGGCCAGGCTGGACGCACTGCTGAAGTCCCTCACCCGCCACATGCGGGTGCGCGACGCCAGCGGCCGGCGCACGCCCCTGGCGGACATCTGAAAAAAACGGCCCCGCGCCGCGGGGCCGAATACTCTCTCCTCGTTACCCATCCTCCACCCTCCTCAGAGCAGGAACCGGCAACGATCGACAGGAGGCTTAAGGCTGTCGATGCGGTATTATATTCCCACAAATATATTTCCTGTCAATGTAAATGATCCATCCAGTCATGAGACCGGCCGCCGCCTCTCGCGCATCGCGAGGATTCCTTACCCGGATTTCGTTGCTCTGGCTGGCATTCGTTCCGCTTTCCGCACTTGCCCAGCTCACCATCGAGATCGCCGGCGTCGGCGGCCAGACCTACCCGGTGCTGATCCGGGACTTCAACGGACCGCCCCGGCTCGCCGCGGAAATCGCGGGCATCTTGCGCGAGGATCTGGAGAGCACCGGCGCTTTCCGTCTGATCCAGTCGGCCGGAAGGACCGAAGCCCCCGTCGGCGCGCAACTGCCGTGGGAAGACTGGAAAGCCGCTGGGGCGGATGCGGTCATTGCGGCCGACATAGGGCACGCGGGAGATCGCTTCGTGGTCAAGGCCATGCTGCTGGATGTCCAGCACGCGCGCCCCATGGAAGGCATCGAGGTCGTCGGCTCGGGTAATGCCGCGGCCAGTGCCGCGCACCGCCTCGCCGACTGGACCTATCAATCCCTGACCGGCGTTCGAGGGGTACTCTCGACCCGGATCGCCTACGTTGCGAAAAGGAATGGCCGATACGAACTGCATATCACTGACGCCACGGGCCAGCGCGGCGTGGTGGCCCTCGCTTCCTGGCACCCGATTCTCTCGCCAGCCTGGTCTCCCGACGGCAGTCGTATCGCCTACGTCTCTCTCGAGAGCAAAAAGCCGGTTGTCTATGTGCACGACCTCGGCAGCGGACGTCGTGAAGTGCTGGCGAACTTCCGCGGCAGCAACAGCGCCCCGGCCTGGTCGCCCGATGGCAGGCATCTGGCCGTCGTCCTGACCAAGGACGGCACTTCGCGGCTATACGTGATTACACCGGGCGGCCGAATCGTCCGGCCGCTTGCCGATTCGATCTCGATCGACACGGAACCGCGCTTCTCTCCCGACGGCAGACACGTCTATTTCACCTCCGACCGCGGCGGCTCACCGCAGATATATCGCGTCGGGACGGAGGGCGGCGACGTGGAAAGAATCACCTTCGAGGGTGCCTACAACACCACCCCGCGTATTTCTCCGGATGGCCGCTGGATCGCCTACGTGTCGAAGCACGAGGATTCGTTCAGGCTAGCTATTATTGATATGGCCACGCGGCAGGTCCAATACCTTGCCTCATCGGAGGAAATCGAATCACCCACGATCGCGCCAAACGGCAGGTTGATCGCCTACACGATCCGTGTCGGAGAAAAATCGTTTCTCGAGTTCACCACACCCGACGGCAGTTTCCGCCGCCGCATCGCCATCGAGGAAGGCGCCTTGCGTGAGCCGGCCTGGGGCCCCTTTCCCCATTGACTACAGAGGAGAGCATCATGAATCGACTGCCCAAGCTTATTGCGACGGCCCTGCTGGTCAGCGCCTGTTCCAGTGCGCCCACGGAGGAACAAAAGGGGGTACAGATTGAAGACCGAGCCGCTCGTCCGATCACACCGGCGCAGGTCAAGCCGGTGACGGCCGACAGCGCAAACGAAAGGATGCTCGCCGCCTTGAGAGACCCGAACAGCCCGTTATCGAAACGCAGTGTCTATTTCCCGTACGACCAGTACGTCATCGCCCGCGAGCATCAGTCACTAATCGAGGCGCATGGCCGCTTCCTGGCGGCCAACCCCGGCCTCAAGATCACGATACAAGGCAACGCGGACGAGCGGGGCAGCCGAGAATACAACCTGGCCCTCGGCCAAAAGCGCGCCGAGGCCATGCGCAAGGCAATTGTTCTGACTGGAGCAAAGGATAGCCAGGTCGAAGCGCTCAGCCTCGGCGAGGAAAGGCCGGTTTGTATGGACAGAAGCGAATCGTGCCAGGCCAAGAACCGGCGCGGCGATATCCTCTACGTCGAGGAGAATTAGGTTCCTGTTGCATCGCGGGTCGCCGCCGAGGAGGTCACCCTCTACGGCACGGCGCATCTTGCGCATTGAAACTCACGGAAAGGCATTGCCACTTCAGGTCTCAATGCACTACGCTGCACGCGTGTCAAGAAGTCTCGATCGGGCGCGCCTTGCCCTCCTCCTTCTGCTCGCCGCCCTCCTCGGCGTCGGCGTGTGGGCCTATCGCGGCGTCGGCGATTCGCTGCGCGAGATCCGCACCAACGGCATGCAGGCGCTGCTGAATACGCAGGTCGAGGCGCTGGAGCAGTGGATCGCCGAGGGGCGCCACGAGGCGGAACAGCTGGCGGCCAACGCGGAGCTCGCTGCGGCCATCGCCGCGCTTGCCCGTGGCAAGACGGATGAGGGCGGGCGCGTCATCGGCAGCCTGCTCGGCGGCGGCGCTTCGATCGGCGCGACCGCGGCCATGGTCGTCGACCCGCAGGGCCGCATACTCGCCGCCAGCGACGCGGACCGCGTCGGCCGCGGCGTGTCGCCGGATTCCTTCGCCCACCTGGCACCGGCGCTCAGCGGCAAAGCCGTCTTCGTGCGGCCTTATCGCGGCGGCGGCGCCGCCTCGGGACGCGCCTGGGTCGCTGCACCGGTGCGCGCCGCCGGCAAGCTCGTTGCAATTGCCGCGCTGGGCTCGCCGGCCGAGAAGGGGTTCGCTCATGTCTTCACCGCGGCACGCCCCGGCCGCACGGGGGAAGCCCTGGCTTTCGACGCCGAAGGCTGGCTGTTGTCGGAAAGCCGCCACGCCGAGGAGTTGCGCCAGCGCGGCCTGGCGCCGCGCCTGGTGCTGCCCGACGCGGAAGGCGCGGCACCGACGCGCCTGGCAGCCCTGGCCGTGGCGGCACGCAATGGCGGCGGGGAGGGCGTCCTGATCGAGCCCTACCCAAACCACCTTGGCCGCGACGCGATCGGCGCGTGGCGCTGGCTGCGTGCCCATGACATCGGTGTCGCGGTGGAGATGGACGCGAGCGAAGCCTTCGCGCCGCTCACCTATTTGCAGATCGGCTTTGCCGTCGTGCTGCTGCTGATGGCCGGCGTGTGGCTGTCCGGCTTCCTGCCGCCGTCGGTACTCGCCGCCCTGCTGCGGCGGGAAGGCGGAACGCGCCAGCTCGGCCCCTACCGCCTCGGCCGGCAGATCGGCGAGGGTGCCATCAGCAACGTCTACCTGGCCCAGCACCGCATGCTGAAACGGCCGGCGGCGGTCAAGGTGCTCAAGCCGCAGACCACGTCGGACGAGTGGACCGCGCGCTTCCAGCGCGAGGTGCAGTTCGCCAGCAGCCTGCGCCACCCGAATACCATCTCGATCTACGACTACGGCAACGGGCCGAATGGCGAGTTCTGGTACGCCATGGAATACCTCGAAGGGCTCTCGCTCGGCGACCTGGTCGAGCGCTACGGGCCGCTGCCGCCGGCGCGCACCGCCTACATCCTGCGCCAGGTCTGCGCCTCGCTCTGGGAGGCGCATTCCTGCGGGCTGGTGCATCGCGACATCAAGCCGCAGAACATCATGCTGTGCGAAATCCGCGGCGAGCGCGATGTGGCGAAGGTGCTCGACTTTGGCCTGGTCAAACAGGTCTCGGGCGAGAAGACGCGCGACCTGACCGGCACCCTGCGCATCCTCGGCACGCCGCTCTACATGTCGCCCGAGCGCATCCGCCACCCGGGGGATGCCGATGCGCGCGCCGACATCTACGCGCTCGGCGCCGTCGGCTTCCACCTGCTTACCGGCAAGCGGCTGTTCGAGACGGAGACCGAGCACGACCTCACCTATCATGTACTGCATTCGGTGCCGCCGCTCGCCTCGGAGGCGTCGCCCTTCTCCGTGCCGGCGGAGCTGGATGCGCTGATCGGCCGTTGCGTCGAAAAGGACCCGGCGGCACGGCCGCAGAGCATCGCCGAGGTGGCGACGGCGCTGGACGGCGTGCTGGTGCATTTGCCGTGGACGCGGCAGCAGATCGACGCGTGGTGGAACAAGCACTGGGTCGCCGCCGACCACCCGCAGCGGCGTTTCGCCGTCACGAATCCCTGAGCAGGATCACGTGCACCCGGTACGGCCCGTGCGCACCAAGCACGATGGTCTGCTCGATGTCGCCGGTGCGGGAAGGGCCGGAAACGAAATTCAGCGCGCGCGGCAGCTCGCCGATCTCGGCGCGGACGAGGCCGAATGCCTCTTCCATGCCGGCGACGATGCGCGAGGCGGGGACGACGGCGATGTGCGTCTCCGGCAGCAGGCTCACCGTGGCCGGCGATCCGGCAGCCGAACAGAGCAGCAGCGTGCCGGTTTCCGCCACCGCGCAAAATGCGCCGCTGACCCCGGTCAGGTCGGCGCCGTTCGCCGCCCGCGCCTGCGCCACAACGCCGGCCTGCGCCCAGTCCAGCGCAGCGAGTTGCGGCCAGACCACGATCGACCGCGCCAGTTGCCGGGCGTCGAGATAGCGCGCCACGGCGAGCGGCACCGTGTCGACGTCCGCCACCGTCTCGGTCGTGGACGACAAGGCTTCGACGCAGGCGCGGAAGCGGTCAAGCAGGTCGCCGCACGGTGCGGGCCGCGGCCCCTGCTCGCGCCGTGCGAGGATCTCGCCGACGCGCAGCCGCCCGGCCGCGGCGTTCGCCGGCGTGCGCCCGATCTGCCTGCGGATGCGTCCGAGAATATCTTCGCGCGAGCTCATGCGACGCGATTCCTCGGCTCACCGCGCTCGAACGCCTCGATGTTGCCGGTCAGTTGGTCGAGCAGCGTCTGCATGGCCTCGGCCGAGGCCCAGGCGATGTGCGGTGTCAGGATGAGGTTGGGCAGGTCGGCTTCGAGCAGGGGGTTGCCCGCGCGCGGCGGCTCGTTCGACAGCACGTCGAAGCCGGCGCCGGCGATCCATCCCGCCTTCAGCGCCCGTACCAGTGCCGCCTCGTCGACCAGGCCGCCGCGGCCGGTATTGATGAGCACGGCTTCGCGCTTCATGGCCTTCAGCTCGGCCTCGCCGATCAGGCCGCGTGTCGCGTCGTTGAGCGGGCAATGCAGCGACAGCACGTCGGCTTCGCGCAGTACGGTGGCGAATGCCGTGTAGCCAGGGCGCGGCGCGGGCGCGTCCGCGCGTTCGGCGTACAGCACGCGCATGCCGAAAGCTTCGCCCAGACGCGCCACGCCCTGGCCGAGCGAGCCGCGGCCGACGATGCCCAGCGTGGCGCCATGCAGATCGCGCACCGGATGATCAAAGAAGCAGAACATCGGCGACTGCTGCCACTTGCCGGCGGCAACGTCGCGCCGGTAGGCGAGGATGTTCCGCCGCAGCATCATGGCCAGCGTGATGGCGTGTTCGGGCACGGCATGCACGGCGTAGCCGCGGATATTGCATACGGCGATGCCGTGGGCCCGGCACCAGGCGAGATCGACGTTGTCGGTGCCGGTGGCGGCGCAGGCGATCAGGCGCAGATGCGGCAGCGTCGCCAGCAGTTCGCCCCCGAGCACGACCTTGTTGGTGATGGCGATGGTGGCGTCGCGCAGGCGCGCCGCGACGTCCGGCGCGGCAGTCAGCGGGTATTCTGCGTAGTCGTGCGGAAAACCCGGCTGGCGGTAGACGCCGCGGATGGATTCACGTTCGAGGAAGACGATGCGATGCTTCATGCCGGGGGCCTCGCTGCATAGCGCTCGCGAAAGGTCCGGCCTTGCGGCGCGGGAAAGTCGCGCCCGCCGCTCCACGCCGGCGCGATGCGCAGAAAACGGATGCGCTTCGCGCCGCCGGCCAGCAAGGTCAGGTAGCGCACGGCGAACTCTGTCGCCGCCGCGTAGAACGCCGGATGGCGCGCGAGCCACGCCCAGGCCGCCAGCGCCAGCCGCTCGCCCCATGGCCGCAGGCGTTCGTCGGTCTGCCGCTCGCGCAGCTTGCGCATCAACTCGGGCAGCGGGATCTTCACCGGGCAGACGACACCGCACTGGTTACAGAGCGTCGCCGCATGCGGCAGGTCGATGGCGTTCTCCAGGCCGGCGTAGAGCGGCGTCAGCACCGAACCCATCGGGCCGAAGTACACCCAGCCGTAAGGCTGGCCGCCGACGACCTGGTACACCGGGCAGTGGTTCATGCAGGCGCCGCAGCGGATGCAGCGCAGCATGTCCTGGTAGTCGCTGCCAAGCAGTCCGGCGCGGCCGTTGTCGACCAGGATGAAGACCATGTGCTCGGGCCCGTCGGCCTCGCCGCGGCCGCGCGGGCCGGTGAGCACGGAAAAGTAGTTGGAGATCGACTGGCCGGTGGCCGAGCGCGGCAGGATGCGCATCAGCGTGGCGAGGTCCTCCAGCGTCGGAATCACCTTCTCGACGCCGGTGATGGCGACGTGCACGCGCGGCAACGTCGTCACCATGCGACCGTTGCCTTCGTTGGTGACCAGCGCCACCGAACCGGTTTCGGCGACGAGGAAGTTGCCGCCGGAAATGCCCATTTCGGCCGTGAGAAAGTGCTCGCGCAGCATCTCGCGCGCCTCGCGCGTCATCTCGGTGATCTCGGTCTTGCGCGGCCGGCCATGCACGCGCGCGAACAGGTCGGCGACTTCTTCCTTGGTCTTGTGGATCACCGGCGCGATGATGTGCGCCGGAGGCTCGTTGCCGTTGATCTGCAGGATGTATTCGCCGAGATCGGTTTCCACCGGCTGGATGCCCGCCGCCTCGAGCGCGGGGTTCAGGCCGATTTCTTCGGACAGCATGGACTTCGACTTGATCGCCTTGGTTACGCCGTGGCGGCGCGCAATCTCCACGACCAGGCGGCAGGCCTCGGCGCCGTCGCGCGCCCACAGTACGGTTGCGCCGCGCCGCGTCGCCTCCGCCTCAAAACGTTCGAGCCAGAGGTCGAGATCCGCGATGCTGCGGTCGCGGATCGCCGCCGCGGCGTCTCGCGTGGCCGGCCAGTCGATCTCCTGCACCGCGCGGCGGCGGCCCTCGACGAAAAGGCCTTTGGCCGAGGCAAGCTTGGCCTGCAATCCGGCGTCCGTCAGGGCGGCGGCGGCGCGGCGCTTGAAATCGGCGGAGCGAACTTGCATCGGGTCGGAATTTCACATTCTGATATATCATTCCGCCAAACATTCCCGGCGGCAGCCTGCCCATCTTGTCCCAGATCGAAGCGAAGAACTCCATCCAGGTCATCGAGCGCATGATGAAACTGCTCGATGTGCTGGCACATTATCACGATCCGGTGAGCCTGAAACAACTGGCACAGGAGACGACGCTGCATCCGTCGACGGCACACCGCATCCTCGGCGCGATGACGGCCAACGGCTTTGTCGAGCGCCCGGAAGCGGGCGCCTACCGGCTTGGCATCCGCCTGCTCGAGCTCGGCAATATCGTCAAGTCGCGCATCAACATCCGCGAGATCGCGCTGCCGTTCATGCAGCGCCTGCATGCCGATCTCGGCGAGAGCGTGAACCTCGGCGTGCGCCACGACGACGAAATCGTTTACGTCGAACGCACCTCGAGCGGACGCGCATCGGTGCGGGTGGTGCATCTGGTCGGCGCGCGCGCGCCGCTGCACACGACGGCGGTCGGCAAGCTGTTTCTGGTCGAGGATGGCCCGCAGAAGGTGCGCGACTACGCGCGTCGCACCGGGCTGCCGGGATTCACGCCGACCTCGCTGACATCGCTTTCGGTGCTGGAAAAGGAACTCGATCGCGTGCGCCGCCATGGGGTCGCGTTCGACAATGAGGAAATCGAGCAGGGTTTGCGCTGTATTGCGGCGCCGGTGCGGGACGACGCCTGTGAACTGGTTGCCGGGCTCTCGGTTTCGGCGCCGGCCGACCGTTACAACACCGACTGGATACCCGTCATCAAGCGCACCGCCGACGACATCTCGCAGGCACTGGGCTGCCGCGCCGCCTGATCAGCCGGCGCTGCGGCGGCCGGCGGTGGCGGAGGCGTGTTCGATCCAGCGCTTGATGCGGTTGGCGTCGCCGATGCGCGTCAGCTTGCCCCATGAATCGAGCAGCACGATCACCACCGGCTTGTCGTTGAGCCAGGCCTGCATCACCAGGCATTTCCCCGCCTCGCGAATATAGCCGGTCTTCGACACGGCGATGTCCCAACCGGCCGCCTGGCTACGCACCAGCGTATTGGTGTTGCGGAATTCGAGCGGCCGGCCGGCCACCACGACCTTGTGGTTCGGCGTGGTGGAGAGCTGGCGGATAAGCGGGTAGTGGGCGGAGGCGGCCACCATGCGGGAAAGATCGCGCGCGCTGGAAACATTGGCGGCGGTCAGCCCGGTGGGATCGGAAAAGCGCGTATCGCTCAGGCCGATCGCTTCGGCCTTGCGATTCATGGCGGCGACAAACGCCGCCGCGCCGCCCGGGTAGTGCCGCGAAAGCGCCGAAGCCGCACGGTTCTCCGAAGCCATCAGCGCCAGCAACAGCATGTCCTCGCGCGGCAATTGGGTGCCGATCTTCAGACGCGAGGCGGTTCCCTTCAGCGTGTCCACGTCTTCTGCGCCAATGCTGAGGACCTCGTTCAGCGGCAGCTGGGCGTCGAGCACAACCATCGCCGTCATCAGCTTGGTGATGGAGGCGATCGGCAGCACCGCGTCGGAGTTCTTTTCGAAGAGCATGGCACCGGTGGTCTGGTCCTGCACGACCACGGCCGAGGAACGCAGCAGCAGGTTGTCCGGGTCTTCCACCTCGACCTTTTGCACCGGCTTGGCCTTGCGCTTGGCGGCGGGCTTCTTGCTGGTCGCCGCTTCGGCCGGAGCCGCATCCAGGGTCGCAACGGCGAGCGCCGCACAGAACGCCAGCAAGGTGGTCAGCTTGAAATTCACGCGCTCTCCCGATGTATGCCCAAAGACGTAGTACCCAGTGTAGCAGCCATGAACAAAAATGCAATAAAAAAAGGCGCTTAGCCAGTCTTCCTAAAGTTGCTTCGATATTTGAACTCTAAGCGATTCCGAGAAAAGTGCGCACTTCCTCGCGCCGCGCCATCGTATCGGCGTGGCCCAGCTCGATCAAGGCGCGAGTGTAGCTGCTCTCGAACAGCAGGTAGCTCGCCAGGGCCGAGCCGGCCTTGCTGGTCGCGCCGATGCCGCGCAACATGGCCCGCACCGCCCACGGCAGGCTCTTGACGTGCCGTGCGGCAATGTAATCGAGACGCTTGGTCGGCGCGATGACCAGTGTTTCGATCTGCCGCAGCGGCAGGCCTGCCTGTTCCCGGATTTCCTGCGGGATCGCCGAGACGGTGTTGTTGATGCGCTGCAGGCGCTCCAGATCGACATGCAGGCTGTCAAGGAATATCGACGACATGGCATGGCCCGCGATCTGCGCCAGGGGCGGGTAAACATCGCCGCGCTTGCGCTCCTTTTCCTCCGACATGCGCCCGGCGCCAACCACCAGGATGCGCTCGGCACCGAGGTGAATGGCCGGCGACACCGGCGCAAGCTGGCGCATCGAGCCGTCGCCGAAATACTCGCGATGGATATGGATGGCAGGAAAGATGAACGGAATGGCGCTCGAAGCAAGCAGGTGGTCGACGCCAATACGGGCGCGGGCACCGGCGCGATTGGTGCGCCTCCAGGTTTCGGCATCCGCGGCGGCCTGGAAAAAGCTGACGCTGTGGCCGGTCAGGTAACCGGAGGCGGTGATCGAGACCGCGTACAGTGCGCCACTCTCGATGGCGGCATCGATGTTGCGGAAATCCAGATTGCGCTCGAGCAGATGACGCAGCGGCGTGTTGTCGAGCAGGGAGCGCGGGCTGTGCTTGAAAAGCCAGCCAAACATGAAGGCGGACAGCCAGTTCAGCCCGCTTGCTCCGATGCCCAGCGCGTCGGCGCGATAGACGTCGGCGGCGTGGAAACGGCTCCAGATTTCGTGCAGGTAGCGCACCGCCTTGCCGAAATCTCCGGCGAAGCAGGCCAGCGACGCGGCATTGATGGCGCCCGCCGAGGTCCCGCAAATGATGGGGAAAGGGTTGCGCGCGGGGTCCGGCAGCAGCTCGCGGATGGCATCGAGCACACCGACCTGATAGGCGGCACGCGCGCCGCCGCCGGTCAGGATCAATGCGGTCTTGTCGTTTCTGCCTTCCATGCCCCGGACTACGGCCTCTGCGTGGCCGACTTGAGTGCGACGGTCACGCGCGGGCAGCCGCCTCGACGACCGTCACGGCCGTCAGGTTGACAATGCGCCGCACCGTCGCCGTCGGCGTCAGGATATTCACCGGCGCGCGCGTGCCGAGCAGGATCGGGCCGATGGTGACGCCGTCGCCCGCCGCCTGCTTGAGCAGATTGAAAGCGATGTTGGCGGCGTCGAGCGTCGGCATGATGAGCAGGTTGGCCTCCCCTTTCAGGCGGGAGTGGGGAAAGACCTGGGCGCGGACTTCGCCGGACAACGCGGCATCGCCATGCATCTCGCCCTCGACCTCAAGTTCCGGCGCGCGCTCCCACAGGAGTTGCGTGGCACGCTGCATCTTGCGCGCACTCGGCGTATCGTAGCTGCCGAAGCTCGAGTGCGAGAGCATCGCGACCTTCGGCGTGAGGCCGAAGCGGCGCACCTCCTCGGCGGCGAGGACGGACATCTCGACCAGCTGCTCGGCCGTGGGGTCGTAGTTGACGTAAGTGTCGCAGATGAACACCGTCTGCTTCGGCAGCATCAGGCCGTTCATGGCGTAGTAGGCCGATACGCCTTCGCGCCGGCCGATGACCTGGTCGACGTAATGCAGGTGCAGTGCATGCGTGCCGAAGGTGCCGCAGAGCATGCCGTCCGCATCGCCCTTGTGGATCATCATGGCACCGATCAGGGTATGGCGACGGCGCATCTCGATCTGCGCGTAGCCGGGCGAAACGCCCTTGCGTTCGGTGAGCTGCAGATAGGTCTGCCAGAAATCCTTGTAGCGCGGATCCTTCTGCGGATTGCACAGCTCGAAATCGACGCCCGGCCGGATGCGCAGGCCGCCTTTCTGGATGCGGTGCTCGATCACCTCGGGCCGGCCGATCAGGATCGGCCTGGCCAGACGCTCGTCCACCACCACCTGCACGGCGCTCAGCACGCGCTCGTCCTCGCCCTCGGCGTAGACGATGCGCTTGTCGATCCGCTTGGCGGCGGCAAAGACCGGCTTCATGATGATGCCGGAGTGGTACACGAACTGCTGCAGCTGCTCGCGATAGGTATCGAAATCGGCGATCGGACGGGTCGCGACGCCGGAATCCATTGCCGCCCTGGCCACGGCCGGCGCGATCTTGACGATCAGGCGCGGGTCGAAGGGTTTCGGAATGAGGTATTCCGGCCCGAAGCGCAGGTCGGAGCCGGCGTAGGCGGCCGCCACCACGTCGGACTGCTCGGCGTGCGCCAGATCGGCAATGGCACGCACCGCCGCCAGTTCCATCTCCTGCGTGATGGTGGTGGCGCCGACGTCGAGCGCGCCGCGAAAGATGAAGGGAAAGCAGAGGACGTTGTTGACCTGGTTTGGATAATCCGAGCGGCCGGTGGCGATGATGCAGTCGGGCCGCACTGCCTTGGCCTCCTCGGGCAGGATCTCCGGCACGGGGTTGGCCAGCGCCAGGATGAGCGGCTTGTCGGCCATGGTCCTGACCATCTCCGGCTTGAGCACACCGGCCGTCGACAAGCCGAGGAAGATGTCGGCTCCGGCAACGATCTCGCCGAGGGTGACGGCGTCGGTCTCCTGGGCGAACTGCGCCTTGCTCGGATCGAGGCCGGCCAGCCGCTTCCGGCTCACCACCCCCTTGGAATCGGCCATCCAGACGTTCTCGCGGCGCAGCCCCAGCGCGACCATCAGGTCGACGCAGGCGATCGCTGCCGCGCCGGCGCCGGAGCAGACCAGCTTGACGTCCGCGATCTGCTTGCCCACCACGCGCAGGCCGTTCAAGACCGCCGCGGCGGAAATGATGGCCGTGCCGTGCTGGTCGTCGTGGAAGACGGGAATGCGCATGCGCTCGCGCAGCTTCTTCTCGACGTAGAAACACTCCGGGGCCTTGATGTCCTCGAGGTTGATGCCGCCAAAGGTCGGTTCGAGCGAGGCGATGATGTCGATCAGCTTGTCGGGGTCGAGCTCGTTCACCTCGATGTCGAAGACGTCGACGCCGGCAAACTTCTTGAACAGCACGCCCTTGCCTTCCATCACCGGTTTGCCGGCCAGCGGGCCGATGTTGCCCAGCCCAAGCACCGCGGTGCCATTGGTGATGACCGCCACCAGATTGCCGCGCGACGTCAGATTGAAGGCCTCGGCCGGGTTGGCGACGATCTCCTCGCACGCGGCGGCGACGCCGGGGGAGTAGGCCAGCGCCAGATCGCGCTGCGTAATCAATTGCTTGGTCGGGGTGACCGCGATCTTGCCGGGGCGCGGCTTGCGGTGGTATTCGAGGGCTGCGGCGCGGATTGCTTCATCCATCTTTGTCGATCCTTGTCGTTTCTTTGCCGGGACAGGCGCCCCGGGGAAAAGCGGAGTTTATCGGGTCATCGGAATGTGGCATAATATTTCATTGCACTTTCCGCTACAAACTGCCCACCCCGCGCAAGAAAACCCGGCCCGGTCCTCGACGGCACTGACAGCTTCGATTGACCGCTGCGGGACGGTACGCATCGATTCGTTCTGGAGACCTTGGACAATGAACCAGCGCTTTTCCGATTCCGCCTCAGTCAACGCCCCGGCTTACGTTCGCCACGCCCGCCTCAAGGCCTGGGTGGCGGAAATCGCCGCCCTCACCCAGCCCGACCGCATCGTCTGGGCGGACGGCTCCGAGGAAGAATACGACCGCCTCTGCGGCGAAATGGTCGCCTCCGGCAGCCTGATCAAACTCAACCCGCAGAAACGCCCGAACTCCTATCTGGCCTGGTCCGATCCCTCCGATGTAGCACGCGTCGAGGATCGCACCTTCATCTGCTCGCAGCACAAGGACGACGCCGGCCCCAACAACAACTGGGAGGATCCGGCGAAGATGAAGCAGACCCTCAGGGGCCTCTTCAGCGGCTGCATGCACGGCCGCACGATGTACGTCATCCCCTTCAGCATGGGCCCGTTGGGCTCGCCGATTGCCCACATCGGCGTCGAGATATCCGACTCGCCTTATGTGGTTGCGAACATGAAGATCATGACCCGCATGGGCAAGGCCGTGTATGACGTGCTCGGCGCCGATGGCGAGTTCGTGCCCTGCCTGCATTCGGTTGGCCACCCGGTCGAGCCAGGGCAGCAGGACGTCCGCTGGCCCTGCAACAAGGACACCAAGTACATCGTGCATTTCCCCGAGACGCGCGAGATCTGGTCCTATGGCTCCGGCTACGGCGGCAATGCCCTGCTCGGCAAGAAGTGCTTCGCCCTGCGCATCGCCTCGACCATGGCGCGCGACCAGGGCTGGCTGGCCGAGCACATGCTGATCCTCGGCGTGGAATCGCCGCAAGGGGAGAAGAGCTACGTGGCGGCGGCCTTCCCCAGCGCCTGCGGCAAGACCAACTTCGCCATGCTGATCCCGCCGAAGACCTTCGGCGGCTGGAAGGTCACCACGGTGGGCGACGACATCGCCTGGATCAAACCCGGCAAGGACGGCCGCCTCTACGCCATCAACCCCGAGGCCGGCTATTTCGGCGTCGCTCCCGGCACGTCGGAAAAGTCCAACTTCAACGCGATGGCGACGCTGCACGCCAACATCATCTACACCAACGTCGCGCTCACCCCCGACGGCGACGTCTGGTGGGAAGGCATGAGCAAGCAGCCGCCCGAGAAGCTGACCGACTGGACCGGCAAGGAATGGACGCCGGAGATTGGCAAAAGCAGCGGCCGACCGGCGGCGCACCCGAACGCCCGCTTCACCGCGCCGGCCAGCCAGTGTCCCTCGCTCGACCCAAACTGGGAAGACCCGGCCGGCGTGCCCATCGCCGCCTTCATCTTCGGCGGCCGCCGTTCCACCACCGTGCCGCTGGTATTCGAAGCATTCAACTGGAACTACGGCGTTTACATGGCCGCCACGCTGGGCTCCGAGACCACCGCCGCCGCCGCCGGCAAGATCGGCCAGGTGCGCCGCGATCCCTTCGCCATGCTGCCCTTCTGCGGCTACCACATGGGCGACTACTTCAACCACTGGCTGCGCATGGGCCATGTCGTCGACAACCCGCCCCGCATCTTCACGGTGAACTGGTTTCGCCAGGACGAGAAGGGCAACTTCATGTGGCCCGGCTTCGGCGAGAACATGCGCGTGCTGAAATGGATCGTGGACCGCGTCAAGGGCCGCATCGGCGCGCAGCAGACCCCGCTCGGCTGGATGCCGCGCTTCGAGGATCTGGACTGGACCGGCATGGGCGAAGTGAATCGCGAACAGTTCCAGGAACTCACGCGTGTCGATACGCAAATGTGGCAGGAGGAACTCGACCTGCACGGCGAGTTGTTCGACAAGCTGAAGGAACGCCTGCCAAAGCAGCTGGTGCTCAAGCGGGAACTGTTCCGCATGAATTTCGGCGGCCTCGAGTAAGCGATCGCTCTCGGCAGGCGGGCGCCCCCGGGCGCCCATTTGCTTTGTGAGCGCTATCCTTTGCCACCATGAAGCGCGCCGCATCGCGTCCTGCTGCCGCCCGCCGGATGGCCGGCATCGCACCGTTCCATGTCATGGAACTGCTCACCCGGGCACGTGAGCTGGAAGCCGCCGGCCGCAGCATCATCCATATGGAAGTGGGCGAACCGGATTTCCTCACGCCGCCCCTGGTAATCGAAGCCGCCACCGAATTCATCCGCGGCGGCCGCGTCTTCTACACCCCGGCCCTCGGCATCCCCGCCCTGCGCGAAGCGATCTCCCGCTTCTACGCAGAGCGCTATGGAGTCGCCATCTCGCCGGAGCGCATCGCCGTCACCGCCGGCGCTTCCGGCGCCCTCCTGCTGGCCTTGGGTGTGCTGCTCGATCCCGGTGATGAACTACTGCTGCCGGATCCCGGCTATCCCTGCAACCGTCACTTCGTACGCACGCTGGAAGGCGTGCCGCGCCCCATCGCGGTCGCGCCGGAGTCGGACTACCAGCCGACCGCGGAACAGGTTGCACGGCACTGGACGCCCCGCAGCAAGGGTCTGCTCGTCGCTTCGCCTGCCAATCCGACCGGTACGATGATTTCGCCGGCGCAGTTGGCCGGACTGGCGGCGTGCGTCGCCGAGCACGGTGGCGCCCTGCTGGTCGACGAGATCTACCACGGCCTGACGTACGCCCCGACAGGGATCGCCCCGGCAACCGGCGGCGACGCCGGAACGGCGTTGTCGCTGTCCGACGAGATATTCGTCATCAACAGTTTCTCGAAGTATTTCGGCATGACCGGCTGGCGCCTGGGCTGGCTGGTGGCGCCGCCCCGCTTCGTGCGCGACATCGAGAAGCTTGCGCAGAACCTGTTCATCTCTCCGTCGACGCCGGCGCAGCATGCCGCTCTGGCCGCTTTCAGGCCTGAAAGCATCGCCCTCCTGGAAACGCGGCGGGAGGAATTCCGGATGCGGCGCGATTTTCTGTTGCCCGCATTGCGGCGCCTGGGTTTTCGCATCGCGGCGGAACCCCGCGGCGCCTTCTATCTCTACGCCGACTGTGCCGATCTGACAGCGGACAGCGAACGGTTTGCGCATGATCTCATCGAGCAGGCCGGGGTGGCGATCACGCCCGGACTGGATTTCGGCGAGAACGCCCCGCATCGCCACGTCCGCTTCGCCTATACGGTGGCACGGGAAAAACTCGAGGAAGGCGTGGCGCGTCTGGCGCGCCACCTCGGAAGATAGCGATCAGGCGCCGTTCTGGCGACCGCGACGACCAGCGGATTCGATGCGCTGCCTTTCCGCCAGCACCTTGGCGGCATACAAAGCTTCGTCGTCGCTGACCGCGCCGGCATATTGCTGGAGGCCGGATTCCAGCGAACCGGCGCGGCGAATGGATTCCTTCAGTACGAGCGCGCCGACTTGAATGTTGACCAGCGGGTCGAGCAGGCCGTTATTGCCGGACGCGGCATCCAGCTTGTCCTGATGAAAGCGTGGAATGACCTGCATCAGACCCTGGGCACCCATCGGACTCTCGGCGATCGGGTTGAAGCCGGATTCGACGGCCATCACCGCGATGATCAGCAAGGGGTCGAGCCCGACGCCGTTGCCGCTGGCGCGCGCACCTTCTACGAGCACTTCAACGGCGGGCACGGCTACGCGGTACTTGCGCGCCACGTAATCCACCACACCGCGCAAGTCCATCGCAACTTGCGGAGCGGCGGCCGTTGCGGCCTCGCCAATCCGGCCGCTTGCCTCGTGCACGGAACCCTGCTCCACCGCGGGATCGAGGTGCCGTCCGGAAAAGAGAAACGGCACCAGCGCGAACGCGGCAAGCAACAACGCCAGCGCCAGCTGTTCCGGCGCAGGCAAAGAACTTCGTCGAAAGCGCGTGACATGCAATGAAAAAGACATATCGATCTCCTTGCGCCGCAGTGCATCCTGGGCGGAATATCATGCTATGCATCACCGCTCATTATATTGTTTTATATTGTTTTTCTCAACACACAGGTTATGTGTTGCTGCGTTGCCGCATGGCTCTGCTGGCGTTGCCGATGCAACTCACCCGAAACAGGCAGAGACATTCCCGCGAGCATTCGCGACGGGACCAACGAAAATGGGAGGAGACGAACCGCGGATGGGCGGCCCGGTCAGGAAATGACCGCGTCGCCCATCCGGGCAGTTCGATCCGACGACTCAGGAGGGACGCGAGCCGGTCGGAAACGGCCAGGCCGCCGCCGGGTTGAGCGACGACTTCAGACCGGGAGCCGCAGCGGTGGAAGGCGCGGCTGGTGCCGGCGAGGTGGCCGCAGCCGGCTTCGCAGCAGGTTTCGCCGCAGCCTTCTTGACCGCAGGCTTTTTCTTCGCAGCTTTTTTCGCCGCAGGCTTTTTTGCCGCCTTTTTCGCCGCAGGCTTTTTGGCTGCCTTCTTGGCAGCAGGCTTTTTCTTCGCAGCCTTCTTCGCTGCAGGCTTTTTCTTCGCCGCCGCTTTCTTGGCCGGCTTTTTGGCAGCAGCCTTCTTCGCCGCCGGCTTCTTGGCGGCAGCCTTCTTCGCCGCCGGCTTCTTGGCAGCGACTTTCTTTGCTGCCGGCTTCTTGGCAGCAGGCTTCTTCGCTGCCGGCTTCTTGGCAGCGGCCTTCTTCGCCACCGGCTTCTTGGCAGCGGCCTTCTTCACTGCCGGCTTCTTGGCAGCGGCCTTCTTCGCCACCGGCTTCTTGGCGGCGGCTTTCTTCACCGCCGGTTTCTTGGCGGCGGGCTTCTTGGCTTTAGAAGCGGGTTTCTTAGCAGTAGCCATTTCGAACCTCCTATGAGAAGTAACAGGAAAGAAACAACTGCAGCCCGTCTCGACCAGCCCGGGCTATCCAACGGCCCGACATGACCGGGCTCCTTGAATTCATTGCCGCACAGACACCCCGCGCACCGCGCAGCATCCACCGTTCCCTCATGTCGCGCCGAACGGCGCGCCCTCGCCCGGCGCTTGCGCCAGCGGTGCAACAGAGGGGGGCGCAATGCCGGCAACGGGAGCGTTGCAGCGAAAAACGGGAAACGGGGAGAAGAGGAAAACGAGGGGAAACGAAAATGGCTTCTGGATTCGAAGGAGGTCGTGACCTGTATCGGACGTCTGTGGCAATCTGCATCAAGCGGCTCCGAATCGTCTCCTGCCGAATGTTTCGCGACAACCCCATTCGCAGCGCGCCGCCTCTGCCGATATCGGGTGACGTTTTGGTTCGATCTCTTCAGTGCGCTCGAACCTACTAGATCTAGTACCCTGGCGCCAATTTCGACCTAATTGTAGTAGCTTGACTTTTTGGATGCAAGAACTTTTTACAGTTTTTGTCATACCGCCGCACGCCTGTCGCACAAATGCCGCAACATCAAACGCGGCGCGACCGAACGCGCGCGATGTTGCGGCCGATCAGTCCGCCGACGCAGCGTCGGCGAGGAGACGATGCAGGTGTGGCCAGTCGAACATCGGACCCGGATCGGTCTTCCGGCCCGGTGCAATGTCGCAGTGGCCGACGATGTCCTCGATGGGAAAGCGGCGACGGATCTCACCGAGCAGCGCCGCGAGCGCGCGATACTGGACGGCTTCGAACGGACGCTCGTCGCAGCCTTCCATCTCGATGCCGATGGAGAAGTCATTGCATCGCTCCATGCCTCGCCAGGACGAGGCGCCGGCATGCCAGGCACGCAGGCGGCACGGGACCAGCTGGATGGTCGCTCCGTCGCGACGGATGAGGAAATGCGGGGCGACGCGCAGATCACGCAATTTCGCGAAATAGGGGTGCGCGGCTGGGTCAAGGCGGTTGGTAAACAGCAATTCGATGTCGCCCCCGCCGAACTCGCCCGGTGGCAGGCTGATCGCGTGGATGACCACCAGCCGCACGGCAATGCCGTCGGGCCGCTCGTCGCAATTCGGTGAGGGTTGCCGCGGCAATCCTGGCAGCCAGTCGGCCGCCGCCGGCCGTTCAGACGGCTTCATTCATTGAGGCCCAGGCGCTCCATTCGATAACGCAGCGAACGAAAGGTCACGCCAAGCAATCGGGCCGCCGCCGTGCGGTTGAAGCGCGTCTTCTGCAGCGCTTGCAGGATGGCTGCCTTCTCGACCCGGTCGAGATGTTCCTGCAAGCGCATTCCGCCGTCCGTGGCCGCGAGAGGCTCGGAATCGGACTCGCGCGGCGCCAAACGCAGATCGTCGACGTCGATGCTGCCGCCGCCGTTAAGGGCAAGCGCGCGTTCGAGGATGTTCTCCAACTCGCGCACATTGCCGGGAAACGGATAGTCGCCAAGCGCCTTTGCCGCCGCGATGGAAAGCTGCGGCACGTCGACACCGGCATCGCGCGCCAGCCGAGCCAGTATGCTTCCGGTCAGCAAGGGGATGTCCTCGCGGCACTCGCGCAACGCCGGCATGTCGAGCTCGATCACGTTCAGGCGATAGAACAGGTCCTGGCGAAAGCGGCCCGCCGCCACCATCTCTTTGAGGTCTTCATGCGTCGCACTGATGATGCGCACGTCGACCGGATCCTCGCCGGTGGCGCCAACCTTGCGCACGCGCTTCTCCTGGATTGCGCGCAGCAATTTGACCTGCATGGCAAGGGGCAGGTCCGCTACTTCATCGAGAAACAACGTACCGCCCTGTGCCGCCTGGAAGAAACCCTCCCGGTCGGCGTCGGCGCCGGTGAATGCCCCCTTTCGATAGCCGAAAAACTCGCTTTCCATCAGGGTCTCCGGGATCGCCCCGCAGTTCACGCCGACAAACGATTGATCTTTGCGCGCACCGAGCTTGTGAATCAGGCGTGCGGCCAACTCCTTGCCACTACCTGACTCGCCGGAAATGTAGACCGGGGCCTGGCTGCGTGCGAGCTTTTCGATCAGAGCACGCACCTGCCGGATCGCCGGCGAATCGCCGAGCAGCGCGTGGGCCGCGGTCTGGGGTACGCCGGACGCCTGTTGCGGCAAGTTGAATACCGACTTGACCAGCGCCCGCAATTGATCCAGGGAGACGGGCTTGGCAACATAGTCAAACGCGCCGCTCTTCAACGCCGAAACCGCGTTCTCCATGCTGCCATGGGCGGTGATGACGGCAACCGGCAAGTCCGCGCACTGCTCGCCGATATGGCGCACCAGTTCCAGGCCTTCGCCGTCCGGCAGTCGCCAGTCTGTCAAGCAGAGCTGGTAGCGGTTCTCGTCAAGCTTGCGGCGCGCATCGGCGAGCGACGTCGCGCAATCCGCATCCAGCCCCATGCGTGCCAGCGTCATCTCCAGCAGCTCAAGGATATCGGTCTCGTCATCGACGACGAGCACCCGGCCGGCGGCCGGTTTTACCCTGCGTTCTCTTCCAGCCACTCGCCACTCCTTCCGACAATGCGGAAATGCGCCCCGGGATCGTTCGCCAGCAGTTCCAGCGTCGCTCCGTTCGCTTCGCACAACTCGCGCGCGATATACAGGCCGAGGCCGGTGCCGCGGCCGTGCGTCGTGAAGAACGGCTCGAAAACCTTGCTGCGCACTTCTTCGTCGACGCCGCTCCCGTCGTCAATGATATGCAATTCGGTGCGTCGCGCCAACGCATTGGTGCGCGCCACCAGCCGCACACCGCCGGCGGCGTCGGAGGCATGGCGCGTGGCATTCGAGAGCAGGTTCCACAGCACTTGATTGAGGTGGGCGCGGTCGAAACGCAGTACTGTTTCCGGCGCCGCGTCGAGGGTATAACGATCGCGGCGCGCCTTCTCGTGCATGGCAAACTCGTCAAGGAACCCCTCAAGGAACCGATCCAGCCGGATTGGCTCGGCTTCGCTGCGATCGCGCCGGCCAAGTTCCAGAACGTCGCGCACCAGCCGCTCGAGGCGCTGGGCGTTGTCGTTGATGATGCGGGACAGGCGCTCCTGGCTTTCGGCGCGCTTCTCCTCTCGCAACAACTCGGCAGCGTGACTGATCGCGGAGAGCGGATTGCGGATCTCGTGCGCGATATTGGCGGTAAGCCGGCCAAGCGCGGCCAATTTGAGCTGTTGCGCCTGTTGCTGGATCCGGCCCATGTCCTCGAGGTACACCAGCACGCCACCGCTTTCGCCGGCATGCACCAGACGGACCCGCAGCAAGCGTCCACTGCCCGGCACGCGCAGGGTATGCACCGTCTCGCGCGTGCCGCGCTCGAACGCGCGGAACTGCTCGGCCAGTTCGGCGGAAAAGGCCGCCAGGTCCGCGTTCACCGGCGCGCGCACGTCCAGCAACGCCTCGGCCTGCGGATTGTATTGGCGCACGTTCTCGGCGGCGTCTACCACCAGCACGCCGTCCTGCATGTCGCGGATGACGCGTTCGCTGATGGAAAGCTGGTTGGTCAAATCGATGCCGCGGCGACGCGCCAGCTCCTCGTTGGCAATGACCCGCCGCGCCAGCAGGCGCGCGGAAACGGCGGTGGCGAAGAAGCCGATGCAGAGGATGCCGGCCTGCACGAAATCGGCCGGATCGGCGCCCAATTCGACGGCGCGAACCGTCTGCTCCAGCAACGCCGCCACTGTCGCCACCGCAGCATAGAAGAGCGTTAGCCGTCCCTGCCCGACCAGGCCGGCGCCGGCCAGCACCACTACCAGCATGATCGCCAGCCCGCTCTTGTTGCCGCCGCTGGCATACATCAGCAGCGTCAGCGCGAGGATGTCGGCCATGACCTGCATCGTCAGTTGCCGATTGAAGGCGAGGTGGATCTGCTTCATGGCGCCGTTGAAGAAGATCGCCAGCAGCCAGTAGGCAAGCGCGGTCCACGCAAACAGCCACGGGTCCTGCGATCCCAGACCGGACTTGCTGGAGAACAGCCCGATAACAAGGAGAAACACGCTTGCCACCACCAGCCGGTAGATGCCGAAATAACGGAGGGACGCCCACAGGGCGTCGCCGGGCTGCGCCGACTGGGTGTCGGGCATGGGGTCGCCCATGCCCGGGCCAGGCTTAGCGCGCATCCTGGCGGTGCGCGGCGCAGCAATAGTGCCGCCCGTCGTCCGCAATGGCTTCGCTTTCCGGAAGGTGTACGCCGCAGTGGGCGCAGGCAACCATGCGCTCGGATGCCCGCAGGTCGGCGCGGCCCGCCCGCCGATCATTCCCGTCGCGCCGCCTCAATGCCTTGAAGACAAGATAGGCGGCCAGTCCGAGAAAAAGCAGCAACAGGAGCTTCGACATGGCTGTCCCTGCGCGCTTCGCCGCGATCGATGGTTGGTTGGGGGAAGTGGTCGGGGTGAGAGGATTTGAACCTCCGACTCCTGCGTCCCGAACGCAGTACTCTACCAGGCTGAGCTACACCCCGACGTCTGTCGTCGCCGGCGGAAGGCCTCCGCCGCCCGCTGAAACGACTGCAGCCGCTACCGCATCCTCCGGCCCAACCTGGTCAGAAGTCGCGTGCGACTGCGAACGACGTCAATTGTACCAGAGAATCGCGGAAAATCGAAGGTGGCAGCGGGCTGATCGCCGCCAGCGCAAGCGCCGCCTCCTGCGCGGCGAATGCGCGCGCCACATCCAGCGCGCCGGTCTCGCGAATCGCCGCAAGAACCTGCGGAAGCGCATCACGGCCGCCCCCCTCGATGGCATGGCGAACGCGCTCCGCTTGGTCGGCAGCGCCATGTTTCATGACGTGAATCAGCGGCAGGGTCGGCTTGCCCTCGGCCAGGTCGTCGCCAAGATGCTTGCCGGTGGCCGTCTCGTCGCCCGAGTAGTCGAGCACGTCATCGATCAGCTGAAAAGCCGTGCCCAGATGCATGCCGTAAAGTGCCATGCCTGCTTCGATTTCCGCGGGTGCGTCGGCGAGGATCGCGCCCAGCCGGGCGGCTGCCTCGAACAGTTTGGCGGTCTTGAAGCGGATCACCTGCAGATAGCCATCAACCTCGACATCGGCATTGTGGCAGTTCAGGAGCTGCAGGACCTCGCCTTCGGCAATGGTATTGGTCGCATCCGCCAGCACTTGCTGCACGCGCATGCTGCCGACCGACACCATCATCTGGAAGGCGCGCGAATAGAGGAAATCCCCCACCAGGACCGAAGCGGCATTTCCGAACAGGGCGTTCGCCGTCTTGTTGCCGCGGCGCAGGTCGGATTCGTCGACGACGTCGTCATGGAGCAGGGTTGCCGTGTGAATGAACTCGACAACCGCCGCCAGTTCACGCTGCTGCGTGCCGCGATAGCCGAGCGCACCGGCCGACAGCAGCACAAGGGCGGGGCGCAATCGCTTGCCGCCAGCGCCGATGATGTACTCGGCGACCTGGCGGATCAGCACCACCTCGGAATGCAGACGGTCCCGGATGACCGCGTCCACGGTACGCATGTCTGCGGCAATCGGGGCGAAGAGCGCGTCAGGGCTCACGGCGAGGAGGGTGCGGAAAAAGCGGCATGGTAGGCGGCACCCCGGATGGCGTCAAGCCGGACAATCGGTTCTTTGACCTTCGCCCTGCGCCTGTGTATAATGCGCGGTTCTTCGGCAACACCAAACACACGGAGTTACCATCATGTATGCGGTCATAAAAACCGGCGGCAAGCAGTACCGCGTCGTCGCCGGCGAAAAACTGAAAATAGAACAGATACCGGCAGATGTGGGCACTGAAATCATCCTGGATCAGGTGCTCATGGTCGGCGAAGGCGAATCGGTGAAGGTCGGTGCGCCGCTCGTGGCGGGCGCTTCCGTCCAGGCGCGCGTGCTGGCTCAGGGCCGGCATCCCAAGGTGACGATTTTCAAAATGCGCCGGCGCAAGCACTACCAGAAGCACCAGGGGCACCGGCAGAACTTCACGGAGATCGAGATCTCCGGCATCTCGGCTTAACGGAGCTAAGCATGGCACACAAGAAAGCAGGCGGCAGTTCGCGCAACGGCCGCGACTCGCAATCCAAACGTCTCGGCGTGAAGCGCTACGGCGGCCAACTCATCAACGCCGGCAGCATCATCGTGC
>CAZASE010000018.1:0-47231 GCA_964487715.1 uncultured Rhodocyclaceae bacterium | reverse complement strand
CCATGCCCATGTCGAGCAGGCGGACGATGGATTCCGGCGCGCTGTTGGTGTGCAGCGTGGCAAACACCAAATGGCCGGTTAGCGAGGCCTCGATGCCGATCGAAACGGTTTCCTTGTCGCGCATCTCGCCAACCATGATGATGTCCGGGTCGGCGCGCAGGAAGGCACGCATGATGGTGGCAAAATCCAGGCCCGCCTTGCGGTTGATCTGCACCTGGCGCAGGCCCTTCTGGGTGATTTCCACCGGATCCTCGGCCGTCCAGATCTTGGTGTCGGGCTTGTTGAGTTCCTTCAGCACCGAGTGCAGCGTGGTGGTCTTGCCCGAGCCGGTCGGGCCGCAGACGAAAAACAGGCCATAGGGCTTCTGGGTGACGCTTCTCAGGCGGCTCAGGTTGTGCGGCAGGATGCCGAGCTTGTCGAGCGGGATCGGTTCGCCGGCGGCGAGGATCCGCATGACCACGTCTTCGACGCCGCCGGCCGACGGAATCGTCGCCACGCGCAGCTCGATATCCAGGGGCGAGAACTTCTTGAATTTGATCTTGCCGTCCTGCGGCTTGCGCCGCTCGGAGATATCCAGGTCGCACATGATCTTCAGGCGGGCGATCAGCGCGCTGCGGTAGCTCGCGGGAATCTCGATGTAGGGCACCAGCGAGCCGTCCTTGCGAAGCCGGATGATGGTCTTGTCCTTGCCCGGCCGCGGCTCGACGTGGATGTCCGACGCGCCCTGTGTGTAGGCATCGGTAATGACCTTGTTCACCAGCTTGACGAGTTCGTTTTCGGAGGCGGCGGACAACTCGTCGGCGCTGATCTCCGAGACGTCCTCGCCTTCGTCCATGCCCGAGAGGAGGTCGTCGACGCTGGAGGAATCGGCGCTGGGCCCGTAGAACTGGTCGAGCACCTGGGCGAACTCGCGCACCGTGGTGACACGAAACAGCAGCTTGTTCTTCGAAAAGACGTTGTTGACGATGCGCGAGCTCTTGACCTGTTCCGGATCCATGGTCAGAATCACCACGCCCTCCTTGCTCTCCTCGATGGGAACCCA
Organism: uncultured Rhodocyclaceae bacterium; assembly: GCA_964487715.1. Classification (GTDB taxonomy): domain Bacteria; phylum Pseudomonadota; class Gammaproteobacteria; order Burkholderiales; family Rhodocyclaceae; genus Desulfobacillus. Next base: position 46,189 of record CAZASE010000018.1, on the reverse strand, counting down.
CTGGTTCTGTTCGAGGTAGTCGCGCTTGAGGTTCTTCAGCAGGTCCATCGGCTTGAGGCGGTCGGCCTGGAAGCCCTCGTAGGGAACGCCAAAGAACTTCGACAGCGCCTGGCCGATGGCGGCCGGCTTGACCTGGAACTCGCCGATCAGCACGTCCTCGATGTCCACGCCCTTGCGCCGGGCAGAGCGCGTCGCCAGATCGAACTCGGCCGCCGACAGCACGGCATCGGCCACCAGGTGGTCGTACTTCGACTTGACGACATGCGCCGGCTTCTGCCGCTGCGTGAAGGCGATGGCGAGGGTTTCGCACAGGCCCTTGACGCCCTCCTCCGCCATTGCCGAGAAGGAGGCGCCGCTCTTGTTGTTGATCAGTTGCACCACGCCGAGCAGCTCGCCGTTCGCGGCGTCGACAATCGGCGACACGAGCATCTGCTTGGTGCGGTAGCCGGTGCGCTTGTCGACTTCCTGCAGGAAGCGCAGCCTCGGCGTATGCACCTTCAGCTCGGTCTCGTCGTACACGTCGCTGATGTTGGCGATCTTGCGCGACAGGGCGACGAAACCGGCGATGCTCTGGTCGGCGATCGGCAGCTTCAGATCGCGGAAGGAGTTGAGGCCGGTCTTGACCTTCGAGATGATCGAGCCCTTGTCCTCGCTCACCGCGTAGATGGTGAGGCGATCGCAGTTGAACAGGTTGCAGATGTCCTGCGACAGCTCGAGCATGATCTCGTCGAGATTGGCGGTCGCATGGATCTTGTTGGTGACCGTCTGCAGGTTCTTCAGGAAGGTCAGGCGCGTTGCCACGTCGCCGGCTTCCTTTTGCGTGCCGATTACCGCATTCATCGTTGTTCGCGCCTCCGAGCCAATAGGCGCGCCGGCCTCATGAAGCGCCGCCGCGCAGCCCGCCGTCCAGCAGCCAGGCCTTGTAGCCGTGCTGTGCCAGCAGGAAAACCGCCGCCGAGCTGCGTCGCCCGGTCTGGCAATAGACAATATACTCCTTGCCCGGATCGAGCGAACCGAACAGGTTGCGCACCTCGTTGAGCGGGATATTGATGGCGCCCGGCATCTTGTCGAGGCTGTATTCGGCTGCGAAGCGCACGTCGAGCCAGACGGCGCCGGCAGCGGCCTTGCGCTCCGCTTCGTCGCGCCCGATGCGCTTGATCAGCGGCTCGCGCAGCAACTCGTTGAAGTCCTGCCGGGCCAGTTGCAGCAGCACGCCGTCGGTTCTCATCGTCACGCTGGCATTGCGCCGGGAATCCGACACCAGCGCCTCCTCGCCGAAGGCGTCACCGGTCTTCAGGTCGGCCAGATCCACCGTCGCGCCGCCGACGCGGCGCGTCACGGCGCAGCGTCCGCTCTCGATGACATAGTAGTTATCCCCTTCGTCGCCCTCGCGGATGATCTCGTCGCCGCGGCGCACCTTGACCCGCTGGAATCGATTGAACAGGGCGTCGATGTGTGCCGCCGGAAGACCGGAAAAAACGCCTCGCGTCAGGTTCTCCGCTGCAAACATGCCGGACATCGTGCGCCAGTCGGTGGCATCGACGTCGGTGGTCCGGCCCGCGGACGCCCCGCCGCGCGGGGCGGCGAGCTGGTCCCAGGTGAGCATGATGTCGAGCATGTCCTCGTCGATGCGGATCAGTTCGATGTCGGTAATCGCCTGGGCGGCGGTAAATGCCGGCGTGCGCCGGCCGAGGGCCGCTGCCGCGGCGGCGGTGCCGCCGACAAAGATCTCCGAGCTGTCATCGGCATAAACGAGCCGCAGCTCACCCTTGACCAGGTACACCGCCTGCTGCCGCGCACCGTGCAGGCGGAACGGATCGTGGTTGCGCGCGATGTGCTCGACGTAGCACAGCCGCGACAGTTCGCGCACGCTGGCGGCCGATAGCGAGGCGATCGGGTCGAGCCGGTGGAGGACTTCAACTGGCACCGGGGCGCTCACGGTCTGGCTCCGTTTCTCACAGATCGAACACCTGGTTGTTCTGCAGCATGCGCGGCTTGTATTCGCCCACGCATTCCTCGATTTCCTGCATGGTCAGCTCGATCTGGCCGGGCTTGAGGTGTGTGATGTAGATCTCCGCTTCGCGCTGCAGCTTGAGCAGTTCTTCCTTGAGCATCTGCGGGCACAGGTGCTTGGAGGCGACCGCCAGCGCGCGTTCGCGGTTGGAAAACGCCGTCTCGACGATCAGGTAGCGCAGGTTGCGGATCTTGTTCACTGCCTTCCAGAATTCGTCGCACACCGTCGTATCGCCGCTGAAGGCGAGGCTGGCATGGCCCGAATCGAGCCGGTAGCCGACCGCCGGCACGGTGTGGTTGGCCGGCAGCGGGGTGATGCCGCGGCCGTCAAGGGTCACCGTCTTGCCCGGAGCAATGGTGGAGAAGCGCATGAACGGCTTTTCCTTGCTCGGAATCTCGGTGAAGTCCGGCCAGACGGCCCAATTGAAAACGTGCGCCTGGACGATCTCGCGCGTCGCCTCGGTGGCGTGCACGATCAGCGGCTTGTTGCGCATGTCGCCCACGGTATCGACAATGAACGGCAGGCAGGCGACGTGGTCAAGGTGGGAATGGGTCAGGAAGACATGGTCGATCAGCGCCAGCTCGGCCAGAGAAAGGTCGCCGACACCGGTACCCGCATCGACAAGGATGTCATGATCGACGAGCAGCGAAGTGGTGCGCAGGTGGCGCCCGCCGATACCACCGCTGCAGCCGAGGATGCGAACTTTCATCGCGACGCGTCGTCCATCGTCATTTCGTCTCGAATCTCCATACCCCGTTCCAGTCCGCACCGGGCGGCGCCTTGCGCAGCTGGGCAACCCGCTCCGTGTATTTGCCGTAGAGCGCCCGCTCAGGCGCCATGCGCGCCAGGTTCAGCAATGCCAGCTCGGCCTGGTCCCAGTCCTGCGCGCGATACTGGCGCAGGGCCTGGTTCCACAGCCTGAGCTCATCGTGCGCGGCCTTGTCCACCTCGGTATCGAGGCCGATCGGCTCAAAGATCGCGACCGGTTCTTCCTTGCCCTTGACCTGCACACGGTCGACCTCGCGGAAGACCATGTCATGGATGCTCTTGCGTGTGGCCTCGCCGACTATGATACCCACCCCGTACTGCTTTGTAATGCCTTCCAGCCTTGACGCCAGGTTGACCGCATCGCCCATGACGGTGTAGGACTTGCGCACCACCGACCCCATGTCGCCGACGGTCATTTCCCCGCTGTTTATGCCAACGCCGATCTTCAGCGGCGGCCAGCCGCGTTCGGCGAAGGCGCGGTTGACGTCGGGCAGCGCCGCCTGCATTTCCAGCGCGGTCATGACGGCATGGCGCGCGTGCTGGCCGTCGGCCACCGGCGCGCCCCAGAACGCCATGATGGCATCGCCGATGTACTTGTCGAGTGTGCCGCGCTGGCGGCGGATCACCGCCGTCATGGCGGTCAGGTACGCGTTCATCAGCTGCGTCAGCTCGTCTGGGCCGAGGCCTTCCGAAAGCGTGGTGAAGCCGCGGACGTCGGAAAACAGCACCGTCAGCTCGGCCTTGCGCCCTTCCATGCTGTAGGCCTCGGGATCGCGGCTCATTTCCTCGACCAGTTCGGGCGGCACGTACTGGCCGAACAGCTCGGTGAATTGGCGCTTGGCACGGGATTCGACGAAATAGCCGTACGACATGTTCAGCGCGAACAGGAACAGCACCATGAGCACGCTGGCGGCCAGCGGCAGAACCAGCTGGGCATGCTGCCAGAACGCCAGGTTGAGGGCCACCACCAGCGCCAGCACGCCGGCAGCCACCGCCGTGGCGCGCAGCGGCGACAGCAGGGGCAGCAGCAGCACCATCACCAGACCGGACGACAGCAGGATCAGGAACTCGGCGCCAATGACATAGGGCGGCTTCTGCTTGAGCGTGCCATCGAGCATGCCGCTGATCAGGTTGGCGTGGATCTCGACCCCCGGATAGGCCTCGCCCACAGGCGTGGCGCGCAGGTCGAGCAGGCCGGGGGCGGTGGTTCCGACCAGCACAATGCGACCCTTCAGCTCCTCGGGCTTCACCCGCTCGGCCAGCACGTCGGCAACGGAAAGGTAACGGTAGCTCTTCTGGTTGCCGCGGTAGGGAATCAAGGCGGCAACGTTCTCGTCCACCGGGATGCGCAGCGTGCCACGCGTCGTGGCCAGATCGATGGCTTCCATGCCCTGATAGGACTTGGCGGAGAACCAGTGCTCCTCGGGAAACCACGGCGCCACCTTGGGCTGCCCCAACAGCGCCCGCACCATGGCCAGCGAGAGGGCCTCGTAATAGCTGCCCTTGTATTCGGCGATCAGCGGCACCCGCCGCGAAATGCCGTCGAGGTCGACCAGCGGGTTGAAATGGCCGGCACCGAGCGCCGCCTGCTGGAACTCGGCGAGGTTGCCGCCATGATTCTGCCAGCTGGTGAACGCGATGCTGCGGCCGGTAAAGCTGCCCGACGGCATCACCGGTTGCGGCAGTGCACCGCTGGACACCCCGTCGGCCTGGCTCGACAGGTAATAGCCGAGGATCACCGGGCGCCCCCTGAGCGTCGCCGCGAAGCGCGCGTCATTGTCCAGCTGCGGCTGCAGTTCGCGCAGCGCAGTCTGGAATCCCGCGTTGTCCCGCAGTTCCTTGCGCGCCAGGCCCTGCAGCACCTTCAGGCCGGAACTGCCGTCCGGCTCGGCGAAGACGATGTCCAGGCCAAGCAGGACGATGCCGTAGTGATCGAACAGCTTTTCCACCAGGTGCGACACGCGGTCGCGGCCCCACGGCCAGCGGCCGAATTCGCCGAGGGAACGCTCGTCGATGTCGAGGATGACGACGCGATCGTCGCCCTTTTGCGGCATGGTCAGCCGCACCTTGGCATCGTAAATGATGGCGTCAAGCCGGTTGACCAGGCCGATCTGGTACAGGCGGCTGGCGTGGCCCAGGAGCAGCAGCACGACCAGCAGCCCCAGTGCATACCTGACGAGGTGTTGCCTCACGCGCGGCCCCCGTTTGGATTGCCGGCACCCGGCTGCCGGCCGTCAGTGGACACGCGCCACCGGCAAGCGGAAGCCGGCTACCGGGAACCTAGCCCTTGAAAAAGAACTCCATCTTGACGCCGGCCAGTTCCAGCACATCGTGGTCCTTCAGCTCGCGCGGATGGGCGTCGAGGGCCTGGCCGTTGACGACCGGGAAATTGGCGCCTTCGACATGGGTCAGGAAATAGCCGTGCGGCCGGCGGGTAATGACCGCCACCTGAACCCCGGGTTTTCCCAGCGTCGTGAGGTTCTTGGTGAGTTCCAGTTCCTTGCCGACATTGGCGCCGGTAAGGATCTGGATCGCCCCCATGCCGACCCCTTTCGCTGCCGCCGGTGCGGCGGCAGCGGCGCCGGGCACGGGCGCGGTCGGCGGATCGCTCTGCATCGCCCGCAGTCCCGTCTGCGTATCGCCCATCGACTTCGCCGCAACCTGTTCGGCCGTCTTGCGCATGGCATCGGGGCGCAGCACCATCGTCTTCTCGAAATCCGCGGCGGTCGTTTGCGGCGGCGTCTCGTTGATGTACTTGAGCTTGTACTTGCCCAGCTCGACGACATCGTTGTTCTGCAGGAAATGTTTCTTCACCGGCTGGCCGTTCACGTAGGTGCCATTGGTGCTGTTCAGGTCCTCGAGGAACGAATCGTTGAGGATCGTCACGATCACCGCGTGTTCTCCGCTGATCGCCAGATTGTCGATCTGGATATCGTTATGCGGCTTGCGCCCGATGGTGATCCGCTCCTTGGAGAGCGGAATCTCCTTGAGCACCAGGCCGTCCATACTCAGGATCAACTTAGCAGCCATGTTGGTAGTCCTATCGTCAATTCACTTAAACCATTGCAGCAGTCGCGCCAGCCAGCTGCGCGCCGCCGGGTATTCGCGCAGGATGCGCACCAGTATTACCGATACGTTGTCGCGGCCGCCGCTGTCATTGGCCGTCTGGACCAGCTGCGTTGCGGCCAGATCCAGGTTCGCCGCGAGCGCTTGCAGCGTCAAACTGATTTCCTCGTCCTCGACCATGTCATTGAGGCCGTCGGAGCATAGCAGGTAGATGTCTCCCGGCATGGTATCGTAATCGCGGATCTCCGGCTCGACCACGGGGTCCACGCCCAGCGCCCGCGTCACCAGATTGCGGTTTTGCGAATGGCGCGCCTCCTCGACCGATATCATGCCGCTGTCTATCTGCTCCTGCAACAGGGAATGGTCGCGAGTGATCTGCTGAAATGCCTCGCCGCGCAAACGGTAAAGGCGCGAATCACCGATATGTGCAACCGTCATCAGGTTGTCGTGGAACAGCGCCATGACCAGGGTCGTGCCCATGCCTGCGTATTGGGGCTGGCTTTGCGCCGCCTGGTAGATCGCCGTATTGGCGCGCGCAATCTCGTTCTCCAGCGCAACGTGCGCGTACAGCTTGCCGGCCGCGTCCGCCCGGTGCGGCTCGGTCTTCTGAAAGGCTTTTTCCAGTTCGTTGCCGAGCAGTGTCGTCGCCATGCCGCTCGCCACTTCGCCGGCGTTGTAGCCGCCCATGCCGTCAGCGAGGATGGCCAGTCCGGCTGCGGCATTGGAAAACACCGCGTCCTCATTGTGCGAGCGCACCATTCCCGCATCGGTGCGGCTGACGATTTGCAGGGCCTGCGTCAGATCCATTGGCGTCCTCAAAGATCGATGTCGACCTGGGTGGTCGCACCGCTGTTGTTGGTCGTGGCAATGCCGGCGCAGGCACGCAGATCGTGCGCCATCTCGCTGCCGCTCTGGTAGCGCTTGCCTGCATCCTTGGCCAGCGCCTTGTCGATGATGGCGGCAAGACAGTCCGGCAGCTGCGGATTCACGCTGCGCACATCCGGCTGCGGCTCGTTGGCGATCTTGAACATCAACTGTGCCATCGACTCGCCCTCGAAAGGCAACCGCCCGCAACTGAGCTGGAACAACATCGCGCCGAGCGAGAACAGGTCCGACCGACCGTCAATCTTCTTGCCGGCGAGCTGCTCCGGCGACATGTAGCTCGGCGTACCCAGAACCATGCCGGTCTTGGTGCGCGATGAATCGGTGATGCGTGCGATGCCGAAGTCGGTCACCTTGACGGCATCGGACTCGGGTTCGTACATGATGTTGGCCGGCTTCACGTCGCGATGCACGACCTGGTTCTGGTGGGCATAGGCCAACGCCTCGGCAACCCGCGCGACAATGCTCATAACCTTCAGCGGCGGCAGCAGATTGCCCGGTTTGGTGTAGGGCACCAGGTCCTTGCCCTTCAGCAGTTCCATGGCGATATAGCAGAGGTCGTGCTCCTCGCCGGCATCATAGATGGTGACGATGTTCTGGTGGTTGAGGCGACCGGCGGTTTCTGCCTCGCGGAAGAAGCGCGCCTTGACGTCCGCCAGTTCGTCATCCTCGAATTCCTGCGACAGCGCCATCGTCTTGATGGCGACGACACGGTTGATCTTCGGGTCGCGGCCGAGGTAAACCACGCCCATCGCACCCTTGCCCAGCTCTTTCTCAACCTGGTAGCGGCCGAGCATCGGCTTTTCAACCTGGCCGCCATCGAGGATCATCGTCCCGGCCGCCGTCGCTCGCCCGCTGCCGCCGCCAAGCATCACGGTTTCCGACATGGCCTTGGCGCGGCTCAGCCGCTGTCCGAGGTCACGGAACTTCGGATCGAAATCCGCCATGTAGCGAAACACCGACTCGGCCTTGTTGAACTGGCGCTTGCGCTCGAAGTCGAGGCCGAGGTTGTAGAGGTTTTCCATCACGGCATTGTCGAGCGGGCACTTGCGGAACTTGTCGAAGGCCATGTCGAGCTGGCCCTGGCCCTGGAACGCCAGGCCAAGCATGCGGTTCGACTCGGCCGATTCGGCTTCCGACTTCTCCTTGCCGCGTTCGGTGACGAGAAAGCGCTTGGTCGTCAGAAGGGCATGCCCGACCAGGAGCAGCGTCGCCGGCACCATCAGTTTCAGCCACATCAGCTGGCTGGTGATGACGACAAAGTGGGCACCGACCAGCACGACCAGCAGCGCCGCCGTGATGGCCGCTCCCATGCCGGCCTTGAGGCGCGGCAGCAGGGCAATCAGGTAGGCGGCGACCAACAGAAACGCCAGCCTTTCGGCGATCCAGCCCCAGGTCGGCACGACGAAGAAATGCTCCTGCAGGATGCTCGAGACGGCATGGGCCTGCATCAGCACCGCCGGCATCGCCGGCGAAACCGGCGTGACGAAGATGCTGCCGACGCCAGCCGCGGTCGGGCCGATCAGCACGATCCTGTCCTTGTATTTTTCCAGCGGAATCTTGCCGCTGGCGACATCGAAGAACGAATCCACCTGGAACGCCGGCTTGCCTTCTCGATCCTTGTAGAAGAAGGTATTCATCTGCATGGCCGGATCGGTGGCGATCGTCAGATTGCCGAGGCGCACCGACTCGCCCAATTTGACGCGGATGTCCTTGACGTCAAGATTGAGGCTCTTCGCCGCAATCACCAACGACAGGGCGGGATAGTGCTCGTTGAAATACCCGAGCACCAGCGGTTCGGTGCGAATGCCGCCATCGACGTCAGGATTGACGTTGAGGTGGCCGACGGCGGCCACCGCGCCGCCCAGCGCATCGATCACCGGCGCGTCGATGTCAGCCGTCGGCAAGGCTTCCTCCTCGCCTTTGCTCACTTGGGCAATGGCGCTTCTGCGGACGAAATCCGGCAGCTCGCGATCGGGCCGTCCGCGTGGCTGACCAAGACGGAACAGCAGCGGCAACAGCACATTGCCAGCACGCTGCATGCTCTCGCCAAGCCGACGGTCGGTATCGAGTTTCTGCACGGCCTCTGCCAACACCGGGCCGAACAGGCTCAGCGGCGGCGGCTGCGTGGCCATTGCCTCGGCAGCACTGCCGAGCGGCAGACCGCCCGCCTGCGTGTAGATCTCGCCCAGTTTGTTGATGTAGGCAAGTCCCGGGTCGATCTGCGGCTCGGAAAAGAAGATCGTACTGGCAATGACCTTTGCCTTGGCACCCGCCAGAGTGTCGATCATGCGGGCGTGCACTTCACGCGACCACGGCCAGCGGCCGATGTTGTCGAGGCTCGGTTTGTCGATGGCGATGACGGCGATCTTGGCGCTGGGCTCACGCGTTACCGCACCGACGCCTAGGTCATAGGCCTTGCGCTCCAGGCTCTGCAGCAGATCCCCGCCGCCGGCGACGAGCATCGCCAGGCTCACCGCCAGCCCGAGGAACCAATCGCTTTTCCAGAACGTCTTGGACACGCTGCTGCCCTCTCCCGTTGCCTCATGTCGTTCTTGTTGGAGAAACCGGCACGCACGGCTCGCCCGGCGCCGGGACATACGACCCAAGCCTCACGCTGCGCCAAACGGGCGGGAAGGCCGCGGGCGCCGCGCTGCGCTTCGCGGAAACTGCCACGTAGAAACAGCGCTCTAATCGCAATTCTTACAGTCAAACATGAAGATAGTCAAATGTTTTGTTCCCGGATGGTTGCGCCGAAGCGACCGCCGGATCGCGCTTCTCGCCAAACGCCGGGCAGAAAAAAAGCCAGGGGCCGCCGCAGCGACCCCTGGCTCAGCGACCGGACAGCTCAAAGCACGGTTTTCAGCAACTTGCCCATCTCCGCCGGATTGCGGGTGACCTTGATGCCGCAGGCCTCCATTACCTCAAGCTTCTCCTGCGCCGTTCCCTTGCCGCCCGAGATGATGGCGCCGGCATGGCCCATGCGCTTGCCGGCCGGCGCCGTGACACCGGCGATGAAGCCGACCACCGGCTTCTTCATATGCTCCTTGACCCAGCGCGCCGCCTCTTCCTCGTCGGCCCCGCCGATCTCGCCAACCATGATGACCGCATCGGTCTCGGCGTCGTCGTTGAACAGGCGCAGCACATCGATATGCTTGAGCCCGTTCACCGGATCGCCGCCAATGCCGACGCAGGACGACTGGCCGAGGCCCAGATCCATCAACTGCCCGACCGCCTCATAGGTCAGCGTGCCGGAACGCGAGACGACGCCGATGCGACCCTTCTTGTGAATGTGGCCGGGCATGATGCCGATCTTGATTTCGTCGGGCGTGATCACGCCGGGGCAGTTCGGGCCGACCAGCAGGGTCTTCTTGTTCTGCCGGCGCATGCGGTCCTTGACCTCGACCATGTCGCGCACCGGAATGCCTTCGGTGATGCAGATGACCAGGTCGAGGTCGGCGTCAACCGCCTCCCAGATTGCCGCGGCGGCGAACGGTGGCGGCACATAGATCACGGAAGCGTTGACGCCGGCCTTCTCCTTGGCGTCCCTGACCGTTGCGTAGATTGGAATGCCCTCGAAATCCTCGCCGGCTTTCTTCGGATTCACGCCGGCGACGAAGCAGCTCTTGCCGTTGGCGTATTCGCGACACATGCGCGTATGGAACTGGCCGGTCTTGCCGGTGATGCCTTGGGTGACGACCCGGGTGTTCTTGTTGATCAGAATGCTCATGCTGGTATCCCTTACTTGCCGGCGACTGCCGCGACGATTTTTTGCGCCGCATCGGCCATGTCGCTGGCGGAAATGATGGGCAGGCCCGAGTCCTTGAGGATCTGCTTGCCGATGTCCTCGTTGGTGCCGCGCATGCGCACCACCAGCGGAACCGCAAGGTGTACCTCGCGTGCCGCCGCCACCACGCCGGTGGCGATGGTGTCGCACTTCATGATGCCGCCGAAGATGTTCACCAGGATGCCCTTCACCTTGGCGTTCTTCAGCATGATCTTGAACGCCTCGGTCACCTTCTCGGTCGTGGCGCCACCGCCGACGTCGAGGAAGTTCGCCGGCTCGGCGCCGTAGAGCTTGATGGTGTCCATGGTCGCCATCGCCAGCCCGGCGCCGTTGACCAGGCAGCCGATGTTGCCGTCGAGCGAGATGTAGGACAGGTCGAATTTCGAGGCTTCGATCTCGGCCGGGTCTTCCTCGTCGAGGTCGCGCATGGCAACGATGTCCTCGTGGCGGAACAGCGCGTTGGAATCGAAGTTCATCTTGGCATCGAGCGCGATGACCTTGCCGTCGCCGGTGAGGATGAGCGGGTTGATCTCGGCCAGGCTGGCGTCGGTCTCCCAGAAGGCCTTGTAGAGCCCTTGCAGCACGCTGCGCGCCTGCGGCACGGAAGCGTCCGGCACGCCGATCTTGCGCGCAACATCGTCGGCCTCGGCATCCTTCAGCCCGGCCGCCGGGTCGACGAACACCTTGTGGATCTTCTCCGGGGTATGAGCGGCGACCTCCTCGATGTCCATGCCGCCCTCGGAGCTTGCCATCAGGCAGACCTTCTGCGTGACGCGGTCGACCACCATCCCGACATAGAGCTCCTTGCGGATGTCGGCGCCTTCCTCGACGAGCAGGCGGCGCACCTTCTGGCCCTCGGGACCGGTCTGATGCGTCTTCAACTGCATGCCGAGGATCTGGCCGGCATGGCTGCGTACCTCGTCCAGCGATTTCGCCACCTTGACGCCGCCACCCTTGCCGCGACCGCCTGCGTGGATCTGCGCCTTGACCACCCACACCTTGCCGCCGAGATCTTCGGCCGCCTTGACAGCCTCGTCGACGGAAAAGCAGGCCTGGCCGCGCGGCGTGGCAACGCCGAATTGCCGCAGGATCTCTTTCCCCTGGTACTCATGGATTTTCATGCTGTTTCCTTGCTGGTTGGTGCTGAAGAAGACAAGCCGGAACGGCCGGCCGGCGGGCGCCGGCGGACAGCCATTCGGAGAAACGCTATAGGTTTCATGGAGCCGGTCATAATAGCACATTATGACCCCACGCCCCGGGGAAGACAGGCGTCAGGACGACGATTCGCCCGACTCGGCCCCGCGCTCCGGCCAGCTGGCACGGGCCTCGATCAGCGGCTTGATGTCCGGCAGGACGATGCGCTTGCGCCCGGCTTCGACCTCACTCAGGGCAACGGTCTCCGTCATGCTGGCCAGCGAGCGCCGCGCCAGGTGCTGGTAGAGCACGGTGCCCTCGGTTTTCCAGGCGATTTCCTGTTCGCTCAGCTGCCGCATCACGGTGGCCGGAATCCCCGCCACCAGGCTTCCCGGCGGCACCTGCGTGCCCGCCTTGACGAAGGCCATCGCGGCGACGATGGACGACGCGCCGACTTCCGCCTTGTCCATCACCACCGCATTCATGCCGACCAGGGCATTGCGCCCGATGCGGCAGCAGTGCAGCACGGCGCCGTGGCCGATATGGCCGTTTTCCTCGATCACGGTATCGCGCTCGGGAAAGCCGTGCACGATGCAGCAGTCCTGCACGTTCGCCCCGCGCTCGATCAGGATGCGGCCGAAATCGCCGCGCAGACAGGCATTCGGGCCGATATAACAGTCGGGCCCGATCAGCACGTCGCCGATAATCACTGCCGAAGGGTGCACATAGGTGGAGGGATGCACCACCGGCGTCACGCCGTCGATCGAATAGACTTTGACCATAAGGCAAGATGTTGCAGGTTGTCTGCTGTAGCTGAATTATGTAGCATGTCGACCGGGATGTAAAATGATACTAATGTTTAGGCATAGAATGTCGTTTCGGTATCAATTTGGCGCAGGCCACACATGACGGCGATCCTCCACGCGGCACGCGACGGGGTGGCCCGCATCACGCTGAACCGCCCGGACCGGCTCAACAGCATTGACGCCGCCATGCGCGGCGAACTGCTGCAGGCGGTCCGCGCCACCGATGCCGAAGGTGTTCGCGCGCTCATCATCACCGGCGCCGGCCGCGCTTTCTGTACCGGGCAGGACCTGGCCGAGCGCGTTTTTGCGCCCGGCGCGCCGCCGCCCGACCTGGGCGAATCCATCGACAGCTTTTACAAACCCCTGGTGCTCGCCTTGCGCGCCCTGCCATTTCCGGTCATTGCTGCGGTAAATGGCCCGGCGGTCGGCGCCGGCGCCAATCTGGCCCTCGCCTGTGACATCGTGCTGGCCGCGCGTTCCGCCACCTTCGTGCAGGCCTTCAGCAAGCTCGGCCTGGCGCCGGACTGCGGCGGCTCGTATTTCCTGCCGCGTCTGGTCGGCACGGCGCGAGCCCTGGGGCTGGCGTTGCTGGGCAACACCTTGTCGGCCGAGCAGGCGGAAAGCTGGGGAATGATCTGGCAGTGTGTAGACGACGACCGGCTCCTGCCGGAAGCCGAGACCCTGGCCGCACGTTTCGCCCAGGGTCCGACGCGAGGCTATGCCGCCACCAAGCGCGCCCTCTATGCTGCAACCGCCGCCCCGACGCTGCAGCAGCAGCTCGACCTTGAGCGTGACCACCAGCACGAGCTGGGGCGCAGCGACGACTACCGCGAGGGCGTCGCGGCGTTCAAGGAGAAACGCCCGGCCGTCTTCAAGGGCAAGTAAACTCCCGCCATGAGCACCCGAGCCACCCCCCGACAACTGGCCGAGGCCGTCGGCCGCGAGATGTACCGGCTCGACCGCACCTCGCAATTCCTGCGCATCACGCTGGACGAGATCGGACCCGGCCACGCACGCATGACGCTGCGCGTGACGGAGGAAATGCTGAACGGCCACGGCATGTGCCACGGCGGCTTCATCTTCACCCTGGCCGACTCGGCGTTCGCCTACTCCTGCAACAGCCACAACCACAACGCCGTGGCCTCGGGGTGTGCGATCGAATATCTGGCCCCGGCGCATGTCGGCGACGTCCTCACCGCCGAAGCGACGGAACATGTGCTCGCCGGCCGCAGCGGAATCTACGATATCGATGTGCACAACCAGGACGGCAAGCACATCGCCGTATTTCGCGGCAAATCGCATCGCATCACCGGCGAACTCGTCAAACAGCAAGGAGAATGAATTGAAGGAAGTCTTCATCTGCGACGCCGTGCGCACACCGATCGGCCGCTACGGCGGCGCGCTGGCCTCGATCCGCGCCGACGACCTGGCCGCACTGCCCATCAAGGCGCTCCTGCGCCGGCATCCGGACCTCGACTGGAGCGCCATCGACGACGTCATCTACGGCTGCGCCAACCAGGCCGGCGAGGACAACCGCAACGTGGCCCGGATGGCCGCGCTGCTCGCCGGCCTGCCGCTGACGGTGCCGGGCGCCACGGTGAACCGCCTGTGCGGCTCGGGCATGGATGCAGTCGGCAGCGCTGCCCGCGCCATCCGCGCCGGCGACACCGACCTGATGATCGCCGGCGGCGTGGAAAGCATGACGCGCGCGCCCTTCGTCATGGGCAAGGCCGACGCCGCCTTTTCGCGCAGCGCGGCGGTTTTCGACACCACCATCGGCTGGCGCTTCGTCAATCCGCTGATGAAGAAGCTGTACGGCACCGATGCGATGCCCGACACGGCGGAAAATCTCGCCGACGAACTGAAGATATCCCGCGCCGACCAGGACGCCTTCGCCCAGCGCAGCCAGCAGCGTGCCGTCGCCGCCCAGGCAGCCGGACGCTTCAGCGAGGAAATCGTGCCGGTCGAAATTGCCCAGAAGAAAGGCGAACCGAAAGTCGTCACCGCCGACGAGCACCCGCGCGCCGACACGACCCTGGAAAGCCTGGCGAAACTCAAGCCCATCGTGCGCGACGATGGCACGGTGACGGCCGGCAACGCCTCGGGCGTCAACGACGGCGCCTGCGCCCTGCTGCTCGCCAGCGAGGCGGCCGCGAAACGACACGGCCTGACGCCGCGCGCGCGCATCGTCGGCATGGCCACGGCTGGTGTTCCGCCGCGCATCATGGGCATCGGGCCTGCGCCCGCCACGCGCAAGTTGCTGGAACGCAACGGCCTGGCGCTGGCGCAAATGGACATCATCGAGTTGAACGAAGCTTTCGCCGCGCAGGCGCTGGCCGTCACGCGCGAACTCGGCCTGCCCGACGACGCACCCCAGGTAAACCCGAATGGCGGTGCCATCGCGCTCGGCCACCCGCTCGGCATGAGCGGCGCGCGGCTGGTCACGACCGCCTTGTATCAGTTGCAGCGCGGCGGCGGCCGCTACGCGCTGTGCACCATGTGCATTGGCGTCGGCCAAGGTATCGCGCTCGTCATCGAGCGCGTCTGAAGAACACGGGAGAGAACGAGGAGGAAATAGCATGCCAGCCAAGACACCCAAACCCGGCGATCTGGAGCCCATCGAAAAAGCCAGCCGCGACGAGGTCGCCGCGCTGCAGTTGCAGCGCCTGCAATGGTCGATCAAGCACGCGTACGACAACGTGCCGCACTATCGGAAGAAATACGACGACGCCGGCGTGCGGCCGGAGGACCTGAAGCAGCTGTCCGACCTGGCCAAATTTCCGTTCACCACCAAGCAGGACCTGCGCGAGAACTACCCGTTCAACATGTTCGCGGTGCCGCGCGAACAGGTCGTGCGCGTGCACGCATCGAGCGGCACCACCGGCAAGCCGACCGTGGTCGGCTACACGAAGCGGGACATCGACATCTGGGCGGACCTGATGGCGCGCTCCATCCGGGCGGCGGGCGGCCGCCCGGGCGACTTGGTGCATGTCGCCTATGGCTACGGCTTGTTCACCGGCGGCCTCGGCGCCCACTATGGTGCCGAGCGCCTCGGCTGCACGGTCATCCCGATGTCCGGCGGACAGACGGAAAAACAGGTGCAGCTGATCATCGATTTCAAGCCCGACATCATCATGGTGACGCCCTCCTACAGCCTGGCCATCGCCGACGAGTTCGAGCGCCAGGGTCACGACCCGGCCAGGAGCGCACTGTCCATCGGCATCTTCGGCGCGGAACCGTGGACCAACCAGATGCGCAGCGAGATCGAGCGGCGCATGGGCATCGACGCGATCGACATCTACGGCCTGTCGGAAGTCATGGGGCCGGGCGTCGCCTGCGAATGCATCGAGACCAAGGACGGCCTGGTGATCTGGGAAGATTACTTCTACCCGGAGATCATCGACCCGGTCAGCGGCGAGGTGCAGCCCGACGGCGCCACCGGAGAGCTGGTGTTCACCTCGCTTGCCAAGGAGGCGCTGCCGATCATCCGCTACCGCACGCGTGACCTGACCCGCCTGTTGCCGCCCACCGCGCGCGCCTTCCGCCGCATGGACAAGATCACCGGCCGTTCCGACGACATGCTCATCATCCGCGGCGTCAACGTCTTTCCCTCGCAGATCGAGGAGATGATTCTCAAGCAGCCGAAGCTGGCGCCGCATTACGTGCTCGAGGTTTCCCGTCCCGAACACATGGATGAACTCGACGTGCTGGTCGAGATGAAGCCCGAGTTCTCGCAGGCGTCGGCCAGCGAGCAGCAGGCGGCCGCCAGGGAACTGCAACACCACATCAAGTCCTACATCGGCGTCTCCACCCAGGTGCGCGTAGTCGGCCAGTCGACCATCGAGCGCTCGGTTGGCAAGGCCAAACGCGTCATCGACAAGCGGCCGCGCTGAACCGCCTCGGGTTTGGCAACGGGGCGATGCGACGCCCGCCTCGTTGCCGATCCGCCTCGGCCCTTGCCGCGGCCCGCTTGAGGCGCGAGGCATTTCGGCGGAGAATCGGCGTCGGGACGCATCGATCCGCCGCACATGAATCAACCCGAAAACCCGACGCCAGCGATACTTTCCGAACTGGAAGCCCTGCGCCGGCGCGTCAGCGAACTCGAATCGCACGAGGCTGAACTGGTCTGGGCGCACAACGCCCTGCTGGAGCAGATCAGCGGCGAGCAGCAGAAAACCGCGGCCGCGCTGCGCGTTTCGGAGGAGAAGCGCGGGCGCATTTTCGCCAGCAGCCCCGACGCGATCACTATCAGTTCGCTCGTTTCCGGGCGTTACGTCGAGGTAAACCCGGCATTCCAGCAGGTGTTCGGTTACGCGCCTGCGGAAGTCGTCGGCCACAAGGCGGGCGAGTTCGGCATCTGGTCGGAAAGCGGCCAGCGCGACCGCTTCGTCGCGCTGCTGCGCCAGCGCGGGTGCATCATCAACGCCGAAGTGCGCTTCCGCCACAAGTCCGGCCGGCTTTTCGACAGCCTGATCTCGGCCAACATCATCGAGCTTGACGGCGAGCACTGCATGCTCTCGATCACCCGCGACATCAGCGACCGCAAGCGCATCGAGCGGCTGTTCCTCGAACAGAACCGCATGCTGCATGCCGTCAGCGAGGCACAGGGCGACTTCATCGCCGACGCCGATGCGCACCCGACCTTCGACCGGCTGCTCACCCACCTGCTCGACATCACCGACAGCCAATTCGGTTTCATCGGCGAAGTCCTGCACGACAGCGCCGGCGCACCCTACATACGGCCGTTTGCCATTACCGACATCTCCTGGGACGCCGCTTCGCGCCAGCTCTACGAACGCTACATCAGCGGCGGCTTCGAGTTCCGCAACCTGCAGACCCTGTTCGGCCATGTGCTGACCGGCGGCCGCCCGGTGCTCGCCAACGCGCCGGCCAGCGATGTGCGCCGCGGCGGCCTGCCACAGGGCCATCCTCCCCTGAATGCTTTCATGGGCCTGCCGCTCTATCGCGGCGAGAAAATGGTCGGCACGCTCGGCGTTGCCAACCGGCCGGGCGGCTACGACGAGGCGCTGGTCGAGCACTTGCAGCCGTTCTCCGCCACCTGCGCCGTGCTGATCGAAGCCTACCGCAACAACCAGCGGCGCAGCGAGGCCGAGAGCATGCTGCGCAAGCTCAATAGCGAACTGGAGGAGCGCGTCAGCCGCCGCACCGCCGCACTGCAGGCATCGATGCGTGAACTGGAAAGCTTCAGCTATTCCGTTTCCCACGACCTGCGCTCACCCTTGCGCGGCATCAACGGGTTCTCGCGGCTGCTGCTGCAGGACTACGGCGACCGCCTCGACGAGCACGGGCGCCAGTACCTCGAGCGAATTTGCGCCGCCACCCTGCGCATGAGCGATCTGATCGATGGCATGATCGACCTGGCCCAACTCACGCGCGAGCCCCTGCGTCTGACCGACGTCAACCTGACACGGCAGGCCGAGGCCATCGCGCACGAACTGCAGGCGACCGACCCGCAGCGCAAGGTGGACTTCGTCATTGCCCCGGACGTAGTGGCGCGGGGCGATGCGCGCCTGCTGCGCGTGCTCCTGCAGAACCTCCTGTCGAACGCGTGGAAGTTCACGGCGCGCCGCGACCTTGCACGCATCGAATTCGGGTGCCATGCGCATACCGACGGGCCGGCATATTTCGTCCGCGACAACGGTGCCGGCTTCGACATGAAGTATGCCGAGAAGCTCTTTGGCGCCTTCCAGCGCCTGCACGGCGTCAGCGAATTTGCCGGCACCGGCATCGGTCTGGCGACCGTCCAGCGCATTGTGCAAAGCCACGGCGGGCGAGCGTGGGGCGAGGGCGAAATCGACCGCGGCGCGACCTTTTACTTTACGCTTTCCTGATGGCCGAGCCGTTCAAGGACCACTTCTCCACCCAGGCGACCGATTATGCGCGCTTCCGGCCGAACTACCCGGCCGAGTTGTTTGCCTGGCTGGCCGCCGTCGCCCCGGCGCGCAACATCGCCTGGGATTGCGGCACCGGCAGCGGCCAGGCCGCGCTCGGCCTGGCGGCGCATTTCGAGCGCGTCATCGCCACCGATCCGAGTGCCGGACAACTCGCCCACGCGCAGCCGCACCCGCGCGTCGAGTACCGCTGCGCGCCGGCCGAGGCGAGCAACCTCGCTGCCGCCAGCGTCGATCTGCTCACTGTGGCACAGGCGATCCACTGGTTCGACCTCGACCGGTTCTTTGCCGAGGCGCGCCGCGTCCTGCGTCCCGGCGGCGTCATCGCCGCGTGGACCTACACCCTGCTCGATGTCGAGGCGGGCATTGACGACCTGCTGAGCGACTTCTACCAGAACGTCGTCGGCCCCTACTGGCCTCCGGAACGCAGGATGGTGGATGATCGCTACCGCTCGTTGCCGTTTCCGTTCGAGCCCGTCAGCGCGCCCGCCTTCGCCATCCGCACCGAGTGGTGCCGCGACGACCTGCTCGGCTACCTCGGCACCTGGTCCGCGACGCGGGCCTGCATGAAAGCGACGTCGAGCGACCCGCTGGCGGCATTCGCGCGCCGCCTGGCGCCCCTGTGGCCCGATCCGGCGCAGCGGAAGTCCTTGCGCTGGCCCCTGCATCTTCGCGTCGGCCGCCAGGACGACCGGTGAACGAAAACAGCCGGCGGAAGCACTCCGCCGGCTGTTCGTCGAACTGTATTGCCTGCCGCACCGGTATGCACGGAACCTCGGCTTCGGGCACCGCGCTAGCTGCCGAATGCATGCACCAGGTAGAGGGAAATGATCGGGAAGAACACCAGCAGGACGATGCGGATCAGATCCGAGACGAGGAACGGAATCACTCCCTTGAAGGTTTCCACCAGCGGCACATTTCCCGCGAGCCGGTTGATGATGTAGACGTTCATGCCGACCGGCGGGTGCACCAGGCCGATCTCCACCACCATCAGCGCCAGGATGCCGAACCAGATCGACTTGTCGCCCTGCACCATCGCGAAGAAATCCAGCCCCATGATCATGGGGTAGAAGATCGGGATGGTGAGCAGGATCATCGCCAGCGAGTCCATGACGCAGCCGAGCAGGATGTAGATGACGAGGATCATGGCGAGCACCAGCAGCGGCGGCATGCCACTGCCCTTGACCCACTCGGCCAGCTCGACCGGCATCTGCGACACGGCCAGCGCGGTGTTGAGCATGTCCGCACCGAGCAGCACCAGGAAGATCATGGCCGTCGCCTGCGCCGTTCCGAGCAGGCTGTGCTGGAACTTGGCGAAGGTCATGTTGCCCGAGAAAAGCGCCAGCAAGCCGCAGGCGGCGGCGCCTATCGAGGCCGCCTCGGTCGGGTTGGCCCAGCCGCCGTAGATGCCGACGATGACCACCACGAAAACCAGCAACACCGGAATCACCTTCAGCAGGCTGTTCAGGCGCTCCGACCAGGGCAGACGGGGACCGGCCGGGCCGGCGGCGGGATTGATGTGCACGACGATCTGCACCACGATCATGTAGCCGATCATGGCAATGATGCCGGGCAGCACCGCCGCCATGAACAGCTTGCCGATCGATTCCTGCGTCAGGATGGCGTAGATCACCAGCGGCACCGAAGGCGGAATCATGATGCCGAGCGTGCCGCCGGCCGCCAGCGCACCGGTGGCGAGCGAGCCGGAATAGCCGAAGCGGCGCAGTTCCGGCAACGCCACCTGGCCCATGGTGGCGGCGGTGGCCAGCGACGAGCCGCAGATGGCGCCGAAACCGGCGCAGGCGCCGATCGCAGCCATCGCGATGCCGCCCTTGCGGTGGCCGAGGAAGGCGCTGACGAAATGGAACAGCAGCTTGCTCAGACCGCCATGCGTGGCGAACTGGCCCATCAGCAGGAACAGCGGGATCACCACCAGGTCGTAGTTGGAGAGCCGCGCGAATGCCAGGTTCTTGAGCGAGTTAAGCAGCATCATCGACTCGCCGCCGATGAGGTACAGATAACCGCCGGCACCGCACATGAACATGGCGATGCCGATCGGCACGCGCAGCGCAAGCAGTGTCAGCAACACACCGAAGATGACGAAGCCGATGGCCGTTCCGCTCATGACCGGCCTCCGCGCCGCGCCCAGGTGTGGGCGCACATATAGAAGCCGGCCAGTGCCAGGAGGGCGAAGCCGGGCACCATGAGGACCTGGGCAATCCACACCGGCAGGGCAAGCACGGCAGACGTTTCGCCGGCTTCCCTGACCGCCATGGCGCCCGCCCAGGCGCGCCAGGCGATCAACGCGCCGAACAGGCCGACCAGGAGCGAGCCAACCGCATCGAGGAAGGCGCGCTTGCCCGGTGCCAGACGCGAGGTGAAGAAGTCCACCTTGACATCGCCGTGCATGAGGTGGGTGTAGGCAAAAAATGTCGCCGAGGCGAAGGCGGCGCACAGCTGCAGCACCTCGACATCACCCGGCACCGGCGCGCTGGCGACCTTGCGCCCGACGATGGAAACGACCGACATCACCACCAGCGCGGTAAACACCGCGCCGCCGGAAAACGCCGTCCACTTGGTAACAGCCAGCAATGCCCGGCCGAAGGGGCCAAAGCCCGCGCCGGGACTGGTGGCGCTAGAGGGTTCCTGCACTCTGTTCCTCCTAGATTCTCTATTGTTGTCGCGTGCCGCATGCCTGCCGCCCGGCGGCCGCCTGCATCACGCTCTCTCCGCTTTGATCCGCCAAGAAGCTACGCGGATTTCGTTTGCCTTGCAACGATCAAACAGGCCTTTTTCCGGCCATCAAAAAACCAGTCGGCAGTTGTTGCTGACGATGCTGATGTCGACGAAGCGCGAGCCGGTATGCTTGTCCGGCGCGAAATCCACCGTGAAACCGCCCAGGTCGACCTCGCGCATGCCGTCGAGCGCCTTGCCGACCTTGTCGCGCGTCGGTGCCGCGCCAGCCCGCTTGAGCGCCTCCAGCAGGACCTGGGTGGTGACGTATGCTTCGAAATGGTTTTGCGTCGACACGACATCGGCCGGTGCGTAGCGCTTGAAGTCGGCCTGGAAGCGGCGCGACAGCGGCGTCGTGGGGCTGTTGCCGTTGGGGAATACCTGGGCCACGCCGACGCCTTTTGCCTTCTCCGCACCGGCCACCTTGCACAGGATGTCGGCGAGACCATAGGAGAGCGTCATCACCGGCGGATTGAGGCCGGCGTTGCGATACTCCCGTACAAAGGCACCGGCCGGCTCGGGCGGGCTGATGAGCAGCACCACGTCGGCCGAACTCCGCGCCAGCCGCTCGATCACGCTGCCGAAGTCGATCTGCGGCCCGAGGGAAAACGGGATGCCGGCGACCGGCGTCAGCTGGCGGGCTTTCAGCAGCGCCTCGATGGCGGCCATGCCGCTCTTGCCGAACGGTATGTCCGCATAGACGACGGCATAGTGCTTCATGCCAACGGTCATCGTGTGCTCGATCATGTGGCGGTATTGGTCGAGATCGCCGGCGCGCACATGGTAAAGATACGGGTTCGTCGGGGTGCGCAACGGTTCGGCGCCGGGAATCAGGCCGACGACCGGCAGCCGGGCCGATTCGAGCACCCTTTCCTTGAGCACTTTGGCCATCGAGACCGAGCCGACTGGCAGGAGCAGCGCGAGCGTGTCGCCGGCAGCCTCCTTGCGGATCAGTTCCACCGTGCGATCCGGCTTGTACTCGTCGTCGAGCGTTCTCAGAACCAGCTTTTTCCCGTGTACGCCGCCGCGCGCGTTTGCCGCGTCCAGCGCCACGCGGATGCCGAGGTTGGTCGACAAGCCATCGGCAGCGGCGATCGGTCCGCTCATCGGCGCGATCTGTGCCACGATCAAGTCGGCGCGGGCCGGCAGCGACGCGGGCAGCGCCAGGATAACGCAGAACGCCCAATTCAAGAGTGACCTGGCTTTCATCGCTCCTCCTTTTTTGCCGGCATGGCCGTCGTTATGGATCGTTACGCGCCGTTACCCGGCGCCGGTGTCGAGCATCTCGCCAAGGACGCCACGACGCAGCTTGCCGGTCTCCGTCCGCGGCATGTCGGCCACCAGATGGATCGCCTGCGGCCGCTGGTAGGCCGGCAGATCGGCGATGACCGCCGCAATGGCGGCCCGCGCGACGTCCGCGCCGTCAAGCGGCACGGCAAACAGGTGCAGGCCGATGGTGTCTTCGCCGCCGGCGCCGCGCGGCACGATGCACGATTCACGCACCATCCCCTGCAAGCGCTGCGCCAGCGCCTGTTCCAGCGCAATCGTATCCACCCAGCGGCCATAAACCTTGAGCAGCTGGTCGGCGCGCCCGGCAAAGGCCCATCCGCCGGCGGCGTCCGCACCGACCGGGCGGAACAGGTCGCCCGGCGAAAATGCCCCGTCGGCAAATCGTGCGCTATCGTGCGTCACCGCGCGCGAATAGCCGAGCGCCACGCTCGGATGCGAAAACCACAGCCGCACGGCGCCGTCGCGACCTTCCGTCCCGCCGTCCACCCGCACGCTCGTCAGCGGCGTCGGGACGATGCCCGCCGCGTCTTCAGCGCGGTAGAGCATCAGCGCCAGCGTTTCGGTGGTGCCGTAGCCGTTCAGCAGCGACAGGCCGGTCTGACGCCGCCAGCCCGCGGCCACGTCGGGCGGGCAGGTCTCGCCCGCGGAAACCGCGCAGCGGACGGAGCCGAACGGCACGCCGGCCTCAACCATGCGGCGATACAGCGTGGGAACGCTGAAGAACAACGTCGGCGCATGGCGCGCAACGTTGCGCGCAACGCGCTCGGGGTTCGGCCATTCGGCATCGAGCACGACGCCGGCGCCGAGCCGCAGCGCGGCGAACAGCGTATTGGCCAGTGGATAGGCGAAAAACAGCTTGGAAGTTGAATAGAACAGGTCCTGCGCCGTCGCACCGAGCACCTCCCGCGCAAAAACGTGGGCCTGCGCCACCGCACGGTGGGCATGGACGATGCCCTTCGGCCGCCCGGTCGTGCCGGAGGAATACAGCCAAAATGCCGGCGCGTCGTCTTCGGCCGGGTGGAGTGGTGCCGTCGCCGGAGCCGCCCGCAGCAGTTCGCGCCAGGTGCCGAGTCCGATGGCGCGCGCATCGGCGACGGCTGCGCTGGTCTCATCCTCCAGCAGCAGCGCGGCCGCGCCGGAGTCATCGACGAGATCACGCAACAACACGGCCGCGGCGCGCGGGCTCACGGCAATCGGCAGTGCACCCATCCACATCAGGCCGAGGAAGGCCGCCACCCATTCGGCCCCGTCCGGCAGGCCGATGACGCAGCGGTCGCCGGGGCGCAGGCCGTAGTCAAGCCAGGCCGCGGCCGCGCGCTCGACCTGGCGGCGCAGCTCGTCGTAGCTCAGCCGCCGATTGCCTTCGATCAGCGCCGTCGACGCCGCCGCCCCGGACAGCAGCAAGGTCGCCGCGTTCATGCCGGCGTACCGCAGCGGGTCAGCCGGGCGGTCTCGCCACGGTCCGGTGCGGGCAGCAGTGCGCCGCCGCGCGGCGGCGAAGCGCGCAGTTGTGGCATCTCGTCTCCTCCTCGTCTCAGGGTGTTTGTGCGCGAGCATTAGACCCTCTGCGAGACGCAGCCGACAATCCATTCCTTGTGATTAGTGTTATTCGAATTCATAATAAACCGGTGAAGGACTTCGACCTCAACCTGCTGCGCGTGGTGGTGGCGCTCTATGACGCGCGCAGCGTCAGCCGCGCCGCTGCGCATCTCGACCTGAGCCAGCCGGCGGTGAGCGCGGCGCTCGCACGCCTGCGCCGCGCGTTCGGCGATCCGTTGTTCGTCAAGACGGCCCAGGGCATGTCGCCGACCGCGCGCGCGCACGCGCTGGCACCGGCCGCACGCGCCGCACTCTCGCGAATCGCCACCGATGTCCTGTCCGAAAGCGCCTTCGATCCGGCGACGACGACCGACACCATTACCCTGGCCCTCTCCGATGTCGGTGAAATGGTGTTCCTGCCGCGCATCCTCGAAAGTCTGCAGCGCCTGGCGCCGGGCGCGACCGTCCGTTCGGTATCGGTTGCGCCGGCGCAACTCGAGCACGGCCTGGAGAGCGGCGCCATCGATCTCGCGGTCGGCTACTTTCCCGATCTGAAGTCCGCCGCCTACTTCCAGCAGCGGCTGCTGACCCATCGCTTCGTGTGCCTGCTGCGCGCCGACCACCCGATCCGCGCCGCCCGGCTTTCGCTGGAGCAGTTCCTCGGCCTCGGCCACGCCGTCGTGCGCGCCGAGGGCCGCAGCCAGGAGATCTTCGAGAAGTACCTGGCCCGCCGCAAGATCGCGCGGCGCATCGTCCTGTCGACGCCTCATTTCATGAGCATCGCCACCATCATCGGCAAGACCGACCTGGTCGTTACGCTGCCCCACGCCATCGGACTGTTCTTCTCGCAAACCGGTGCCAACATCCGCATTGCCGAGCCGCCGCTGCCGATTCCGCGCATCGATCTCCGGCAGCATTGGCATCGCAACGCCCACCACGACGCGAAGCGGAAGTGGCTGCGCCGCCTCATCGCCGGCCTGTTCAACGACGCCAGCGACGAGTGGCCGTATCCGTTCTGACGGGCGGCGCAGCGCCGTCCGCTTGACGCCGCCGGAGCCGGCAGGCATCATATTGAATGAGGCCTCATTCATTTTTGCTGCGGCAATGTAGCCGGAGCGGGGCCGCAAGCGATAACCTTTCCACAGCGGATACCGAGCGCCTGCGATGAATCCTGCCCATACCCGGTCTGACCGGGAAACGCGCGTCACCGACGACCACCACCAATCCGTCCGCCTGTGGCTGCGCCTGCTGACCTGCACCAGCCTGATCGAAAGCGAAGTGCGCAGCCGGCTGCGCGCCGCCTTCGCCACCACGCTGCCGCGCTACGACCTGATGTCGCAGCTCGAACGCCACCCGGGCGGCCTCAAGATGAGCGAGCTTTCGCGCCGCATGATGGTGACCGGCGGCAACGTCACCGGCATCACCGACCAGCTGGTCGCCGAGGGGCTCGTCGTGCGCGACGCCAACCCCAAGGACCGGCGCGCCTACCTGCTCAAGCTCACGCCGCGCGGCCGCCGCGTATTCGGCGAAATGGCGCAAGCCCATGAGCCGTGGATTGTCGAGTTGTTCAGCGGGCTCAGCGAGGCGGACAAGGCGCGGTTTTTCGACCTGCTGGCGTCGCTGAAGGACCATGTTCTGAAGGTCACCGCACAAGATACGGCTCCGCGCTAGCGCTTTTCAAGAAAGGCGGTCACGCGCCGCTGCGTTTCCGCCTCGCCCAGCAGCGTTGCGCTGCCGGCGAGCTCCGCTTCGAAGCCGTCCTCGCTGTTGTCGATGGCAACGCGGATGCAACGCTTGTTGGCAGCCAGCGTCGCCGGCGGCAGCGCGGCGAGGCGCGTCGCCAATGCGCGCGCGGCGGCCTGGAGTTCCGCAGCGGGCGTTGTCCACTGGGCAAGCCCGAGCGCCACCGCATCCGCGCCGGCGACGAGTTCCGCGCCGAGAATCAGGCGCTTGGCGACCGATTCGCCGCAGATTCGCGTCATTCGCTGGGATCCGCCGGCGGCGGGCAACAGGCCGAGCCGCGCTTCCGGCAGGCCGATTCGCGCGGAATCGGCAACGATGCGCAGATCGCACGCCAGCGCAAGTTCGAACCCGCCGCCCATGGCTGCGCCGCCGAGTTCCGCCAAAGTCACCTTGGGCAGCGACTCCAGCCGTGCGAACACCGCCTGCATCCGTCGCGTCAACGCGATCATCTGCGCCCGGCCCGCATCGCTGTCGAAGATCGCCTGCATCAGCGCCAGGTCCGCGCCGGCGCAGAACACCCGCTCCGCGCTGCGGATCCAGAACACGCCGACCTGCTCGGCCCGTTCGACTTCCTGCAGGACTTCATTCAGCCGCGCCACCCATTCCTCGTTGATGGCGTTGACCGGCGGCCGGCACAGCGTCGCAATGGCGACAGCGCCTTCGATAGCCAGGGAGATCATCGGATGCACGGCCTCATCGAACGGCCTTGCGGCCGGCCGACGGCCGGCCTTTCGCCGTCCGGCTGCGCGCGCCCGCTTTCGCCGCGTCGCTGCCGAACGCACCGGTACGCAGGCTCATGGCCACCAGGACACGCCGACCCTTGGCCGTCAGGAACGGCTCGACCAGAATTTTCAGGCCCTCGGAAACGTAATCGGCCAGGGCATAACGCTGGCGCAACGCCCAATGCTTGAGTGCCCATGAATGCGCGAACATCACCAGCTGGTACGAAAGCAGGTGCACATTGATCTCGCGCATGTAGCCGCCCTTGACGCAGATCTCGAGGCATTCCTCGATCAGCCGGTTGGTGCGCGTCTCGGCGTCCTTCACCAGCACGCGCCGGTCGGCGCGCAGCGACTTGGTCGAGCGATAGGCGAGGACTGTTGCCTCGCACAAGCCGTCGACGATCTTGCAGTAGGTCCACACCGCCATGCACAGGCGTTCGACGGGATGGCTGACGCCCTCCAGCTGCGGCGGGATGTCGTGTTCGTAGGTGTCGAGCACCAGCTTCAGCGTGAGGAACAGGATATCGTCCTTGTCGCGGAAATACTGGTAGATCAGCCCGGTGCTGACACCGGCCTCGCGCGCGATCTGCTGAATCGTCGTGGTGTAGTAGCCTTCCTCGGAAAACAGCTTCACCGCGGCGCGCACGATCTGGCCGCGCCGCTCCTCGACCAGTCTGGGATCGTTCACCAGCGCCAGCACGTCCCCTGCAGAACTCATATCCCCCCCCCCCCCGCAATCCGGCTCCCATCCGGTGTGGCCGGCAGTCTGCCACGAAACCGGATGTGCCGGCATGGTGCGCCTCAGTTGCCCTCGAACTTCGGCCTTTCCTTGGCGACGAAGGCATTGTAGGCGCGCGTGAAGTCCTTGGTCTGCATGCAAATCGCCTGGGCTTCCGCCTCGGTCTCCAACGCCTGCTCGATGGTCTGGTTCCATTCCTGGTGCAGGCATTTCTTCGTCATGGCATGGGCAAACGCCGGGCCGTCGGCGAGCGAGCGCGCCACTTTCTGCGCCTTCGCCAGCAGCTCGTCCGGCGCGACGACGCCGTTGAAATAGCCCCAGGCCAGGCCGTCCTCGGCACTCATGGCGCTGCCGGTATACAGCAGCTCGGCGGCGCGGCCCTGGCCAATGATGCGCGGCAGGATCGCACAGGCGCCCATGTCGCAGCCGGCCAGGCCGACGCGCACGAAAAGGAAGGCCGTCTTGGCTTCAGGCGTTGCATAGCGCAAGTCGGAAGCCATGGAGATGATCGCCCCGGCGCCGGCGCAGACGCCATCCACCGCGGCGATGACCGGTTGCGGGCAGGTTCGCATTTCTTTGACCAGGTTGCCGGTCATGCGGGTAAATGCCAGCAGCTGGTCCATGCTCATCTTGGTCAGCGGCCCAATGATCTCGTGCACGTCGCCGCCCGAGCAGAAATTGCCGCCGGCGCCGGTGATGACCACGGCACGCACGTCCTCGGCATACTGGAAGCGGTGAAAGGTGTCGCGCAGTTCCGCGTAGCTCTCGAAGGTCAGGGGATTCTTCCGCTCGGGCCGGTTGAGCGTGATGGTGGCGACGCGGTCGGCGACCGCCAGCTTGAAGTGTTCGGGGCGCCAATCGGCGGCTTTCAGCTTGTACATTCGGTTCTCCTGTCAAAAGGTAGCGCCATCGGCGCGTTGGGGGGGATCAGCCCGCCAGGGTCAGGCCGCCGCTCACACTGAGCACCTGGCCGGTGACGAAGCGCGCCTGGTCGCTGGCAAAGAACAGCACAGCGTCGGCAATTTCGGAAGGACTCGCCAGCCGCCGCATCGGCGTCGCCTTGACGAAGGCCTCCCGGTGCTTCTCCGGCACGGCCTGCAAGAGCGGCGTGTCGGTCGGGCCGGGGCAGACGCAATTCACGTTGATGCTGTAACGGGCAACCTCGCGCGCCAGGGACTTGCAGAAGGCGATGGCACCGCCTTTGGCGCCGGAGTAGACCGTTTCGCCGAGGCTGCCGACGCGACCGGCATCGCTCGCCACGACGACAATCTTGCCGCTGCCGCGCTCGATCATCTTGTCAAGGAAAGCGTGGGACACCGCCACCGGCCCGAGCAGATTGAGATCGATAACCTTGCGCCAAAACTCCGGCGTGTTCTCCATGAACGGCTGGATCTTGCCCCATCCGGCAACGTTGGCGACCACATCGACGTGTCCGCGCAGCGCATAGGCCTGCTTCTTGAATTGCGCCACCGACTCGAGGTCGGTCACGTCAAGGCGGATGAATTCCGCGGCACAGCCCTGCTTGCACAACGCCGCCGCCGCTTCGCGCCCCTTCTGCTCATCGATGTCGCCCAACAGCACGAAGGCACCCGCCGCCGCCAGCGTATCGGCGGTGGCTCGCCCGATGCCCGATGCGGCGCCCGTCACCACTGCCGTCTTGTCCTTGAGTTGCATATACATATCCCTCCTGGTTTCGCTGGCGGACCCGCCCCGGCTCGACCGGCGGACCCGAATCAAATCGACGCCCGTCCGCCTGCCGCGAGGCGGACGCAACGAACGACCCGAGGTGAATGATTGCTCATTCAGTTTGCCGTGTCAACAGGCGCAACGCACTCGGCAATGCTTGACAGGCAGACTGAATGAGTGTTCAATCATCGTCGTTTGTCGCTGCGCCGGCCCCTGCCGGCGCAGCCATCGAACGGGGTTGCAGCCCACGCGCGGCCGCACGGCAGGCGCGTGTTTCGTTTCCACGCCGACAATGAAAAAGGAGGGTTCGATGACACCGCTTCGCCTGCTCAAGACAAGCTGCAGCGCCGCACTTCTGGCCATCGCCGCACACCAGGCCTGCGCGCAGGATGCCGTGACGCTGAGGGTTCACCATTTCCTGCCGCCCGGTTCGAATGCCCAGGTCAAGATGATCGAGCCCTGGTGCGCCAAGATCAACAAGGAATCGGCCGGTCGGCTCAGGTGCCAGATCTATCCCGCCATGCAACTGGGCGGCTCGCCGCCGCAACTGTTCGACCAGGCGAAGGACGGCGTTGCCGACATCGTGTGGACGCTGCCCGGCTACCAGGCCGGCCGCTTCCTCGCCACCGAGGTGTTCGAGCTGCCGTTCATGGTCTCCAGTTCCGAGAAGGCCTCGCCGGCACTGTGGAACTACGCCATGAAGCACGCGCAGGAAGAATACAAGGGCGTCAAACCGCTGATCTTTCACCTCATCCCCGGCACGCAACTGCACACGACAAGCAAGCAGATCAGGACGCTGGCCGACTTCAAGGGTATGAAGCTGCGCGCGCCGAACCGCATGGCGACGCGGCTCGTCACCGCGCTCGGCGCGACGCCGGTGCCGATGCCGGTGCCGCAGGTGCCGGAGAGCTTGTCCAAAGGCGTCATCGACGGCACCGTGCTGCCCTGGGAGGTCATCCCTGCCCTCAAGGTTCAGGAGATCGTCAAGTTCCACACCGAAACGGAGGGACCGTTCATCGCCACCTCGGCGTTCGTCTTCGGCATGAATCCGGCCAAGTACGAAGGCCTGCCGGCCGACCTGAAGAAGGTCATCGATGCCAACAGCGGGGTTGCCGCCTCGGCCTGGGCCGGCAAGGTATGGGACGGCGTGACGGCGCCGGCGCGCCAGCTCGCCGTCGATCGCAAGAACACTTTCTACAGCGTGCCCGCCGTCGAGGCTGCCGCCTGGCAGAAGGCGGCAGAGCCGGTGGTGGCCGAGTGGATCAAGGAAGTTGGCGCCCGTGGCTTCGACGGGCAAAAGCTGATCAACGACGCCAAGGCGCTGATGAACTGAAAGCGGTGGCGGACGGTGCCGAAGACGCCGTCCGCCACCGCCACGCAGGTCAGGCGCGCCACGACATGAACCGGGAGGACAAGCTCAGGATGGGCACGATGAACGCCGCGGACGAAATTATCGGCCGCCCGCTCGCACAAGGACTCGGAGAGCAGATCGCCATACTATGCGACGATCGCGCCGTCAGCTTCGCGGCCCTCAACACCGAGGTCAACCGCTACGGCAACGCGCTCACCGCACACGGTGTAAGGCGCGGCGATCGCGTGTTGTTCCTGATGGATGATTCGCCCGAGCTGGTGGCCGCCTACCTCGGCACCCTCCGCATTGGCGCCGTCGCCGTCGCCCTCAACGTCCGCCTGGCACCGCGCGACCTCCTCTACGTCATCCAGGACAGCGCCTGCGGGGCCATCTTCGTCGACGCACATTTCCTCGACCTGTATGAGAACGCAGCGGCGAACCTCGACGCACCACCGCGGGTCGTGCAGGTCGGCGGCACGGTGCGCAGCGGCGCGCCGTACCTCGCGCAGGCGGATTTTCTCGCCGGCCAGTCCGGGCAGCTCGAATCGGCGCGCATGGACCCGGAAGATGTCGGTTTCTGGCTCTACTCCTCAGGCACCACCGGCAAGCCCAAGGCGGTGATGCACCCGCACCGCAGCGTTCTGGTAGCCGATTGCCTCGAACGCGAGTACCTCGGCGTGCGGCCGGGCGACCGCGTATTCACCACTTCGAAGATCTTTTTCGGCTTCGCCCTCGGCCATTCGCTGATGGGCGGCATCCAGTGCGGCGCGACCATCATTCTTTCGCCCGCCTGGCCGGAACCCGGCCTGATCATTTCCACGGTCGAACGGCACCGGCCGACGGTCCTGTTCAGCACGCCGGTGATGTATCGCAACCTGCTGCGCGAAGGCGCGCCGGCGCGCCCCGCCTTCCGCGCCATCCGCCACTTCGTTTCAGCCGGCGAAAAGCTGCCGGAAACGCTCTATGACGACTGGCTCGAATTGTGCGGCAAACCGATTCTCGATTGCGTCGGCGCTTCCGAAACGGTATTCCTGTTTCTCGTCAATCCGCCGGAAGACTCATGTGGCGGAGCCTCGGGCAAGCGCGTCCCCTGGGCCGAAGTGCGCCTGGTGGATGAAGACGGCCGCGATATCCTCGAAGCCGACATGCCCGGACAGATCGCCATCCGTACCTCTTGCCAGTTCGTCGGCTACTGGCAGCAGCCGGAGTTGACGGCGCACGCGCTGCGCGACGGCTGGTATTTCCCCGGCGACATGTTCCGCTTCGACGCCGAGGGCCGCTGGTACCATCTCGGGCGTGCCGACGACATGCTGAAGATCTCCGGCCAATGGGTCAGCCCGGCGGAAATCGAGGCCTGTGCCCTGTCGGTGCCGGGAGTGGCGGAAGTCGCGGTGGTCGGCTTCCCGAACGAAGACGGGTTGACGCGCATCGCACTGTTTGCCGTACCGCGCGACCGCGAGGCGGATCAGAATGCGTTGTCGGAAACCCTGCTGCAAACCTTCAAGGCAACGCTGTCGATCTATAAATGCCCGCGCACCATTCGCTTCGTCACCGAGCTGCCGCGCACGCCGACCGGCAAGATGCAGCGTTTCCGCCTGCGCGAACAGCTCAAGAAGCGCGCCTGAACAAACCGGTATACGCAGATCATGAGTGACAAGAGCTACCTCGACTGGCCATTCTTTGACGATCGCCACCGCCGATTGCAGGCCGAACTGGAGGGCTGGGCCGCGCAAAACGCCGGTGGCCACGCCGGCGACGTCGACGCCGTTTGCCGCGAACTGGTTGCCAGCCTCGGCGCGGCCGGCTGGCTCGGCTATGCCGTCGGCGGCAAGGACTTCGGCGGCCGCTTCGACAGCATCGACACACGCGCCATCTGTCTGCTGCGGGAAACGCTGGCACGCCATTCCGGCCTCGCCGATTTCGCCTTCGGCATGCAGGGACTCGGTTCCGGCGCACTCACCCTGCACGGCTCGACCGAACAGAAACAGCGCTACCTGACGAAGGTGGCCGCCGGCACCGCAATTGCCGCCTTCGCGCTATCCGAGCCCGGATCGGGCTCGGACGTCGCGGCAATGGAATGCACGGCGCGCGCCGACGGCGACAGCTACGTGCTCGACGGCGAGAAGACGTGGATATCCAACGGTGGCATCGCCGATTTCTACATCGTCTTCGCGCGCAGCGGCGAGGCGCCCGGTTCGCGCGGGCTGTCGGCCTTCATCGTCGATGCAGGCACGCCCGGCTTCGAGATCGCCGAGCGCATCGAGGTCATTGCACCGCATCCCCTGGCGCGCCTGCGCTTCAGCGGTTGCCGGCTTCCCCGCGCCAGCCTGGTCGGCGCGCCCGGGCAGGGCTTCAAGGTCGCCATGCAGACGCTCGATATCTTCCGCACCTCGGTCGCCGCCGCGGCACTTGGCTTTGCCCGCCGCGCCCTCGACGAAGCGCTGGCCCGCGCCACGAAACGAAAGATGTTCGGCCAGACGCTGGCGGACTTCCAGATCACCCAGGCGAAGCTGGCCCAGATGGCGACCGGCATCGACAGCGCCGCCCTGCTTACCTACCGTGCCGCCTGGCTGCGTGACCAGGGCCGAACGGTGACGCGCGAGGCGGCCATGGCCAAGATGACGGCCACCGAGACGGCGCAGCAGGTCATCGACATGGCCGTGCAGATCTGGGGCGGCCTCGGCGTCGTCAGCGGCCATCCGGTCGAGAAGCTGTACCGCGAGATCCGCGCCCTGCGCATCTACGAGGGCGCCACCGAGGTGCAACAGCTCATCATCGCCCGGCAGACGCTCGCCGCCTACGCACAGTCGCCGGGCCAGTAGGTGCCGCCGCCCGGGCGCGTCCGTCCCGATGAACTGAATGACTATTCATTCATTTTTGACCCAGGTCAAACCCCGCGGGAACCTGGCTGCCTAACATGCAATGGCGGGAGAGAAGTTGTTTTTCTGACCGGACCGATCGAAAAGAGGAGCAAGTGAATATGGCAAGGTATCCGACCGAGACGCTCAAGTGCTGGAAGAAGGCCAAGGAGCTGCGCGAGCAGTACTACATCAATTACGCCCGCGCCAAGGAGAACGGCGGCATCCGCTGGGGCGCCGCCGGCTGGTCCTTCGACGCCATCCCGACCGCCTTTGGCAACGATGTGCATCCGCTCACCGGCGAACCGTACGGCGCCAGCATCGCCTTCGACCGCAAGTTCGCCAAGGAATGCCTGGATGCCGCCGAAGCCGCCGGCTTCGCCCGCGACCTGTGCGCCTACATGCGCCTGTACTGGGGCGGCATGCATCTCAACAAGTACCTCTATGGCGGCGAATTTCCCAAGCCCGACTTCAACTTCCAGACGCAGATCTGCTGCTCGCACGCCAAGTGGTACCAGCATGCTTCGAAGTACGAGGGCGTGCCGGATTTCTATGTCGACGTCAGCGTCGGCGCCTACAAGGACCTGGACGAGAGCCGGCTGGATTACGTCACCAACCAGCTGCATGAATCGATCGAGTTCGTCGAGAAGGTCACCGGGCGTAAATGCGACGACGAGCTGCTGATCCGCGCCGTCAAGAACGAAATGCGCGCCACTTCGCTGTGGGCGGAGATCTGCCTGCTGAACCAGACCCGGCCGGCGCCGCTCGACGAGAAGACCATGTACTCGCTCTACGTGCTGGCGGTGCTGCACAAGTCCTCGCAATGGTGCGCCGACTTCTACCAGGAGCTGCTCGACGAAGTGAAGGACCGCGTCGCCCGCGGCATCGCCGCGGTGCCCAACGAGCGCTGCCGCGTGATGTCCGACACGCAGCCGCCGTGGGCCTTCCTGAAGATCTTCCGCTATCTGGAGGAATTCGGCGCCGTCTCCATCGGCTCGCTCTACACCTTCGGCCTGGAGGGCACCTGGGAGACGCGCGAGGACGGCAGCTGGATGCCGCGCACCCTGCCGTGGAAGAAGGGCATCGAGATCAGCGACCGCGCCACCGCGCTGCGCCTGTACGCCGACTGGAACCTGTCGAAGCCGCTGTGGCAGCACTTCTTCGATCCCAACCTGAAGACCGAGATGATGAAATACATCGTCAAGCACTGGGGCGTCGACGGCGTGATGATCCACATGAACCGCGGCTGCGAAGGTCTGTCCATGGGCATCATGGAAAACCGCCTCGGCCTGGCGGCTGCCGGCATCCCGGTGATGACCTACGAGGGCAACATGGGCGATGAGCGCGAGTTCGACATGGTGCGCGCGCAGAACCGCGTCGATGCCTTCATGGAAACCTTGAACCTGAAGCGCGACTTCGCGCACGCCTGAACCGGCGCGGCGCGGAAGCGCCGGGAGGCGCATCGCCCGGCGCGGCCATCGGCCGACCGGAAACACAGCGGCCGCGGCAGCGCCCCCGGCGTTGCCGCGGCCGCTCCCTCCATGCCTTACTTCGCGTACTGCTTGACCAGGGCGCGCGCCTCCTCGTACAGTTTCCTGCCATCGGCGCCCTTGGCGGCGGCGTCTTTCATCCACTCTTCGTCAACCGCGTCCGTCGCCTTGACCCAGCGCTGGTACTCGGCATCGGGCAGGTAGTAGAACGTACCGCCGAGGTCCTTCGCCACCTTCTTGTAGTGATCGACTACCGCGTCGAAGCCCGTCTCGCCGGCCCAGGCCGAGGTCGCCAGCCCGCTGTTGGCGTCGATCACCTTCTTCAGTTCGGCCGGCAGGCTGTCGTATTTGGCCTGGTTCATGCCGAACAAGAAGATGGTGTTGGAGATGCGCGGTGCACCCAGTGGCACGTCCAGATGGTACTTGGCGATCTCGGACAGCTTGATCGCCGGCGTGCCTTCCCAGGGAACCGTGGCACCATCGACGACGCCCTTGGACAGCGATTCCGGCACCTGCGGCAACGGCATCTGCACTGGCGTCGCGCCCAGCGCGGAGAGCATGCGCGAATTCATGCGCGTGGCAGCGCGCAGCTTGAGGCCCTTCATGTCTTCCAGGGTCTTCGGCTGCTTGCTGGGGAAGTGGAACAGGGCGCCGTCATGCACGTGCATGAAGATGCGCTTGACGCCCTTGAATTCGTCCTGGGCGTTCTTGTCGACGTAGGACCACAGCGCCATGCTGCCGGACTTGGCGGAAACGGCCATCCACGGCAGTTCGAACACCTCGGACTTGGTGAAGCGCCCGGCGGCATAGGTCGGCACCGTCCAGATGATGTCGGCGACACCGTCGCGCGCCTGGTCGAACAGCTGCGCAGGCGTGCCGCCGAGCTGCATCGACGGATAGATCTGGCACTTGAGGCGGTCAGCGGATTCCTTGGCGATCTTGTCGCACCAGGGCTGGATCAGCTTCACCTGCGCGCTCGATGCGGGCGGCAGGAAATGATGCAGAGCGTGATCTGCTGTGCCAGCGCCGCCGGCGCCGCCAGTACCGCTGCCGCGAGCGCGGTCAGTTTGAACACATTTATTGCTTTCACCGGGTGCTCCTCCTCTGGTCGTTGTGGTTGAAAACCGAATTCAGTCCGGCGACGGCCGCCGCCAAACCGCGATACGCCGCTCAATGCGCAAACACCTTGCCCGGATTGAGTATCCAGTGCGGATCGAGCGCGTCCTTCAGCGTCCGCATCATAGCCCGTTCGCTGTCGCTGCGCGAAAGGTGCAGGTACGCGCGCTTGAGCGTGCCGATGCCGTGCTCCGCCGAGATCGAACCGTGCCAGTCGCCGACGCAGGCATAGACGAGCGCCTCGATCTCGTCGCTCGGCTGCGCGCCGTCGCCGATGCGCACGCCGATGTGGATATTGGCGTCGCCGACATGGCCGAAGAACACGGTTTCCATGGCCGGCCAGCGCCGGCGCAGGCGGTCGCAGCAATCCTCGATGAAGGCGCCGATCGCTCCGGTCGCGATGCTTACGTCGAATCCGGCATGCGGCCGGAAGATGCGCGCCAGCTCGCCCGAACCGTCCCGTATCCGCCACAGCGACCCGCTCTCCTCGCCCGAGCGGGCGATCACCGCGTCGGCAACGATGCCGGCCTCCAGCGCCTCGCCGAGCACCTGCTCGAAGTGCTCGGCATCGCGTGCCGGATCGCTGCCCATCGATTCGACCAGCACGTAGGCGCCATGGCCGTGGGGCAGCGGCAGGTCGAGGCCGGCCACCCGTTCGGTTACCAGCCGGTAGAAATCCGGCCACATCAGTTCGAACGCGGACAGCGTGCCGCCCAGACCTGCGCGCGCATGCTGCAACAAGGCCAGCACGCCGGCGTAATCCGCGACGGCACACAGCGCCGTGCAGGTGCTGCGCGGCTGCGGATGCAGGCGCAACACTGCGCGCGTGATGACGCCTAGCGTTCCTTCGCTGCCGATGAACAGCTGCTTCAGGTCGTAGCCGGTATTGTTCTTCAGCATCTTGTTCAGATTGCTGACGACGGTGCCATCGGCCAGCACCGCTTCGAGTCCGACCACCAGGTCGCGCGCCATGCCATAGCGCAGCACGCGATTTCCGCCGGCGTTGGTCGAGAGATTGCCGCCGATGGTGCAGGAGCCGCGCGCGCCGAGGTCTAGCGGGAAGAACAGCCCCGCCTGCCAAGCCGCCTCCTGCACCGCCTGCAGCGGCGTGCCGGCGAGAACGGTGGCGGTACACGCGGCGCCATCGATTTCCTCGACGCCGCACAACCGTTCGAGGGACAAGAGCACGCAACCCGGCACCGGCACCGCAGCGCCCGCCAGTCCGGTCCGGCCACCCTGCGGCACCACCGGCAGGCGCAGGCGATGACAGGTCCGCAGCAACGCGCCGACTCCCGCGACATCCCGTGGCCGCGCCAGTGCCAGCGCGGTGCCGGGCGCCGCGCCGGCCATCCAGTCGTGCAGATGCCGCTCGGGAATGTCCGTGCCGACCTGCAGTGCGTCGGCACCGATCGCCCCGGCCAGTTCCTCGATTCGCGTATCCATGCCGCCGCCGGTAGGTTGAACCTTTGAACTGTAGGCAGTCGGCGCCTATCAGTCCATAAGCCTGGCTTTTTGTCTGCGATTCGCGGCGTGGATAATGCAAGCGGCGCGGTTTCTCACTTCTCCTGAAAGAGCCCGATCGCCAGCTCGCGCAGCCAGCGGTTGCCGGGATCGTTCTCGACCCGCCACCCCCAATGCACGCACACGTCGAATGCAGGCGACCTGAGCGCCGGCTTCAACATCTCGTAGCCTCCCATCCGCAGGAAGGTTTGCGCTACGCGGATCGGCAGCAGCACGGCCAGATCGGTCAGCGTCAGGATGGACGGGATGACCATGAAATGGGGAATCGTCAGGCGGATGTTGTCCTGCAGGCCGAGCTGTTGCAGCAATCGCGCCGTGTCGGCGTGAGTCCTGATCAGGGCGAATTCGATCTGCCCCAATGTCGTCGCACTCGCCTTGCGGCCCGACAGGGGATGTCCGGCGCGGACCAGCACCACGTAGGCCGTCTCGTGCAGGAGGCGGCTCCGTTTCGTCTCGGTGACCTCGACCAGGTAGCCGAATGCGAGGTCGATCGCACCGCTGTCCAGTGCCGGCTGGATCTCTTTCGCGCCCAGTTGCATGACTTCCAGGCGCACTTGGGGCGCTGCCGCATGCAGCGCCTGCATCAGGCGCGGCAGGAACACCACTTCGCCGAGATCGCTCATGTGCAGGCGAAACGTGCGTGACGAACCGGCCGGGTCGAACTGCTCGTTCTCCCGTACCGCTGCATCGAGCGTGTGCAGCGCTTCCTGCACGGCATGGGCAAGCCGGTCGGCCACGGCAGTCGGCGCAACGCCGCCGGGTTTCCTGACGAACAACGGGTCGCGGAAGCGCAGGCGCAGCTTGGTCAGGGCGTGGCTCACTGCCGGCTGCGACAGCCCCAGCGTTTCCGCGGCGCGGCTGACGTTGCCGGCGGAATACACCGCATGGAACACGCGCATCAGGTTCAGGTCGAGATTTTCCATATGCACGGCGCGAATAAATGATAGTAACGGTATTTCATAGCGTCATTGTATAGGCTTCGGTATTCTATGTTTCAACAGGCTGGGCGTCTCCGTGCAACGTGATTCCACCGGACGGGCGCCCGACCGACCGCCCGGGAGCGCCAGCAATGAATCCAGACCGCAGCGAAACCGTAGCACAGCAACTTCTGCGTGTGTGCGTGCGCCTCGGCGTAAGGTACTTTTTCACCAACCTCGGCAGCGACCATCCGGCATTCATCGAGGCCTTCGCCCTGCTCAGCGCACGTGGCGAAGAGATGCCGAAGATTATCGTCTGCCCGCACGAAATGACCGCGCTGAGCGCCGCCCACGGCTACGCGATGATCACGCGCCAACCGCAGGTGGTCCTGGTGCATGTGGACGTCGGCACGCAAAACCTTGGCGGCAGCGTCACCAACGCGGCGCGCGGCCGCGTACCGGCCATCATCATTGCCGGACGCTCGCCCGTCACGACGCGCGGCGACCGCACCGGCGCGCGCAGCGAA
Source organism: uncultured Rhodocyclaceae bacterium (assembly GCA_964487715.1). Lineage (GTDB taxonomy): Bacteria > Pseudomonadota > Gammaproteobacteria > Burkholderiales > Rhodocyclaceae > Desulfobacillus. Next base: position 7,588 of record CAZASE010000018.1, on the reverse strand, counting down.
TTCATCCACTACACCCAGGACGCGCCGAACCAGCACGAAATCGTCGCGCAGTACATGAAATGGTCGTATGAACTGCGCGCGCCGGAGATGGTCGGTCCGGTCCTGCTGCGGGCCCGCCAGCTCGCCGCAACGGCACCGGAAGGCCCGGTGTATATCACCGGAGCGCGCGAAGTCTGGGAGGAGCGTGCAGCCGACTCGGGCGGCGACAAGGCGGATTGGCCGCTGGCACTGAGCGCCGGCCTGAGCCGGACCGCCGCGCTCGAACTGCACGAAGCCCTCATCCAGGCCAGGCGGCCGCTGCTCATCACTTCATACCTCGGCCGCCAGGTGCAGGCGGTGGAGCGGCTGGTCGCCCTGTCCGACCGGCTGGGTTTCGCCGTCTGCGAGGTAAGCCCGCAATACCTGAATTTTCCCGGCGATCATCCGCATCACCTCGGCTATCGGCGCAACAGCCTGGTCCACGAGGCCGACCTGATCCTCATGCTCGATTGCGACGTGCCGTGGATCCCCATGAAGACGCAACCTGCCGGGACAGCGCGGCTGTTTCAGGTCGACGCGGACCCGCTCAAGCAGGACTTCGGCTTCTGGCATTTCCCCGCCCAGCGGAGCTATCGCGCCGACAGCCGGCAGGTGCTTGAGCAGTTGCTCGAGCTCGCCACGGATGACCAGGTCCCGGGCCGGGCGGAACGCGGTGCGTGGATCGCCGCCGCGCGGCAGCGCCTGTCCGTGCCGCCACGCCGGGCTGTGGTCCCGCCCGCCGGCGCCGGCGACGCCATCACGCCCGAAGCGCTCACCGCGGCGGTGCGCGAACTGGTCAATGAGCGGACCATCGTCATCTTCGAGGAACCGTCCGGCACCGAGCTGATTCCGTCCATCCTGCGCCTGACACGGCCTGGCAGTTTCTTCCACAGCGGCGGGAGCGGCCTCGGCTGGGGCATCAACGCGGCGATCGGCGCCAAGCTGGCCGATCCCGCAGCGGAGGTCATTTCACTGATCGGCGACGGCTGCTTCGTCTTCGGCGTTCCGGCCAGCGCCTATTGGGTCGCCGCCACCTACGGGATTCCCCAGCTGACCATCATCTACAACAACGGCGGCTGGCATTCCTCCAAGCTCTCCACGCTCGATGTCCATCCAGACGGCATCGCCAGGCGCCACGACACCTACTGGGTCACCACCGGCGCCAACGCCCGGCTTGCCGACATCGCCGCCGCGGCCGGCGGCGCCGAGGCGCATCAGGTCTCCGTGCTGGAAGACCTGGGCGCCACCCTGCGGAAGGCCTTGCAGACGGTGCGCGGAGGCCGCAGCGCCGTCGTCGATGTGCGGATCACCCCCGTCTCCGGCCAGGTTCTTGGTTAAGGAGCGCCGCTGATGGTGCCTGAGGCTAACCCCGTTTCAGTACCGATCGGAAATAGAAATTTCCAGGCCGGAGCGAACCGGCAAGCGCAGCTTGCCGGCGGTCCCCCGGAAGGTCAGGCGGCACTCTCGCCCTGAACAACCTCGGCAGCCAGTCGCTCAAGGTTCTGTTCGTTGGCTATGGCGACGAAATCTGCCAGGCGCTTGTAGTGCTCCGCGGTGTCAAAGGTCTGGCGCCACGCCACTGTCGTTCCTTGTGCGTGTGGCCGAAGTTCTATGGTGAGCACGAAATGATGACCGTTGAGGTGTTCGATTTCGAAGAGCTGATCCGGAACGATACGTGTGAAGCGGCTTTCGTTCGGGTAGCCCTTGCCGTCCGGCCCGTGCATGGTTAGAAGCCAGCTACCACCAGGTGCGAACTCGTACTTGTGGATCGTGTTCGTGAATCCCGCTGGCCCCCACCATTTGGCGACGCGTGCCGGATCGCGCATTGCGGCGAACACCTGGCCAGGACTTGCTGCAATGAGCGTGTTCCTGGTGTCTGAGCGACTCTCGATGGATTCCATGAGTTCTCCGAGAAAGGCGAAGTGGCTGCCTGCGCCGCCCAACGAGCTCAGCCGCCCGCGACTGGCAGGGGCCGCCTGCCAGAATGGACCCGCGGTTCGATGAGGCGTGACGAACCATTGTGATCTCCTCGGCGGTGGCTGTTGGCCTTTTCCACGCTCAGGCGCCGCGCTTCTTCGGCCGCCTGGCCCGGGCACCCACGGCCGTGGGCAGATCCGATTTCGAAAAATACCAATCCACGCATTCGCTTCCGCTCCCGACGCGGGCGTCGGCATCCGCGAGCGTGAGCGGCGGCGGCAGGACAACCTTGTCGCCAGGCTGCCAGCCCTCCGGCGTGGCGACCGCATGCTGATCGCTCGTCTGCATCGCCGCCACCATGCGCAGGAATTCCTCCACCGAGCGGCCGTTGCTCATCGGGTAATACACCATCGCCCGCACCTTCGATTCCGGATCGATGAAGAAGGCGGCGCGCACCGCAGCGGTGTCGCCGGCGCCGGGCTGGATCATGCCGTAGTCGTGGGCCACGCGCATCGTCGGGTCCTCGATGATGGGAAACGGCACCTCGACGTCGAAGTTGTCGCGGATGCTGCGCAGCCACGCCAGGTGGGCGAAGGCGCTGTCGACGGAGAGACCGAGCAGCTCGCAGCCGAGCGCCCGAAAGCGCGGCCAGGCGCGCGCGAAGGCGACGATCTCCGAGGTGCACACCGGCGTGAAGTCGGCCGGATGCGAAAACAGGATCAGCCACTTGCCGCGGTAGTCCGCCAGCGCGCGCGGGCCCTGGGTGGTGCGCGCGGCAAAGTCGGGCGCCGCTTCGTTGAGCCGCGGCAGGGCGGTCTTCCAAACGTCTTCCATGTCGGTATCTCCTATTGCGCCTCGAAGCGCGCCTTGATTTCCTCGGGCACCGGCCCGGCCTTCATGCTCTCCGCGTCGGTCGGGTCGCGCAACGCCCAGACGCGCAACTCATGCCCCTCGACGACGATCCTGCCGGCGTTGTGCACGCGATGCTGCACCAGAAACAGCTTGTTGCGCCACTCGGCGATCCGGCTCTCGATGGCGATGTGCTCGCCGAAGCGCGAGGGGCCGTGGAATTTCGCACCGACGTCCACGATGGGAAAGCCGGCCAGCCGGTACTGCGCCCACAGCTGCGGCCAGGCCATGCCGCACTCGCGAAACAGGTTCTCCGTGGCGCGGTCGAACCACTCGAAATAGCGCGGGTAAAAGACGATGCGGGCCGGGTCGCAGTCGGCGAAGTCCACCACGAATTCCTGGCGCACCGGCTTCATTCCGGCCGCATCTTCCTGAACGCCTCGATCCCGGCGCAGGCGGCATCGATCGCCGCGATGCGCGGCCAGGCGCCGAGGTCGATGTCGTGGCGCCGCGCGTTGTACACCTGGGGCACCAGGCAGAGGTCGGCGAGGCCCGGCGCATCACCGCAGCAGAAGCGTCCGCGCACCGGCGGCGCGGCGAGTTGCCGCTCGATCGCGTCGAAGCCGAGGCCGATCCAGTGCGCGTACCAGGCGTGCACCGTCTCCTGCGGCCGGCCGAGATCGTGCTCCAGGTACTGCAGCACGCGCAGGTTGTTGAGCGGATGGATGTCGCAGGCGATGCCCTGCGCCAGGGCACGCACCCAGGCGCGGGCGCGCGCCTCGCGCGGCAGCAGCGGCGGCTCGGGGCAAGTCTCGTCGAGGTATTCGACGATGGCCAGCGACTGCGTCAGCACGCCGCCGCCGTCGTCGAGCACCAGGCTCGGCACCAGGCACTGCGGGTTGAGGGCGGCATAGGCCGGGTCGCGCTGCTCGCCGGCGCGCAGGCGCAGGCTGACCTGCTCCGCCTCCAGGCCCTTCAGGGCGAGGGCGATGCGCACGCGGTAGGAGGCCGAGCTGAGGGCGAAATGGTAAAGGCGCATGGACGGCTCAGAGGCTGCGAAAATATTCCGGGAAACCCACCGCAGAGGCGCAGGGGCGCAGAGGGTGCGCAGAGAACTTCCAGGCAAACAACGACATCTCCTCTGCGTTGCCTCTGCGCCTCCGCGCCTCTGCGGTAGATGTTGATTTCTTCATCAGCTTTCAGACGATGCGCACGGACAGCTCGCCCAGGCCGTCGATGCCGCCGCGCAGGCGGTCGCCGCGCTGCACGCGGCCGACGCCCTCGGGCGTGCCGGTGAAGATCAGGTCGCCCGGATCGAGGGTGAAGTACTGCGACAGGCAGGCGACCGTATCGGCCACGCTCCAGATGAGATGGCCGATGCTGCTCTTCTGGCGCGTCTCGCCGTTCACCTCCAGCCAGATCGCCGCGCGCGCGATGTCCGGCGCCTGCGCGGCGGGCGTGAGCGGGCCGATCGGGCCCGAGGCGTCGAAGCCCTTGCCCAGTTCCCATGGCCGACCCTTGTCGCGCAGCGCCAGCTGCAGGTCGCGCCGCGTCATGTCGAGGCCCACCGCGTAGCCCCAGACATGGCGCAACGCCTGCGCCGGATCGATGTCGGCGCCGCGCAAGCCGATCGCCGCCACCAGCTCGATCTCGTGGTGGTAGTTCTCGGTCTTCGGCGGATAGGGGATGTCGGCCGTCGAGCCGGCCGGCACCGCCACCAGGGCATCAGCCGGCTTGGCGAAGAAGAAGGGCGGATCGCGCTCCGGGTCGAAGCCCATCTCGCGCGCGTGCTCGGCGTAATTGCGGCCGACGCAATAGACGCGGCGCACGGGAAACAGCACGCTCGTGCCGACCACCGGCAGAACCACGGGCGGCGCAGGCTGAAAGACGTGGTTCATGGCGGTCGCTCCGTCGAACTTGATAAATAGTAACTGTGCTTATAATATACCCTTCAATCGTTTTTGTCTCAATCGGTTTTTCCTTCGCGGCACGGAGCCCTCATGCACCCTCTCGGCACACTGGAAGACCTCCCCACCGACTACCGCCAGGCGCTCACCGCCGCCAACCTGGTGCCGCTCTGGCCCAGCCTGCGCGCCCTGCTGCCGCCGGGCCGGCCGGCGAGCCGGACGGCGCCCGCCCACTGGCGCTGGCCGGACATCCGCCCCCTGCTGCTGCGCGCCGGCGAGCTGGCGCCGATGGAAAAAGCCGAACGGCGCGTGCTGGTGCTGTCGAACCCCGGCCGCGGCCTCGACAACCTGCAGGCCACCAGCGTCATCTATCTCGGCATGCAGCTGGTGCTGCCGGGGGAAACGGCACCCAACCATCGCCACACGCCCAACGCCGCGCGCATCGTCGTCGAGGGCAGTGGCGCGTGCACCGTCGTCAACGGCAATCACTGCCCGATGGAGCCGGGCGACCTGATCCTCACGCCGACCGGCCTGTGGCACGAGCATCGCCACGACGGCGCCGGGCCGGCGATGTGGCTCGACGTGCTCGACCTGCCGCTGATGCTCTATCTCGACCGCTCCTATGCGGTGGAAGGCCGGCCGCAGCAAATGGCCGCACCGCCGGCCCCCTACCCTGCCGGCGGCCTGGCGCCGCTGCGCCAGGGGCGGCGCACGCAGGAGGATTATCCCCTGCTGCGCTATCCCTGGCGCGAGGCGCGCCGCGCCCTTGATGCGCTGGCTGCCGGCGTGCCCGCCGGCAGCGTCGTCGAGTTGGCCTACATCAACCCGGAGAACGGCGAGGCGCCGCTCAACACCCTGGCCTTCGGCGCGCTCCTGCTGCGACCGGGCGAGGAAGCCGGCCTCGCCCGCCTGTCGGCGGCGCGGGTATTCCATGTTGTCGAGGGGGAAGGCGCGGCGGAGATCGACGGCACGCGCATCGCCCTCGGTCAGGCCGACACCTTCTGCGTCCCCGGCGGCGCCGCGGTGCATCTCAGCAACGCCTCGGCGCGCGCGCCGCTGTGTCTCGTCGGCGCCGACGAATCGCCGGTGCAGCGCAAGCTCGGCGTGTTCGAGATGTGGCAGGACTGAGCGGGAAACCATGAGCACATCGTCCGCAGAAAACCCGGTCATCGTCGTCGGCGGCGGCATCGGCGGCCTGGCCGCTGCGCTGGGCCTCAGCCAGGCCGGCCACCGCGTCCTCGTGCTGGAGCGCGCCGCCGGGATCGGCGAGATCGGCGCCGGCATCCAGCTCGGCCCGAACGCCTTCGCCGCGCTCGACGCCCTCGGCGTCGGCGAAGCGGCCCGGCGCCGCGCCGTCCATACCGACCGGCTGGTCATGATGGATGCCGTCGACGGCAGCGAGGTGGCTCACATCCCGGTCGGCGAGGCGTTCCGCACGCGCTTCGGCAACCCGTATGCCGTGATCCATCGCGCCGACATCCTGCTCTCGCTCTACGAGGGCGTGCAGCGCGCGCCCAACGTGACGGTGCGCACGGCCACTCGCATCGAGCAGGTGGCGGCGGATGTCGGCGGCGTGCGCGTCACCGACGCCGAGGGCCGCAGCTACGCCGGCTGCGCCCTGGTCGGCGCCGACGGCGTGCACTCGGTGGTGCGCCGGGCGCTGGTGGGCGACGCGCACCGCGTCTCCGGCCACGTCGTCTATCGCGGCGTGGTGGCACGCCAGGACATGCCCGAAGACCTGCGCTGGAACGCGGCGGCGATCTGGGTCGGCCCCAACTCGCACATCGTGCACTACCCCCTGCGCGGCGGCGAACAGTACAACCTGGTCGTCACCTTCCACAGCCGGGAAACAGAAGAATGGGGCGTACGCGAAGGCAGTGCGGAGGAAGTCAATTCCTACTTCACGGAAATCTGCGAGCGGCCGCGCCGCCTGCTTTCCAGGCCCACCTCGTGGAAGCGCTGGTCCACCGCCGACCGCGACCCCGTGGCGCAGTGGGGCCGCGACCGCGCCACCCTGCTCGGCGACGCGGCGCACCCGATGCTGCAATACCTGGCGCAGGGTGCCTGCATGGCCCTGGAGGACGCGGTGACGCTGCGCGAGTCGATCCGCACCGCCGGCGGCGACCTCGCCGCCGCGTTCCGCCTCTACGAAAGCGGGCGCATCGTGCGCACGGCACGGGTGGTGCTGTCGGCACGGGAAATGGGGCGCATCTACCACGCCAAGGGCATCGAGCGCCAGGTGCGCAATTCGTTGTGGCAGGGACGCACGCCGGAGCGCTTCTACGACGCGATGGAATGGCTCTACGGCTGGAGCGTCGACCGTTGCATGGACCGCGCATGAAGACCGCCGCGCGCTCGCGCGACATCGGCCACATGCCCGGCCATCAGATCCGCCGCCTGCAGCAGGTGGCGGTGGCGCTGTTCGCCGAGGCGCTGCAGGCGCGCGACATCACGCCGGCGCAGTATGCGGCTCTGGCTACGCTGGAACGTGAGGCCCCGCTCTCGCAGGCCGCACTGGCGGCACTGATCGCCTGCGACCGTGCCACGCTCGGCGGCGTCATCGAGCGCCTGGATGGCAAAGGCTGGCTGCAGCGTGCACGCGATCCGGCGGACCGCCGCCAGCGCCTGCTGGACCTGACGCCGAATGGCCGGGCAGTGCTGCGCGAACTCCACCCGCTGGTCGACGCGGTACAGCAGCGCCTGCTGGCGCCGCTGTCGGCGAGCGAGCGGCGCCACTACGACGCGCTGTGCCTGAAGTTGCTGAAACACCACGCCGGCTAATCACGCCGCTTCCACATCCTTCATGCCTTTCCCACCCAATCCCAGATAGGTTTCGACGACGCGCGGATCGTCCGCCAGTGCCCGGCTCTCGCCTTCCAGGGCAACGCTGCCGGTCT
>CAZASE010000017.1:0-47584 GCA_964487715.1 uncultured Rhodocyclaceae bacterium | reverse complement strand
AGGTGGCCTTGCGGTCCCACTCCGCGGCGAAGGGCGCCAGGCGCTCGCGCGCGAAATCGCGCAGGGCGTCGCGGATCATTTCCTGTTCTTGCGTGAGCAGCATCGTCTTACAGCAATTCGATGGCCATGGCGGTGGCTTCGCCGCCGCCGATGCACAGGCTGGCCACGCCGCGCTTGCCGCCGTATTTGCGCAGCGCGCCGATCAACGTGACGAGGATTCGCGCGCCGGAGGCGCCGATGGGGTGGCCCAGGGCGCAGGCGCCGCCATGGATATTCACCTTTTCCGCCGGCAGCTTCAGGTCGTGCATGGCCGCCATGGTCACCACGGCGAAGGCCTCGTTGATCTCGAAGAAGTCGACCTTCTCGGCGCTCCAGCCGGTCTTGGCGAAGAGCTTCTGCATGGCGCCGACCGGGGCGGTGGTGAACCAGCCCGGCTCCTGCGCGTGCGTGGACTGGCCGACGACGACGGCGAGGGGTTTCAGGCCGAGCTTGTCGGCGGTGGAGCGGCGCATCATCACCAGCGCCGCAGCGCCGTCGGAGATGGAACTGGAGTTGGCCGGCGTCACCGTGCCGTCCTTCCTGAAGGCCGGCTTCAGGGTCGGGATCTTGTCGAGCTGGGCCTTCAGCGGCTGCTCATCGCGGTCGATGACGACGTCGCCCTTGCGGCCGGCGACCGTCACCGGCGCGACCTCCCAGGCGAAGGTGCCGTCGTTAATGGCCTGCTGCGCGCGCGTCGTCGAGCGGATGGCGAACTCGTCCTGGGCCTGGCGGGTAAAGCCGTACTTCTCGGCGCATTCCTCGGCGAAGGTGCCCATCAGGCGGCCCCCGCCTTTCTCGTCTCTTGTGTAGGCGTCCTCGAGGCCGTCGAGAAACATGTGGTCGCACACTTGGCCATGGCCGAGACGCATCCCCGAGCGCGCCTTGGGTAGCAGGTAGGGCGCATTGCTCATGGATTCCATGCCGCCGGCGACGAGAATGTCGTTGGTGCCGGCCGCCAGCATGTCGTGGGCAAACATCGCCGCGCGCATGCCCGAGCCGCACATCTTGTTCACCGTGGTGCAGCCGGTGCCGAGCGGGAGTCCCGCGCCCAGCGCCGCCTGGCGCGCCGGCGCCTGGCCCTGGCCGGCGGGCAGCACGCAGCCCATGATCACCTCCTCGACCTGGTCCGGCTTGATGCCGGCGCGTTCGACGGCGGCCCGGATGGCGGCCGCGCCGAGCTGGGCGCAGGTGAGGGAAGCAAAATCTCCCTGGAAGCCGCCCATCGGCGTGCGGACGGCGGAAACGATGACGATCGGGTCGTGGCTCATGGGTCAATCCTTCCAGGGGAGGTCATAGTCGATTCTGAACTGCTCCATGCGTTCGCGGAAGTGCGCCGGGAAGGCGCAGGCCTTGCGCGCCGCGGTGTCGATGAAGACGCCGGTGAGCAGCGTGATGGCGGACACCTCGCCGGTCTCGCCGTTGCGCATTTCGTGCACGAAGCGCACCGACTTCTCCTTCACCTCGATGGCGCCGGTGCGGATCGCCACGGTGTCGCCGGCGTGCAGTTCCCTCTTGTACGCGATGCGCTGCTCGACCGCCGCCATGCCGCGGCCGTTGTCGCGCAGGTAGCTCGGCGTAATGCCGACCATGGAGAAGAAGTTCCAGGTGCCCTCGTCGAACTTGCCGACGTACCACATGACGTTCATGTGGTCCATGTGGTCGCAGTGCCAGGGGTAGACGGTGCCGCGGTAGGTTTCGACCATCTCGCTCATGCTGACTCCAGCATCAGGCCCCGTGCGCGCTCCGCCACGATCGGCGGGAACGCGCAGGACTTGCGCGTCTTCGTGTCGAGGCAGACGATGGTGAACTCGCAGGTCGCGGCGACCTCACCGGTCTCGGTGTTGCTGAGTTCGTGGCGGAAGCGCACCACCTTCTCGCGCAGCTCCAGCACGCCGGTGCGCACGGCGATGGTGTCGCCGGGATACAGCTCCTTCAGGTAGCTGACGTTCTGCTGCACGGCCGCCAGGTTCACCGCGCCGCTTCGCAGAAGCGAGGCGGTGAGGCCGAGCGCGGCATAGGTCTGCCACGCTGCATGGTCGAAGAACTCCAGGTAGGCGCGCACGTTGATGTGGCCCATGTGGTCGCGCTGCCATTCATGGACAGTGCCGCGGGCGGTCTCGATCATGTGCGCCTCAGATTTTCGTGATCGAAGATCAGGCAGGTGGTGGTGCCGTGGGCGTAGAGCTTGCCGGCGGCGTCGTAGAGGCTGCCTTCGGCGATGCCGATCTGGCGGCCGACCTGGATCACCCTGCCCTCGGCGCGCACCGGCCCGACCTTGTCGGTCAGGGCGCGCAGGAAGTTCACCTTGATCTCGAGGGAGGTAAAGGCTTGGCCCGCCTCGAGCTGGGTTTGCACGGCGCAGGCCATGCAGGAATCGAGCAGCGTCGCCTGCCAGCCGCCGTGGATGGTGCCGATCGGATTGAAGTGCGTCGGCGCGGGATGGCCCTGGAAGACGACCCGGCCCTTCTCGACCTCAACCAGGGCGAAATCCAGCGTTTCTGCAATCGGCGGCGGCGGCAACTCGCCGCTCAGCATGCGCCGGAAGATCTCCAGGCCGCTGCAATCGCGGATGGCCGACAGCGGCAGCACGCCGGGCGCCTGCACTTTCTCGCGCACGGTGCGTGCGGCCTCCAGCCATTCCTTTTGCAGGGCGGCGGCGTCCTGGCTCATGGCATCGTCTCGCTGTAGAGCTCGCGGCCGATCAGCATGCGACGGATCTCGCTGGTGCCGGCGCCGATCTCGTAGAGCTTGGCGTCGCGCCACAGGCGTCCGGCCGGGAATTCGTTGGTGTAGCCGACGCCGCCGAGAGCCTGGATCGCCTCGCCCGCCATCCAGGTCGCCTTCTCGGCGGAATACAGGATGGCGCCGGCGGCGTCCTTGCGCAGGCTGCGGGCGTGGTCGCCCCGGTCGCAGGCCTTGCCCACCGCATAGACGTAGGCGCGACAGGCCTGCCAGGTGCTGTACATGTCGGCGAGCTTGCCCTGCATGAGCTGGAACTCGCCGATCGCCTGGCCGAACTGCTTGCGCTCGTGCACGAAGGGCAGCACCGTGTCCATGCAGGCCGCCATGATGCCGAGCGGCCCGCCCGAGAGCACCGCACGCTCGTAGTCGAGGCCGCTCATCAGCACCTTCGTGCCGGCGCCCTCGCCGCCGAGGACGTTCTCCACCGGCACCTCGCAGTCGTCGAAGAACAGCGGATAGGTGTTGGAGCCGCGCATGCCGAGCTTGTCGAGGTGCTGGCCCTTCGAGAAGCCCTTGAAGCCCTTCTCGACGAGGAAGGCGGTCATGCCCTTCGGGCCGGCTTCCGCGTTGGTCTTGGCGTAGACAACAAGCGTGTCGGCGTCGCCGCCGTTGGTGATCCACATCTTCGAGCCGTTCAGGACGTAGCGCGCATTTGCCCCGGTTCCCTTCAGGTCGGCGCGCAGCTTCATCGACACCACGTCGGAACCGGCGCCGGGCTCGGACATCGCCAGCGCGCCGACGTGCTCGCCGGAGATCAGCTTCGGCAGGTATTTCGCCTTCTGCGCGGCGCTGCCGTTCCTGCGGATCTGGTTCACGCAGAGATTGGAGTGGGCGCCGTAGGAGAGGCCGACCGACGCCGAGGCGCGGGAGATCTCCTCCATGGCGACGATGTGGGCGAGGTAGCCCATCTTCGTGCCGCCGTATTCCTCCTCGGCGGTCATGCCGAGCAGGCCCATGTCGCCGAACTTCTTCCACAGGTCGGCGGGGAACAGGTTGTCGCGGTCGATCTCGGCCGCGCGCGGCAGGATCTCGTTCTTCGCGAAATCCCAGACGGCGTCGCGCAGCAGGTCGATGTCTTCGCCGAGGTCGAAATTGATGCCGAGCATGGGTCTTCTCCAGGGAAAGGCGCGGCCGTTCAGGCCTTGCCGTGCATGGTCATGAGGGTCTGCTGCAGGGTGGCGCAGTGCGTGGCCTTGCCGTTCCTGATCGCATACACCTCGCCGCGGGTGATGACGAGGTTGCGGCCGGACTTCAGCACCTGGCCCTCGGCGACGAGGAGGTCGCCGTCGGCCGGCGCCAGCAGGTTGAGCTTGAATTCGACCGTCAGCACGTCGGCGCCGGCCGGCATCAGGGTGAGGCCGGCGTAGCCGCCGGCACTGTCGACGATGGTGCTGGTGATGCCGGCGTGGAAGAAGCCGTTCTGCTGCGTCAGGTCGTCGCGGAAGGGCAGGCGGATCTCGCAGTGGCCGGGCGCCAGCGCGCCCATTTCCGCGCCAATCAGGCTCATCACCTTCTGCCGGGCGAAACTCGCGCGCACCGTCGCCTCCCAATCCGGGTTGCGCGGCTTGAAGTCATGCTTCGCGGGGCGTGCGGTATGGGGCATGCATCCTCCGGGGCGGCCAGTTGACGTTGACGTCAACGTCAACATACCGCAGCTTTGACGTTGACGTCAACGTCAGCGCTTCGCCAAATTTTTTTTGCGGGCAGCCGGCGCGCCGAGCAACTCATCGGTGCGCTGCTCCAGGGTGGTTATCTCCGCCAGGACGGCCTCGATATCCTCGCGCTGCCGTTCCAGGGCGGCGCGTTGACGGGCCAGGACGGTGAGGAACCTGGACAATTGAGTGCGCTGGTCCCGGCCAACGTCATACATGTCGATAAGTTCGCGGATCTCAGCAAGGGAAAGGCCGAGCCGGCGCCCGCGCAGGGTCAGCTTCAGGCGGGTGCGGTCGCGCTTGGCGTAGATGCGGCTCTGGCCGGCGCGTTCCGGACTGATCAAGCCCTGGTCCTCGTAATAGCGGATGGCGCGCGGGGTGATGTCGAACTCGCGCGCCAGTTCGGTGATCGTGAAGGTCTGTTCCCGCGGCATGTTCAGGTATAAAATGCTCGAATTGTGCGACGCAACATAGCGGCGCCCCAGCGGCCTGAGTAAATCACTTTTCCGGCGTTTAATCAATTGAAGCTGCACGAACCGATCACCTACCCTTTCGAGCGGCAGCCCGACGCCGGCGAGGCGCAGGAACTCGCGCCCGGTGTGCGCTGGTTGCGCATGTCCCTGCCCTTCGAACTCAACCACATCAACCTGTGGCTGCTCGAGGAAGCGGACGGCTGGACGCTCGTCGACACGGGGCTCAACCTTGACGAAATCAAGGCGAACTGGGAAACCGTGCTTGCCGCGTACTGCCGCGAAAAGCCGGTCAAGCGCATCATCGTCACGCACTGCCACCCGGATCATCTCGGCCTGGCGCGCTGGCTCGGCGACAAGCTCGACGTCGGCACCTGGATCACCCAGGGCGAAATGCTCAACGCCTACGCCTGGTTTCACCAGCTGCCCAATTACGACGTCGATGGCATGACTGGCTTCTTCCGCCGCCATGGCCTCGACCCGGCCCGCATGGAAATGCTCGCGCAGCGCGGCCCGACATACCGCGGCCGCGTTGATGGCCTGCCGCGGGAGTATCGCCGCCTGATCGAGGGCGACGTCCTGCGCATTGGCGGCCACGACTGGCGTATCATCGTTGGCTACGGCCACTCGCCCGAGCACGCCTCGCTCTATTGCGCGGATCTCGCGGTGCTGATCTCCGGCGACATGCTGCTGCCGCGCATCTCGACCAACGTCAGCGTGATGTCCTGCAACCCGGATGGCGATCCGATCCGGCTCTTCCTCGACTCGATCGCGCGCTTCACGGCGCTTCCCGCCGACACGCTGGTCCTGCCGTCGCATGGCCGTCCTTTCCGCGGCATCCACACCCGCGTCGCCCAACTGGTCGGCCATCACGGCGAGCGTTTCGAAGCCCTGGTCGCCGCCTGCGACGCGCCGAAGAGCGCCTGCGATCTGATCCCGACGCTGTTCCAGCGCGAACTCGACGGGCACCAGACCATGTTCGCCATGGGCGAATCCATCGCCCACCTGAACTACCTTGAGCACGCCGGCCGCGTGCACCGCACGCATGGCTCTGACGGCGTGTTCCGCTTTACCGCAATCTAGAAAACAGGAGAGGACCGATGTCCGCGCAGCAACAGGAATCCCACAAGCCCGCCCTGCCCGATCCGAAGGAAGTCGCCAGGACCTACGCCGAGGTCGCGCAGCGCGCCTCCAAGCTCATCACTGAGCACATGCAGCGCCAGATGAGACAGGGAATCAGCGCGCCGAACGACGAGCTGGGCATCGCCCAGGCCTTCATGGACATGATGGCGAAAATGCTCGCCAACCCCTACAAGCTGGCACAGGCGCAGATGAACCTGGTGTGGGACTACTTCTCATTGTGGCAGCACTCCATGATGCGTTTTTCCGGACTCGAAACAAAACCGGTGGCGGTGCCGAAAAAAGGCGACGGCCGCTTCAAGGACGACCAGTGGGAAGAGCATTTCCTCTTCGACTTCATCAAACAGTCGTACCTGATCACCGCGCGGCACATCCACGACGTGGTAACCAACGTCGAAGGACTGCCGATCGAGGCGGAAAAGAAGGTGAATTTCTTCACGCGCCAATACATCGATGCCCTGTCGCCCTCGAATTTCGCCCTCACCAACCCGGAGGTTTTCCGCGAGACGGTGAAGTCGCACGGCCAGAACCTGCTCAAGGGCTTCAACAACCTGCTGCGCGACATCGAGGAAGGCGATGGCCAGCTGCGCGTCAAGATGACGGATCCCTCCGCCTTCGAGCTGGGCCGCAATGTCGCCGTCACGCCGGGCAAGGTGGTGTTCCAGAACGATCTCATCCAGCTGCTGCAGTTCAATCCGACGACGAAGGAACAGTTTCGCCGGCCATTGCTGATCATGCCGCCGTGGATCAACAAGTACTACATCCTTGACCTGCGCCAGTCGAACTCTTTCATCAAGTACGCCACCGACCAGGGCCACACCGTCTTCGTGATTTCCTGGGTTAACCCCGACCGGCGCCTCGCCGAGAAGGGCTTCGAAGACTACATGACCGAGGGCTCGCTCGCCGCGCTCGATGCCGTTTGCAGGCAAACCGGAGAGAACGAGGTCAACCTCATCGGCTATTGCCTCGGCGGCACGCTGCTCGGCTCGACGCTGGGCTACAACGCCGTGAAAAAGGACAAGCGCATCGTCTCGGCGACCTTCTTCGTCGCCCTGCTCGATTTCTCCATCCCCGGCGAGCTGGGCGTCTTCATCGACGAGCAGCAGGTCGCCAGCCTGGAGAAGAAGATGGCCGAGCGCGGCTACCTCGAAGGTTCCGAGATGGGCACCACCTTCAACATGCTGCGTTCGAACGACCTGATCTGGTCCTTCGTGGTGAACAATTACCTGATGGGCAAGGAGCCCTTTCCCTTCGACCTGCTCTTCTGGAACTCCGATTCCACGCGCATGCCGTACCGGATGCACAGCTTCTACCTGCGCAACATGTACATGAAGAACCTGCTCAAGGAACCGGGCGGCATCGAGCTCGCCGGCGTGCCGATCGACATCTCGAAGGTGAAGGTGCCGGCCTACTTCATCTCCACCATCGAGGACCACATCGCGCCGTGGAAGAGCACCTATCTCGGCGCCACCCGCCTCGGCGGCCCGGTGCGTTTCGTGCTTGGCGGCTCCGGCCACATCGCCGGCATCGTCAATCCGCCGGCGGCCAACAAGTACCACTTCTGGACCAGCGAGGCGAAGGCGCTGCCGGCCACGCCGGACGACTGGTTCGAGGGCGCCACCCAGCACCCCGGCTCGTGGTGGAGCGACTGGCAGCAATGGATCGGCGGCTTGAACGGCGCGGACAAGGTGCCGGCGCGCGATCCGGCCAAGGGCAAGCTGAAAGCCCTCGAGGACGCGCCGGGCTCCTTCGTGAAGTTCCGGCTGGATCAGCAGAAGGCGAAATAGCACCAGGCCAGATTGCGCAAGCACCGACAGGAGGCTATCGTGCACCGCAGAGGAGGCTCTCGTGCCTGCACGCCCCCGCACCGCCAGTTGCGGCAGCCGCGCCGCCGTACCGCGTGCCATCGCCGCGGCGCTGCTGTTACTCGTCCTCCCGGCGGCGGCCCAGCGCCCGGCGGCGCCGACCGAACTGGAATACGGCTACCCGGATCAGTCGATCTTCGTGGCGGCGGTCAACAGCAAGGGGCAACCGGACAGTCCGATGACGCGTCTGGCCGATGCCCTTCTCGGGCGGGCCGGCATCCCCTGGCACGCAACGCCTTATCCGGCATCGCGGCTGTTCAACAACCTGCAGAACGGCAGCACGGCGTTCTCCATCCTGGTGCGCGCCTCCTCCCTGGAAGCGTGCTGCCTGTTCAGCCGGCAGCCGGTCTACAGCACGTCGCTCAACGTTTACGCCATCGGTGACAAGCCGCCGGTTGCCAGCAAAGACGATCTGGTCGGCAAGCGCATTATCACCATCCGCGGATACAGCTATGCCGGGCTTGCAAAGTTCATCGCCAACCCGGCCAACCGCATTGCCAATGAAACGGCCGGCACCCACGACGCGGCATTTGCCATGCTGCGCGCGCAGCGCGCCGACTACGTCCTCGATTACGCGTCAGCCGCGTCCGATGTCCTGGCCGAAAGCCCGATTGCCGACCTGAGATCACAGCCGATCGATCGGCTCGACGTGCACCTCGTTCTGTCACGCAGCCATCCCGGCGCCGAAGAGCTCATGCACCGCTTCGAGGAGATCATCAAGACTCTCGACGTCGAGCGGATCCTGAGGGACGGGCGCGGCACCCGGTAAGCCGCGTGCCCGTTTCACGCTGCCGGCCGGCCCAGGCGCCGGCCGGACCTGAAGGATCGAAGCAACAAAATCTGCGCTCGCCCAGCCGACTTCCTTTGAGTCCGACTGCCTGCTAACGCCCATGGCGGTCCATCGCGCGGGCGAAGCGGGCCACCGTGGATCGAATCATCAGCCTGTAGACGCGGCGCAGGAGCCAGCCTGGAAGCCAGCGGCCGCGCTCTTCGAGGGCGACACGGGCACGTGGATGGTCCATGAAAGCCAGGGCGGCGGGCCGCAGGCGCGGCACGCCCTGGTGGAACTCGATGCGCGAGAGGTGTTTCAGCGACTTGTAGCCGTAGTGTGCCGGCGCCACCACGCGCAATGGCGCACCGTGCTCGATCGTCAGCGGCAAGCCGTTCAGCGTATCCGCCAGCAGCACATCCGCCGCGAGCATGTCATCGAGAAGCAGGGTCGTGCGATAACCGTCCTGCGCCCGCAACACCACCGTCGTCACGCGCGCCGACGCGGCGAGGCGCGGCACGATGCGGCGCTCGTAAAAATCGGCGAAACGCACGCCGCCCCAGCGCAGGTCGCGGCAGCTCCAGGTGGTGACGCAATGAAAATCGCTCACCTGCTCGATGCGCGGCAGGCCCGCGAGCGGCGCTTCCAGATCTTCGGCCTCGAGCACGTCACCCGCGATGCGCAGGCGCGCGCCCTCGGTCTGGCGTGGAAAGCGGTCGGCGTACTGCGTCAGGCCGAAACGCGGAAAATCCGCTCGCGCCTGCTGGCCTCGCGGAAGCCGGCAGCTCATTGCGGCGCCACCGCGCGCCACGCCGCGTCCTCCAGCGCGCGGCGCACCGCCGGCGCAACCGAGGGTTGCGCCGCACCGACCCACTGCGGCGTCAACGCATAGGCCGGCGAAAACACCAGCGCCATCCAGACCGAGAACGGCAGGCGCCGCATGCCGCCCGCCGCCACCTGCCTTTCCATCCAGCTGCGCAGCGTGGCATAGGCTTGCCGGTTCGGATCGATCCACGCACCCTCCACGCCGTCGAGTTCGCCGCTGCGGCGCAGGCGGTGCAGCAGTCGCGCGCGGTCGGGATGGGCGACGATCCAGCGCAGGTAGGCACGAACCAGTCCGCGCACACCGGGCTCGGCGGCCGGATCGCGCGCCAGGGGCTGGAGCAGCGCCGCGTGGAAATCCCGCAGGGTATGCAGATACAAGGCGCCGGCCAGATGCGCCTTGCTCGGAAAGTGGTGATACAGGCTGCCGTTGCTCACACCAGCCTGCCGCCGCACCACGTCCATTGACGCGGCCTCGTAGCCATGTTCGAGAAAAACGCGGCCGGCGGCCGCCAGCAGCTTGTCGTGCGTCGGTTCGGATGTCATGAGGTAGAGTGTATCTCTAGAGTGTTGCTCTAGTCAACACGCCATCTCCGAGCGCGCCGGCCAACCGCGCGCCGCCCGATCCCTGTAACATCGCGGGCACGATGGCGGATGCCGTGCGAACGCGGACCGCATCGCCTACCCACCCTCGCAAGGAACGGCAGCCATGGATATCGAAGGTTTCATGCACGGCTACAAGATGGCCTGGGAGCAGCGCGACGAGGCGCTGCTTTGCAGGCTGTTCGCCGAGGACGGCGCCTATCACAACACACCCTTTGCCGTGCAGCGCGGGCACGCGGCGATCGCCGCCTACTGGCAGCGCGTCAAGCTGCAGGAGGATGTATGCCTGGCCTACGAGATCCTGGCGCGGACGCCGCACGGCGGCATTGCGCATTGGCACGTCACCTACCAGGTGGCCTCGGAGGAGCTGTTCCGTATCTGGGCCGCATCGACCGGTACCAACCAGCTGGCACGCAAGCCGGGCGATCCGCTGCCGCGCCTGGTACTCGACGGCCTGCTGGTGGCGGAGTTCAACGACGCCGGCCTTTGCCAGGCGTGCCGCCTGTGGTGGCACAGTGTGGAAGCCGCAAAAGGCGCTTGAGACGGGTCTGGGCGGCAATCGCCGTCCCGCCGCGATCCGCTGCGCCGACCGGCGCCGCCTCAGTCTGCCGGCCCGTCGGCGGTCGGCACGCTGCCCTCGCGCAGGCGCGCCAGGTAGCGCAGCGCCGGAATCGCCCGGCTGCCGTACCAGGACAGCATCTCGCCATCGACGATCTGCGCTGGACGGCCGAAACAGCGGGCGGCCTCGTCCAGGTGTTGCGCCGTAAAGCGGTAAGGCTCGGTCGACAGCAGGATCCGCTCGACCCCCGTCACGCCGCACGCGGACGCGCGGATTTCCGGATAGCGCACGGCGCTCTCCTCGGGCAGCGTGTCCCATCCCGCCGCCGCGAGCATGGCCGAGATGTAGGTGCCGCGGGCAACCGTCATCCACGGATCTTTCCAGATGAGATATAGGACGCGCCGGCGCGGAAGCCGGCGGCGAGCGCTTCGGCTTCCGCATCGCGGTGGAAGACGCCGCCAAACAGGCGGTACAGGCCGAGGTTGTCTTCCGGCACCAGCGGGTGCGTCACGATGACGTGCGGAACGCAGCGCGCGAGTTCGGCGACCTGCTCGCGGCGGTTCTCGTCGACATTCACGACAAGGTGGGTGGGCGCCACGGCGCGGATCGCTGCGATGTCGGCGTCCTTGGTGCCGCCCATCTTCGGAATGCGCGCGACGGCTGCGCGCGGGCGGATGCAGAAGCCGCTGCGGCCGACGAGGTTTCCGGCAAGGCCGAGATCGCAGAGCAATTCGGTCAGGCTGGGCACCAGGCTGACGATGCGCGGCACGCCGGCGCAGGGCGCGTGGGCGCACCCGGCGGCGTCGACGCGGTTCACAGATCGAGGCCGCGCGGCTTGCGGCCGGCCCGCGTGAACAGGCGGTCGTAAAGCGCGTTGGGCAGCAGCCTCATGACCCGCGCCACGACGGCCATCTGCCAGGGCACCACGGCATAGCGCCGGCCCCCGTCGATGACGCGGGCAATGCGGCGCGCCGCGACATCGGCCGGCAGGATGAAGGGCATGCGATAGCGATTTACCGCCGTCATCGGCGTCGCGATGTAGCCGGGGCACACGGTAACCACCCGCACCCCGCTCGCTCGCAGCTCGATGCGCAGGGCTTCGAGGTAAGTGATGGCAGCGGCCTTCGAAGCGCTGTAGGCGCCGGCGCCGGGCAGCCCGCGCATGCCGGCAACCGAGGCAATGCCTACCAGGCGGCCGCGCCCGGCTTCACGCATCGGCGCAACAAAGGCCTGAAAGGTGGCAGCGAGCCCGACAACGTTGGTCCGCACGACACGGTGGAAGACCTCGGTGTCTTCCGCATGCTCGGTCAGCGTACCGACGGAAACGCCGGCATTGGCGATGACGATGTCTGGAACACCGAAACGCGCCATGAAATCCCCCGCGGCGGCGGCCATGGCGCGCGCGTCGGCGACGTCGGCAACGTAGGTGGCGGGTGTGCCGGGCAGTCGGCCCGCGACCGTGGCCAGGACGTCGGCGCGACGCGCCACCAGGCCGAGTTGCGCGCCCCGTGCGGCGTAGTGCGCGGCGAGTGCCGCGCCAAGGCCGGAGGACGCGCCGGTGATGACGACGCGTTGCCGCGGGTTGCTTGTTTCGGTGGACACCGACTTGCGCGGCGGCTCAGGTCGGCGTCACAACGCCCCAGCGCCGCCAGCCGCCTACTTCTTTTTCGGCCGTTCGCCGCGCGCCTTGACGATCAGATCGTCCAGCGTCTTCATGAGCTGCTCGGGGCTGCCGGCCATCGCGACGGTCGTCAGGTACTTGCCGTCGACCACCAGCGAGGGAACGCTGTTGACATCGAAGGCGCGGGTCACTTGCGCGGCACGCTTGACCTTGCTTTGCACGGAGAAGGATGCCCAGGCATCGGCGAATTTCTGCCGGTCGACGCCTTTCTTGGCCATCCATTCGAGCTGGGTCTTCTCGTCGTTGAAGTTCACGCGATCGATGTGCACCGCATCGAACACTTCCTGGTGCAGGCGCGGCAGTTCGCCCAGTGCTTCAAGCGTGTAGAAGGTGCGGGCATTTGTCGCCCAGCGCTCCGTCGGAATCGCCGGTACGCGGCGAAACTCGACGTCGGCCGGCAGTTTGGCCGTCCACTTCTTGATGAACGGTTCGAGGTCGTAGCAGTGCGAGCAGCCATACCAGAAGAACTCGACCACCTCGATCCTGGCGCCCGTCTCGACCGGCTGCGGTGTCGCCAACGGCTTGTAGTCGCGCCCCGCCTGCGGCGCCGCAACGGCCGACCCGCCGAGTAACGCCACCACCAGCCCTACCACTCCGAACCATTTGCTGAATCCTTGCATTTCCGTCTCCTTGAACGTTTGGGCGCTACTTTGCGCCGTCCTTGGCATCCTTGCCGTCGCGCACTTTGACAATGCCCGCCTCGATTCCGTTCTGCGCCAGTTGCGCGCGTGCCTTCGCCATGTCGTCTGGACTGCGGAAGGGGCCGATGCGCACGCGATGCATGAGACCTTTCTCCGGCACGGTCGCCTGCTGGACACTGGCCTCCATGCCCATCAGCGCCAGCCGCGCCTTCATGTTGTCAGCGTCGGCGGGGCTCTGGAATGCGCCGACCTGCAGGTACAGCACCTCGACCGGTGCCGCCTTGCCATCCTTCGGTTCCGCCTTGGGCGCCGGCTGGGGCGCGGCCTCTTCGGTTCCCGGCAGGATCTTGTAAAACTCGAAACGCGGCTTGTCCGACGCCTTGTCGCCCGGCTTGCCGGGCAGCGCCAGCGGCGGGGCAGGCGGTGCCGCCGCGTCGGGCCGCGCCGCCTCGCCGCCCTTCTCGACCCGTGGCCTTTCCTTGCCGGCGGGTTCCTTGTTCTGGAAGGGCAGCGGCATCTTGTTCAGATACCAGACGACACCCGCGGCTATCACCACGCCCAGCACCAGGCCGATGAACAGGCCGACCAGCGTACCGCCGCGGCTCTTGCCGCGGCCCGACGGTTTGCGCAGCGGGTTCTTCGCCGTCATAAAGCCCTCACATGAAATCCGGCGCACTCACGCCGAGGATGGCCAGGCCGTTGCGCAGCACTTGCCGCACCGCAAGGCACAGGGTCAGCCGCGCGCAGCGCAGCCCTTCTTCGTCAACCAGGATGCGTTCAGCATTGTAGTAGCTGTGGAAATCGGCAGCCAGATCCTTCAGGTAGAAGGCGATTGCGTGGGGTGCCCGCTCGCGCGCGGCGGCGTCGAGCAGCTCGGGGTACTCGCCGAGGCGCGCGCACAGCGCCAGCTCGCGCGCATTGACGAGGGCGGCGAGATCGCTCCCGGCGAGCTCGCCTTCCATGCCGCCCCATTGCGCCAGCACCGATGAGACGCGGGCATGCGCGTACTGGATGTAATACACCGGGTTCTCGTTGCTCTGCGACTTCGCGAGATCCAGGTCGAAGTCGAGATGCTGGTCCGACTTGCGCAACACGTAGAAGAACCGGCAGGCGTCGTTGCCGACTTCCTCGCGCAGTTCGCGCAGCGTGACAAACTCGCCGGAGCGCGTGGACATCGATGTCTTCTGTCCGTCGCGATAGAGCACGGCAAACTGCACCAGCGCCACTTCCAGCCGCTCCGGCTCGAGACCAAGCGCCTGGATGGCACCGCGCACGCGGGGGATATAGCCGTGGTGGTCGGCGCCCCAGATGTCGATGATGTGCTCGAAACCGCGCTCGTACTTGTTCAGGTGGTAGGCGATATCCGAGGCGAAGTAGGTGTACAGCCCGTTCTCGCGCTGCACGACGCGGTCTTTCTCGTCGCCGAAAGCGGTCGAGCGAAACCATTTCGCGCCGTCCTGCACATAGACGTGCCCGTGCGCTTCAAGGCGGGTGACCGCCTTGTCCACGAGCCCCGTGTCGAACAGCGATTTCTCGGAGAACCAGGCGTCGAAATGTACGCCGAAGCCGGACAGGTCGTCGCGGCAATCGCCGAGCTGTTCCGTCAGTGCATGGCGGTGCACATAGTCATAGTCGTCGCCGAGCAGCTGCTTGGCATTGGCGATCAGTGCGTCCAGGTGGCCCTCCGCGTCCGCCGCCGCATCCGGCGCGCCCGCGGTGACGCCGGCGGCATCGCGCCGGTAGCGCTCGCCGTGCGCGTCGCGGATCGCCGCGGCCATCTGCCGCACGTATTCACCCTGGTAGGCGTTCTTCGGGAAGGGGATGGCATCGTCCCACAGGGCGAGGTAACGCAGCCAGGTGGACAAGGCGAGGATGTCCATCTGCCGCCCGGCGTCGTTCACGTAAAACTCGCGCGTCACACGGTAGCCGGCCGTCTCGAGCAGCGCGGCCAGGCTGGCGCCATAGGCGGCGCCGCGGCCGTGGCCGACATGCAAGGGGCCGGTCGGGTTGGCCGAGACAAACTCGATCTGGATCTTGCGGCCGCCGCCGAGATCGCTGCGGCCGAACGCGGCGCCCTGCGCCAGCACCGCGCCGAGGATCTCCAGTTTGGCCGCCGGCGCCAGCGTGAAATTGATGAAACCGGCGCCTGCCACTTCGGCGCGGGCGACCAGCGGCGATGGCCGCAGCTCGGCCAGCAGGCGGCCGGCTATGTCGCGCGGATTGAGCTTCAGCGGCTTCGCCAGCTGCAGCGCGACGCTGGTGGCAAAATCCCCGTGCGCTGCCTGCTTCGGACGTTCCAGCGTGATCGGGATGTTGCTGCTTTGCGGCGCCACGCGCTGGAGCGCTTCGCGCACCAGCGCGACGATCCGGGTTCTGATTTCTGCTGCCATAGAAGGACGGTCTGCGAAAGGGCGCATTATACCGCTCCGCTCTCCGCCCTTCCCCGCTACGCGGAATCTGTGTAAATTCGCCCCTTCCCACATTCTCGATGGCCGACACCGTGCGACTGCTGCGCCTTCTCAGAATCATCAGCGTCGGCATGCGCTTCGGTCTCGACCAGATCCTGCTTGCCCGTGATGCCGGCGGCCGCTGGGCCGGCGTCGTGCGCGCACTGCTGTTCTGGCGCGACCTGAGGGCGCCGCGCGCGCTGCGCCTGCGGCTGGCGCTGGAGGGGCTTGGCCCGATCTTCGTCAAGTTCGGCCAGGTGCTGTCCACACGCCGCGACCTGCTGCCGACCGACATCGCCGACGAGCTGGCGAAATTGCAGGACCAGGTGCCGCCCTTCCCTTCGGTCGAGGCAATTGCCGAAATGGAACGCGCCTTCGGCCGCCCGCTCGACCAGGTGTTCGCCGCCTTCGAGCCGAAGCCGGTCGCCAGCGCCTCGGTGGCGCAGGTGCATTTCGCCACCCTGCCCGACGGCCGCGAGGTGGCGGTGAAGGTGCTTCGCCCGGGCATCGCCCGCGTCATCGCCCACGACGTCGCGCTGCTCGACGCCGCCGCCGGACTGATCGAAATGCTTTGGCCGGACGGCCGGCGCCTGAAGCCGCGCGAGGTGGTGGCGGAATTCGCCAAGCACCTGGCCGACGAGCTCGACCTGATGCGCGAAGCGTCGAACTGTTCCCAGCTGCGGCGCAACTTCCTTGATTCACCACTGCTCGCCGTGCCGGAAGTGCATTGGGACTGGTGTTCCACCTCGGTGATGGTAATGGAGCGCATGCGCGGCATGCCGATCGGCCAGGTCGACGAACTGAAAGCCGCCGGCGTCGACCTGAAAGCCCTCTCGCGCGCCGGCGTGGAAATCTTCTTCACCCAGGTCTTCCGCGACGGCTTCTTCCACGCCGACATGCACCCGGGCAACATCCTGGTCACGCCGGCCGGAAAGTACGTCGCGCTCGACTTCGGCATCATGGGCACGCTCACCGACGTCGACCAGAACTACCTGGCGCAGAACTTCCTCGGCTTCTTTCGCCGCGACTACAAGGCGGTGGCGCAGGCGCACATCGATGCCGGCTGGGTACCGGCGGACACGCGCATCGACGAATTCGAGGCCGGCATCCGCGCAGTCTGCGAGCCGGTCTTCGATCGGCCGCTGAAGGACATCTCCTTCGGTCGCACCCTGCTGCGCCTGTTCCAGACCGGCCGCCGTTTCAATGTCGAGATCCAGCCGCAACTGGTCATGCTGCAGAAAACCCTGCTCAACATCGAAGGGCTGGGGCGGCAGCTCGATCCCGAACTCGACCTGTGGACCACCGCCAAACCGTTCCTCGAACGCTGGATGCGCCAGCGCGTCGGCCTGCGCGGCCTGCTCAACAACCTGCGCCGGGAAGCGCCGGCATGGGCCGCCCTGCTGCCGCAGTTGCCGCGCCTGCTGCACGACGCGCTGGGTGATTCGCGCCTGCAGGCGCTGCGGCAAGACCTGGCGCGCCTGCTCGACCAGCAGTGCCGGCAAACCGCCCTGCTGCGGGCGGCCGCGGCGCTGCTCGCCGCCGTCCTCGTGATCGGCATCCTTTCGCTATAATTCGCGGCGTCGCCTCCGCGGACGCCGCCATGCTGCTCACCTTCGTCATTCTCTACCTGCTGGTATCGATCGGCATCGGCCTGGTTGCCGCCACGCGCGTCAAGAACACCAAGGACTTCGCCGTGGCCGGGCGCCATCTGCCGTTGCCGGTGGTCACCGCCACCGTGTTCGCCACCTGGTTCGGCGCCGAGGCGGTTTTCGGCGTCTCCGCCACATTCGTAAAGGACGGCCTGCGCGGCGTGGTGGCCGACCCCTTTGGTTCTTCGCTATGCCTGGTCATCGCCGGCTTCTTCTTTGCCACGCAGCTGTACAAGCTCAACATCATCACCATCGGCGATTTCTACCGCATGCGCTACAACCGCACGGTCGAAGTCATCACCACGCTGTGCATCGTCGCCTCCTATCTGGGCTGGGTGTCGGCGCAGATCAAGGCACTCGGCCTGATCTTCAACGTGGTGACCGACGGCGCGGTAAGCACGGAGATGGGAATGGTCATCGGTACTGTCATCGTGCTCACCTACACGACCTTCGGCGGCATGCTCTCCGTGGCAATCCTCGACTTCGTCCAGATGGGCGTGATCATGGGTGGCATGCTTTACATCGGCTACGTCGTCTCCGGCATGACCGGCGGCGTCGCGCCGGTCATCGAGCACGCGCGCGCCGCCGGCAAGCTGGATTTCTTTCCGCCGGCGGACGCCGCCATGTGGCTGACGTTCATCGGCGCCTGGGTCACCATGATGCTCGGCTCCATACCGCAGCAGGACGTCTTCCAGCGCATCACTTCGGCGAAGAGCGCAAGGGTGGCGATCGGCGGCTCGATCCTCGGCGGCTCGACCTATTTCCTGTTCACCTTCGTGCCGATGTTCATAGCCTATTCCGCCACGCTGATCGATCCGGCGGTTTTCAATGCCTTGCTGGAGAAGGACTCGCAGCTGATCCTGCCGACACTGGTCCTCTCGCACATGCCGGTGCTGGCGCAAGTGGTGTTTTTCGGTGCGGTGCTTTCCGCCATCATGAGCTGTTCCTCGGCAACGCTGCTGGCCCCCTCGGTCACGTTCGCCGAGAACGTCGTCAAGGGTTTTTTCCCGCGCATCGGCGACCACCATTTCCTCTGGCTGATGCGGGCGACCATCGTCTGTTTCGCCGGCGTGGTGCTGGCGTTTGCCCTGAATTCCGAAGCCTCGATCTTCAAGATGGTGGAAAGCGCCTACAAGGTGACGCTCGCCGGCGCCTTCGTGCCGCTTTTCTTCGGCGCCTTCTGGAGGCGCGCCACGACCCAGGGCGCCCTGTTCGCCACCCTCGCCGGCCTCATCAGCTGGCTGATGCTGGAATACCTCGTCGGCGAAAAGAGCCTGGTTCCGCCGCAGTTGATCGGCCTGTTCGTCTCGGCTGCCGGCATGCTCGCGGGATCGCTGCTGCCGCAATGGGTCGGCCGGCCGACGCATGCCGCGCACGGCCATCATGCCGCAGCGCAGACCCACCATGTCCCGCCCGCCGGCAACGCGCCGCACCATCACTGAGGACGGCGGAGTCCCGCTCGCCGGTGCCGGCGCATGAGCCGCCGCCCGACTTCACCGCTGGCGCGCTACCTGGCCGCCGCCTACGCGCTGCTGGTGGTCTACGGCAGCCTGCATCCGTTCGCCGGCTGGCGCGAACCGGCGGGGCCGCTCCTCGCCTTTCTCGACGCGCCGTGGCCGCGCTACTTCACCGGCTTCGATCTGGCCGTCAATGTCCTCGCCTATCTGCCGCTCGGGCTGCTGTCGGTGCCGGCGCTGCATCCGCGGCTGAGCCCCGGCGCCGCAGCATTGCTCGCCGCGCTGAGCGCCGCCTGCCTCAGCGTTTCCATGGAGGTCTTGCAAAACTTTCTGCCGAGCCGCGTTCCTTCCAATGTCGATTTCGCCTGCAATGCCATCGGTGCCATGCTGGGCGCATTCATCGGCCTGAAGTGGGGCCGCGGCCTGGCGGACGGCGGGCGCCTGCACGCGCTGCGCACGCAGCGGGTGGTGGCAGGCAAGGCGGCCGATTTCGGCCTGGTTCTGCTCGGCCTCTGGCTATTCACTCAACTCAACCCGGAAATCATGCTATTCGGCACGGGCGACCTGCGCACTCTGCTCGGACTCCACGTGCTGCCTTACTCGGCCGGCAGCTCAATCGCGGTCGAAGCGGCGGTCGCGGGCTGCGGCACGCTGGCCGCCGGGCTGCTCGCCGCGACGCTGTTGCGCCAGCGCAGCCATTGGGCACTGGCGGCACTGCTGCTGACCGCCGTTGCGGTGAAAACCTTTGCCGGCACGCTGCTGGCCAACGACTCGCCGATCGGCCAATGGCTCACGCCGGGCAATGCCCTCGGCCTGGCGGCCGGCTTCGTGGCACTGGCGGTCGCCGCCTACCTGCCGCCACTGGCGCAGCGCATGCTGGCCGCCAGCGCATTGCTGCTTTCCACGGCGCTGGTGAATCTTGCGCCGGAGAATCCCTATCTCACCACCACCCTTGCCGTCTGGCAGCAAGGCCACTTCCTCAACTTCAACGGCCTGACCAAGCTGGCGTCCAGCCTCTGGCCGTTTGCCGCACTCCCGTTTTTCATGCTGCCGCGCGGCCGGCAGCCAACCGGAGAAGCGCCATGAGCGATGCCCTGATCGAATTGCGCGACCGGCTGCGCGTGTTCGCGCGCGAGCGCGAGTGGGATCAGTTCCACACGCCGAAAAACCTTGCCATGGCATTGATCGTCGAGGCGGCGGAACTGGCGGAACACTTCCAGTGGCTGACGCCGGAAGAAAGCGGCAGGCTGGCGGCCGACAAGCACGGCAAGGTGCGCGACGAGATCGCCGACGTGCTGGTCTACCTGATCGAACTGGCGGACGTCCTCGGCATTGATCTCGCCGCGGCTGCGCACGACAAGATCGCGCGGAACGCCGCCAAGTACCCGGTGGAAAAGGCGCGCGGCAACGCGCGCAAGTACGACGAACTGTGACCCGTCTCTCAGTTGAGTCCGGGGCCGGACATCAGGAAGCGGCTGTCGTCGACGGTGCTGCCGCTGCCCCTGACGACGCCGCGCTCGTCCAGCATGACGTGGAAGGCATGGGCGTAGCCACTGACCGGTTCGAGGTAGCGGTAGTCCCAGACAGTCTCCTTGCGGCGCGCGAACACGGTTTCGCGCTGCGGCGTGCCGAGCAGGCGGCGCACCTCCTCGCGCGTCGTAACACCCGGCTCCAGCCTGGCGAACGTCTCCGCGTTGAGCACCTGGCGCCGGTCGCGCAGGCGACCTTGCGCGTCGACCCGCACCATGTAGGTTTCAAGACCCATCGGCCCACGCGGGTATTCCCACGTCGCCCCGCCGTCGGCCTCCGGCCACACCGTTGCCGGCATCCCCATCGCGGCGCGAATCTCCTCGCTGCCGGCGCCGGCGCGCAGGCTCGCCCCATCGTAGCTGGCGCAGCCGGCCAGCGCGAGTGACAGGATTCCGATCATCCGTCCTTGTCGCATACGTGTCCTTCCGGCGCAACCGGCGCGCCACGATTCATCCTAGCACGCGACAACCAACAGGCAAGGTCGCGCGCATCGCTATAATCGCGCCAAGGAGAGCCCCATGAGCCATTTCAAACACCATGTGTTTTTCTGCTGCAACCAGCGCGAGCCGGGCGCCACCTGCTGCAACAATCACGGTGCCTCGGCAATGAAGGACTACGCCAAGGACCGCATTGCGGCGCTTGGCCTGAAGGGGCCCGGCAAGGTGCGCATCAACTCGGCCGGCTGCCTGGACCGATGCGACAGTGGCCCGGTGCTGGTGGTCTATCCGCAAGGCGTCTGGTACACCTATATCGATCAGACGGACATCGACGAGATCATCGACGAGCATCTGCTCCACGACCGCATCGTCGCCCGATTGAAGATATGAACCCGCGACCGCCGGCGGCGGAGCGCCTGAGCCTCCCCGGGCCGGCCGGCGCCATCGATCTGATCAGCGAGCATCCGGCACACGCGCCGCGCGGCCTCGCGCTGGTCGCCCATCCGCACCCGCTCTATGGCGGCAGCGCCGAGAACAAGGTGGTGCAGACCCTCGCAAGGACGCTGCGCGACCTCGGCCATCTTGTCCTGCGGCCGAACTTCCGCGGCGTTGGCGCCAGCGCCGGCACTCACGACGAGGGCATCGGCGAGACGGACGACCTGCTTGCCGTGCTGGCCTGGGCACAGGCGCGCCACGGCGATCTGCCGGTGGTACTGGCCGGATTCTCCTTTGGCGCCTACGTGCAGACGCGCGTCGCCCGGCGCCTGGCGCAAGCCGGCACGCCGGCCCGGCGCCTGGTGCTGGTCGGCACCGCCGTGGGTTCCGTCGAGGGCGCCCGGCACTACGAGACCGGCGAGGTGCCGGCCGACACGCTGCTCATCCACGGCGACCTCGACGAGACTGTGCCGCTGGCCGGCGTGCTGGCCTGGGCGCGCCCGCTGGAACTGCCGGTAACCGTCGTTCCCGGCGCCGATCATTTCTTCCACCGCAAGCTGCACCTCATCCGCAACATCGTCAGCGCGGCATGGAAACCCTGAGCGTCCGCGACCTGCGCAAGACCTATGGCGCGGTCGAAGTGGTCGCCGGCATCGGCTTCGAGCTGCAACCGGGCGAGTGCTACGGACTGCTTGGACCCAACGGCGCCGGCAAGACCACGACGCTGCGTTTGATCCTCGGCCTCACCGCACCCGACGCCGGCAGCATCCGGCTGCTCGGCCTGCCGGTACCGGCGCTGGCCCGCCAGGCGCGCCGGCGCGTCGGTGTGGTGCCGCAGAAGGACAATCTGGATCCGGATTTCACCGTGGCCGAGAACCTGCGGGTCTATGCGCGCTATTTCGGCCTGGCCGACGCCGAGGTCCGCGCCGGCATGCCGCGCCTGCTCGAATTCGCCGGCCTGGCAGGCCGTGCCGACGCACGCATCGACGCCCTCTCCGGCGGCATGAAGCGGCGCCTGACGCTGGCGCGCGCGCTGGTGAACGATCCCGATCTGCTGGTGCTCGACGAACCCACCACCGGGCTCGACCCGCAGGCGCGCCACCTGATCTGGGAACGCCTCAAGCAACTCACGCAACAGGGCAAGACGGTACTCATCACCACGCATTTCATGGAAGAGGCCGAGCGCCTTTGCCATCGCGTCGCCATCATGGATTCCGGCCGCTTCATCGCCGAAGGCTCGCCGCGCGACGTAATTGCGGCACAGATCGAGCCGCAGGTCGTCGAAGTATATGGCGACACCGCGCAAAGCAGCGCCGCCGACTGGGCGCACCAGCATGCCGCGGCGTTTGCCTCGCGCGTCGAAGTGTCGGGCGAAACCGCCTTCTGCTACCTCACCGAGGCGCGACCGCTGCTGCGGCACCTGGCCAGCCAGGCCGGCCTGCGCTACCTGCACCGCCCGGCCAATCTGGAGGATGTCTTCCTCAAGGTGACCGGCCGCGATCTGCGCGACTGACATGCACGATTTCCGCCCGCCCGAGCTGAGCCTGCGCTTCATTCCGGTGTGGCGGCGCAATTTTCTCGTCTGGCGCAAACTCGCCCTGCCGTCGATACTCGGCAACCTCGCCGATCCGATGATCTACATGCTTGGCCTCGGCTATGGCCTCGGCACGCTGGTGCCCAGCGTCGGCGGCGTGCCGTACATCAGCTTCCTCGCCGCCGGCGCGGCCTGCTTCTCGACCATGAACAGCGCCACGTTCGAGACGCTCTACTCGGCATTCTCGCGCATGCAGGTGCAGCGCACCTGGGAGGCGATCCTCAACGCGCCGGTGGCGCTCGATGATCTCGTGCTGGCCGAGCTGGTGTGGGCGGCGAGCAAGGCCTGCCTGTCGGGCGCGGCGATCCTGGCAGTGGTGTGGCTGCTCGGCCTGGCACCGTTCTCGCCGCTCGCCCTGAGCGTGCTGCCGCTGGTGTTCCTCATCGGCCTGAGCTTCTCCGCCCTCGGACTGGTGATGACCGCACTGGCGCCGAGCTACGATTTCTTCATGTACTACTTCACGCTGTTCATCACGCCGATGACCCTGCTGTCCGGCGTGTTCTTCCCGGTCGAGAAGCTGCCGGCCGCGCTGCAGGCCTTTTCGAACCTGCTGCCGCTTTCGCACGCCGTGCAGCTGGTGCGGCCCCTGCTCCTCGGCCAGCCGCCGGTCGCCGCCGCCCTGCACCTCGCCGTGCTGGCCGGCTATACCATCGCGGCCTTCTGGCTGGCGCTCGGCCTGGCGCGCCGGAGACTGGGCAATTAGCCGGTAGAATGCCTGGCCCATGGACGCACTCCTCGTCACCACCACCCTGCCGGATAAGGAATCGGCGCAACGCCTCGCCACCACCCTGATCGGGCAGCGTCTTGCCGCCTGCGTAAACATCCTGGCGCCCTGCCGCTCGGTGTATCGCTGGCAGGGCCGGATCGAGGAGGAAACCGAGGTGCCGCTGCTGATCAAGAGCACCCGCGCGCGGTATTCCGCGCTGCAGGCGGCGATCCGCGCGGCGCACCCCTACGAACTTCCGGAGATCGTGGCGGTCCCATTGAGCGCCGGCTTGCCCGAGTACCTCGACTGGATCGCTTCGGAAACCACCGACCACTGAACCCGCCATGATGCGCCGCCTCCTCCTGCTGTGTTGTCTGGCACTTCCGCTTGCCGCCGACGCCGCCGACGAGCTTCTCGAAGTGGACAAGGCCTTTCGTTTGTCGGCACGCACGCTCGACGAGCGGACGCTGGAAATCCGCTACGACATCGCCAACGGCTATTACCTCTACCGCGACAAGTTCAGGTTCGCGCTGGAACCGGCCGGCGCACAAGCCGCCGCGGCGCAGATCCCGCCGGGCAAGGTCAAGAAAGACGAGTTCTTCGGTGACGTCGAGACCTACCGCACCGCCGTCACCATCCGCCTGCCGTTCGACGCGGCGGCGGGCCTCGATGCCATCACTCTCAAGGCAACTTCGCAAGGCTGTGCCGATGCCGGCGTCTGCTACCCGCCCAATACGCAAACACTGAAGATCGGCCTCGCCGGCTTCTCGCCGCTGCCCGGCAGCACGCCCCAAAAAGCCTTCGGCCGCGGCGCGGCAACGCAGATCGAACTGCCGCCGCCGGCCCCGCGCCCGGCGGCGGCGGGCGATGAATCCTCGCGCCTGTCGGGCCTGTTGCGGCACGCCAGTTTCTGGCTTGTCCTCGCGACCTTCTTCGGCTCGGGCATCCTGCTGGCGCTGACGCCCTGCGTCTTCCCGATGTATCCGATTCTCTCCGGCATCATTGTCGGCCACGGCCACCACATCAGCCGGCCGCGTGCCTTCGTGCTGTCGCTGGCCTATGTGCTCGGCATGGCGGTGACCTACGCGGCCGCCGGCGTGGCGGCCGGCCTGTCCGGCTCGCTGCTCTCGGCCGCGTTGCAGAACGCCTGGGTGCTGGGCGCCTTCGCGCTGATCTTCGTCCTGCTCGCGCTGTCGATGTTCGGCTTTTACGAGTTGCAGCTGCCGGCCTTCCTGCAGAGCAAGGTCTCGGACGAAGCCAACCGGCAGAAGAGCGGTTCGCTGCAGGGCGTGGCGGCGATGGGCGCCCTCTCGGCCATCATCGTCGGGCCCTGCGTCGCCGCGCCGCTGGCCGGCGCCCTGCTCTACATCGCGCAGACCCGCGATGCCCTGCTCGGCGGCACGGCGCTTTTCGTCATGGCGCTGGGCAAGGGGGTGCCGCTGATCGCGGTGGGCGTATCGACGCGGTCGCTGCTGCCGCACGCCGGACCGTGGATGGACACGGTGAAGAAGTTCTTCGGCGTCATGATGTTGGCGCTGGCGATCTGGCTGCTGACGCCGGTGCTTCCGCCGATGGCGCAACTGCTGGCCTGGGGCACGCTGCTGGTCGTCAGTGCCATGCACCTGCATGCCATCGACCCGCTGCCAGTCGGCGCGCGCAACGCGGCGCGCTTCTGGAAGGGCGTCGGCGTCGTTCTATTGCTCGCCGGCACGAGCCTGATCGTCGGTGCCCTGGGCGGCAGCCGCGATCCGCTGCAGCCGCTCGGCTTCCTGCGCACGGCATCGGTCGCCGCCGAAGCGCCGGTGCGCTTTGAGCGGGTGGGGAGCGTCGCCGAACTGGACGCGCGCCTTGCCGCGGCGACACGGCCGGTGCTGCTCGATTTCTACGCCGACTGGTGCATCTCGTGCAAGGAGATGGAGCGCGATACCTTTTCCGATTCGCGCGTCGCCGCACTGATGGACAAGATGACCCTGCTGCAGGCCGACGTCACCGCCAACACCGAAGCCGACAAGGTGCTGCTCAAACGCTTCGCCCTGTTCGGTCCGCCCGGCATCGTCTTCTTCGACCGCCAGGGCAAGCAGATTGACGGCTTGCGGGCGGTCGGTTTTGTGCCGGCCGAGGACTTTCTCAAGCTGCTCGACCGCGCCGGGGCGGGATAACACGGCCTGCCGGTTCGCGAGTAAAATCCGCGTTTCCCAATTTCTCCGCATCGCCACCCGTGTTTTCCGGAATTGTCGCCACCGTCGGCCGCATCGTCCACCTGCAGCCCCTCGAAACGGGTCTGCGCCTGACCGTCGACGCGCCGGGACTGGACCTCTCCGACGTCGCCGTCGGCGACTCGATCGCGCACGGCGGCGTCTGCCTGACCGTCATCGCCAAATCCGGCCAGAGCTACCAGGTCGACGTCTCGCGCGAGACGCTCGATTGCACTGTCGGCCTCGACGCCACCGGCGAAGTCAACCTGGAGAAAGCGCTGCGCCTGGCCGACCGCCTCGGCGGCCATCTCGTCACCGGCCACGTCGATGGCGTTGGCGAGGTGCTGCGCTTCGCGCCGGTTGGCGAGAGCCACGAACTGGTAATCCGCGCACCGCAGGCGCTGGCCAAATACATCGCGCGCAAGGGTTCGGCGACGGTGAATGGCGTCAGCCTCACGGTGAATCGCGTGGATGGCGCAGATTTTTCCATCAACCTGATCCCGCATACCCTTGCTGTGACGACGCTGAAGCACCTGGCGGCGGGCGCGCGGGTCAATCTCGAAATCGACCTCATCGCACGCTACGTCGAGCGCATGATGACTGCCGAGGCCTGAGGCCATGACCGCACTCTCCCCGATTCAGGACATCATTGCCGACATTCGCGCCGGCCGCATGGTCATTCTCGTCGACGAGGAAGACCGCGAGAACGAGGGCGACCTCGTCATCGCCGCCGAACACGTCACGCCCGACGCGATCAATTTCATGGTCACCCACGCGCGTGGCCTGGTCTGCCTGACGCTGACCGAGGCACGCTGCAAGCAGCTCGGCCTGTCGCCCATGGCGCGCGACAACAAGAGCCAGTTCAGTACGGCCTTCACTGCCTCGATCGAGGCGGCCGAAGGCGTCACGACGGGCATTTCGGCGCCCGACCGGGCGCGCACCGTGCAGGTCGCGGTGGCGCGCAACGCGCGCGCCGAGGACATCGTGCAGCCCGGCCACATCTTCCCGATCACCGCCCGCCCCGGCGGCGTGCTGATCCGCGCCGGACATACCGAAGCCGGCTGCGACCTGGCGCAGCTCGCCGGCTGCGAGCCGGCGTCGGTGATTTGCGAGATTCTCAAGGACGACGGCACCATGGCGCGGCTGCCCGACCTGATCGAATTCGCTGCAGCGCATGGCCTGAAGATCGGCGCCATAGCCGATCTGATCCACTATCGCAGCGCCAACGAACGCCTGGTGGAATTGGTGGCGGAGAAGGAGATCCTCTGCAGCCACGGCCGCTTCCGCCTGTGCGCCCTGCGCGACAAGACCGCCGACCAGGTGCACCTGGCGCTGGTGACCGGCGAGATCCGTCCCGACCGGGAAACGCTGGTACGGGTGCACGAGCCCATCTCCGTACTGGATTTCCTCGACTGCCAGAATCAGCGCCACAGCTTCTCGGTCGAGCAGGCGATGCGTGCGATGACCGCCCATGGCGCCGGGGTCATCGTCCTGATGCGGCGCAACGAAACCGCGCAGGACGTGCTGGCCATGCTGCAGGGCGGCGCGCCGGCGCAAGCGCCGGCGTTCACCTGGGATCCGCGCGTCTATGGCATTGGCGCGCAGATCCTGCGCGAGCTGAATGTCGGCCGCATGCGCCTGCTGGCACGGCCGCGCAAGATGCCCAGCATGACCGGCTTCGGCCTCGAAATCACCGGCTACATGACTCCCGAGGAAGCGAAGGTCTGACGATGGCACGTTTCGAAGGCATTGCGGAACTGGAACCGGATCTGGCGGGCACGGCACTGCGCGTCGGCATCGCCATGAGCCGTTTCAATATCGACGTCAGCGAGGGTTTGCTCGGCGGCTGCGTCGCCGAGCTGAAACGGCTGGGCGTGCGCGACACCGATACGACCTTGTGCACCGTTCCCGGCGCGCTGGAATTGCCGCTGGTACTGCTGACGATGGCGCAAAGCGGCAGGTTCGACGCGCTGGTGGCGCTCGGCTGCGTCATCCGCGGCGAAACCTATCATTTCGAAATCGTTTCCAACGAGTCGGCGCGCGGCATCGGCGAGGCACAGCAGCGCGGCGGCGTCCCCATCGCAAATGGCATCCTGACGACCGAAGACGACGATCAGGCACTCGCCCGCATGCGGCAGAAGGGTGCCGAAGCGGCCCAGGCGGCGATCGAGATGGCGAACCTGCTGAGGCGGCTGCGCGGATGAAGTCACCCCGTCGCCGCGCGCGCGAGTTCGCGTTGCAGGGCATTTACCAGTGGCAGATGAACGGGGCCGGTGCGCCGCAGATCGAGGCGCACCTGGCCGAGGCAGCGGGTTTCGACAAGGCGGACCTGGCGTTCTTCCAGCGGCTGCTGCGCGGCACGCTTGGCGCGGCGGAGGCCCTGCAACCGGTGATCGCGCCGCACCTGGACCGACCCTACGGCGAGTTGTCGCCGATCGAGCGGGGCGTCCTGCTGCTGGCGACCTTCGAACTGCGGGAACATCTGGAGGCACCCTACAAGGTGGTGATCAACGAAGCCATCGAGCTGGCCAAAGCCTACGGCGGCACCGACGGCCACAAGTACGTCAATGGCGTGCTCGACAAGCTGGCGGCCGGATTGCGGCCAGACGAGGTATCGCGGCCGGCGCGGCGCAGCCGGAGCAATGCAAAGGAGGAATCATGAACAAAACGCCGACCGAGCGTCCCCATGCCCAAACGGCCGAAGACAAGAAGCCGGCACACTACCTTGCCGACTGGTGGATCTACGCCGTGCTGGGCCTCTTCATCTGCGGACTGATCTTTCTGACCTACGCCGTGATCCTGCGCGGTGAGGTGATGACCGAGTTCGGCAAGCCGGCCGCCGGCTCGGCCCCGGCGCAAGGCAACGCAGCCGCGTCCGCCGAGAAGAATTAGGCGGCCCGCGCACGGACGGTCCGCCGGCAGTGCCCTCAGAGTTCGAGCTCATCGCCCGGCATTTCACCCGGCCGTTGCATCACACGGTGCTTGGCGTCGGCGATGACGGCGCGCTGATGCGTCCGACACCCGGCATGGATCTGGTGGTGACAACAGACATGCTGGCAGCGGGTACGCATTTCTTCCCCGACGCCGATCCCGCCGCATTGGGCTGGAAAGCGCTGGCGGTAAACCTCTCGGACCTGGCAGCAATGGGTGCGCAGCCGCGCTGGGCGGTGGTCGCGGCGGCGCTGCCGCAGGCGGACGAGGCCTGGGTCGGCGCGTTCGCGGACGGCCTGTTCGCCGCAGCGGCGGCCTTCGCCGTCGACATCGTCGGCGGCGACACGACGCGCGGCCCGCTCAACATCACCCCGACATTGTTCGGCGAAGTGCCGCCGGGGGCGGCACTCAGGCGCGACGCAGCGCAAGCCGGCGACGATCTGTGGGTGTCCGGTGCGCCGGGCCTCGCGGCACTGGGTTTGGCCCACCTGCAGGGGCGCGTCGTCCTCGACGCGGCGTCCCGCGAGGCCTGCCTGGCAGCGCTGCACCGTCCGCAACCGCGCGTCGCGCTCGGCCTCGCCTTGCGCGGCATCGCCACCAGTGCCATCGATGTCTCGGACGGCCTGCTCGCGGATCTCGGCCATGTGCTTGACGCCTCCGCGCTAAGCGCGACGATCGATTTCGAACGCCTGCCGACGGCCGCCCGACGGGCCTGTTCCGACGAAACGCTGGCACGCGACAGCCTGCTCGGCGGCGGTGACGACTATGAGCTGCTGTTTTCCGCTCCGTCCGGCCGTCGCGCGCAAATCGCCTCCCTTGCCGCACCCCTCGGCGTGGCGCTCAGCCGGATCGGCACATTGCGCGCGGGCGGCGTCGGCGCCATCTCCCTGCTCGACGCCGCCGGTCGGGTGATCTCGCAAACCGTGCGCGGCTACGACCATTTCGCCTGATGCGCAAACCCGACCTCGCCTTCCTGCTCGCTCACCCGGCCCACTTCATTGCCTGCGGCCTGGGCAGCGGCCTGTCGCCGTTCGCGCCCGGAACGGCCGGCACGCTGGCGGCCTGGCTGATGTATCCGGCACTACGGCCGTGGTTCTCCGAGGCTGCATTCGCGCTGTTTCTGGCCGGTGCTTTCGTCGCCGGCATCTATGCCGCCGGACGCACGGGCCGCGCGCTGGGGGTCGCCGACCATGGCGCCATCGTCTGGGACGAGATCGTGCCGTTCTGGCTGGTGCTGTTCCTGACGCCGGCGGGCCTGCTGTGGCAAGTGGCGGCGTTCTTCTGGTTCCGCTTTTTCGATGTGGTCAAGCCGCAGCCGGCGCGCTGGATCGACGGCCATATGAAGAATGGCCTGGGCGTGATGCTGGACGACGTGGTGGCGGCGGGCTATACGCTGCTCGTCATCGCTGCGTTCAAGGCATTGTTCTGATGGACATCGACCTGACGCAACTGTCGGCCCGCGTTGGAAGCGCCCTGCAGTCCCGTCAGTTAATGCTCGCTTGCGCCGAATCCTGTACTGGTGGCTGGGTTGCCGAGGCAATCACGGCGACTGCCGGGAGTTCCCAGTGGTTCGAGCGTGGTTTCGTCACCTACTCGAATGCGGCCAAACAGGAGTTGTTGGGCGTGCGCGCCACCACGCTGCGCCGCCACGGAGCCGTCAGCGAGGCTACGGTCTGCGAGATGGCGGCGGGCGCGCTCCAGCGCAGCCACGCCCAGGCCGCCTTGGCGATTTCCGGCATCGCCGGACCGGGGGGTGGCTCACCGGGTAAGCCAGTGGGCACCGTATGCTTCGCCTGGGCCTTGCAGGGCGCGACGCCGACGGTGGCGACGCTTTGCTTCGCCGGTGACCGCACTGCAGTGCGCCGCCAAGCCGTTGCGCACGCCCTGCTCGGCCTGCTTCGGATCCTCGGCGAGACAAGCCCGGGGCCTGACGCAAGCAATTGACTTGACACATTTTTTGTCAGTTTTCAGGGTGCCCGCCGACCCGGCAAATACTGTGCCATAATTCAACGCAACCTGACTGGGGAAACCAAATGGAAGAGAACAAGAGCAAGGCTTTATCGGCGGCTCTCGCGCAGATCGAAAAGCAGTTCGGCAAGGGTTCGATCATGCGTCTGGGCGACCGCGATGTGGAAAACGTCCAGGTGGTATCCACCGGTTCGCTCGGCCTCGACATCGCACTCGGTGTCGGCGGTCTGCCGCGCGGGCGGGTGGTGGAGATCTACGGCCCGGAGTCCTCCGGCAAGACCACCCTGACCCTGCAGGTTATCGCCGAGGTGCAGAAACTCGGTGGCACGGCGGCCTTCATCGATGCCGAGCATGCCCTCGATCCGCAGTACGCCGGCAAACTCGGCGTAAACGTTGCCGATCTGCTGATTTCCCAGCCCGACACCGGCGAACAGGCGCTCGAGATCGCCGACATGCTGGTGCGTTCCGGCGGCATCGACGTCGTCGTCGTCGACTCGGTGGCGGCGCTGACGCCGAAAGCCGAAATCGAGGGCGAGATGGGTGAACCGCAGATGGGCCTGCAGGCACGGCTGATGTCGCAGGCGCTGCGCAAGCTGACCGGAAACATCAAGCGTACCAACACGCTGGTAATCTTCATCAACCAGATCCGAATGAAAATCGGCGTCATGTTCGGCAATCCGGAAACCACCACGGGAGGCAACGCGCTCAAGTTTTACGCGTCGGTGCGCCTGGACATCCGCCGCACCGGCAGCATCAAGAAGGGCGACGAGGTCGTCGGTTCGGAAACCCGCGTCAAGGTCGTGAAGAACAAGGTCGCGCCGCCCTTCCGCCAGGCCGAATTCGACATCCTCTATGGCGAAGGCATCTCGCGCGAGGGAGAGATCATCGAGTTGGGCGTACTCCACAAGCTTGTCGAAAAGTCCGGCGCCTGGTACGCCTACAACGGCGAACGCATCGGCCAGGGCAAAGACAACGTGCGCGAGTACCTGCGCGAGCACCCGGAAATCGCGCGGGAAATCGAGAACAAGGTGCGCGCCGCCGTCGGCGTGGCCGAACAGCAGGCCGCCGCCACTGCCGAGGCTTGAACCCGGCGCTAAAAGACCGCGCGCTGCGCGCGCTGGCCCGGCGCGAACATTCGCGCGCCGAGCTGGCGCGCAAGCTGGCGCCGCACGGCACCGCCGAGGAAATTGACACCTTGCTCACCGAACTGCAACAGTCCAACCTGCTCTCCGACGCACGCTTCGCCGAGTCTCTGGTCCGCTCGCGCGGCGCGCGCTTCGGCCCGGCCAAGCTGCGCCACACCCTGCGCGCGCGCGGGGTCGCCGACGAGCTGATCGCCACCGCGCTGGCCAGCGACGATGCCGGCGAACTGGCGCACGCGCGCGAGGTCTGGCGGCGCAAGTTCGCGGCACCGCCGGTCGAT
This sequence comes from uncultured Rhodocyclaceae bacterium, assembly GCA_964487715.1. Lineage (GTDB taxonomy): Bacteria > Pseudomonadota > Gammaproteobacteria > Burkholderiales > Rhodocyclaceae > Desulfobacillus. Next base: position 15,829 of record CAZASE010000017.1, on the reverse strand, counting down.
CGCCATGATTTCGCTCGCCAAGCACGCTTTCTTCAGGGCCGCGGGTTTTCCAGCGAAACCATCCGCCGCCTGTTGAAGGAACTCGCGGAATGAGCGAGCTGCGCGTGACCGGCCTGCGCAAGAAATACAAGTCGCGCACCGTCGTCAAGGACGTTTCGTTCGAGGTAAAGAGCGGCGAGGTGGTCGGTCTGCTCGGACCCAACGGTGCCGGCAAGACCACCTGCTTCTACATGATCGTCGGCCTGGTTGCGGCCGACGGGGGCGAAATCCGCCTGCGCCGCGAGAACGACGACGCCAACCTGACGCATCTGCCGATCCACCGGCGCGCCCTCATGGGCCTGTCCTACCTGCCGCAGGAAATATCGGTGTTCCGCAAGCTGAACGTCGCGGACAATATCCAGGCGGTGCTGGAACTGCAGGACTTGAGCGACGAACAGATCCGCACGCGACTGGACGAGCTGCTGGGCGAACTGCACATCAGCCATTTGCGCAACAACACGGCGGTGTCGCTGTCGGGCGGCGAACGCCGCCGCGTCGAGATCGCCCGCGCCCTGGCGACCAGCCCGCGCTTCATCCTGCTCGATGAACCGTTTGCCGGCGTCGACCCGATTGCCGTTCTGGACATCCAGAAGATCATCCGTTTTCTCAAGGAGCGCGGTATCGGCGTGTTGATCACCGACCACAACGTGCGCGAGACGCTGGGCATCTGCGATCACGCCTACATCATCAACGAGGGCGAAGTCCTCGCGGCGGGACGGCCGGAAGAGATTGTCTATAATGAGAGCGTCCGCAAGGTTTACCTTGGCGAGCATTTTCGCCTTTGATGGCTCAACCGACTGCGGGCGTCGGTCATGAAACAAACCCTACAACTAAAACTCTCGCAACATCTCGCGCTCACGCCGCAGCTGCAGCAGTCGATCCGCCTGCTGCAGCTGTCGACGCTGGAGCTGAACCAGGAGATCGAGACCTTCCTGCAGGAGAACCCGCTGCTGGAGCGCGAGGAAGAGCCCGCCCCGGAGGTGTCCCTTTACGCTGCCGCCGGCGACGCGCGGCAGCCGCCGGCCGCATCGCCCGACGGCGCCGAGGCGGCGCCGAACTTCGGCGACAACAGCCCGGCCGACTGGACGGGCGATTCGGCCGGCGCGTCGCCGGCGCGTGACGACCGCGGCGACGGCGACGAACCCTCCTACGGCGACATCCATGCCGCCGCCACGACGCTGCGCGACCACCTCGGCGCCCAGCTGGCGCTCATCCCGTTCTCCGAACGCGACCACAGCCTGGTGCGTTTGATCATCGAGGCGCTGGACGAAGACGGCTACCTGGAACTCAGCCTCGAAGACCTGTTCGCCATGCTGCCGCCGGAGCTCGAGGTAGACCCGGATGAGCTGCAAATCGCCCTGAAGCATGTGCAGAGCTTTGATCCGGTCGGCGTCGGCGCGCGCGATGCGCGCGAGTGCCTGGCGCTGCAGCTGTCCGGCCTGCCGGCGTCGAAGACGCGCGACCTGGCCTTGCGCATCGTGCGCAACCACCTCGACCAGCTCGCGGCGCGTGACTACGTCCGCCTGCGCAAGGCCGTCGCCTGCAGCGAAGAAGAACTGCGCGAGGCGCACGCACTGATCCTCACGCTGAATCCGCGGCCGGGCGCGCAGTACACCGCGGTCGACACGCGCTACATCGTTCCTGACGTCATCGTGCGCAAGGTGCGCGGCCAATGGACGGCGTCCCTCAATCGCGAAGCGATGCCGCGCCTGCGCATCAACCGGCTCTACGCCGACATCCTGCAGGGAAGCCGCGGCTCCGGGCTGGCAAGTCATCTGCAGGAAGCCAAGTGGCTGATCAAGAACGTGCAGCAGCGCTTTGAGACGATCCAGCGCGTATCCCAGGCCATCGTCGACCGGCAGCGCCAGTTCTTCGAGCACGGCGAAGTGGCAATGCGGCCGCTGACGCTGCGCGAGATCGCCGACCAGCTCTCCTTGCACGAATCGACCATATCGCGCGTGACCACGCAGAAATACATGGCCACCCCGCGCGGGGTCTTCGAACTCAAGTATTTCTTCGGCAGCCATGTGGCGACAGAAGCGGGCGGCGCCGCCTCCTCCACGGCAATCCGCGCATTGATCAAGCAGCTGGTCGGCGCGGAGGACGCGAAGAAGCCGCTTTCCGACGCGAAGATCGCGGAAATCCTCGGCCAGCAGGGCATCGTCGTCGCACGGCGAACCATTGCCAAGTACCGGGAAGGAATGAATGTCCCGCCGGTCAATCTGAGAAAGGCGATTTAAGCAACGCGCCGCCAGGCCGTTAACCCGACCTGGCGCCGACGATTTCATCCAGGCCTGGCAAGCACCGGGCCGCCAATCGCAAAGGAGTCACCATGAATCTCAATATCACCGGGCACCATCTCGAAGTCACGCCGGCCATCCGCGATTACGTCGTCGCCAAGCTGGACCGCGTCGTGCGGCATTTCGAGCACGTCAGCGCCGTCCACGTGATTCTGTCGGTGGAAAAATTGCGCCAGAAAGCCGAGGTGACGGTGCACGTGCGAGGCAAGGACATCTTTGTCGAGGCGCAGGACGAGAACCTATACGCCTCCATCGACGCACTGGCGGACAAGCTCGACCGCCAAGTGCTCAAGCACAAGGAAAAACAGGCCGGCCGCTCGCACGAAACGCTCAAGCACCAGACCGCCGAGTGACCTTTGGCGGCCAGGGGTTTCCCGGTATAATGCGCCGCCAGTCCGAGGAAACCCCTAGCGCCTTCACCCTACCCCGAGCCGCCCGGCACCCCGCCCACCTTCGGGTGCTCCGCGGCCCACCCGCGAGCATGAACCCCTTCACCAATCTCCTGCCCAAGTCGAACGTCGTCGTCGACCTCGAAGCCAGCAGCAAGAAGCGCGTCTTCGAGCAGGCCGGCATTGTGTTCGAGAACAACCAGAGCATCGGTCGCAGCCTGGTGTTCGACAGCCTGTTCGCCCGCGAGAAGCTTGGTTCGACCGGGCTCGGTCAGGGCGTCGCCATTCCACACGGCCGCATCAAGGGGCTGAAGGAGGCCGTCGGTGCATTCCTGCGCCTGTCGCAGCCGGTCCAGTTCGATGCGCCCGATGGCCGGCCGGTGAACCTGGTCTTCGTGCTGATGGTGCCGGAGCAGGCGAACGAACACCACTTGCAGATACTCTCGGAACTGGCACAGCGATTTTCCGACCGCGCATTTCGCGAACAGCTCGCTGCGGCGGCCGACGCCGACGCCATCCATGCACTGTTTGCCGACTGGCAGCCCAATGACGCAGGCGAACGTCGCGCAGCTGTTTGAGTACCACAGCGAACGATTGAGGCTGACGCACGTCAGCGGCGACCTCGGCGCACCCATCGCCATCAATCACCTGCACACCTCGCCGGCGGACATGGTCGGTCACCTCAATCTGATCCATCCCGACCGGCTGCAGGTAATCGGCGCACCCGAGGTTGCCTGGGCAACCAAGCAGCACACCGTGCGCGTATCGCGTCACATCACCGAAATCATCGCGGCCGGACCGCCCGCCATCATCGTTGCCGACGCCTGCGAGATACCGGCGGTCGTCGCCAGCGCCTGCGAAGCCAGCAATACGGCGCTGTTTTCGACGCCGTTTGCCGCCGCCGGCGTGATCGATTCGCTGCGCATCTGGCTCTCGCGCCGCCTCGCCGAGACGATGTCCACCCATGCCGTGATGATGGACGTGCTTGGCATGGGCGTGCTCATCACCGGCGAGTCCGGTGTCGGCAAGAGCGAGCTGGCTCTGGAACTCATCTCGCGCGGGCACGGCTTCGTTGCCGATGACGTAGTCGAGATTTCGCGCATTGCCCCCAACACGCTGGAGGCGCACTGTCCACCGTTGCTGCGGGATTTCCTCGAGGTGCGCGGACTTGGCGTCCTGAACATTCGCACCGTGTTTGGCGAGACCGCCTGCCGGCGCAAGATGAAGCTGAAACTCATCGTGCACCTGCAGCGGCCGCAGAAAGGTGCGGTCGAACTCGACCGCCTGCCGCTGGGCGCCGAAATGCACGAGATACTGGGCGTGCCGGTACGCCGGGTCGTCATCCCCGTCGCCGCCGGGCGCAACCTCGCCGTGCTGCTCGAAGCAGCAGTGCGCTCGACCATCTTGCTGTTGCGCGGCCTCGACAGCACGCAGGATTTTATCGACCGGCAGAAGGCCCTGCTGGAAGACCGCAGCGAGGATCCCCCGGTCAACTGACCGGCGTGTCGCCCGTTATTCGGTCGCGGCCACTCGCCGCAACCACATTTCCAAGGAGAACACGATGAACAAGCTGATACTGGCGGCACTCGTTTCGTTGATGTCCGCGCAATTTGCGCTGGCGCAGGCACCCGCCGCCGCCGACAAGAAAGCCACTGCTGCACCGGCCGCCTCCGCACCGGCCAAGGCCGAGGAGAAGAAAGGCGATGCCGGCTCGTGCGAGTCGCGCGCCGCGGAAAAGAAACTTGCCGGTGCCGCCAAGACGAGTTTCATGAAGAAATGCGAGGCCGATGCCAAGGGTGGGCCGGCCAACGATGCCTGCACCAAGACCGCGGGCGAGAAGAAGCTTGCCGGCGCCGCCAAAACGAGCTTCATGAAGAAATGCGAGGCCGATGCCAAAGCCGCGGAAGCCAAGCCGGCGGCAGCCGCGAAGCCCGCCGAGAAAAAGTAAGTCCCGCACGCCGCACCGCCCCGCCTCGGCCGCACGATTGTGGTTGAAGCGGGGCGGCTTTTTTGACACAATCGATTCCCTCGGCATTGCCTGCCGGGGTTCCCCGGGGTTCCCTTATGCGCCTGCTAGCCGCTGTTCTTTTCCTCGTTCTCGCCGCGCAGCCGGCGCTGGCCTTCAAGTTCTCGGAAGAAGACGCGAAGGCGGATGCCGAAGAATCCGCCCGCGCCCAGCGCATCGGCCAACTGGTCTCGGTCTCGTGCAAGAAGCAGCTGAAGGACAAGAAGATCATGCTGGTAATCGCCGAGCGCACGTCGAACGGCTACAACACGACGCAAAGCCGTTACGGTGCCCATTTCCAGGCGATCAATCACCGCCTGCGCGCACTCGGGCTGAAGACCTACACGCAAGAGGAAATCCGCAAACAGATTGCCCAGGCGGAAATCGAGGCGCACTTCCGCAATGATCCGGACGCCGCCATCAATGCATCGAAAAAGCTCGGGGCAAACTACGTCCTGCGCGGCCTCATCACGACACAGGCGGGCATCAACCCGGTATTGAAGATCAACGAAGTCGCCGTCGCCATGGGATTTACCCTGGTCGCCGCCAGCGGCAGAACGCTGTCAAGCGTCGCGGCGCGTGCCGACTCCTACGCCGGCACCGACACGCTGGGCATGGCGCTGACACTGGTGAACGAACAGGCCGACGAAGCCGTTGCCCAGCTCTACAACGACTACTGCCGCAACGCCGGCACAAAATAGCAGTCCCATCTTTCCGGAGAATCGCCATGAACACCCGATTTCACCTGTTTGGCCTTGCCCTGTTCGCTGCCTGCGGTGCCGCCTTCGCCCAGCCGACTTTCGACAGTCCGTCGCCAACGCAGGGTTCCAGCACCTCGCAAAAGGCCAACGAGATGGCCGACAAGGGCATGTACAAGCCGGTCGAATACGCCAATGCCGGCCGGCCGGGACCGGCACTGGTCGTCATCCCGGGTGAAATCAAGAGCAACAACGCCAGCTTCACGCAGAAGTTCGGCCCGAACAACATCGCCGACTTCGCCGAACTGGAGCTCTCCAAAGCCAACTTCAAGGTATTGGAGCGGACCAATCTCGGGCCGTTGCTGCAGGAATTCCAGCTCGCCTACAACCTGGGCGATCCGCAGGCCGCGCGCAAGATGCTGCAGAAAGGCAAGCTGAAAACCACCAAGTGGGTCATCAAGTTCGACATCCTGAAGGCCGAGCAGGTGGCCGCGGCGCAGCAGGGCTTCGATGGCCGGCCGGTCGGTGCGCTGCTCGGCATCTTCGGCGGAGGTCGCGGCGGTGCGGCGGGCCAGGTGGTGGTCGGCTCGGTGCAAACCGGCGAATCGACCGGCGTCTGGATCATCGGCATGCGCTACAAACTCATCGACGCAAATACCACGGAACAGGTCGCGCAAGGCTATACCGAGGAGAAGATGGAGCTGGGCGCCAAGGGCTCTTCGGTGATGGGTATCTCCAGCAGCGAACAGGGTGGTCTCACTCTGGACGGCATGGTGCAGCGGCTGGTGCAGAAAAGCGTCTGGGAAATCGACTCCAAACACAAGTAAGGCGCGGCACCCGATCGCATTTCCGTATTCCGAGCGGCCGGCCTGGGGGGCAACATGACTGAACTGAACAAGCTCGGCAAGTACGAGGTCCGGCGCGAGTTGGGCCAGGGCGCCATGGGCATCGTGGTGGAGGGCTACGATCCGCTGATCGGCCGCCGCGTGGCGCTGAAGACGGTGCGGCGGGAGCAGCTCGACCGCGGCGAGGTCGAGGAGATCCTCGCCCGCTTCAAGCGCGAAGCGCAGGCCGCCGGGCGCCTCAACCATCCCAACATCGTGCAAATCTACGAGTACGGCGAGGAGCCGGGGCCAGGTGGCGGCACCGCTTTCATCGCCATGGAGTTCATCGAAGGGCGCGAGCTGAAGGACTACTTCGACAGCAACGAGCGCTTCCCGATTCCCGAGATCGTGCGCATCATGACGCAGCTGCTGGACGCGCTCGACTACTCCCACCGCAACGGCGTCGTGCATCGTGACGTCAAGCCGGCGAACATCATTCTGTTGAAGGACGGCACGGTCAAGGTCGCCGACTTCGGCATTGCCCGCGTCGAGTCGTCCACCCTGACGCAGGCCGGCTCGGTGCTCGGCACGCCGAGCTATATGTCGCCTGAGCAGTTCATGGGACAAACCGTGGACGGGCGTTCCGATCTGTTCTCCGCCGGTGTCATCCTTTACCAGTTCCTCACCGGCGAGAAGCCGTTCACCGGCGCACTCACCACCATCATGCACAAGGTGCTCAAGGAAGAGCCGGTCGCGCCGTCGGAGCTCAACGTGCAGGTGCCGCGCCCGTTCGATGCCCTGGTGCGCCAGGCACTCGCCAAGCGCCCGGACGGGCGCTTCCAGAGCGGGCGCGCGTTCGCCGAAGCCTTGCGCGCAGCGGCCGCCGGAAACCCGCAGTCCGACGCGGAGGCAACGCTGCTCAATCCGGCGACGATTGCGCCACCCGCCAGCCCCGACAACGCGATCCCGGCCGCAGCGCCGGCGCCAGCTGAACGCCCCATGCCGGCACCCCGGCGCTCGCAGACGCTCGCGCTGGCCATTGTCGGCGGCGTTGCGCTCGTCGGACTCGGCGCCGCCGCCTTTGTCTTCCTCGGCCGCGGACCGGCGCCGGAGGCCGCACCCTCGCAACCGGCTGCGGCGGCTGCGGCACCGGCGGTCACCACGGCTGCGGGCGCCGCCGATTCCGGCACGATGGTGATCAGCGCGCTGGGGCTGGCCGACCCTGCGGATCCGCGCTACCAGCAGGACAAGGGATTGCTGAATGCGGAGTTGCGCGAGGATGCCAGGCGCCAGCTCGTGGAAAAGGCCATCGCGCTCTACGTCGAGCAGGCGTCGCTGACCAAGCACTACGCGCTGGTGCGCGAAAAGCTGCTGTCTCGCAGCGGAGAGTTCATCCAGGCGGTGCTGCAGGAAAAGCCGCCGCAGTTAGGCAAGGACGGCCTGATGTCGCTCACGACGCGTGCAACCATCCGCGTCCGCGATGTGCAGAAGTCGCTCAACCAGATGTCCGCCGAGGAGCGCATCGAGTTCATCCGCAACAACGGCGACCCGAAGATCTCCATAGCGATCGCGACCCGCAGCGCCGAGGCGGACCCGGACGCGCCGGCGCAGCGGTCACCGCTCGCGGAGAATCTGCTCAAGGAACGTGTCCAGTCCTTCGGCTTCCGCATCTGGAACGACGAAACGGCAAAGGACGCAAGGAACGATGCCGATTTCGCCGTTACCGGCGAGGCGAAATTCCGCAAGCTCTCGGCCCGGCTCGAGGCGTCCGGCATCACCGTGGAGAAATTCGTCCTTACCTCGTGGACCGTCAAGGCCACCGACCGGAAGAGCGGCGAGGAAATCTACTACAACACCAAGATCCCTGAAAAGACCAGCTGGGTTAGCGAGGACGAGGCGCTGCGCGATGTCGGCAGGCTGATTGGGGAGGAATTCTCCAAGGGGTTCTTCCTCTCCCACTTCCACTTCGCCGGCCAGAAGGTGCGCCTGCGGCTCGACGGACTCACCGGCAAGGACACGGTGCAGCTGCTGCTGCGCGAACTGGACGGCCTGCGCGGCGTACTGGCGGCCAGCCTGGCCACCGGCGGCGAAGGTGGCGCAGTGTTCGACACGCTGTTGTCCGGCGGCGCCAACGCGCTCGAACTGGTTCAGGCCGGCATCCTCAAGCCCCTCAACCACAAGCTGGGCCGAACCTGTTTTACCACCGGCAGCGGCAACGGCGCGGACATCGCCATTACGTTCGACCCATCCTGCAACGAACCGGGCGTGCTGTCGCGCCTCGACACCCTGCCGCCAGCCGCGCTGATCGAAGCGCCGCAGTCGCGGCGCGATGCCGTGGTGAAGAACCCGGAAACCGCGAAAAAACTCAGTATCTGACGGGCCGCGGCGGCGGCCCGGCCGCTCAGCCGACTTCGAACTCGATGACCTCGCTTTGCGCGTCCAGCGCATGGCCGAAGCTCAGGCGGCCGCGGCCGCGCAGGATGACCTCCTCGCGCTTGAGAACGAACTCCGGTTCGCCGTCGAAGGTCACGTAGGTTCCATTGGTGCTCTGATCGATCAGCACGAACTTGTCGCGGCGGCGTTCGATCTTGGCGTGGGTACGCGAGGCGCGCTTGTCGGTGATGTTGATGTCACTGGCGGCATCACGGCCCAGGGAAATCAGGCTGTGCGTGGTATCCAGCGTCGTCTCCACGCCGCCGCAGCGCACCTTCATCCGCGCCACCAGCGGCGCGACGGGAGTCAGGCCGGCCGACTTCATGGTCAGCTCGTCCGAATCCTGCCACAACACCTCGAAGACACGGACATCCGCACTCTTGCCCTTGACCGTCAGTGCATCGAGGTCGCGAGTCGCCTGACAGAGCAGTTTCGGCAACACGTCGATGGTGTCGCCGCTGGTGATGATCTGGCCGGCCTTGGCCAGGCCGACCATGCGGGCCGCCAGATTGACCGTGTCGCCATGAACGTCGTTGTTCTCCTCGATGATGGGGCCGAAGTGAAAGCCGATCCGGATTGCCAGCCGCACACCGCGCACCGGCGGCAGGCTGTCGACGCGCTGCTGCATCTCGCAGGCGGCCTCCATCGCATTCTCGGCCGTGTCGAAGACGGCCATCACCTCGTCACCGATGGTCTTGATCACCCGACCGTGAAACTGTTCGGTGGCGCGCGTCATGCGATTGAGGCAGCGCTCGACGGCTTGCAGGGCTTCCTTGTCGCCCAGTTTCTCGTACAGCCGCGTACTGCCGGAAACGTCGGCAAACAGGACGCACAAGTCGCGTTCGGTCTTCTTGCTCATCATGGTGTCGTTTTGTCCAAAGGCCGACTCCACGGCCCTCTCTCCCAAGTTTTCCATCATAACAAATCTCCGTCTGCCCGGCGCAGCAACGCCGCCGGTTCCTCCTCGAAAACCTCCGGGTCGAAGGCACGATCGCCCTCGGGCTCCGGCTGTCCGCTTGCCCGCAGCCCGGCAAAATCGTACAGGCGCGGGTCGGCGAGGTGCGAAGGCGCCACATTACCCAGCGCGGCGAACATCTTTTCAACGCGGCCGGGATAGCGCTTGTCCCAGTCCTGCAGCAGGCGCTTCACCTCCTTGCGCTTCAACTGCTCCTGCGATCCGCACAGGTCGCAGGGGATGACCGGGAAACCGCGCAACGCCGCCCACGCGCCAATATCCGCCTCGCGGCAATAGGCCAGCGGCCGGATGACGATGTTGCGCCCGTCGTCGGAAACCAGTTTCGGCGGCATCGCCTTCAGCTTGCCGCCGTAGAACATGTTGAGCAGGAGCGTCTCGAGAATGTCGTCGCGGTGGTGGCCGAGTGCAATCTTGGTCGCCCCCAGCTCGCCCGCGACGCGGTACAGGACGCCCCGGCGCAACCGCGAGCAGAGCGAGCAGGTGGTCTTGCCGGGTGCTACCACCCGCTTGACGATTGAATAGGTGTCCTGTTCCTCGATGCGGTACGGCACGCCGAGCCGGCTCAGGTATTCCGGCAGGACGTGCGCCGGGAAACCCGGTTGCTTCTGGTCCAGATTCACCGCGACAAGCTCGAAGTCGATGGGGGCGATTTCACGCAGTTGCAGCAGAATGTCCAGCAGGGCATGGCTGTCCTTGCCGCCGGAAAGGCAGACCATGACGCGATCGCCCGCCTCGATCATGTTGAAGTCGGCAATCGCCTTGCCAACGTTGCGACGCAGGCGCTTGGCCAGCTTGTTGGCTTCGAAGCGCTCGGCCTCGCCGAGCTCGGCGCCGAGCACCGATTTGAGTTGTGTGGTCATGGCAATTACAGGTTCACGCTACGGCCGCCGTCGACCGCGAGGATCTGGCCAGTGATGAAGGGCGCATCCGCCAGCAGGAAAAGCACCGCCCGGGCAATATCGGCGGGTTCGCCGCAGCGCTTGAGCGGCGTGCGCGACAACACCCGGTCCTGCGCCGCAGTATCGAAGGAGCCATCCTCCGGCCAGAGGATCGGTCCCGGCGCGATGCCGTTCACCCGCACCACGGGTGCCAGTTCCAGTGCCAGCGCGCGGGTCAGGCCGGCCAGACCGGCCTTGGCGGCACAATAGAGCGAATAATGCTTCAATGGCCGATCCGCGTGGATATCCGTGATGTTGATGATCGCGCCGCGCGTCGCCGCCAGATGCGGCGCGGCCGCCTGCGCCAGCAACAGCGGCGCGCGCAGGTTGGTGCCGACAAGGTCCTCCCACTCGCCGCTGCCGATGCCACCGAGCGGCGTGGCGAAAAAACTCGAGGCGTTGTTCACCAGCCCATCGAGCCGGCCGAAGTGCCGCAAGACTTCCGCCACCAGGCCGGGCAGTGCAGCAACGTCGAGCAGGTCCGCCTGGCAGGCGCGTGCCGAGCCCGCGCGCAGGGCGTTGAGTGCGGCGACCAGCGCCGACGCCTCGGCGGCCGCCCGACCGTAGTGCACCGCCACGTCCGCACCGGCGGCATGCAGGGTACGCACGATCTCCGCGCCGACACGTTTCGCGGCCCCGCTGACGAGGACAACCTTGCCTTGCAGGCTGGAGCACATAACTACCTCAAGAATTTGCGGATCTTACCGGATTCCGCCACCATGCGGCCTTCCGTTCCGCGCCACCATGACCCTCCCCGCACCCGATCCGGCCGCCGCCGCGCAAAGCGAGCGCCTCGGCGACCACCTCCATCGCGCGATCCGCCAGGCCGGCGGCTGGATCTCCTTCGCGCACTTCATGGAACTGGCGCTGTACGCGCCCGGCCTCGGTTACTACAGCGGCGGCGCGCTCAAGTTCGGTGCGGCGGGCGATTTCGTCACCGCGCCGGAGCTGTCGCCGCTGTTCGCGCAAAGCCTGGCGGCCCAGGTCGCCGAGGTGATGGCCGCAAGCGGCGCCGAGATCATCGAAGTCGGCGCCGGCAGCGGCGCGCTGGCAGCGGCCATGCTGCTGGAACTGGAGCGGCGCGGTGCGGCACCGGAGCGTTACGCCATACTCGAACTGTCAGCCGAGCTGCGTGCGCGCCAGGCGGAAACCCTGGCGGCCCGCGCGCCGCAACTCGCCCGCCGCGTTGACTGGCTGGATGCCCTGCCGGCGCGCTTCTCCGGCGCGGTCATCGCCAATGAACTGCTCGACGCGCTGCCGGCCAGCATCGTCGCATGGCAGGCGGGCGGGGTCAGCGAGCGCGGCGTTGCGAGCGCGCCGAGCGGCACACTGGCGTGGCAGGACAAACCCGCCGAAGGCGCTTTGCGCACGGCGGCGCAAGCGCTGCCGGTGGCGGCACCTTACGTTTCCGAGATCGGCATGGCGGCCCGCCTGTGGACCGCGACCTGGGGCGACATCCTCGAACGCGGCGCGCTCCTGCTGATCGACTATGGCTTTCCCCAGCACGAGTACTACCATCCGCAACGCACAAGCGGGACGCTCATGTGCCATTACCGGCATCGCGCGCACGCCGACCCGTTCTGGCTGCCCGGCCTGAACGACATCACGGCGCACGTCGACTTCACCGCCGTTGCCGAGGCCGGCCACGCCGCCGGGCTAGAACTGGTCGGCTACACCAGCCAGGCGCATTTTCTGCTCAATTGCGGCATTACCGAACTGCTGGCGTCACGCACAGCAGAAGACCCCGCCCGCTACGCGGCGCTCGCCGCCGGCGTGCAGCGGCTGATCAGCCCGGCGGAAATGGGAGAACTGTTCAAGGTCATGGCATTGGGAAAGGACTTGCGGGAACCGCTGCTCGGCTTCCGGCGCGGCGATCGCAGCCACACCCTGTAACTCCCCGCTGGTGGTGCAACACCGGAAGACGCAAGGCATTATTGCGGCAATCCCAGCCCTCAGCAATCAGACTGTCGGGACACCCGCCCGCTTGCCGGCGACAACACCGTGCGTCCTCCGTGGTTTTGCCTGCCGCCTGTCACTCCTAACGGCCGAGCGGAGTTTCGGTTGAGCCGATTCTGTTGTAGGGAATGCGCCTACAACGCGCGGAAATGCGGCGAGAATGCCGGCCGGCCCAAACGCAATAGGAAAAAGGGGGCGGCGCGGCGAATGCCGCGCCGGGCGAGCCGCTCATTCCTGGCTCAGATACACCGCGCGCAAGAACGCTTCCACATCCCGCTCGGGTTCGCGCCGCGCCGGAGCGGCCGGCACGGCCTCCTGCAGGGCGAGGCCCAGTTCGGGTTGCGGCAGCCAGTTGGAGAGGAGTACCTCCTCGCCGTACTCTTCGCGCAGTTCGATTACTCGTTTTCCACTATCCATGTCGGCGTAGATGACCATGTTGACCTCCTTTGCGGCGCGTCCGGCCGCGGGGTGTCAGGTGGAATAACGGCGGCGCCGCAAAAAGGTTGAAGCGAATTTGCGAATCGGCGAAGAAAAACGATGGATGGCACAAATCACCGCACCAGCGGCGCGGGCGTCGCGCCGAGACGCTACAGGCTTTGTTCGTCGAGCCAGCTGCCGATGCGCGCTGCCACCTTGCGCCAGTCCCGCTCCAGCATCATGCCGTGTCCCATGCAGGGAAATATCTCCGCGGCAACGCCGTAGCTGCGCGCCGTCATCTCGACCTGCGAGACGGGGATCAGGTGGTCATGTTCCGCGCCGAGCACCAGCAGCGGTGGCACCTGCATGCGGCTGACGCGCGGCAAATTGAACAGCGTCATGTCCCAGATGGCGCGGTGCGACTCCGGCTGCATGCGGCGATACCAGCGCGCGAGGTCCTCCTGCGCAACGGACTGGGCGAACATCGCCTCGCGCAGGGTATCCAGCGCCACTGCGCCGCCTTCGAGCAGGCGGTTGAGGTCGCGCATCAGCCCGGGCCGCTGGAACGCCAGCCCCATGGCCGCCACCCAGAGTCCCTGGGGCGGCACCGAGGCCATGAGTACCAGTGCGGCCGCCGGCGCCCGTTCCAGGTACTTTTGCGCCACCATGCCCCCCATGGAGTGGCCGATCAGCACCGGCGGGTCCGGCAAGGTTGCGGCAAGTTCGGCAACGTCTTCGACGTAGCGGTCAATGCCGAAACTGTCCAGGCAGTCGCGGCCGCCCGATGCGCCGTGGCCGGACAGGCTCAGCGCGTGGCAGGCGTAGCCGGCGGCGGCGAAGAAACCGAGGAAATGCTCATCCCAGCACCAGGCTGCTGCGTAGGCGCCATGAATGAACAGCAGTGGCGCGGGCCTTGGCGCGCATCCCGGCGCCGGTCCGCGGAAGATGACCTCAAGCCGGCCGGATCCGCCCGCGGTCATGCCGGCACGGCCATGCCGCGCTGAACCGCCTGGCGCCCGGCAAGCGCCTTGAACCAGCGCAACACGTGCGGGTAGGCGGCAAGGTCGATCTCGTGCCAGTCGTGCCGCGCGACCCACGGAAAGGTCGCCATGTCGGCGATCGAATAGTCGCCGGCCAGGCAGTCGTGCTGCGCCAGGCGCGCGTCCAGCACCTCGTAAAGGCGCGCCGTTTCGCGTGAATAGCGGCGAATCGCGTAATCGATCCGCTCAGGCGCATAGCGCAGGAAATGGTGTGCCTGGCCGAACATCGGACCGACGCCACCCATCTGGAACATCAGCCATTGCAAGGCTTCGAACTTGCCGCGATCGGAGCCCGGGAGGAAGCGCCCGGTCTTGCCGGCCAGGTAAACCAGGATGGCGCCGGACTCCATCATGGCCATCGGTTTGCCGTCGGGTCCCTGCGAATCGACGATCGCCGGGATCTTGCCATTCGGATTGACGGCGAGGTAGTCGGGTGAGAACTGCGCGCCGCGGGTGATGTCGATCTTGTGCACGCGGTAGGGCAGGCCGCACTCTTCCAGCATGATCGAGACCTTGCGGCCGTTCGGCGTTCCCCACGTATAAAGCTCTATCACGGCCGCTCCTGGTTTATCCTGCACGATCGAAAACGCCAACCGGCGCCGGTCGCGCCGCCACATCCGTGCTCAAATTGCTGCTCGCCCTGCTCATCACGGTCTTCATCGCCGGCGTATTCCTGCCGCGCCTGGCGGCACGCCTGAAGATCGGCCGGCTGCCGGGCGACGTCAGCGTCCGCTTTCGCGGCCGCCTCTACCACTTCCCCTTTGCCACAACCCTGCTGCTGTCCCTGCTCGCCACGCTGCTGCTGCATTTCCTGTAACTCAGAACTCGATCCATCCTTGCGGCGCCCACTGGAACAGCTTGCGCGATACCGGACGCCCCTGATGCCGCTCGACGGTGTCGACGGTCTCGCGCAACTTTTCGATCTTGTCCGCCTCCAGGCTGGCGGTAAACACGACCACGTCACGCGAGGGCATGCCAAGCACCAGCACGTCGCCGAGCGCGAGCGTCAGTTCCGACCAGCGCCAGTGCAGCAGGACCCGGCTGGCGGCGTAGCCATCGGTGGTTTCGATGACATGCAGCCAGGGCAGCTTGCCGACCTGCTTGACCGCGATATCACCGTGTGCGCGATCCAGATTCGCCAGCGCGCGCTGGTGCAGACGGTCGAAATCCATGCCCCAGCCGCGCATCATGCCGTGGGAAACCAGTTGCGCACCCGCGGGCCATTCGAGGGCATACATCACCTGTACGTCGCCGACGAAATCGCGCACCACGAGCGCATTGTCCGCGAACCACTGCTCCGGGCTGTCGCGATGCTCGCCCAGCCGCGCCATCTGTACCGCCAGGCGCCGCCGCGCCTGGTCCAGGTGGCGGCGACCGATCAGCACCGGACGCAGCGCCGCGATTTCTTCGGTGGCCGTGCGCGAAACAACCGGTTCCGCCGGCGCGTCCGTTGCCACCGCCTGGGCGGCGGCCGGACCGGCCGAAACCAGCAGCACGACGAGGAGTGCGAGGCGGCGCATGCCGGTCAATCGTCCGCCCGCAGTGCGCGCCGCACCGCCTCGACGCGCGCCTGGTGGATGCACACCGCAATCTGCGCCGGTTCCGCGCTGGTCGCGGCAACCGCGCCGGCGTCGACCGAGCGCATCGCTTCGAGCACCTGCGCGAGCCGCGCGCCGGCCGGCCACGGCCGCGTTTCCCAGCCCGGCCGCCCGCGGAAATCGAATTCGCAGGCCGCCAGCAGCTGTGCGAAGCGCTCCGGCCGGCGCAAGGCGTCCGACCGTTCCAGCAAGCGGACCGCGGTGGCCGGCCGCAGC
>CAZASE010000016.1:0-47754 GCA_964487715.1 uncultured Rhodocyclaceae bacterium | reverse complement strand
GGCGCCGATTGCGTCCGTGCCGCCGTGCGCGCCGCGTCGGCTACTGCGCCTCGCGCCGGGCGGGCGGGCGCTTGCCGATCACGACATCGACGTCGACGTCCTTCGCCTCGCGCCGCAGGCGGAACCTGGCGCTGCCGCCGGGCGCCAGCGCGGCAATCAGTTCGAGCATGCCCTGCGGATCCCTGACGGCCTTGCCGCCCACTGCCAGCAACACATCGCCGGGCCGGATGCCGGCACGGTCGGCCGGGCTGCCGCGCATCACGCCGGCGATGATCGCCCCCTGCGTCGCCGGCAGCTTGAACGACTCCGCCAGTTCCGGCGTGATCTCCTGCGCCTCGACGCCGATCCAGCCGCGCGTCACCGTGCCCGACTTGATGATCTCCTCCATGACGCTGCGGGCGACGGAAATCGGAATCGCAAAGCCGATGCCGAGCGAGCCGCCGCTGCGCGAATAGATGGCCGTATTGATGCCGACCAGGTTGCCGGCGCCGTCGACCAGCGCCCCGCCCGAGTTGCCCGGATTGATCGCCGCATCGGTCTGGATGAAGTTCTCAAAGGTGTTGATGCCGAGGTGCGTGCGCCCCAGCGCGCTGACGATGCCGTGCGTCACCGTCTGGCCGACGCCGAAGGGATTGCCGATGGCCAGCACGACGTCGCCGACGCGCAGCGACTCCGCTGGCGCCAGGGTTACCGCGGGCAGCTTGCCGTCGGCCTTGATCTGCAGCACCGCCAGGTCGGATTCCGGATCCATGCCGGCGATGCGCGCGGCGAAGCGCCGGCCATCGTGGGTGGCGACCTCGATTTCGTCCATGCCTTCGACGACATGGTTGTTGGTGAGAATGTAGCCCTCGGTGCTGACGATGACGCCGGAGCCGAGCCCCGACTGGCGCTGCGGCTGGCTGAAGCGGTCGCCGAAGAAATGGCGGAAGACCGGGTCGTCGGCGAAGGGATGGCGCGGGCTCTTGACCTGCTTGCTGGTGTAGATGTGCACCACCGAGGGCAGGGCCTTCTTCGCCGCGTCGGCGTAGGAGAGCGCGTTCCGGCGCGGCTCGGCGGTGTTGGCCGGGGCGGCTTCCTGCAGCGCCACCACCGCGGGCGCGATGGGGCCGCCGAGCCAGTCCGGCTTGAGCGTCTGCACGACGAACAGCGCGGCAATGCTGACCGTGACGGCCTGGGCGAAAATGAGCCACAATCGATGCATGGTTTGGACCCGGAGTCGAAGAATGGATCGGATTGAACTGACGGCGTACCTCGACGGACTGTTGGACGCCGGGCGCTTCCGCGATTATTGCCCAAACGGATTGCAAGTGGAAGGTCGCCCGGCGGTTTCCCGCATCGTCTGCGGGGTGACGGCTAGCCTGGCGCTGATCGAGGCGGCCGTGGCGGACGGCGCCGATGCGATCGTCGTGCACCACGGCTGCTTCTGGCGCGGCGAAGATGGGCGGGTGACGGGGCATCGCCGGCAGCGGCTGAAGACCCTGCTGGAGAACGACATCAACCTGTTCGCCTTTCACCTGCCGCTCGACGCGCATGCCGAGCTGGGCAACAACGCACAGCTGGCGCGGCGCCTGGGCTGGACGGTGGACGGGCGCTTCGCCGAGCAGGACATCGGCTTTCTCGGCCGTGCGCAGGGCACGGCCGGCGACATCGCCCGATCCCTGGCCGCACGGCTGGGCCGCGAACCGCTGTTGGTGGGCGATGCGGCGCGGCCGGTCGCACGCATCGCCTGGTGCAGCGGCGGCGCGCATGGCTATTTCGAGCAGGCCATCGCCGCCGGCGCCGACCTTTACGTCAGCGGCGAGATTGCCGAACAGGCCGTGCACCTGGCGCGGGAGTCCGGCGTGCCGTTCATTGCGGCCGGGCATCACGCCACTGAACGCTATGGCGTGCAGGCGCTCGGCGCGCATCTGGCCGAGCGCTTCGGCATGGTGTGCCGCTACGTCGAGATCGACAATCCGGTCTGAATAGCGTGCCGGCGCCATGAAGCCACCGCACCGCGCGCCGCGCCGGGAGCACATCCGATCGATCGACCTGCCGGCGCCGGTCGAGGCGCTGTTTCATATCCGCCTGCTCGAATCGCTCAACCTTGCGGCGACGGCGCCGGAGATGCCGCACCGGCACAACTTCCAGGAACTGATCTGGATTCGTTCCGGACACGGCCGCCATGCCATCGACGGCCATTCCTGTGAGCTGTCGCCCGGCACCTGCTACTTCGTCGCCAAGGGGCAGGTGCACCAATTCCTCGAAGCCCGTAACGTCGAAGGCAGCGTGGTGCGTTTCGCCGAAGAACTCATTGCCGACCTGCGCGGCGTGGATGAGTCGGGCTTTCCCTTGGAATGGTTCAACAGCGTCGGCGCGGCGCGCGGCGTCCGCCTCGATGCGGCGGCAACCGCCGAACTCGGACAGTTGTTTGCGCTGATGGCCGGCGAGTACCGGCGCCCGGCCGAAGCCGGGCGCCGGGAGATCCTCGGCGCGCTCCTGCGCATCGCGCTGGTCAAGCTGGGGCGCATGCTTCTGCGCAGCCACGCGCCGGCGAGCGCGGCGGATGGGCCGCGGATGGAACTGTTCCGCGCCTTCGTGTTATTGCTGGAGAGCGAATTCGCCCGCCATCACGGCGTCGCGCACTATGCCGCCGGACTCGGCGTGCCGCAGCGGCGACTGGCGGAAGCGACGCATCTGTGCGTCGGCAGGTCGCCGAAGCAGATCATCGAGGACCGCCTGCTCCTGGAGGCCAAGCGCCTGCTGCAATTCACCGGGCGGCCGACCAAGGAAATCGCCTACGACCTGGGGTTTCAGGACCCGGCCTATTTCAGCAAGGTCTTCCGACGGCTTGCCCGTTGCTCATCGCAGGACTACCGGCGCCGCCTGCAGAAGCTGGCGGAGGGCTGAGAACAGGCCCTAGAGCTGCGTGGCTTCGGTCGTGTTGCGCCCCGACTGTTTGGCTTGGTACAGCATCTTGTCGGCCGCCTCGGAGAGCGTCTCCGGGCTCAGGCCGCCGACCGGCACCGCCGTCGCGATGCCGACGCTGATGGTCACCTGGGCCGCCACGCTGGAATGGGCATGCGGAATTTGCAGCCGGGCCACCGCCTCGTGAAAGTGCTGCGCCATCCGCACGGCGCCATCGCTCGGCGTGCCGGTCAGAATGGCGGCAAACTCCTCGCCGCCATAACGCGCGAGAAAGTCGCTCGGGCGCTGCATGCAGCCGTTGATGGCCTTGGCGATGCGCGCCAGGCATTCGTCGCCGGCGCCGTGCCCGTAGTTGTCGTTGTATTGCTTGAACTGGTCGATGTCGATCATGGCAAACGAGATCGGCAGGCCTTCGCGCTGGCTGCGCTTCCACTCGTGCAGGCGCTTCTGGTCGAAGGCCCGGCGATTCGGCACCTCCGTCAGCGCATCCATGGAGGCCAGGGTTTCCAGCAGGTCATTCTGCCGCTTCAGCCGCAACTGGACGCCGACGCGGGCCTTGACCACGGCGCTGTTGAAGGGCTTCGAGATGTAATCGACCGCACCCAGGGCAAAGCCCATGGTTTCGTTTTCGGCATCGCCCATGGCGGTGATGAAGATGATGGGGATGCTGTGGGTGGCGGGATTCGATTTCAGCCGGCGGCAGACTTCGTAGCCGTCGATGCCGGGCATCAGGATGTCAAGCAGGATCAGGTCGGGCAATCCGGTCGCCGCCGCCTTGATCGTCTGCTCGCCGTTGGTGGCGACCATGATCTTGTAGTCGGTCTTGAGCAGGGCGTTGAGGATGTTGATGTTGATGCGTTCATCATCGACGATAAGGATGCGCGGACGCTCCTCGGCGGCGGAAAAATCGTTCATGGCGAGACCCCCATTTCCTGTCGCAGCCGGGACAGCGTGTGGCCGGCGCTGTCGAAATCGAATTTCGCCAGTTGCCTGAGCAGTTCCAGCGCGAGGGGCTGCAGCGGCCCCGCGCCGAGCTGCTGGCGCAAGGCATTGGCGGCATCCTCGGCGTCGGGATCCAGGTCGCGCAGCAGCCGGTCGAGCCGGTCGATCAGCGGTGCCAACACGGCCGGGTCGGCCGGGCCGGCGGCGCCATTCGGCACCGCCGCGCCGGCGAGTTCGTGTTGCTCCAGCCAGCCCAGGCTGTGCATCACCAGGGACAGGGTGTTTTCCAGCCGGTCGAGCAGGCGCGGGTAGGACGGCGTGTCGCGGCTGCGCAGCGCGGCATCCATGGCGATGGCTGCCGGGCGCAGTGCCTGGGCGCCGATGGTGCCGGCGATGCCCTTGAGGGTGTGGGCGATGCGCTGCGCCAACGGCAGATCCTGCGCCGCCAGGGCCTGGCGGATGGCCAGTGCGTCGCCGCGGTGGTCGCGCAGGAAATTCATCAGGATCTGGTGCAGCAGCACGGCGTTGCCGCCGGTTCCCTTCAGCGCGACGGCCAGGTTGATGCCGGGCAGGTCATCGGGCAGCGGGTTCTCCGGCGGTGCCGGCGGCGGCTCGTCGCGGGCGACGACCACGCCGGTGGGCAGCGAGCGCTGGCCGGGCGGAATCCAGGTCGTCAGCGACATGAACAGCAGCGCCGGATCGATCGGCTTGGGCACATGGTCGTTCATGCCGGCGGCCAGGCACTTCTCGCGGTCGCCCGGCATGGCATTGGCGGTCATGGCGATGATCGGCAGGCGCTCGTGCTCCGGCATGGCGCGGATCAGCTGCGTCGCCTCGAAGCCGTCCATCACCGGCATCTGGATGTCCATCAGCACGGCATCGAACTGGACGCGGGTGACCAGTTCGACCGCCTCCCGGCCATTGTTGGCCAACGTGACCACCAGGCCCGCCTGCTGCAGCAGTTCCTGCGCCAGCTGGCGGTTGATGACGTTGTCCTCGACCACCAGAACGTGCGCATTGAGAATGCTGTGCATGCGCTGGATGCCCCAGGCAGCGGCGTCATCCGGTTCCTCGCCGCTGCCGGCGGGCGCCGTGAAGACACCGACGATGGTGTCGACCAGCATCGAGGAAGTGACCGGCTTGATGAGGAAGCCGTCCAGCCCGACGCTCGATGCCTGCTCCATGACCATCTCGCGGCCGTGCGCCGTGACCATGATGACCGTGGGTATCGCCGCCAGGCGGGGATGCTGCTTGATCCGCCTGGAGGCCTCGATGCCGTCGATGCCCGGCATGTGCCAGTCCATCAGCACCAGCCGATACGGGTCGTCCGCCGGCGCCTGTTCGAGCGCGTCGAGTGCGGCCTGGCCCGAGCCGACGCAGGTGACGCGGCAGGAGAAGGGCAGCAGCATCGACTCCAGTACTTCGCGCGCACTGTCCACATCGTCCACCACCAGCACCTTGAGCCGGTTCAGGTCGGCCGGCAACAGCTTGCCCGGCGACTGGCTGCGTTCCGGGCTGCGGCCGAAGCGTGCAGTGAAGGTGAAGGTGGTGCCGGCGCCGGGCTGGCTTTCGAGCCGGATGGTGCCGCCCATCATCTCGACCAGATGCTTGCTGATCACCAGGCCGAGGCCGCTGCCGCCGTACTTGCGCGTGGTCGAGGTGTCGGCCTGCGAAAACGGTTGGAACATCCGGCTGCACTGCTCCGCGGTCATGCCGATGCCGGTGTCGCGGATGCGGAACTCGAACTCCATGCCGTCGTCGGTGCTGCGGGTCGGGCTGGCCTGCACGTGGATCTCGCCGCGCTCGGTGAACTTGATGGCGTTGCTGACGAGATTCAGCAGCACCTGGCCGAGGCGCAGGGGATCGCCCACCAGCGGGTAATCGTGGTCGACGGGCAGCCGAAACAGCAGTTCCAGGCCCTTGTCCTGGGCCTTGGTGGCGGTGAAGTTGGCCAGGTTGTCGAACACCTGGTTGAGATCGAAGGGGATTGCTTCCATCTTCAGCATGCCGACTTCGATCTTGGACAGGTCGAGGATGTCGTTGATGACGCCGAGCAGGGACTGGCCGGCGAAGTAGACCTTCTCGACGTAGTCGCGCTGGCGCGGCTGCAGGTTGGTGGCCAGGCACAGGCGCGACATGCCGATCACCGCATTCATCGGCGTGCGGATCTCGTGGCTCATGTTGGCGAGGAAGTCGCTCTTGACCCGTGTGGCGATTTCCGCCTGCTCGCGCGCCTGTTTCAGCGCCTCGTTCTGCGCCAGGATTTTCTCCATGGCCAGGTTGCGGTTGTGGTCGAAGGTCAGCGCGACGGAAAACAGGATCAGCACCAGGCCGACCTGGCAGATCACGCTGAAGACCTGGGCATATTCCTGCTGGTAGAGCGCGGGAAACGCGTAGCCCGCCTGGGTCGCCGCGCCGTAGGCGGCGGGAATGGCGCAGCACGCCAGCAGCCAGAGCAGCGCATCGCGGCCAAAGCCCAGCAGCAGCACGGCGGCGACCGGGATCAGCGTGAACCAGGGCAGGACCGGCGATTGGAGGCCGCCGGTGAAGAAGCTGCAGCCCAGTACCGCCACGAAGGCGCAGGTGGCCAGGTACAGGTTGGCGCTCAGGCGAAAGCGGGCGCTGGAGCGAAAGAAGAACAGCACGGCCCACAGCTGCAGGAAACACACCAGCATCAGGAACGCCCCGACGGCGAAGCCGATGGCCAGCGAGGTCGCCACATACAGCACGGAAAACGCCGTCGTGATGAGACCGACATAGACCAGCAGGCGGTCGGCCGAGCGTTGCCGCTCGCCGCGCTGCGCATCGCCAGGCGTGAACCAGCTCACCCATTGGTCGAGCCGGTCGAGAAGCACTTTGGGGGTCGGGCTGATGGTAGTCTCCCAGCAGGTTCAGGCGAAGTCGAAACCGGGGTTGCGCTCGGCGCCCTGGCGCTCGCCGTCGCCGAGATGGAACAGCCGGCGCACCTCCTCGATCGCGCTCTCGCCGACGAAGTCGGCGGCTTCCTCCAGCAGCAGGGCGTGTTCCGAGGCCGGCAGGAAGCCGAGCAGTTCCTTCAGCGTAAACGCCTTGAGGATGGTCGCCAGCAGGGCGCGCGTCTCTACGGCGCTGATGTCCAGGGTGAACACCTTTTCGCAGTAGATCGGGTCGATGTGGTTCGGGCTGGCTTCGTCGAACAGGCCGATGAAGCGGTCGAGCAGGGGCGCCGCGGCGTCGGAGAGGAAATGCGTCATCAGCGTGTTGAGCACGATTTCCGCGCGTTCGCGGAAGCGGAAGTGCGGGATCGCCGCCAGCTCGGCGCGACCCAGGCGGTCGGCCTGCAGCGCCGCATCGAGGCGGGCGGAAAAACGCCGGTAGTTGTTGAGGATGAACGACATGCCCCAGCCGCACGGCGTCGTCCAGCAGGCCGCGTCGCCGGCGAAGATCACCCGCTCGCGGGCGAGCTCCTGCGAGACGCTGGCCGAGGGGTACCAGCCGTACTTGAGCTCCTTGATCTCCATGTCGTGGAAGGCTGCGGTGCTCGCCTCGGCGCGAATGATGCGCCGGTAGACCGGCTCCATCGCCTCGCGCGCCATGATTTCCTTGCGCAGATACAGGATCAGCGAGAAGGAAGTGCGCTCATCGAGGATTTCGTACTCGAAGATCGGGCGACCCTGCTGCAGCGAGGCGTCGGCCGCGCCGGTGTCGGCGAAGGTCTGCCAGAGCATGTAGTCGCCCACCTGCATGCCGCCGAGCCCGCCGGGATGGTCGCCGACGGCACCGAAAACCGACCACCAGTAGTAGCCGGCGCGGCTGATGCCGTATTGGCGCGCGATCGGCGAATCGAAGCCGGTGCAGTCGACCAGCAGCCGGCCGCGGAACGTGCCGCGCGCGGTGTCCACGTTGACGCCGTCGGCATCCACCGTGTGCGAGCGATACTCGCATTGATCGACGACCTCTGAACCGTTGGCACGCACGCTGGCGACCCAATGGGGCAGCAGGCGCTTCTCGTCGATGTAGGGGTAGCGGGGGAACTGGCGCGCCTGCCACTGCGCCTTGGCGCCGCTGCAGGTACTGGCGAGGAAGCGCGTGACGCCGCCGTAACTGAAGGGCCGCACCAGGTCGTCGACGACGTTCAGCGGCACGAACCAGCTGCGGTTGGTATGCCCTGCCGGCCCTTTCTCCACCACCAGCACGCGGCGCGTGCGCGACAGTTCCGAGGCGATTGCCAGGCCCGCGGGGCCTCCACCGACGATAACGGCATCGAATTGCATGATTCGGTCCGGAAAGGTTGGTTTTTCTTGTTCGGCCGGCGGGAGTATCCCGTGCCGGGAAAGTGCCGTCAATCCGCCTTTGCCGGCCTCGCCGCGCCGGCGCCGCCGCGCGGCGGCCGGGTGGGCGGCGCAAAACTACCGCGATCGAACCGGATTTTCCATTTTTCCGCTGCGCACAATCGCGTAAGGTTGCCGGTGGTCAAATTCAAATGGAAGCGGCAAGGCATGGTCGAGTTTGTCTATTCGAATGCACAGAAGGAAATCGAGCACTACGGCTACGACGCGGTGACGCGCAGCCATTGCCGCATGTGCCATGGCGGCTGCGGCACGCTCGTCTACACGAAGAA
This sequence comes from uncultured Rhodocyclaceae bacterium, assembly GCA_964487715.1. Classification (GTDB taxonomy): domain Bacteria; phylum Pseudomonadota; class Gammaproteobacteria; order Burkholderiales; family Rhodocyclaceae; genus Desulfobacillus. The sequence goes on along the minus strand of CAZASE010000016.1, from coordinate 39,305 downwards.
CGGCAAGGTGGCCAAGATCGCCGGCGACCCCGAGTGCCCGATCGCGCACGGCACGCTCTGCAGCAAGGGGATCGCCTCGGCCGAACTCGCCTATCACCCCGATCGCCTGACCCACCCGGTGAAGCGCGTCGGCCCGAAGGGCAGCGGCCAGTGGCAGCGCATCTCCTGGGACGAGGCGCTCGATCTCATCGCCGAGAAGATGCTGGGGTACAAGGAGAAGTTCGGCGCCGAATCGGTTGTTTTCGGCTACGGCACCGGGCGCGAAAACGAGGCGGCCATCTACCGCATGGCCAACCTGTTCGGCACGCCCAACGTGCTCACCGCCGGCCACCTCTGCTACGGTCCGCGCATCTCCACCGGCATCATTACCTGCGGCTCCAACCCGATCGTCGACTACGAGAACAACCCCGCTTGCGTGATGGCCTGGGGCAACAACCTGGTCATCGCCAACTCGGACGAGTACAAGGGCGAGGCGCTGTCGAATTGCCTCGACGCCGGCGCCAGGCTGATCGTGGTCGACCCGCGCCTGACCCGGCTTTCCGCGCGTGCCGACATCTGGCTGCAGCTGCGGCCGGGCACCGATGCGGCGCTCGCCTTCGGCATGCTCAATGTCATCATCAGCGAGGAACGCTTCGACAAGGCGTTCGTCGAGGAATACGTGCACGGCTGGGCGCCATTCGTCGAGCGCGTCATGCAGTATCCGGTCGACCGCGTGGCGGAGATCACCTGGGTGCCGGCCGAGAAGATCCGCGCGGCGGCGCGCATGTTCGCCGCGGCCGAGACCGCCGGCATCCAGTGGGGCGTGGCGATCGAGCAGCAGATCAACTGTGCCGACAACAACCGACTGCTGATGGCGCTGATGGCGATTACCGGCAACCTCGACAGGAAGGGCGGCCAGGTACTGTTCCGCACGCCGAAGATCCGCAACGTCGGCAAGTTCGGCGCCCACGACATGCTCTCGCCGGAGCAGGAAGCCAAGCGCCTGGGCGGCGAGCGCTTTCGTCTGGCGGCCAACTTCGGCATCATCAATCCGAAATGCGTCTGGGACGCCATCGTCACAGAGAAACCGTACCCGGTGAAAATGCTGTTCTTCATCAGCTCCAACCCGATCATGACGCGCGCCAACGCGGCGGCGGTGGTCGAGGCGCTGGAGAAGGTGGAGTTCATGGCCGTCGCCGACTTCTTCATCACGCCGACGGCCGAGCTGGCCGACGTCGTGCTGCCGGCCGCCACCTGGCTGGAGATGGACTACATCGGCGATTTCTGGAAGCGCCACGGCTACATCCTGCCGCGACGCAAGGTGGTCGAGGTCGGCGAATGCCGCTCCGACCACGAGATGCTCAACGACCTCGCCCACCGCATCGGCCAGGGCGAGTTCTGGTGGGACGACTTCGAGCAGGGCCTCGACTACATCCTCGAGCCGATGGGCATCACCTGGCAGCAGTTCAAGCAGATGCACTACGTGCGCGGCGAAGTGGAATACGAGAAGCACAAGCAGCGCGGTTTTTCGACGCCGACGCGCAAGTTCGAGATCTGGTCGACGCGGCTGGAGAAATGGGGCTACGATCCGCTGCCCACGTATCTGGAACCGACTGAAGGCCCGGTCAGCACGCCGGAACTGTTCAAGGACTATCCCTACATCCTCGTCACCGGCGCGCGCTCGCCCGGTTTCTTCCACACCGAGAACCGCCAGCTGAAATCGGTGCGCGAAACCCAGCCCGATCCGCTGCTGGAAATCCATCCCGATACCGCGGCGAAACTGGGCATCACCGACGGCCAGTGGGTGGTGATCGAGTCGCCGCGTGGCAAGGTGCGCCAGCGCGCCAAACTGTTCGGCGGCATCCATCCCGGCGTCGTCGGTGCGCAGCATGCCTGGTGGTACCCGGAGATGAAGGAGACCGGCCACGGCTGGGCCGAGTCCAACATCAACGTGCTCACCGACGATTCCTACGAATCCTGCGATCCGGCCATGGGCGCCAACAGCGTGCGCACCCTGCTGTGCCGGATCTATCGCGATGCGGACCAGCGCGGTCCGGCCGAGCGGGAGAAGGCAGCATGAACCGCCTCGCCTTGATCATCGACCACGAAGCCTGCTGGGGCTGCATGGCCTGCGAAGTTGCGTGCAAGCTGGAGAACGGCGTCGAGCCGGGCCTCAAATTCATCCGCGTCGGCGAGGAACCGGTGCGTGAACGCAACGGCAAGCCGTTCTTCTCCTACACGGTGAACACCTGTCTGCATGGCGAATGCGTCGGCACGCCGTGCGTCGATGTCTGTCCGACCGACGCCATCGTCGTGCGCGAGGACGGCATCGTCGTGATGGATCTCGACGACTGCGTCGGCTGCGACCTGTGCATTCCCGAGTGCCCGCACGAGGCGATCGTGCGCAACGACCGGCTGACCGTCACGCAGAAGTGCAATATGTGCCACACGCGCGTCGACAGCGGCCTGATTCCGGCCTGCGCCGACAACATCTGCCTGGCGCACTGCATCCATTTTGGCGATCTGCAGGAGATCCGGCAGAAGATCGCGCTGCGCCGGCAGGTGCGCGAGCGCTGCGAGGCGGTTTGAACGGGCGGATATGCGGGAGCAAGCGGTTCTGTGGGAGGGGCTTCAGCCCCGACTTCAGCCTGAAGCCCTGGCAATCCCTGTAGTCGGGGCTGAAGCCCCTCCCACAACGGCGCGCTATTTGCCGCCGCCGTCCCGCGCCGGCGCGCCGTGCAACCGCAGGCGGATGCGCGTGAGCAGATCGACCAGCGTGGCGGTCTCGGCCGGCGTCATCGCGGCGGCGATGCGCGCTTCGTGCTGCTTGATGCGCCGCTTCAGCTGCTTCAGCAGTTTTTCCCCCGCCTCGGTGAGCACCAGGGCATTCGAGCGCCGGTCGGTGGGCGAGGCACGCCGTTCGACCAGGCCGCGCGCTTCGAGCTGATCGATCACCGCGACCATGGTCGAGCGGTCGAGCTGGGTGGCCGACGCGAGCAGGCTCTGCGTCATGCCCGGATTGGCCGAGATCAGGACAAGCACGCCGAAGCGTCCGGGCGATACGTCGAACTCCTTCAGTTCCGCGGCGAAATCGCCGAAAACCGCCAGCTGCGCCAGGCGCAGCTGGTAGCCGATCAGGCCGGGCAGCATGTCGAGCTGGATGTCCCTGGCCGGCTTGCGTCGGGTGGCCGCTGTCTTTGCGTTCATCTCGGGTGCCGTGTCGTGGATGCGGGAGGTATTCTAGCGTTTTGTCCGGAGAATGCCATGAGCACGGTCATCCCCCCCTGGGCCCCGCCCGCAGTGCCTGTCGTCGGCGGCGATCGCGTTTTCCCCGTGCGGCGCATCTATTGCGTCGGGCGCAACTACGCCGAGCATGCACGCGAGATGGGCGGCAACCCGGAGCGCGAAGCGCCTTTTTTCTTCATGAAGCCGGGCGATGCCGTTGTCACCAGCGGCAGCATGGACTATCCGCCGCAAACGGCCGACCTGCAGCACGAGATCGAACTGGTGGTGGCGCTCGCCCGCGGCGGCCGTGACATCGCCGCCGACGCGGCGCTCGATTGCGTGTTCGGCTACGCCGTCGGCCTCGACATGACGCGGCGTGACCTGCAGGCCGCACTCAAGGCCAAGGGCCGCTCGTGGGAGATGGGCAAGGCCTTCGACCAGTCGGCGCCGATCTCGGCCATCGTCCCGGCCACCCGCAGCGGGCATCCGTTGCGCGGCGCCATCACCTTGAACGTGAATGCCGTCGAGCGCCAGCGCGGCGACCTCGCCGACATGATCTGGCCGGTGGCCGAGATCATCGCCAAGCTGTCCGGCTATGTGACGCTGCAAGCCGGCGACCTGATCTTTACCGGCACGCCGGCCGGTGTCGGCAAGGTCGAGCGGGGCGATCGGCTGGAGGGCGTCGTCGAAGGGGTTGGCACACTTTCGGTGAGGATCGTATGATTCGGCGATGCGCTGCCTGGAAAATTTCCGTGGGCTTTCGTCCAAGATCCTGGAGGAGAAAATCACCGGCCGTGCGGAGGGCATGGCGCGCTTTTTCGACCAGCTCGCCAGCTTTCCGCTCTCGCGCCACCTGCTGCGGTTGCTGGAACGGCTTGGGCGCGAGACCGGGCTTCCATCGAAATTTCGTCTTCCAGGAAATGGCGTCCGGATCCTTTTCGGGCCGCCCCGCCATTTTTTCGCCAGGCTGGTTTCAAAGTAACATTGCAGCCATGCCAGCAACGCAACGCCATGACCCAGCCCGGCCCCAAACGACAGCTTTTTGAGCACCTCGCACGAGTCGGCAAGGGTCTGGCGCACGCGGCGCGGCTGGATCTGCTCGAAGCGCTGGCACAGGGCGAGCGCAGCGTGGACGCGCTGGCGAAGACCTGCGGCATGCCGATCTCGAACACCTCGCACCACCTGCTCATCCTCAAGGACTGCGGCCTGGCTGCCTCGCGCAAGGACGGCCTGCAGGTGTTCTACCGCCTTGCCGATGCCGAGATCATCGCCACCCTCGCCGCCATCCGCCGCATCGCCGAGCGGCAACTTGCCGAAGTCGATCGCATTGTGCGCGAGAACTTCAGCTCGCGCGATGCGTTGCAGCCGGTACGGCGCGAGGAACTGCTCAAGCTTGCCCGCGGCGGCGAAGCCGTGGTGATCGACGTCAGGCCAGCCGAGGAATACGCCGCCGGCCACATCGCCGGCGCCGTCAGCGTGCCGCTGGATTCGCTGCCGCGCTTCCTCAAGAAACTGCCGAAGGAGCAGGAGATCGTTGCCTATTGCCGCGGCCCCTATTGCCTGCTGGCCTTCGAAGCGGTGGCGAAGCTGCGCAAGAAGGGTTACCGTGCGCGCCGCCTGGAGGACGGCTTTCCCGAGTGGAAGGCCGGCCGGCTGCCGGTAGACGAGTAGCCTCTAGTGTCCTGAATCAGTACTTCGCTGACGTAAAGATGGCGAGAATCGTCGCCATGCTGCGTTGCGAATCCTCGCCAGGTGTCCAACCTGGCTCCGGTTCGCGCCTTGCCTGACAACGATTTCGCCACTTTCCAGAACCCGCATCACCTGCTCTCACTCAGATCAACGAATTGCTGATTCAGGACACTAGCGGCCCGCTTCGCGCGCGCCGCCGGTTCCGCGCCGAACGGGTTGCCAGATCGCCGCAACGACGCCGATCCGCGTACTGTAGGCCTTGGCGTGCAGCTTGCCGAGCACGACGTTCTTGCCGCCCTCCGGCAGCGCCGACAGCACCAGTTCGGTAAGCTCATCTTCGCTCGGGTTGATGTCGCCCCGTGCATGCCAGATCTTGATGCCGCCGCAGCCGTCGTGGTCGATGAGCAGCGTCTTCTCCGGACCAAGCGCCGGCAGGCGCACGAGTGTGCCTGCCGGCGTCTCGAAGGCTTGCGCCAGCCCGGCTGCCGTGACTTTCGTCTTTCCGCCGTTTGGCCGCGCGCTCGCCTCCAGGGCCACGAGTTCCTCCTCGCCCAATGGCGACGCGGCACCCGCATGCCAAACCGTGTAGCGGCCGTCGGATGCGACCTGGATGAGCAGGGCGGTATCTTCGGCAGCGGCGGCGGGGAGGGCGAGCAAGGCGGCGAAGACTGCAGCAAACAGGGGCGGCATGTTCATGGGCGTCAGCTTGCCATTTTTCGGAACGGCGGCTATTATTCAAAAAAACGTACGAATAGTAGCCGATACCTTCATCCGTGGAGTCGACCATGCAGAAATATCTTGTCATCCTCAATGATCCGCCCTACGGCACCGAGCGCAGCTACAACGGCCTGCGCCTCGCCCGCTCGTTGCTCAACACCAACGAGGCCGAGGTCAAGGTGTTCCTGATGGGCGATGCCGCCTCCTGCGCCAAGGGCGGCCAGAAGGTGCCGACCGGCTACTACAACATCGGCGACATGCTGGGTGCGGTGATCCGCCGCAACGGCACCGTTGCCGTTTGCGGCACCTGCATGGACGCGCGCGGCATCGCCGACGCCGACCTGGTGCAGGGTGCGCTGCGCGGCACCCTGGACCTCCTGACCGAATGGACCGAGGGGGCCGAGAAGGTTCTGGTGTTCTGAGCATGAGCCGCACTGCACTGGTTCTCGGCGCCGGTCTGGGCGGACTGGTGGCCGCCCAGACGCTGCGCAAGCTGCTGCCGAAAGCCGATCGCGTTGTTGCCGTCGATCGCGTCGGCGAGCACTTCTTCCCGCCTTCGCTGCTGTGGCTAATGGTTGGCGAGCGGGTGCCGGCGGATTTCTCGCGCCCCCTGTCGCGGCTGGCGGGGCGGGGCGTCGAGTTCATCCGGGGCAATGTGACGCGGATCGATCCGGCGCGCCGCCTCGTCGATTTCGGCGGGCAGACCATGGCGGCGGATGCGCTGGTGATCGCGCTCGGCGCCGAGTATGCGCCGGAGACCATTCCCGGCCTGGCCGGGGCCGGCCTCGATTTCTACACGCTCGAAGGGGCGACCGCCGTGCGCGACGCGCTGGCCGGCTTCACCGGCGGACGCATCGTCATGCTCACCGCCACGCCGGCCTACAAGTGCCCGGCCGCGCCCTACGAGGCGGCGCTGCTGGTCGAAGACTTCCTGCGCCGGCGCGGCCTGGCCGAACGGACGACGTTTTCGTTCTTCGCTGCCGAGCCGCAACCGATGGCGGTGACCGGCCCGGTGGTCGGCGCGGCTGTGCGCGGCATGATCGAGGCGCGCGGCATCACCTACCACCCGGAGCATCAGGTCAAGTCGGTCGATGCGGCGGCGCGCCGCATTGTCTTCGCCAACGACGTGACCGCCGACTTCGATCTGCTGCTCTACGTGCCGCCGCACCGGGCGCCGGCCGTCGCGCGCGAAGCCGGCCTGACCAACGAGGCAGGCTGGATTCCGGTCGACCGCCACACGCTGCAGACGCAGCACGAGAACGTCTACGCCATTGGCGACATCACCACCATTCCCCTGAAGATGGGCCGCCCGCTGCCCAAGGCCGGCGTCTTTGCCCACGGCCAGGCGGAAACCGTGGCACACAACATCGCAGGTGCCTGGACCGGCAAGGGCGAGCCGCGGCGCTTCGACGGCCACGGCATGTGCTTCATCGAGGCGGGCAACGGGCGCGCCGGGGTGGGCAAGGGCAATTTCTACGCTGAACCCACACCGCAGGTCGAGATGCGTGCGCCGAGCCTGTTCTGGCACGCCGGCAAGATCGTCTACGAGAAGTACTGGCTTTACCGCCGATTCTGAGCCGGCGCATCCAACTGCCGGAGGGAGCATGAGCTTGTATCGACAGGTGAGCCGGCTCGCCCTGGCATGGATGGCTGCGTTTCCCGCCGTGGCGCAAAGCCAGTTTGCGTGGCAAGGCAAGCGCGACGGCGTGGAGGTCAAGGCCACGGCGCTGACCCGAGCTGCCGTGCTGGCCTTCTACCAGGCGCGCGGCTTTTCGGCCGAGGCTGTCGCGCCGTATGCCGATGCCTGCGTGTTCTCCTTCGAGCTGCAGAACAAGACGAAAAACCTGCTGCGGCTGCGCCTGGCCGACTGGCGCGCCGCCGGCTCCATCCGCTTCAGGGCGGCGGAATCCTGGGAGGCCGAGTGGGCGCGGCGAAATGTGGCCGAGCCGGCGCGCATCGCCTTCCGCTGGGCGCAATTCCAGTCCGAGCTGGAGTTCGCGCCGGGCGACTGGATCATGGGCATGGCGGCGCCGGAGCGCCGCCCGGATGGCGCCTTCCGACTGACCATTCCCTACACCATCGGCAAGAAAAAACATGAAATCACCCTCGACCGGATCGCCTGCGCCGCTGCCGACTGAACGGCGCCGCGCACTCGTCCGCCTTGCCGGCCTCGGCTGCCTGCTCGCCGCCGCGCCCCTCGCCGTTCAGGGCGGCACAGCCAACGAAACGGAGCGGACGCTGTCCGCGAACCGTGATCGCCTCCTTCCCCGGGAAGGGGGACGCGGTGAAGGCAGTCCTTTGACGCCGGTGGCCGGTACGCCGCCCGCGCCGCCGCTGGCGCTGCCCGATATCGACGGCAAGATGGTCGACCTGGCGGCCTGGCGCGGCCGCCTGGTGCTGGTGAACTTCTGGGCCACCTGGTGCCCGCCCTGCCGGCGCGAGTTTCCCTCGCTCGCGCGCGTGCAGAAGCTGTTCAAGCCCTCCGAGCTCGTCGTGCTGGCGGTGAATGTCGGAGAGGATGCGGAGACCATCTTTTCCTTCGCCGGCGCCAGCGACCTCACCATTCTGCTCGACCGCGATTCGGCCGTCATGCGGCGCTGGCCGGTGAAGGGCCTGCCCAGCACCTTCGTCGTCGACAGGAAAGGGAGGCTGGCGCTACGCGCGGTGGGCGGGCGCGAGTTCGACGACGCGGCCATCGTCGCCCAGTTGCGCGGCTTGCTACGCCTCTGACAAACTGTGTCTTTCGAGGAGAAAAACATGAGCGAAGAAAAGCAGGGACTGTCTACGCGTTGCGTGCACGCCGGCGAACTCGCCGACGCGCACGGCTCGCCGCACACGCCGGTCTACAACACCACCACCTTCAAGTTTCGCTCGACCGCCGATGTGCTCGACGTCGTCGACGGCCGCAAGGCGGGCGCCTTGTATACCCGCTACGGCCTGAATCCGACCATTTTTGCGCTGGAGGGCAAGCTCGCCAGCCTGGAAGGCGCCGAGGCGGCCTGGGCCTTCTGCTCGGGCATGGCGGCGGAGGCAGCGCTGTTCTTCACACATGGGCGGCAGGGCATCGCCTGCATTGGCGACGCCTACGGCGGCACGCTGGAACTGCTCGGAAGCCAGTTGCCGCAGTACGGCGTGCGCACGCATCTGCTGCTCGGCAGCGAGCTCGACCTGCTGGAGGCGCGCCTGCGCGAAGGCTGCGGCCTGGTCTTTCTCGAAACGCCGACCAACCCGCGCATGGAGATCCTCGACATCGCCGCCATCGCCGAGCTGGCGCACCGCCACGGTGCGCGGCTGGCGGTGGACAACACCTTCGCCTCGCCGGTGAACCAGCGGCCGCTGGAACTGGGCGCCGACTTCGTCGTGCACAGCGCGACGAAATACCTCGGCGGCCACAGCGACATCACCGCCGGCGCCCTGATGGGCAGCAGGGATCTGCTGGCGCCGGTGTGGAACTGGCGCAAGAACCTCGGCCAGATGCTCGCGCCGGAGACCGCCGCGCTGCTGGCACGCAGCCTGCGCACGCTGGTGGTGCGCGTCGAGCGGCAGAACGCCACGGCGCAGGCGGTGGCCGAGGCGATGGCGCAGCATGCCTGCGTCGAGCGCGTGTTCCATCCCGGCCTGCCGGGCTTCCACGGCCACGCCCTGGCGAAGCGGCAGATGAAAGGTTTCGGCGGCATGCTCAGCATCGAGGTCAAGGGCGGCGGCGCGGCGGCGACGCGTGCGGCCGACCGCCTCAAGCTGTTCGCGCTGGCGCCCAGCCTGGGCGGCGCCGAGAGCCTGGTGACGCAGCCGACCACCACCACCCACCACGGCCTGACGCCCGAGGAGCGCGCGCGACGCGGTATCTCGGAGGCCATGCTGCGCCTGTCGGTCGGCCTGGAGGATGCGGCGGACCTGATCGCCGACCTCGACCAGGCCCTGCAGGAGTGACATGAAACGCATCGTCATCATTGGCACCGGCTTCGCCGCGCTGTCCGCGGCGCGCCGGCTGCGCCAGCTCGACAAGAAGGTCGGCATCACCGTCGTCGGGCCGCGGCCGGAGCTCGTCTTCCTGCCCAGCCTGATCTGGCTGCCCTCGGGCAAGCGCCGCGCGGAAGACCTGCGCATCCCGCTGCAGAACTTCTTCGCGCGCAACCGCATCGACTTCCATGCCGGCGAGGCGAGCGGGCTGGAGGACGGCGGCCGCCGCGTGCTGACTTCCGCCGGGACGGTGGACAACGACGGCCTGGTCATCGCCTGCGGCGGGCGCTTCATCAAGAAGCTGCCCGGCATCGAGCACGCCATCACGCCTTGCGAGGGTATCGCCGCGGTGGAACGCCTGCGCGACGCGGTGCAGGCGATGCACAGCGGCAGCATCGCGCTCGGCTTCGCCGGCAACCCGAACGAGCCCTCGGCGATGCGCGGCGGGCCGATTTTCGAGTTCCTCTTCGGCCTCGACACCCAGCTGCGGCGCGAGGGACGGCGCGAGCGGATCAAGCTGACCTTCTTCAACCCGATGCCGAATCCCGGCAACCGCCTCGGCGAGAAGGCCGTCGCGCGCCTGCTCGGCGAGATGCAGCGCCGCGACATCGCCACCCATCTCGGCCACAAGCTGGTCGGCTTCGAGGCGGACAAGGTGAAGACCGAAGGCGGCGAATTCGCCGCCGACCTCATCGTCTTCATGCCGGGCCTGACCGGCAACGCCTGGTTCGACGCCACCGACCTGCCGCGCTCGCCGGGCGGGCTGATCAAGGCGGATGCGCAGTGCCGCGTCGAGGGACGCGAGCGCGTCTACGTCGCCGGGGATGCCGGCAGCTTTCCCGGCCCGGACTGGATGCCCAAGCAGGCGCACATGGCCGACCTGCAGGCGGAAGCTGCGGCGGAAAACCTGCTTGCGGAACTGAAGGGCGGGCAGCCCGACAAGACCTTCAAGGTCGAGCTGCTCTGCGTCGTCGACAGCCTCGATGCCGGCATGCTGGTCAAGCGCACGTCCGACGGCGGCTTCGCCCTGCCGCCGCTCGGGCTCATGCACAACGCCAAGGCGCTCTTCGAATCCTGCTACTTGCGCCGCTACCGATAGGCCGGAAACGCCCGTCCCGCGCGGCTTTCCGGCCATCGACCGGCTTTGCGCCTCAGCCGGCGGCCTGTTGCGCGTGCGCGACGACGCGATCGCGTCCGCTGTCCTTGGCCGCGTAAAGGGCGACATCCGCCCGCGACAGCAGGCTTTCCACACCTTCGCCAGGACGGGATTCCGCCACGCCGACCGATACGGTGACGTTCAGCCCGGGCGCGATTTCGCGCCATGGCGTTTCGCGCATCCGCTCGCGAATCCGCTCGATGGCCCGAATCGCCGGATCGAGCGGCGTTTCAACGAGCACCAGCAGGAATTCCTCGCCGCCATAGCGACCGAAAGTGTCCGTCGTGCGGATGGTCGCGCCGGCCGCCAGCGCAAAGGCCTTGAGGACGCGGTCGCCGGCGCCGTGGCCGTGGGTGTCGTTGATTGACTTGAAGCGGTCGAGGTCGAAAAGCGCCACGCTGAAGGGCGCCCGGGTGCGCTCGAAGCGCACGCATTCGTCCCGCAGCCGGGCGACGATGTGGCGGCGGTTGTAGAGGCCGGTCAGTTCGTCCTGGATGGCAAGCTGGCGCACCTGTTCGAGGGCGGCCTGCAGCTTGCGCTTGCTTTCTCCCAGCCGCATGCGCAGGCCGTGGGCGAAGACGCTCAGGAACGCGCAGCGTCCGAGGATCGATGCGAAATACAACCAGGCCAGGGTCAGCTCGAACGGCGTCGCAGCCGGTATGCCGAGGCGCGCCGCGTTGGGGAACAAGGCGACGCCCGCCGCTGCCGTGACAATCGCCCAGATCAGCGCGAACTGGCGCAGGGACAGTTGCAGCACGCCGAAAGCGAGGACGGCAAACAGGTTGGCCAGGTAGGGAAAGGCGATCTCCGGCGCCAGCCAGACGACCGCGCATTGCAAGAGCGAGGCGACGGCGATTTCGAAGGCGCTGACGCCGGATTCGCTGAAGCGCTGGTTCCAGCCGGCCGAGAAGAACAGCAGGGACAGGCCGCAGATCGCCAGCGCGGCGCTGCCGTAGGCCAGCGGCACCAGTGCCGGGACGGTCCCGGCGTGGGCGAACAGGGCAAGAAACAGCGTGTCCAGCGCGTAGCTGGCCAGCGTGATGCCGATCCAGCGGATGCGCTGCCGCTGTTTCCTGTCCCCTCTGGGGTCCCCGGCGGCGGTGTCGGCCGTGGATGGCAATGTCGCCAATGTTGCGCTGGTGTCGTCGCTCTGCATTTTCTCGCCTCGCACTCCGCGCCGCGGCGCGCCGTCACTCTCTATCGGCGCCCCGGCGGGCAACTTGAAGCGCCGGCGGCACGGCCTAATCGCGGTCCAGCCCGAGGTAGAAGGAAAACAGCTCGCTGCGGAAATGAATCCCGAGCCGGGCGAAGGCGCGGTTGCGGTAGGTCTTGACGGTGGGCATGCCCAGTCCGAGGTCGGCGGCGATTCCGTCATGGCTCATGCCGCGCAACAGGCGCGCGCAGACGTCGAGTTCGCGCGCACTGAGATCGGGCCGGTTCCTTTGCAGGATTTCGCGCAGCCTGGCGACGGCGGGTTGCACGCCGCCTGCGGCGGTTTCGTGCCGCGCCGTTTCGAACAGGATGGTGCGCTTGACCGAAGCGATCAGCCCGTGGGCGAGATACTCGAAGCCTGCCAGCTCCCGATCGGAAAAGCAGGGCTGGCCGGCATGCCGGTAGAGGTTGATGGCCAGCAGCGAGCCGTCGGCGGCCGGCTCGACGACCGATAGCCGCTCCACCATGCCGAAGCGGCGATAGATGCGTTCCTTGTGCTGCGTCGAGGGGATTTCGTCGGCGGAGATGCGGCAGATCTCCGGCACGTCGCCGTCGCGCGAGGCGTCGACGCATAGCGTTCGGTCGCTCAGGTGCGGACCGGACAGGTAGGCTCGCCAGCAATCGCGCGTGGTGTCCGGGCGGTTCAGGCTGGCCGAATGGTAGAGCCGCGGCCGGCTGGCGGCGCCGATGCGGTAGGCCGACCAGGAGCCGACGGGCAGTACCGCGTTGATCTGCTCGATCACGCGCTGTCCGAAATCCTGCCGGCCGATCGCATCGATGATGTCGGACAAAGCGGCCCCGGCGCGGTCGCTGACCGAGCGCGGCGGCGCGAGACGCCATCTTTGCATCACCTTGCCCTCCCCGAAGCCTTGCCGCCGCCTTCGTCGTCCTTTCGGATGACAGCCGGCAAGGCGGCACCGCCTATAGTGTAGTGCACCCGCTGCGGCGGCGTCCTGGTCGCGGCGCCCGATCCGGGCGGGTCGTCCGCAACGCCGTTCAGGAGGAACCAATATGTCGTGCCATCGCCTGTTGATGACCATCGTGGCAGCCTGCGTTGCCGCCTGCTGCACTTCCGCCGCAGCCGAAATCGTCGTCGGGGTGACGCTTTCGGCGACCGGCCCCGCCGCCTCGCTCGGCATTCCGGAACAGCGCACCTTCGCTGTCCTGCCGGCCACGCTCGGCGGCGAGAGCGTGCGCTACGTCGTTCTGGACGACGGCAGCGATCCGACGCGAGCCTCGCAAAACGCGCGCAAGCTGGTTCAGGAGCACCATGCCGACGTGCTGGTCGGGTCGAGCGTGACGCCACCCTCGCTGGCCATCATCGACGTCGCGGCGGAAGCCGAAACACCCTACATCAGCATGGCATCTTCGGCTGCCATCGTCAGCCCGATGGACGCCCGTCGCCACTGGGTATTCAAGGTGCCGCAGAGCGAAGTCCTGATGGCCGAGGCGGTGGTCGAGCACATGAAATCGGCGGGCATCAAGTCGGTCGGCTACCTGGGCTTCGCCAACCCCTACGGCGAGACCTGGTCGAAAGAGTTCCGGCGGCTGGCCGAGGGCAGCGGGATGCGCCTGACCGCCGACGAGCGCTATGCTCCCTCCGACACCAGCGTCGCGGCGCAGATACTGAAGATCCTCGGCAGCAGCCCCGATGCCGTGCTGATCGCCGCGGCCGGTACGCCCGGCGCGACCCCGCACATCGAGCTGGTGCGGCGCGGGTACAAAGGCAGGATCTACCAGACGCATGGCGTCGCCAACGCCGATTTTCTGCGCGTCGGCGGCAAGGAGGTCGAGGGCGCGATCCTGCCGGCCAGTCCGGTACTGGTCTTTGAGCAGCTGGACGACGCCAATCCGGTCAAGAAGGCCTCGCAGGAGTACATCGCGCGCTACGAGCAGGCCTACGGCTCCGGCAGCCGCAACATCTACGGCTCCAATGCCTGGGATGCCTACCTGTTGCTGAAGAACGCCGTTACCGAAGCCCGGCGGGCGGCAGCGCCGGGCACGCCGGCCTTCCGCCGGGGACTGCGCGCGGCGCTCGAGGCGAGCCGCGAGGTCGTCGCCACGCAGGGCGTGTTCAGCATGAGTCCGACCGATCACAACGGGCTGGACAAGCGTGCCCGCGTCATGGTCAGGGTGGAGCAGGGCAAGTGGATTCTCCTGAAGTAGCGCAGCCGGCGGCGCCGGCGCTGGAATTCTGTTTCGAGATCCGCGTGGCGATCGGCGAGCCACACAACATCGGGCGTTTCGATGGCGGCATGCGGCGGATGATCCCGCTTCTCGGCGGCACGTTTTCCGGGCCGGCCGGAAGCGGCATCGTCGCCCCTGGCGGCGCCGACTGGCAGACCCTGTTCGATGACGGCAGCGCCGACATCGCGGCGCGCTACACACTCGTTGCCGACGACGGCAGTGCGATCAACATCATCAACCGGGGCTACCGCCACGGGCCCGCCGAGGTCATGGCCGCCCTTGCCGCCGGTGCGGCGGTCGATCCGGCACGCTACTACTTTCGCACCGCGCCGGTTTTCGAGGCGGCCGGCGAGCGCTACGGCTGGCTGGCGCGTCACGTCTTTGTCGGTACCGGCGTGCGCGAACGCGAGCGGGTCTGCATTCGCTGCTTCAGGGTGAGGTAGCCGCCGCATCAAGCGGCTGGCGCAGCGTCTGCACGAGATGGCGGGCGATTTCGGCCGGTCCGCGCCGCCCCGGCCGGTACCAGGTGCGCGTCCAGTTGATGGCGCCGAGCAGCTGCAGGCGCAGCAAGCTGCGGTCGATGTCCGGCGGCATGGGCAGGGCGGCGATCAGCCGCCGGTAAATGGCCTCGAAGCGGTCGCGCTCGGTGCGCAGCTGCTTCTGCATTTCCGGCGAGTTGAAGAGGAACAGGCTGGCGCCGGTCCACACCGTCAAATCGTTGCCGGAGATCAGGTGCCGGATGTGCACCGTGCAGGCGGTTTCCAGCCGTTCCCAGGGGTCGCGGCAGGCGGCCAGGGCCGCTTCCAGCGCCTGCGCCGCCTGGCGCATGCCGGCCGAGTGGGCGGCGATGAAAAGTTCGTCCTTGGACGGGAAGTGGTAGTACACCGAGCCGGGCTGGATGCCGGCGGCCTGGGCGATGTCGCGGATGGAGGTGCGGGGGAACCCCTTGCGGTTGAATTCGCGCACCGCCACCCCGAGCAGGTGCTCGCGTGCCATCAGCGGCGTTTCTCCCTCGATATAGCCGCCGCGGCGCGCGCCGATGCGCGCCAGGGCCTCCTTCTGCCCCGCGCTGAGGCGCGCGGCGCCCAGTTCCCTCAGCGCCGCGGCGCGCTTCGCCGACGTCTCCAGGCCGTGGCGCTGCCAGATCCAGCGCACGCCGGCCGCGGACACCTTGAGCCCCTTGCCGGCGACGGCCTCGGCGACGCGCGCCTGCCCCCATTCGGGGTGATCGTGGGCGTGGCGCAGCACGGCGCGCTCGACTTCCTGGCGGCGGCTGGCAGGCGGGACGGGCTTCGACATGGCGCCAATGTACCGCAAACTAACTAACCTAACAACCGTTTGACAAAGTTAGTATACGCGGCGTATCGTGAGGCACATTGCGGCGCGCACGGCGATCGCAATCCATACCAATAACCAGGAGAAGACAAAATGCAGATCCGCAAACTCGCCCTCTTGCTGTCTACGCTGTGCGCCGCCGGCGCCGCGCTGGCCGACATCACCGTCGGGGTCACCATCGCGACCACCGGCCCGGCCGCGTCCCTGGGTATTCCCGAAAAGAATACCTTCGCCCTGCTGCCGCAGACCATCGCCGGCGAGAAGGTGAAATGGGTGATTCTCGACGACGCCACGGATTCCTCGAACGCGGTGAAGAACGCCCGCAAGATGATCTCCGAGGACAAGATCGACGTCCTCGTCGGCTCCTCGACCGTGCCGACCTCGCTTGCCCTAGTCGAGGTCGCCAACGAAACGAAGACGCCGCAACTGGCCCTGGCGCCGGTCGCGCCCGCGCCCGACAAGCGCGCCTGGGTGTTCGTCCCGCCGCAGAGCAATGCCGTGATGGCCTCCGCCATCATCGAGCACATGCAGGCGAACGGCGTGAAGACCATGGGCTTCATCGGCTACAACGATCCTTTCGGCGAGGGCTACTTCAAGGAAGTCGCTCCCCTGGCGGAAAAGGCCGGCATCAAGATCGTCGCCAGCGAGCGCTACAACCGCACGGATACCAGCGTGACGGCGCAGGTGCTGAAGCTCATGTCGACCAATCCCGAGGCCATTCTGATCGTCGGCTCGGGCACGCCCGCCGCGCTGCCGCAGACGACCCTGTTCGACCGCGGCTACAAGGGCAAGGTCTACCAGTCGCACGGCGCGGCCAACCGCGATTTCCTGCGCGTTGGCGGCAAGGCTGTCGAGGGTGCCATCCTGCCGGTGGGGCCCATGCTGGTGTATGAGCAGCTGGCCGACTCCCATCCGCTCAAGAAGCTGGCGGGCGACTACGTCCGCGCCTACGAGGCGGCCCACGGACCCGACAGCCGCTCGACCTTCGGCGGCCATGCCTATGACGCCTTTCTCATGATTTCGCGCGCCGTTCCGGAAGCCATGAAGAAGGCCAAGCCCGGCACCGCGGAATTCCGCGCGGCCCTGCGCGATGCGCTGGAAGGCATCAAGGAAATGCCGGCCACGCATGGCGTATTCACCATGAGCCCGACCGACCACAACGGCCTGGATACACGCGCAAGGGTGCTGGTGCACGTCGAGGGAGGCAACTGGAAACTCATTAAGTGAGCAAGGCGCCCTTCGCCAGCCTGCATTTCGCGCCGCCGGCGGTCGATGTCGAGCGGCGCGACGACGGCGCGTTGGTGCTGCGCTCGCCGCTGCCCCTGCGGCCCTACGCGCGCTGCCTGGGCGAGCATCTCGAGCGCTGGGCGCGCGAGGCGCCGGAACGAGTCTTCCTCGCCGAGCGCGCCGGACCCGTCTGGCGCAGACTGACTTTCGGCGAGGCGCTTCGTGAAGCGCGCGCCATCGGCGCCGCGCTGCTGGCGCGCGGCCTGTCGGCCGAGCGGCCGGCGATGGTGCTCTCCGACAACGCCGTCGACCACGCCCTGCTCATGCTCGGCGCCATGCATGTCGGCGTGCCGATCGCCCCCGTTTCGCCGGCCTATTCCCTGATGTCGAAGGACTTCGCCAAGGTGAAGGCCATCGCCGCCCTGCTCAAGCCGGGGCTGGTGTACGCCGCCGACGGAGCGAAGTTTGCCGGCGTGCTCCAGGCGGTGGATTTCGGCGGCGCCGAAATCGTGCTCGGCGCCAATCCGCCGGCCGGGCTGAAAGCGACCGCCTTCGCCGACCTGCGCAAGTCACCGGGTGCGGAAGTGGACCGCGCCTATGCCGCCGTCGGGCCCGACACCATCGCCAAGTTCCTGTTCACCTCGGGTTCCACCGGCGAGCCGAAGGGCGTCATCAATACCCAGCGCATGCTCTGCTCGAACCAGCAGACCATCAGCCAGCTGTGGCCCTTCCTGGCGGAGAAGCCGCCGGTGATCGTCGACTGGCTGCCGTGGAACCACACCTTCGGCGGCAACCACAACTTCAACATGATGCTGGCCAACGGCGGCACGCTCTACATCGACGAAGGCAAGCCGGCGCCGGGCCTGATCGAGAAGACCGTGGCCAACCTGCGCGAGGTGTCGCCGACCCTCTACTTCAACGTGCCGCGCGGCTTCGACGCGCTGATCCCCTATCTGGAGCAGGACGCGGCGCTGCGGAAGAACTTCTTCAACGAGCTGCAGCTCATCTTCTACGCTGCCGCGGCGCTGCCGCAGAACCTGTGGGAGAAGCTGGAAGCGCTCTCCGTCCGCGAGCGCGGCCAGCGCATCGTGATGGTCTCGTCCTGGGGTGCGACGGAAACCGCGCCGATGGTGACCTCGGTGCATTTCGAGATCGAGCGCGCCGGCGTCATCGGCCTGCCGGCGCCGGGCACGGAACTGAAGCTGGTGCCCAATGAAAACAAGCTGGAGCTGCGCGTGCGCGGCCCCAACGTCACGCCCGGCTACTGGAAGCGGCCCGACCTGACGCGCGAGGCCTTCGACGAGGAGGGCTTCTACCGCATCGGCGACGCCGGCCGCTTCGCCGACCCGAACGATCCGGCCAAGGGCATCGAGTTCGACGGCCGCATCGCCGAGGACTTCAAGCTGATGAGCGGCGTCTGGGTGCATGTCGGCGCGCTGCGTGTGAAGGCGCTCGCGCTGCTGGCGCCGGTGGCGCAGGACCTCGTCGTCAGCGGGCACGACCGCGAGGAGGCGGGTTTCCTGATTTTCGCCAATCCGGCCGGCTGCCGCAGCCTCTGCCCCGATCTGCCGGCGGATGCGCCGCTCGACCGCGTGCTGGCGGACGCGCGCGTCGTCGCGCATGCGCGCGCCGGCATGGCGAAGCTGAAAGAGGAGGGCGGCGGCAGTTCCACCTACGCCGCGCGCGCCATCCTCATGGCGGAGCCGCCTTCCATCGACGCCAACGAGATCACCGACAAGGGCTACATCAACCAGCGCGCGGTGCTGGCGCGCCGCGCCGCGCTGGTCGAGCGCTTGTATGCCGCAGGCGCCGACGCGGCCGTGTTGCATCCCTGATCAGCGCGATTTTCCTTTCTGGTGGTATAGCCTGAAAAACACCCCGCGCAGCCAGCGGTTGCCGGGGTCGTTGTTGTAGCGGCGGTGCCAGTACTGCTTGATCTGGAATGCGTCCGCCTCGAAGGGCAGGGCGTAGACCTTCAGGCGGCCGATCTTTTGCAGCGTCTCCGCCGCCTCGTAGGGCACCACGGCGATGAGGTCGGTCTTCGAGACGATCTCGATCAGGGTGAGGAAGTTCTGCACGCGCAGCAGCACGCTGCGTCGGATACGCTGGCGCTCCAGTGTCCGTTCCAGGATGGGCTGACTGCGCGCCGGTGCGCTCACCGCAACCTGCGGCGCCTCGACGAAACGGCGCAGCGTCAGGCGCCCCCTGACATGAGGGTTTCCGCCGCGTGCCACGCAGACGAAGCGGCTTTCGTAGAGCGTCTGTTGGAAGTGGTCGGGGCCGTTCAGATCGGGGAAGATGCCGACGGCGAAATCCACATCCCCGTTTTCCATGCCCATCTTCAATGCCTGCGGGGAGAGCAGCGCGGTGCGCAGCGCGACGCGCGCGCCGAGCCGCTGCAGTTCGGTCACCAGGCCGGGCAGAAAGTAGCTCTCCGCGATGTCCGTCATGCAATAGACGAAGGAACGCGTCGTCGTGCCCGGATCGAAGGGCGTCAGGCCGAAAACATCTGCGCGCAGCCTGTCCAGCACCTCGCGTACCGAGCCGGTCAGGTCGAGGGCGAGGGCGGTCGGCTGCATTTCATTGCCGATGCGGAAGAACAGCGGGTCGTTGAAGGTGCGACGCAGCTTGGCGAGGGCATAGCTCATGGCCGGCTGGCTCAGGCCCAGTTCGACGCCGGCCAGGGTCACGCTCTTGTGGCGCAGCATGGCGTCGAGCACCGGGATCAGGTTCAGGTCAACGGTATGCAGGTCCATGGCGCCGGGCTGGAATGGGTTCGCCGGAGATTCTAGCCTTCTTCGCTTTACAAATCCAAAAATTGGATTCGGCGAATCCACAACGATTGATTGACGGATGACTTGCGTTGGCCTGACCATGCGGTGAAATGACCCTGACGGGCGTGGTGTTTCCGCCAAAGGAGATACTCGCACCGCAGGGACGCCGTTCCCGCAGAGAGTCGGCGGCGCGCACCCCGCCCGCGGTGCGCACTTCACAAAAGGAGGAGACATGGACATCAGGAAAATCGCCGCTGCGGCGGGGCTCGCGCTTGCCCTGGCACTGCCGGCCCGCGCCGAGATCACCATCGGCGTCAGCATTCCGCTCACCGGGCCGGGCGTATCCCTCGGCATCCCGACGCGCAACGCCTTCGAGCTGTGGCCGGAATCGATTGCCGGAGAAAAGCTGAAGCTGGTGATCCTCGACGACGGCTCCGATCCGACGGCCGGCGTCAGGAACGCGCGCAAGTTCATCGACGAGGAGAAGGTCGATTTCTTCATCGCATCGGCCATCACGCCGCCGGCCCTGGCCGCCACCACCGTGGCGAGCGAGAGCCAGGTGGTGCAGATATCGCCCTCGCCGCTCGATCTCGCGCCGGACAAGGGGGAGTGGACTTTCCGCATCGCGCAGAACGTGCCGGTAGTCGCCACTGCGGCCGTCGAACACATGCAGAAAGCCGGCGTGAAGACCCTGGCCTTCCTCGGCTATAACGATCCCTACGGCGAGACCTGGCTGAAAGCCACCGCCGCCGCGGCGGAGAAAGCCGGCATCCGGCTCGTCGCCGTCGAGCGCTTCGCCCGCCCCGACACCAGCGCCAACGCCCAGGCGATCAAGGTGGTCATGAGCAAGCCCGACGCCGTGCTCATCGTCGCCACCGGCAGCGGCGCGGTGATGCCGCACAAGGCGGTGCTCGACAAGGGCTACAAGGGTCCGATCTACCACACCCACGGCGCCGTCTCCGCCGACATGCTGCGCCTGGGCGGCAAGGACGTCGAAGGCGCCTATGCGGTGTCCGGCTTCATTCCGGTGGCCGAGCAGCTGCCGGCAACGCATCCCTCGCGCGCCCTGGCCCTGCGCTTCATCGAACAGTACGAGAAGAAGTTCGGCGCCGGCAGCCGCAACCAGTTCGCGGCCCATGTGAACGATATCCTGATCGTGCTGGAGAAGGCGCTGCCGCTCGCGCTGAAGCAGGCGAAGCCGGGCACCAAGGAATTCCGTGCGGCCTTCCGCAGCGCGCTGGAAAGCCTCGGCGACACCACCGTGTCGCAGGGCGTGATCCCCTATGCGCGCACGGTGCACACCGGGCTCGACCACCGCTCGGTGGTGATGCTGAAGATCCAGAACGGCAACTGGACGCTGCTGCCGAACTGAGCCGTCGCATGTACGCCCTGCGCCTCTGGTCCGTCCGTCACGCCCGCGGCTTGCAGCGGGTGTACGAGCGCCTTGCCCGCTTCGCGCCGTGGCTCGCGCCGCTGCTGCGGATGCTCGGTGCGCGGCGGGCCGAGGCGCTGCTCGCGCCGATCGAGCGCGGCGCCAAGGGCCTATTCTTCGACTGCCGCATGTGCGGCCAGTGCGTGCTCTCCGCCACCGGCATGGCCTGCCCGATGAACTGCGCCAAGGAAATGCGCAACGGCCCCTGCGGCGGCGTGCGCCCGGACGGCCATTGCGAAGTGAAGCCCGCGCTGCGCTGCGCCTGGGTCGAGGCCACCGACGGCACCAAGCGCATCGCTCCCGACCACGCCGCCCACCCGACGCCGCTGCTTCCCGCCATCGACCTGCGGCGGCGCGGCCGCTCCAGCTGGATCCAGGTCATCGCGGGCCGCCCCGACCCGGCCTTCCAGCCGCCGGTGGGCGCGCGCAGCGTCGCCGAAGCGACGCTCGGCCCCCTCGAACGGGCCTGCCGCAGCGGCCGCTGCGTCGTCACCGTCGAGCTCGCCCCGCCGGACTCCGCCGACCCGGCCGCACTGCTGGCGCGGGCGGAGAAATTCCGCGGCCTCGCCGACGCCATCAATATCACCGACGGCGCCGGCGGCAACTGCCACATGTCCAGCGTCGCCGCTTCGGCGCTCCTCGCCGCCCACGGCTACGCGCCGGTCTACCAGATCGCCTGCCGCGACCGCAACCGCATCGCCATCCAGGGCGACCTGCTCGGCGCCGCGGCGCTTGGCGTGAAGAACATCCTGTGCCTCACCGGCGACGACGTCTCGCAGGGCGACCATCCGCAGGCCAAGCCGGTGTTCGACCTCGACGCCGTCTCGCTGCTGCATGTCGCCCGCGGCATGTGCGACCGCGGCGAATTCGCCTCCGGCCGCAAGCTGGAGACGCCGCCGGACTTCTTCATCGGCGCCACCGCCAACCCCTTCGTGCCGCCCTTCGCCGACCGCATCGCCAACCTGGAGAAGAAAATCCTTGCCGGCGCGCGCTTCATCCAGACCCAGTTCTGCTTCGACCTGGCGCTGTTCGAGGATTTCATGCGCGAGGTGCGCCGGCGCGATCTGCACCGCCGCGCCCACATCCTGGTCGGCGTCGGCACGCTGGCGAACGCCAGGGCGCTCGCCTGGATGGGCCGCCACGTGCCCGGCGTGCATGTGCCGCAGGCGTTGATCGAGCGCATCGGCCGCGCGACGGACCAGAAGCAGACGGCCAAGCAGGCCTGCCTCGACATCATCGGCGCCCTCAGACAGATCGAGGGCGTGGCCGGCATCCATGTCATGGGCCACCGCAACGAGGACACCCTGGCCGAGATCATCGTCGAATCGGGGCTGCGCCCGCAGCCCCGATTCGACGCGTCCAACACCCCACAAGAGTGCACACCATGAGCGAAAGAACCGAGGAAGAGCAGCGGCTGGTCGAGTGGCTGGCCGACATGAACGAGGACGATGCCCTGGCCCTGGCCCGGCGCATGCTGCTGGAGGACGGCAAGGATCCGCTGCGCGTGCTGGAGCTGTGCCGCGAGGCGATGGACGTCGTCGGCAAGCGCTTCGAGGAAGGCGAGTACTTCCTGCCCGAGCTGGTGCTCGCCGGCGAGATGCTGGAGACCATCGGCGCCATCGCCAAGCCGCTGATCAAGCACGCGCCCGGCGAGGCGCCGAAGAAGCTGGGCAAGGTACTGATCGGCACGGTGCATGGCGACCTGCACGACATCGGCAAGAACATCGTCAGCTTCATGCTCGACATCAACGGCTTCGAGGTCAAGGACATCGGCATCGACGTGCCGGTGCAGACCTTCATCGACCAGATCAACGATTTCCAGCCCGACGTGGTCGGCCTTTCCGGCTTCCTCACCCTGGCCTTCGACTCGATGAAGGAGACCATCAGCGCCTTCGAGCAGGCCGGCATGCGCGGACGGTTCAAGATCATGATCGGCGGCGGCCAGATCGACGAGACGGTGCGCGCCTACACCGGAGCGGATGCTTTCGGCGTGAATGCCGTCGAGGCGGTGAACCTGTGCCGCGGCTGGCTGGAGGCGGCGTGATGAATCCGGGAAGCGGGTTTCAAGCGAGGAAAACAGGATGAATGCCCAGACTGAACCTTATCCGCAGAGCGAAGCGGCGAAGGCCGCTTGCGAGGCGCGCTGGCAGCGCATCCTGGCCTGTGCCCGGCTGGAGCAGCCCGAGCGCATGCCGGTGGCGATGCAGAGCTTCTTCTGGCCGGCGACCTACGGCGGCATCACCTTCGAGGAGATGATGCACGACTACGAGAAGTGCAAGCAGGTCTGCTTCGACGCTGTGGCGGAGTTCGAGCCCGACGCCGTCTACCCGATGGTGCTCGGTACGGCCATGGGCCGCGCCATGGAGAAGCTCGACTTCAAGCAGCTGCAATGGCCCGGCCACGGCGTCGGCCCGATGCAGCCCTTCCAGTACCTCGACCGCGAATACATGAAGGCGGAGGAGTACGACGAGTTCCTCTTCGATCCGACCGGCTTCTACATCCACAAGTACCTGCCGCGCGTCGCCGGCGCCTTCTCCGGCTTCGACAAGCTGCCGGATTTTCCCGGGCTGCACTACTTCCGCCTGATAGGCGCCGTGCGCGCCTTCGCCCAGCCCGAAGTGCGTGCCTCCTTCGAGAGGATCGTCGCCGCTGCGGAAGAGGTGAGCGTCTTCTTCAACCATCACCTCGACTGGGTGCGGCGCATCAACGCCGCCGGCTTCCCGCTCATCAACGGCGTCGCCTCGGTCTCGCCCTACGACTTCATCGCCGACTATTTTCGCGGCGCCACGGGGATGATGAAGGACCTCTACCGCCACCGCGACAAGCTCAAGCAGGTGCTGGACAAGTCCGCCGTGTTCATCGCGCGCATGACCATCGCCAATGCGCGGGCGGCCGATCATCCGATCGTCTTCATCCCCATCCACTGGGCGCCCGACGCCTTCATGAGCCCGAAGCAGTTCGAGGAGTTCTGGTGGCCGCCGTTCCGCCGCCTGATGCTGGAGCTGATCGACGCCGGCCTGATCCCCATGCCGCTGTGGGAGGCCGACTGCACCAAGCGCCTGGAGGTGATCAAGGACATCCCCGCCGGCAAGTGCATCTACTGGTTCGAGCGCACCGACATGGTCAAGGCCTTCGAGGTGCTCGGCGACCGTGTCGCGCTGCGCGGCAACCTGTCGCCCTCGCTGCTCACCACCGGCAAGCCCGACGAGGTCGACGCCGCCGTCAAGCATCTGGTCGACAACGTCTGGAACAAGGGCGGCAAGCTGATCCTCGACGGCGCCTTCGGCATACCCGACGAGACGCCGACGGCCAACGTTCGCGCCATGTTCGCCGCCGCGCGCAAGTACGCCGGCTGAGCTGGATGCCACAGATTGTCGCCATCGATGTGCTGAAGAAGGCGGCGGCCGCCGCGCCGCGGCAGCCGCTGTCGCCGCTGCGCGCCCGCCTGCGCGGCGAGGCGCTGGCCCTGGCGCGCGCGGAGGCGCTGGTCGATGCGCGCGCCAGCTACCGCATCGTGCCGCTGACGATGGCGGAGGAGGGCGGGCGGCTCTGCCTCGACGGCGAGACGCTGGAGGCGCCCTGGCTGCTGCCGGCTTCCGGCACGCTGACGGCGGTGGCCTGCGCCGTGTGCACCCTGGGCGGGGCGTTGGAGCGGCGCGTCTCGAATCTCTTCGCCGAGCGGCGCGCGGCGCTCGCCGTGGCGCTCGATGCGCTGGCCAACGAGCTGCTCTTCGTTCTCTCGCGCCAGGTGCAGGACCGCATCTTTGCCGAGACGAGGAAGATGGGCCTCACCATGGCCGGCGAGTTGCGCGCCGGCGATCCCGGCCTGGCGCTCGCCGCCCAGGGCACGGTGCTGCGCCTGGCTGATGGAGCGGCCATCGGCGTGCGTGTGACCTCGGGCGGCATGATGCATCCGGTCAAGTCCACCTCCCTGGTGCAGGGCGTCGGCCTCGCCCTGCCGGCGGCGAACTGGTCGCGCTGCGACCACTGCCCCAGCCGCGCGCGCTGCGCCGTGGCCACGCAGGCGGCCAGCGCATGAGCAACGACAGGGAGCGGGCGCGGCCGGCGAACGACAGCCACCCCCTTCCCCGAGAAGAGGGCACGTATCGCTTGCATTTCCCCCATCTCGACCGCGAGATCGCGGTGCGCGCGGGCGAATCCGTTTACCAGAGCGCGCGCCGCCACGGCGTGCGCATCGTCGGCGCCTGCGGCGGGCGCGGCACCTGCGGCAGCTGCATGGTGCGCGTAAGCGGCGGCGAGGTTGCCTATCTCGACGGCGACGGCCAGGAGGCGGACGCGCGCGGGCGGCACTGGCAGCGTGCCTGCCGCATCGGCCTGCGCTCCGACTGCGCGGCCGAAGTCGCGCCGCGTTCGCTCGCGCCCGTGGTGCGCACCGAGCCCGAGGGCGGCGAAGGCGAAGTCCTGCCCCTGCAACCCGCCGTCGGCGCACACGACCTCGATCTGCCGGCCGCCACGCTGGAAGACAACCTCGCCGACATGGATCGCGTGCGCCGCGCCCTCGGCGAGGATGAACTGTCGATCGACCTCGCCGCCGCCCGCGCGCTGCCCGGCCTGCTGCGCCGGCACGCGCACGAGCCCGCCTGGCGGCTGCGCGCCTGGCGACGCGGCGACGAGCTGATCGGCTTCGGCGCGCCGGGCACGTCCACCCTTGGCCTGGCGGTGGATATGGGCACCACCAACGTCGCCGCCTTTCTCGTCGACCTGGAAAGCGGCGCGCGCCTGGCCAGCCTCGGCATCGAGAACCCGCAGGCGGCCTGGGGCGCCGACCTGGTGAGCCGCATCAACCACGCCGCCAGGGACGCCGAGGCCGCCGCCGACCTGCGCCGCGCCGCGCTGGAAGCCATCGACGCCTTGGCCCACGACCTGTGCCGCAGCGTCGGCCGCAAGCCGGAAGACATCCTCGACGTGGCCGTCTGCGGCAACACCGCCATGCACCACCTGCTGCTCGGGCTGCCGGTGCGCCAGCTCGGCCGCGCGCCCTTCGTCGCCGCCGTGCGCGAGGCGCTCGACCTCAGGGCGCGCGAGCTGGGACTCAGCGTGGCCCCCGGTGCCTGGGTGCATCTGGCGCCCAACGTCGGCGGCTTCGTCGGCGGCGACCATGTCGCGGCCCTGCTCGCCAGCGAGGAAGAATGGGCGGGCTGCGCCACGGCGCTGGTGATGGACATCGGCACCAACACCGAAATCAGCCTGATCCACGGCGGGCGCATCTGGTCGGCCTCCGCCCCTTCCGGCCCGGCCCTGGAAGGCGGCCACATCGGCTGCGGCATGCGCGCCGCCGAGGGCGCCATCGAGCGGGTGCGCATCGTCGAGGGACGGCTGGCGGTCGACACCATCGGCCACAAGAAGGCCGTCGGCCTGTGCGGTTCGGGCGTGCTCGATGCACTGGCCGTGCTGCGCCGCGGCGGCCTCGTCAGCGCGCAAGGGCGCCTTGCCCAGACGCATGCCGACATCGTCGCCGTACCCGGCAAGGGCGGGCGCGCCGTGCGCCTCGCCGCCGAGGTGCTGCTCACCCAGGACGACGTGCGCGCCGTGCAGCTCGCCAAGGCGGCCATCCGCACGGCCACCGAGCTCCTGCTCGACGAGGCGGGCATCGCCGCCGCGGCCATCGAGCGCTTCGTCATCGCCGGCGCCTTCGGCGCCTACATCGACGTGGCGAGCGGCATCGACATCGGCCTGTTTCCCGCTTTGCCGCGCGAGCGCTTCCGCCAGGTCGGCAACGCCGCCGGCGCCGGCGTGCGCCGCCTGCTCGCCTCGACCGCGGCGCGTGCACGGGCGCGCGAGCTGGCGCGCGCCTGCCGCTACACGGAGCTGAGTTCCCGCGGCGATTTCCAGAAGGCTTTTCTCGGTCACATTGGCATTTAGGAGACATCGTGCAGCAAGGATTCGACATCGGCATCATCGGCGAGCGCATCAACCCGGGCTTCAAGTCCACCCGCGCGCTCTTCGACAACGAGGACCTCCCCGGCATCCAGGCTCTGGCGGTGAAGCAGGCCGAGGCGGGCGCGCGCTACCTCAACGTGAACATCGGCGCGCGCGCCCTCACCGACGCCGCCTGGATGGCCCGGGTGATCGGCGCCATCCAGGAGGCGGTGGCGCTGCCGCTGTCCTTCGACTTTCCGAGCAAGGCGGTGCAGGAGGCGTGCCTCGCCGTCTACGACCCGGCGCGCGCCGACGGCGCGCTGCCCATCGTCAATTCCATCACCGAGCACCGCTGGGACCTGATGGAACTTTACGGCCGCTACCGCTTCAAGGTGATCCTGATGGCCTCGGAGCGCGTCGAGGACGGCGTGGCCAGGAACAACAAGACGGCGCAGGAGATCTACGCCACGGCGCGCCGCGCGGCGCTCAGGCTGCGCGACGAGTACGGCATGCCGCTCGACCACGTCTTCCTCGACCTGTCGGTCTCGGCCATCGTCGCCGACACCGAGGGGCTGAACCGCGGCACCATCGAGGCGATCCGCCTGATCGGCGCGGATCCCGAACTGGCCGGCGTGCACATGATGGGCGGACTGTCCAACATCGGCCAGCAGCTGCCGCCCAAGGCCGCCGACGGCTCCGACCTCAAGCACGGCCTGGAGAACGCCTTCCTCACGCTCACCGTGCCGCACGGCTTCGACTACGTTCTGGGCACGCCGTGGCGCGGCTATGCGCCGCTGGCCGAGGACCATTACGTGCTCGCCGCTTACCGCCACTTCCTCGCGCAGAGCGGCAGCAACGCCCTGCGCGCGGTGCGCAAGTTCTACCGGGCCTGAGCGGATGGCAAGCGTCAATGAGCTGGCACTCGTCGTCGACGCCTGGTTCGACGGCGACCGGCTTGTCCCGGAGCGCACGACCTTCCTGGTGCGCCAGGGCCGCATCGCCCAAATCATGGCCGGCGATTTCGGGGCCGACTTCGCCGGCCGCGACATGGCCGTCGAGCGCGGCGCCTTCCTCATGCCGGGGCTGGTCGATGCCCACGTGCATCTCTTCCTCGACGGCGCGCCGACCGATGCGGCGGTGCGCTCGGCCCACCTGAAGCAGCCGGTGGCGGCGCTCACCGAGGCGGCGCGGGAGAGTGCGCGCCAGTCGCTCGCCTGCGGCATCACCCTGGTGAGAGACGCCGGCGACCGCCACGGCATCAACCATCGCATCCGCGAAGAAGCGCGCGGGAGCGCCGACCTGGCCCGCGTGCGCTCGGGCGGGCTCGGCGTGAAGCGGCCCAAACGCTACGGCGCCTTTATGGCGCGCGACGTCGAAGACGACGCGGCGATCCGCGCCTCGGTGGCGGAGCTGGCGCGCGATAACGACGAGATCAAGCTGATCCTCACCGGCATCATCGACTTCGAGGCCGGCGCGGTGACCGACGAACCGCAGTTCGATGTCGCGGCGGCGCGCCTGGCGGCCGAGACCGCGCGCGCCTACGGGCGCAACACCTTCGCCCACTGCAGCGGTGCCAAGGGGCTGGACGTGGCGGTGGCGGCGGGCATCGGCTCGATCGAGCACGGCTTCTTCATGAACCGCGAGATCCTCGGCCGCATGGCGGAGAAGCGCATCGCCTGGACCCCGACCTTCTGCCCGGTGCATTTCCAGTGGGCGCGGCCCGAGGCGGTGGGCTGGTCGGCCAATACCGTCGGCAACCTGCGCCGCATCCTCGACGACCACGCCGAGCATTTGCTGCTGGCCGACGCGCTGGGCGTGCCGCTGCTGCTCGGCACCGACGCCGGCAGCATGGGCGTCGAGCACGGCCGGGCGCTGTTCGAAGAGATCGACCGTTACCTGGAAGCCGGGCTCTCGCTGGAGCACACCCTGAGCGCCGCCAGCGCCGCGGCGAGAAGGCACTTCGGCTGCGAATTCGACACCCTGCGCCGCGGCGCGCCCTTCGCGGCCGTACTGCTCGACGCCTCGCCCTTCGACGACATGCGCGCGCTGCGCCGGCCGCGGCGCGTGTGGGCCGGCGACTGAGATGAACCACCCCCACGCTCACTTCGTTCGCTGCCCCCCCCGAGGGGGCGCTCAGCGCCCTTCGGGCGGCCGGGCGGGCGCTGAGATTTCACCCGTCCTGGTTACCCATGAGACTCAGCCATGCTTGCGCTTGCTCCTCGATGCCATGGCATGGCAACCGGATCGTCATTCCGGCGAACGCCGGAATCCAGAACGGCCGTTGCGGAAACGCAAGCCGTGTCCTGGATACCGGCGTTCGCCGGTATGACGCGTTTGGAGCCGACGGGATTCCATGCTGAGTATCGTTGGTAATCAAGTCACCCGTTGCATCACCATAAAGGAGGAGACCGATGAAACCGTGCATCATTCGCAGCACCGCCGCCGCCGGGCTGGCGCTCACCGCCGGGCTATGCCTGGCGCAGGAAGTCGTCTTCAAAGTGCACCACCCGCTGCCGCCGACCTCGAATTCGCACCAGAACCTGATCACGCCCTGGTGCAACAAGATCGCGGCGGAATCCGGCGGGCGCATGAAGTGCCAGATCTATCCCGCCATGCAGTTGGGCGGCTCGCCGCCCCAGCTGGTCGACCAGGTCATCGACGGCGTCGCCGACATCATCTGGACGGTGCCCACCTACCAGTCCGGCCGCTTCAACAAGGCCGAGGTGTTCGAGCTGCCGTTCATGACGACGACCGCCGAGAAGGCCAGCCCGGCGCTGTGGGAATTCATCCAGAAGAATGCGCTGGACGAGTTCAAGGGCACGAAGCTGATCCTCGCCCACGTCCATGACGGCTCGGTCCTGCACTTCCGCAAGAACCAGGTGCGCAGCCTGGAGGACATGAAGGGCCTCAAGGTGCGCGGCCCGTCGCGCATCGGCACGCGCTTCCTCACCGCCATCGGCGCGACGCCGGTGTCGATGCCGATCCCCTCCGTGCCCGAGGCGCTCGCCAAGGGGGTGGTGGACGGCGCCCTGGTGCCCTGGGAGGTGATGACGCCGTTCAAGCTGCAGGAAGTCACCGCCGTGCATGTCGAGGGGCCGCAGGGCGCGACGAAGATGTCCAACTCGATTTTCATCATGGCCATCAATCAGGCCCGGTACGATCGCCTGCCGGCCGACCTGAAGAAGATCATCGACCAGAACAGCGGCCTGGAAACCTCGCGCTGGGCGGGCAAGGTCTTCGACGGCCCCGAACCCGCTGCGCGCAAGATCAGCGTCGAACGCAAGAACACCTTCATCTCGCTCACCCCGGAGGAATACAAGCGCTGGCAGCAGGCCGCCGCCACGGTGGACGAAGAGTGGATCAAGGAGATGTCCGGTCGCGGCGTCAATGGCAAGGCCTTGCTGGAAGACGCGCAGGCTCTGCTGAAGAAGTACCGGTAAAAGTCAGTCCGTCCGATACGGCGAGCGCGCGCACCCGGACGCGGCGGATGCGCATCTGCTCGCCGCGGCAGCCTTCGGCGCGTGCGGGCGGGTGTCGGGCGAAGTCGATGCCGGCCGGATCGCCGTGGCGGAAGCGGATCAGCTGCCGTTCTTGGAAAGCTTTGTTCTGCTTGTCCTGCTTCTCTCCGCGGGGCGGGGCAGGGACGGCTGGCCGTGCTTTGTCCCCAGCATGGCGATGATCTGCGCCGCGATCTGGCGCGGCGTCTTTTTGCCCGGCTTGTACCAGACGTGGGTCCAGTTGAGCGCACCGAGGAGCGCCAGGCGGAACAGCGAACGGTCGGTACCGGCGGGCAGGTCGAGTTCGTCGATCAGCTGGCGGAACATGCGGTCGTAGTTTCCCCGGTCTTCCTTGAGGCGGCGCTGCAGGCGCTCCTCGTGGATGGCGAAGAGGCCGGTGGCGGTGACTTGCGCGATCGCGCTGCCGGCCGCCACGTCGTGGATGTGCTCGGCGCAGGCCAGTTCCAGGCGCTGCCAGGGATCGGCGCCGTGGCGGATGGCTTCCCGGATGTTCTGCATGAGGCGGCGGAAGCTCTCGCGCTGGATGGCGACGAAGAGGTCCTCTTTCGCCGGAAAGTGGTGATACACCGAACCGGGCAGCATGCCGGCGCGCTCGGCGATCTGGCGCATCGAGGTGCCGGAGTAGCCGTGCTCGACGAAGAGCTGGGCGGCGGCGAGCATGATGTGCTCGCGCCGGTCGCCCGCCTCGGCTTCCGCCGCGCCCTGTGCCTTGCGGGCCAGCCGGCGGCTGGCGTCGCCGCGACGCAGCAGTTCGCGCTGGCGCTCGGTCAGGGCGACGGCGCTGCCGGAGCGCGTGACCGCCTTGAGCCGCTTGTAGGCGGTTTCCAGGCCGTGCTTGAGCCAGATGTTGCGCACGCCCGAGGCGGAGACGGCCTGGCCGGCACGCGTCAGGTCGCGCGCCGCGCTGGCCTGGCCGCGCTGCGGGAAATCGCGCGCGTAGCGCAGCGCTGCCTCCTCGGCCAGGACGGCGCCGCGCTCCGACTTCACTTTTTTCCGCTGAACCAAACGCTCTCTCCGATGACCGTGCCGGCAGCAGCATACCGCAAGCCGCCGCGCAGACCCATTCTGCCATATTAACTAATTGACCAACTGTTTGACAAGTTAGTACGATGCTGCTACCTTGTGCCGGCAGTCCCGAGATGCGGCCGTTTGCGCAGCAGGCCAGTCCGAAAAAGATCGATTGCCTACATTGCTCGACGAGACCATGAAAATTACGTCCTTCCCGGCCGCTTCCCTCCCCGTCCTCGACGCCAGATCCCGCAGCAGGGCGCGCATCGGGAACGAAAACCCTAAACCGGCCAAGTAGGCGGCAGGAGCGGTCGATGAGCAAGCCACCGTTCAACCGGCTGAGTTTCGCGCCGCCCGCGCTGGAGATCCTGCCGCTCCGGCAGGGCGGCCTGCTCCTGCGTTCGCCGCAACGGCTGGCGTCCTATGCGCGCTGCCTCGGCGAGTATCTGGAGCATTGGGGCAAGGCCACGCCCGAGGCGCTCTTCCTCGCCGAGCGCGACGCTGCAGGCGGTTGGCGCCGGCTTTCCTACGGCGCAGCGCTCGCCGCCGCGCGCGGCATCGGCCAGGCGCTGCTCGAGCGCGGCCTCGGCGCCGAGCGGCCGCTGGCCATCCTCTCAGAGAACGGCATCGACCACGCCCTCATGGCGCTCGGCGCGATGCACGTCGGCGTGCCGGTGGCGCCGGTGTCCACCGCCTACTCCCTGGTGTCGCAGGACTACGCCAAGCTCAAGCACATCCTGGCGCTGCTCGCGCCGGGCGCGGTGTTCGTGCAGGACGCCGCGCGCTACGGCGCGGCGCTGGCCGCGGCCGGTGTGCGGGACGCCGAGGTGATCGCCGCGGCCAATGCCGGCGGCGCCATGACGGATTACGCGCAGCTCGCCGCCGCCCCCGCCGGTGCCGAGGCCGAGCGCGCCTTCCTCGCCATCCGCCCGGAGACCGTCGCCAAGATCCTGTTCACCTCCGGCTCCACCGACCTGCCCAAGGGCGTCATCAACACCCAGCGCATGCTCTGCGCCAACCAGCAGCAGATCGCGCAGGTCTGGCCCTTCCTCTCGGAGAAGCCGCCGGTGATCGTCGACTGGCTGCCGTGGAACCACACCTTCGGCGGCAACCACAACTTCAACATGATGCTGCGCCACGGCGGCAGCCTCTATATCGACGAGGGCAAGCCGGCGCCCGGCCTGATCGAGAAGTCGGTGGCCAACCTGCGCGAGGTCGCGCCCACGCTCTTCTTCAACGTGCCGCGCGGCTACGACATGCTGCTGCCCTACCTGCGGCAGGACGAGGCGCTGCGCGCGAGTTTCTTCCGCCGCCTAGACCTGATCTTCTACGCCGCCGCCGCCCTGCCGCAGAACCTGTGGGAGGGCATCGAGGAGCTCGCCATCGGCGTGCGCGGCGAGCGCGTGCGCATGGTCTCCTCCTGGGGCTCGACCGAGACGGCGCCGATGGTCACCGCCGTGCATTTCGACATGGAGCGCGCCGGTGCCATCGGCCTGCCGACGCCCGGCGTCGAGCTGAAGATGGTGCCCAACGAGGGCAAGCTGGAACTGCGTGTGCGCGGCCCCAACGTCACGCCGGGCTACTATCGCCGCGACGACCTGACGCGCGCCGCCTTCGACGAGGATGGCTTCTACCGCATGGGCGACGCCGGCCGTTTCGCCGACCCCGACGATCCGGTCAAGGGCCTCGAGTTCGACGGCCGCATCGCCGAGGACTTCAAGCTGAGCTCGGGCACCTGGGTGCATGTCGGCGCACTGCGCATCAAGGCCATCGCCGCCGGCGCGCCGCTGATCCAGGACTGCGTCGTCACCGGGCACGACCGCGAGGAGATCGGCCTGCTGGTGTTTCCCGATCCGGCCGCTTGCCGCGCGCTCTGCCCCGAGGCGCCGGCGGGGCTGTCGCTCGCCGGGCTGGTCGCCCTGCCGCCGGTGCGCCAGGCCCTGGCCGCGGCGCTCGCGCGCATGGCGGACGGGAGCACCGGCAGCTCGACCTATCCGACGCGGGCGATCCTGCTCGACGAGCCGCCCTCGATCGACGCCAACGAGATCACCGACAAGGGCTATCTCAACCAGCGCGCCGTGCTGCTGCGCCGCGCCGTCCTGGTGGAACATCTGTACGCAGAACAGCCCGGCGCCGAGGTCGTTGCAATCTCAAGGCATCGCGCCGCAGCCTGATCTGCATCGGAGTGAACCAAGAAAGGGGGGTTGCATATGCAGCCAATGAATCGGAGAGACTTCCTTGCCGCCGCTGCGGCTGCAACGGCAATGTTGGCGTCAAATTGGGGCACCGCCTTCGCGCAGGGGACGGCGAAGAAAGGCGCTCGCCTGATTCTGCTTGGAACCAAGGGCGGACCGCGGGTCGGCGGCGAGGGGCGGAAGAATCCCTCGACGCTGCTCGTCATCAACGGCATCCCCTATGTCGTGGACTGCGGCTACGGCACTTCCCAGCAACTCGTGCGCGCCGGAGTGCCGCTCAACACCGTGCGCAATATCTTCATCACGCACCATCACTCGGACCACAACCTGGAGTACGGCAGCGTGTTGTACAACGGCTGGGCTACGGGCCTGCGCACCCGGGTGGATGCCTGGGGGCCGCCGGGAACCGACAGGATGACGCAGGCCTTTTTCGACTACATGAAGTTCGACATCGAAACGCGCATGGAGGACGAGGGCCGCCCGGATTTGCGCAAGCTGGTGTTTGCGCACGATTTCGACAAGCCGGGGCTGGTGATGCAGAACGAGGATGTGAAGGTGACCGCCGCAAAGGTGCGCCATCCTCCGATCGAACATGCGTATGCCTTCCGCTTCGACACCGCAGACCGCTCGATCGTGATTTCAGGCGATACCAACTTCTCGCCCGAATTGGTGGAGCTGGCCAGGGGCGCCGACATCCTGGTGCATGAGGTTCTGCATGTTCCGGGGCTGGAGAAGCTGCTTTCGCGGGTGCCCAATGCAGCCAAGTTGCGGGAACACATCATGGCAAGCCATACGGTATCGGAAGATGTCGGCCGGGTGGCCGCCGCTGCCGGAGTCAAAACCGTGGTGCTGTCTCATTTCGTGCCGGGAGACGATCCCGCAATTACCGACGAGCAGTGGAGCGAGGGGGTGCGTAAGCACTTCAGCGGCCAAATTATCGTCGGCAAGGATCTCATGGAGATTTGATGCCTGTGACAAGAGCACTGTCATTCCGCGTGCTTCCCACACCGGCGGGGGGCGACGCGGATTCCGTCGAGCGTCTGGATTCCCGCTTGCACAGGCGTGACGGAACGAACGCCGGCGCCCGCCATAAGGTTTGGTTGGTTCTGCATGGGCTGCCGTGTCCCCGAGACTGACTATCTCTTCGCGCCGCGCAGCGGCCTTCAGGGACGCGCCGAAAGCAATATTCATCTGATTTTTTGCAACAGGAGACACAGCAAATGAGTGAAGTCGTGAGCCATGCCCTCGAAGGCGAGATCGCCGTCGTCACCGTCGACAGCCCGCCGGTGAACACCCTCTCGCGCGAGGTGCGCGCCGGCCTCAAGCAGAGCTTCGAGGCTCTGCGCGGCCGGGCGGAGGTGAAGGCCGTCGTACTCGCCTGTGCCGGCAAGACTTTCCTCTCCGGCGGCGACATGCGCGAGTTCGAGACCGGCGTGCAGGAGCCCGGCTACCACGAGGTGCTGCGCCTGATCGAGGACAGCCCGGTACCGGTGGTGGCGGCACTCCATGGCACGGTGATGGGCGGCGGCCTGGAGACGGCCATAGCCTGCCACTACCGCGTGGCGCAGGAAGGCACCAAGCTCGGCTTGCCTGAGATCACCCTCGGCATCATCCCCGGCGCCGGCGGCACGCAGCGCATGCCGCGCCTGATCGGCCTCGAGCCGGCGCTGGAGATGATGCTCTCCGGCAAGCCGCTCACCGTGGCCGAGGCGCAAAAAGTCAGTCTCGTTGACACGGCGGTGGCGGGCGGCGTCGCCGCCGCCGCGGTCGCCTACGCGCGCGAGCTCGTCGCTTCGGGCAAGGGCCCGCGCCGCACGCGCGAGATGAGCGTCTCCGGTGCGGAGAAGGCGGGCGAGATCATCGCCGCGCGTCGCGCCCAGGCGGCGAAGACCTTCAGGAACCGCAATTCCCCCAACGTCCTGCTCGACGCCGTGCAGGCCGCGGTCGGCAAGCCCTTCGACGCAGGCATCGCCAACGAGCGCAGCCTGTCCATCGAGGTCGAGCGCGCCGTCGAGGGCCGCGCCTACCGCCACCTCTTCTTCGGCGAGCGCGAGCTGCGCAAGATTCCCGGCCTGCCGGCGGACGTGAAGTCGCGCGCGATCGCGAAAGTCGGCATCGTCGGCGCCGGCACCATGGGCGGCGGCATCGCCATGTGCTTCGCCAATGCCGGCATTCCCGTCACGATCGTCGACGCCAAGCAGGAGGCGCTCGATCGCGGACTGGCCACCATCCGCAAGAACTACGACCGCTCGGTGTCGCGCGGCAGCCTCAAGCCCGAGCAGATGGAACAACGCCTGGCGCTGATCACGCCGTCGCTCGACTACGCCGCGCTGGGCGATGCCGACCTCGTCATCGAGGCGGTGTTCGAGAACATGGCGCTGAAGAAGGAGATTTTCGCGAAGCTCGACACCGTGGCCAAGCCCGGCGCCATCCTCGGCACCAACACCTCCACGCTGGACATCGACGAGATCGCCGCCGTGACGAAGCGGCCGCAGGACGTCATCGGCCTGCACTTCTTCAGCCCGGCCAACGTCATGCGCCTGCTGGAGATCGTGCAGTGCGCGAAGACCGCGCCGGACGTGGTGATGACGGCGCTTGACATCGCCAAGACCATCAAGAAAGTCGGCGTCGTGGCGAAAGTCTGCTACGGCTTCATCGGCAACCGCATGATGGACCCCTACGGCCGCGAGGCCGAACGCTGCGTGATGGAAGGTGCGACGCCGGCGGAAGTCGACGGCGCGCTGGAAGACTTCGGCATGGCCATGGGCATCCTCGCCGTGTACGACATGGCCGGCATCGACATCGGCCACCTCACGCGCGTGGCCCGCGCCCATCTGCTGCCGAAAGACCCGACCTTCTACCGCCCGACGGCGCTGCTCACCGAGCGCGGCTGGCTCGGCCAGAAGAGCGGGCGCGGCTACTATCGCTACGACAGCCCCGATCGCAAGCGCACGCCCGACCCCGAGGCCATCGCGATGTTCGCCGAGGAGGCGCAGCGCCTCGGCGTGCCGCAGAGGAAGCCCACGAAGCAGGAGATCCAGGAGCGCTGCCTCTACGCGATGATCAACGAAGGTGCGCTGCTGCTGGAGGAGGGCATCGCCTGCCGCGCCTCCGACATCGACATCGTCTACAGCTCCGGCTACGGTTTTCCGCGCTACCGCGGCGGCCCGATGTTCTATGCCGACACGGTGGGGCTGAAGGTCATCTACGACAGGATCCTCGAGTTCCGCAACACCCTCGACCCGCAATACTGGCAGCCGGCGCCGCTGCTGGAGAAGCTCGCCAAGGCGGGTTCCAGCTTCGCGCAATGGCAGGCCGAACAGAAGGCATAGACATCATGGCAAACGCATTCATTCCCTACGGCAGTTACTGGTCCACGCCCTTCGCCAAATGGCAGGGCGCGCTGGCCAACCTGAACAGCATCCGGCTGGCGGCGGAAGTCGGCCGCAAGTTCCTCGAAGCGAAGCGCATCCCGAAGGAGCGCATCGACCTCGGCATCCTCGGCATCACCAACCCGCAGCCGGGCAGTTTCTACGGTCTGCCCTGGCTCACCGGTCTGCTCGGCCTGGAGAATGTGCCCGGCCCGACCGTGCAGCAGGCCTGCGCCACCAGCGCGCGCGCGCTGCAGATGGCGGCGGGCGAAGTCGCTCTGGGCAGCGCCGCTTGCGCCCTTGTCGTCTGCGCCGACCGCATGTCCAACGGTCCCGTCGTGTACTACCCGGACGCCAGCGCGCCGGGCGGCAATGGCCTGACCGAGAAATGGACGCTCGACAACTTCGGCCACGATCCCTTCGCCAAAAACGCCATGATCGACACGGCGGAGAACGCCTCGGCGCGCCTCGGCATCGGCGCGGCGGAACTCAACGAGGTGACGCTGGCCCGCTACGCCCAGTACCAGGCCGCGCTCGCCGACGACCGCGCCTTCCAGCGCCGCTACATGCACGAGGCGCCGCTCTTCGACTCCGGCTTCCGTCGGCAGAATGGGGCGCTGGCCGCCGACGAAGGCATCTTTCCGACCACCGCCGAGGGCCTGGCGAAACTCAAGCCGGTCAAGCCGAACGGCACCCACACCTTCGGCACGCAGACCCATCCGGCCGACGGCAACGCCGGCATGATCGTCACGACGCGCGAGATGGCGCGCGAACTCTCCGCCGATACGAGGATCGAGGTCGAGCTGCTCGGCTTCGGCCAGGCGCGCGTCGACAAGGGCTTCATGCCGCTGGCGCCGGCGCCCGCCGCGCAGGCGGCGCTGAAACAGG
The DNA here is from genome assembly GCA_964487715.1 of uncultured Rhodocyclaceae bacterium. Lineage (GTDB taxonomy): Bacteria > Pseudomonadota > Gammaproteobacteria > Burkholderiales > Rhodocyclaceae > Desulfobacillus. The sequence continues at coordinate 1,552 of CAZASE010000016.1, read as the reverse complement.
CCGGCCTCGGCATCAAGGACATCGACGCCGTGAAGACGCACAACCCCTTCGCCGCCAACGACATCGCCTTCGCCCGCGAGACCGGCTTCCCGCTGGAGAAGATGAACAACTACGGCTGCTCGCTGATCTGGGGCCACCCGCAGGGCCCGACCGGCCTGCGCTCGGCTATCGAGCTGATCGAGGAACTGGCCCTGCGCGGCGGCGGAGTGGGGCTGTTCACCGGCTGCGCCGCCGGCGATTCCGGCATGGCGCTGGTGCTGCGCGTGGGCGAGGGGAAACGCTGAACGCCGATCCACTGCGAGAATTCGACCGAAGAAGCCGCAGAGCTTCTCAACCAACCGAAGGAGGAGAACATGAGACAAGCAGTCTTGCTCGGCAGTACCTGCCTGCTGTTGTGCGCGGGCGGGGTCGGGGCCGAGACCGGCGTGACCGAATCCAGAATCGTCATCGGCCAGTCGATCGGCGTGACGGGGCCGGTGGCCGCCGTGGCGCAGGACATCACGGCCGGCCTGGCCGCCTATGTGCATTACGCCAACAAGCGCGGCGGCATACATGGGCGGCGTCTCGAATTGAAGACGCTCGACGACGGTTTCGCGCCGCCGCGCACGGCCGCGAACGCGCAGGCGCTGGCAGGCGAGGCTTTCCTGCTGACGGCGCCCCTGGGGACGCCTCACACGGTGGAACTGCTCAAGGCCAGCGCCGGCGCGCCGGTGCTCTGTCCCTTCACCGGCGCCGAACGGCTGCGCGCCGCGCCGAATCGTCAGCTGTTCCATATCCGCGCCAGCTACAAGGATGAGATCGAGAAGATGGTCGAACAACTGACCACGCTCGGCATCCAGCGCATTGCTCTCTTCTACCAGAACGACGCCTTTGGCGAGGAGGGACTGGAGCACCTGGAATCCGCCCTCGGCAAGCGCAAGCTGAAGATCGCGGCGCGCGCCAGCTACGAGCGCGGCAGCCTCGATGTCGGCGCGGCGGTGAAGACGCTGGCGGCGGCCGACCCCCAGGCCGTGGTCATGTTCGCCGTGACCCGCGCCGCAGCCGAGCTGGTCAAGCGCATGCTGGAAACGGGCAGGGCGCCCCAGTTCCTCACCTTGTCGCTCAACAGCAACGACGACTTCGTCAAGGCGCTGGGCGAGCAAAAGCGCGGCGTCGGCAATACCCAGGTGGCGCCCTATCCCTGGGATACAGCGCTGCCCCTGGTCAAGGAATATCAGCAGGCCATGCGCGAAACCGGCCGGCAGCAATTCTCCTACAACAGCCTGGAGGGCTATGTCTGCGGCAAGGTGATCGGCGAGGGCATTCGGCGCGCTTCGCCGGGGCTGACGCGCGCCCGCTTCGTCGATGCGCTGGAGTCGTTGGGTCGCTACGACGCCGGCGGCTACGAGATCGGCTTTTCCGGCACCAATCATGTCGGCTCGCGCCACGTCGACCTGACGGTGATCGACATCAACGGCAAGTTCCTGCGATGACCGTCGCCAGCCCGCGGGGCTGACCATGGACTTGCAAATCGCATTGCTGCTTGGCCAGGACGGTGTTGTCAACGGAGCCA
>CAZASE010000015.1:16576-50633 GCA_964487715.1 uncultured Rhodocyclaceae bacterium | reverse complement strand
ACAAGGAAGGCGTCTATCCGTACTACTGCACGGAGTTCTGTTCGGCGCTGCACCTCGAGATGATGGGCTACCTGCTGGTCAAGCCGAAGGGCTGGAAGCCGACCAAGACGACGCTGGCGAAGGGCACCTACACCGAAGCCGACTATAAGGCGACGGTGAAGAAGGTGGTCGACACCCAGGCGATCATCGATTCCGTGGTGGCCTACATAACCAGCGTCAACTACAAGGACTTCCCGGAAGTCGTGGCGATGGTGGAAGACGCCTTTGACCAGCTTGGCAAGACCAAGGGCCTGAAAGAGAAGCACGAGGCCTACGCTGCCAAGAAAGACTGGGAACAGGCCAATCTGTGGGCCGAGCAGATCTGGCAATACCAGGTCAAGACGGCCGATCTGGGCCTGCGCGCCAAGACCTTCCTCGAGCAGAACGGCGCCAAGAAAGTCGCCAAGTAAGCCGACGATCCGCTAGACCGTTCAACGGGGAGCATGGCAACATGCTCCCCGTTTTTCCCACATTCAGGAGATTCACATGAAAGCTCTGCCCCTGATCGCCGCGCTCGCCGGACTGGGTTTCGCCGCCGGCAATGCCCTCGCCCTCGACGGCGCCAAGCTCTACCAGGAGAAGACCTGCGTTGCCTGCCACGGCAAGGATGCCAAGAAGCCGCTGACGCCGGCCTATCCGAGACTGGCCGGCCAGAGTGCCGCCTATGCCGAGCAGCAGATGAAGGACATCAAGAGCGGCACCCGCGCCAACGGCAACAGCGCCGCGATGAAGGGCGTCATGCATCTGGTCAGCGACGAGGAGATCAAAGCGCTTGCCGATTACCTTTCCAAGTTGAAATAGCCCTTCCGACGGCCGCCCGGCGCAGCCGGTCCCCATTGACGCAAGTCAATGTCCAGATTAGGCCGTTCCGGGATAATTCAGGCATTCCTAATATTCCTTGCAGGAGACTGAAATGAAGAAGATCACAATGGCCCCGTTGGCCATCTCGCTCGCCCTGTGCTCGACCCTGGCGCTGGCCGCGCCGCCCGCGCCGAAGGCTGCCGGCATCGAGTCGAAGGACTACCAGTGGGCGAAGATGGAAGGCGAGCTCAAGGAAGCCCTGACCAAGAAAGGCGACGTCAAGCGCGGCAAAGACACCTACGAGATCTGCGGTGCCTGCCACCTGCCGAGCGGCGCCGGCCGTCCCGACGGCACCTTCCCGCAGCTCGCCGGCCAGCACAGCACAGTGCTGATCAAGCAGATGGCCGACATCCGCATGGGCCTGCGCGACAACCCGACGATGTACCCATTCGCCAAGGAAATGACCGATCCGCAGGATCTTGCCGACACCGCGGCTTACATCAACAGCCTGTGCATCCCGGTCGACCACGGCAAGTACGAAGGGGCGGACGCCGCCAAGCAGATCGCCGCCGGCAAGGATCTCTACGAGAAGCAGTGCAAGGAGTGCCACGGCGCCAATGGCGAGGGCGTCAAGGACAAATTCTATCCCGTCATCGCCGGCCAGCACTACAAGTACCTGCTGCGCCAGATGACAGAGATCCGCGACGGTCACCGCCGCAATGCCAACCCGGACATGGTGAAGGTCATCAAGCCCTACACCAACGACCAGCTGGTGGCGATCTCCGCCTACCAATCGAGTCTCGCCATGCCGGGCGCGATGTGCAAGCAGAAGGCTGGCGCGCCTGCCAAGAAGAAGTAATTTCGCAGCAACCCTGCAGCCCGCCCGACCGGGCTGCGGGCTCCACAAAGCCGCCGGCGCGAGGGAGTACGGGCACGAGCGGCGCAATCCGACAGAGAATTTAAGATGTCAGCCCACAAAAACCCGAATCTGATAGTTGCGGCGTTGACCGGCATCGCCCTGGTGGCGATGGTCGCTGCCTACTTCGCGCCGATCTGGTGGGTCTCGCTCACCGCGCCGAACTACCCGAAGGACGCCTTCCCCGACGGCATCCGCATCCATTTCCATTTCGACGGCGTCTACAACGGCTGCAAGGCGGCCGGCGCCGGCACGCGCATGGCCGACGAGATCATCCAGAAGGACCTCTCGCACGAAGACGAACGCTACAACCCGGTCCTCGACAAGGGCAAGAAGATGGACAAGGGCGCCCAGGGCCTCGACTGCGTGCACGAAATGAACACCATCAACCACTACGTCGGCATGTTCCCGATCGCCACCGGCGCGCCGGTGGAAAAACCGCTGGCGAAGTTCTTCTTTGCCTTCTTCGCCGCCATGATGCTGGCCTTCGCCGTGCCGTGGAAGAAGCGGCGCCTCGCCGTGCTGGGCGCCGGCTTTGTCGCCACCGCCGCCTGGATGCTGGCCGACCAGTACGCCCTCGGTCACCTGGAAAGCCACGTACGGGCCTACACGGCCGAAGCCGGCACCTTCTTCAACGAGCCGGAAAGGATCCGGGCCTGGGGCGACAACGTGCGCACCATCTCGCATGCCGCCATCGCCGGCCTGATCCTCGTCATGGCCGTGATCGTCGCCGGAGTGGCGAAGCTGCGCAGCTTCTCGCTGCTGCTGGCGCTGGTGCCGGCGCTGCTGCCGGTGTACTTCGTCATCACCTACGCCGCCTGGCTGTGGTTCTTCGGCCACAACCTGCACCCGTGGGGTGCCTTCACGGTGAAGCCCTTCATGCCGACCGTGTTCGGCGAAGGCAAGGTGGCGCAGTTCTCCACCTACTCCTACCCTTACTGGGGCTACGCCCTGCTGCTGGCGGTTTTCGCCGCCCTGATGCTGGCGCTGCTGATGCGCCGCAAGCAGATGCGCGAAGGCACCGCAGAGTAGCCGGAATGAGACGCGCGGCTGCGCTGCTGGCGCTGCTGACGATGGCCGCGGCCGCGGCCGCGCTCGGCGACGGCGAGGACGCGCCGCGCAAGGTCGACGCCAGCGCTCACGGCGGCGTGCGCACCGATGTCGACCGGCCCAAGCCAACCTACATGCTGCACGAGCGCGATGCGCGCGTGCATGGTCTCAAGCCTTTCCAGTCGCTGGTCGACGCGGCGCCGGCCGGCTCGACACTGAAACCGCCGCCGGGCCGCTACGCCGGCCCGGTGCACCTCGGCAAGCCGCTGGTCATCGACGGCGGCGGCCAGGTGAGCATCGACGCCGGCGGCAAGGGCACGGTGTTCTCGCTGGAAACCGACGGCGCCGTTCTGCGCGGACTCATCCTGACCGGTTCGGGCGACTCGCACGACACCGACGATGCCTGCCTCGACGTGCGCGGCCACCGCAACACCATCGAATCGCTGGTCATCACCGACTGCCTGTTCGGCATCGACCTCAAGCAGTCGAACGGCAACCTGGTGCGTAACAACCGCATCGTCTCGAAGCCGGTCCCGCTCGGCGTGCGCGGCGACGCGCTGCGCCTGTGGTACAGCCGCGACAACCGCATCGAAGGCAACGACATCGCCGACTCGCGCGACATGGTCGCGTGGTACTCCCATGGCAATGTGATCACCCGCAACACCAGTCGCCGCAGCCGCTACTCGATTCACTTCATGTTTGCCAACAACAACGAAGTGGCGGAGAACCGCTTCTACGACAATGCCGTCGGCGTGTACCTGATGTACACCGAGGGCGTGCATGTGCGCAACAACCTGATCTCCCACGCCACCGGCGCAACCGGCATGGGCCTCGGCTTCAAGGAGGCTTCGGACGCCATCATCGAGGGCAACGAGATCATCTATTGCGCCGTCGGCGTGCACTCCGACCTGTCACCTTTCCAGCCCGGCACGACGATTGAATTCCGCAACAACCGCATTGCCTACAATGGAGTGGGCATGCTGTTTACGAGCGAACTCGGCGGCAATGTCGCCACCGGCAACACTTTCGAAGGCAACCTCACCCACGTCGCCCAGGCCGGCCGCAACAGCAACAGCCTGAACCAGTGGCGCGGCAATTACTGGGACGACTATCAGGGCTTCGATCGCAACAACGACGACGTTGGCGACACGCCCTACGAGCTGTATGCCTTCGCCGACCGCATCTGGATCGAGATTCCCCAGGCGCGCTTTTTCAAGACCTCGCCGGTCCTCGAGATGCTGGATTTCCTCGAACGCCTGGCGCCGTTCTCGTCGCCCGACCTGATGCTGCGCGACGAATCACCGCGCTTCAAGAAGCAAAGGAGTCCAACGCATGGAACCTGACAAGCCTGAAGACGAACCGGTCCCGGCCGACAAGCCGGCGGGCAAGGTCAAGCCGCCGCCGCTTTCCCTGTCGAAACGCCAGGCGCTGCGGCGCAAGTTCCTGCGCACCGTGTTGCTCACCGGCGGCGTGCTCGGCGCCGGCCTGTCGGGCTTCCTGCCGATGGTCTATGCGCGAAAGCAGCGCCTGCGGCCGCCGGGTGCACTGGAGGAAAAGGATTTCCTTGCGTCCTGCATCAAGTGCGGCCAGTGCGTCCAGGTCTGCCCGGTGCAGGCGATCAGGCTGGCCGACCTGGTGGACGGCTTCGGCGTCGGCGTGCCCCACATCGATGCGCGCGACCAGGCCTGCGATTTTTCCTGCGATGCCGTGCAATGCATCCTGGCTTGCCCGACCGGTGCGCTGACTTACACCAAAGCGGCCTTCCTGCCGGTGCGCCAGGGCACGCAACTGGCCGCCAAGCCGATCCTGCTCGCCAAGGAAAACGATGCCGAGCCGACCCTCAACCTGAAGGAACGCATGGGCGTGGCGCGCCTGACACGGCCCGAGCTGTGCCTGGCGATCAAGGGCAAGGGCTTCAAGGGCCAGACGCGCGGCGCCGCCTTCAAGGGCCGCATGCGCTACTTCAAGGTTGACCGCTGGAAACCGATTCCCATCGCCGAGCATCCCTACGACGTCGCCGAGTGCGACCTGTGCGTGCGCGAGTGCCCGCTCAAGGGCGCCATCTCCATCGAGACGGTTTACGCGCCGGACGGCAGCCAGCGCAAATCGCCCGTGGTGCACGAGCCCTGCGTCGGCTGCGGCGTCTGCGAGATGGTCTGCCCGACCGAAGCCGCCAGCATCGAGATCGTTCCCAGGGAGGTATGGAGAACATGAACGCGTTCCTGAAGCGCCGCTTTCTCGAACAGATCCTTGTCATGTTCGGCCGCGAGCCGAAAAAGCCCGTGCAGATCAGTGCACCGGCACAGGAGATCCACCTTTACAAGCGCACCACCAACAAGGAAAAGCTGCAGGCCGCCGCCGCGCATGCCGAGGCGCACATGAACACTTCGCACAAATGGCGCAACCGGCGCTGGGCGGTGCTGATCGCTGCCAACCTGCTCTTCGTCCTGTCCTTTGCCTTCGACATCCAGATCCTGGAGGGCGCACTCACCGCCTCGCGCTTCATCGGCTTCCACCTGATCGACCTGAACTCGGCGCTGCAGGTGATGCTGGCGCACAAGCACATCATCGTGAACCTGGTAATCGGCACCGCCACCGTACTGGTCTTCTGGCTGATCTTCGGTGGCCGCAGTTTCTGCTCCTGGGTCTGCCCCTACCACCTGCTGGCAGAATGGGCGGAAAAGCTCCATCTCTGGCTGGTGAAAAGAAAACTGGTGATCGATCAGCCGGTCGACCGGCGCCTGCGCACCGTCTTCTGGCTGGTCTTCGCGCTGCTTGCCTTCGCCACCGGCTACACGGTGTACGAGGCGATTTCGCCGACCGGCATCGTCTCACGTGCGCTCATCTACGGGCCCGGCGTGGCGCTGCTGTGGGTGCTGGCGCTGCTGGTGTTCGAGGTCTTCTTCGTGCGCCGCGCCTGGTGCCGCTATGCCTGCCCGATCGGCCTGACCTACGGCGTCGTCGGCATCCTCTCGCCGGTGCGCGTCAAGTACACGCTCGACGGCTGCTTCCATGAGGGCAATTGCCGCAAGGTCTGCCTGGTGCCGCACGTCCTCGATACCGTCATCAAGGGCCGCGCGGTGCATACCGAGGTCCCGATCGGGCCGGACTGCACGCGCTGCGGCCTCTGCGTCGATGTCTGCCCGACCGGCTCGCTGACCTACGACATCAAGGGGCTTTCCAGCCTGATGTAAGCCACAGGTGGCCCGTATAATCACCCACCCATGATCCGTTTCCAGAACGTCTCCAAGACCTTCAAGCGCAACCGCGTCCTCGACGGCATCGGCCTCGACATCGGGCTGGGCGAGCGCGTCGCCCTGATCGGCTCCAACGGCGCCGGCAAGACGACCCTGATCCGCTGCCTGCTCGGCGAGTACACCCATGAGGGCGCGGTCGCCCTCGACGGCCTCGCCCCGCGCGCCCACCGCACCCGGGTGCTGGCCTCGGTCGGCTTCGTGCCGCAGTTGCCGCCCCCGCTGAAGATGCCGGTCGGCCAGCTGATCGGCTTCGCCGCCGCGCTGTGCCGGTCCGACGAGAAGCGCATCGTCGAGCTGGCGCTGCGCCTCGGCCTCGACGCCGACAAGGTGCGCCAGCAGCCCTTCGTCAAGCTTTCCGGCGGACAGAAGCAGAAGATACTCATCGCCATCGCGCTGGGACGCGATGCGAAAGTGCTGGTGATGGACGAGCCGGCCGCCAACCTCGATCCCGAAGCACGCAAGATCTTTTTCGAGCTGCTGGCCGAGCGCCAGCACGACACCACCATGCTGATTTCCAGCCACCGCCTCAACGAGGTGGCGACGCTGGTGAACCGCGTCGTCGAGCTGGACATGGGCAAGGTGGTGCTGGACGACCGCGTCGCCGACGACGTCTCGCTCTCCGGCCTGCTCGACTGCCGCATCGAGGTGCGCCGCGCCGAGCCGGCCTTCGTCAAGGCGGTGGGTGCCTGGAATTTCCGCGACACGGGCGAAGGCCTGGTGTGGGAGGGCGAGGTTGCCGGGCCCGACCGCCTGCGCTTCCTCGGCATGCTGTCGCGCTACGTCGCCGTGGTCAGCCACGTCTCCCTGAGCGAGCAGAACGGAAAGGGCGCGCAATGAGCGTCACGCGGCGCCGGTTCCTCGCCGCATCGGCTTTCATCCTGGCTCCCCTTTCCGCCTGCGGCAAAAAAGGCAACTGGCCGGAAGGCATGGCCGAGATCAAGTGGGACCGCGACACCTGCGTCCGCTGCAATATGGTGATTTCCGATCCGCGCTTCGCCGCCGAGCTGCGCGGCGGCGAGAAGAATACGGCGTTCAAGTTCGACGACATCGGCTGCATGGTGTTCTGGCTGCGCGACAAGACCGCGCAATTTCCCTGGATGGCGGCGGCCGACACGCGCATGTGGGTGGCCGACGCGGCCGACATGAGCGGCGGCGCCTGGCTCGACGCCCGCCAGGCGCACTACCTCGGCGGACGGCTCTCGCCGATGGGCTACAACTTCGCCGCCGCCCGCGACGCCGTGTCCGGCGGACTGACTTTCGAAGCGATGCGCGAAGCGGTGCTCGCCAAAGGGAAATAAGGCTTTGAAAACCATTCACCACAGAGGCACAGAGACACAGAGAACTGCAACATCTCGTCGTTTCTTCGCCTTTCCCCTCTGTGCCTCTGTGTCTCTGTGGTTAAGGGTTTAAGGTTTTCATGATGAAAGAACTCTGGCTCACCGCGAAACTGGACATCGTCGAATCGCTGCGCGCGCGCTGGTTCGCCATCTACAGCCTGGTCTTCGGCGGCCTTGTCGCCCTGCTCTTCGTCTTCGGACTGACCGAATCGCGCGTGCTCGGCTTCATCGGCCTGTCGCGCCTGCTCGTCACCTACATCCAGCTGTGCATGGCGATCCTGCCGATCTTCGTGCTCATCACCACGGTGCGCTCGGTCGCCGGCGACCGCGAAGCGGGCGTCTTCGAGTATCTGCTCTCCCTGCCGGTATCCTTGAGCGCCTGGTTCTGGGGCAAGATCGTCGGCCGCTACCTGGTGATCTTCCTGCCGGTGTTCGCCGCCATGGCCGGCGCCGTGCTGTGGGCGCTGGTGCGCGGCATCGAAGTGCCCTGGGGCATGTTCGCCTACTACACGGCGCTGCTGGCGGTCATGGGCTGGTGCTTCCTCGGCATCGGCATGCTGATCTCGGCGCTGGCGCGCAGCACCGATGTCGCCCAGGGCATGGCATTCATGGTCTGGCTGACGCTGCTGCTGTTTCTCGACCTGATCCTGCTCGGCGTCATGATCCAGGGCCAGGTGCGGCCCGAAGTGGCCGTCGGCATCGCGCTGGCCAATCCGCTGCAGGTGTTCCGCACCGCCGCGCTGGCCCTCTTCGACCCGCAGCTGATCGTGCTCGGCCCCTCGGCCTTCGTCATCCTCGACACTTTCGGCGCGACCGGCTACAAGATATTCGCCCTGGCCTACCCGGCCGCCATCGGCGCGCTGTGCGCAGGCGCCGGCTACCTTTTCTTCCGGCGCGGCGACCTGCCCTGATGGTTTCACCCGCGGGAAAAGCCGTTAACCACGGCGAAAGCGAAATGATTGAATCTCGCCGTGTCGCCGTGTCCGCCGTGGTTCATTTGTTTCTCGTTCTGCTTATCGGGCTCGTCGCGGCGCCGGCCTGGGCACAGACATCCACCGCACCGCTCTTCGCCGCCACGCTGCACGACTACGGCGACAAGCCCTTCGCCTTCGAGCGCCTGCGCGGCAAGCCGCTCATCGTCAATTTCTGGGCGCGCTGGTGCGGCCCCTGCAAGAAGGAGATCCCCGAGCTCGCCGCGGCGCACGACCATTTCGCGAAAAGTGGCCTTGTCGTGGTGGGCATCGCCCTCGACGACAAGGTCGAGGCCACCAGTGATTTCGCCAAGACCTACGAGATGCGCTACACCGGGTTGCTGGCCAAAACGGGGGGCATCGCGCTGATGCAGGCCATCGGCAATCCGAAGGCGGTCGTGCCCTTCACCCTCGTCATCGACCGCAACGACCTCGTCGTCGGCAGTAAACTGGGCGCCATGAACAAGGCCGAGATCGAAGCCGCCGCCCGGCAAATTCTGGCAAACCCCTGAACGGAAGAAACGCCATGCCGCCCCACCTGGAACCGACGCTCGACGCCTTCCCCAATCCCTTCCTGCGCTATTTCGCGGCGACGCGGCCGCCCTTCCTCAGCGTCACCTTCGCCGCCTGCCTGATCGGCCTGGCCACGGCGGCGCTCGACGGCGCCATGCTGCGCCCGGCGGCGGCCTTCTTCACGGTGTTTTTCGCGCTGGTGGCGCACGCCGGCATCAACGTGCTGAACGACTACTACGACGCCCTCAACGGCAGCGACGCCGCCAATACCGAGCGCCAGTTCCCCTTCACCGGCGGCAGCCGCTTCATCCAGAACGGCGTGCTCAGCCTGCGCGCCGCGGGCCTCTTCGGCTACACCCTCCTCGCGTCGGTGATTCCGGCGGGATTGTGGCTGGCGTGGACCTCGGCCGGCGGCCTGATCCTGATCGGTCTGGCCGGCATGTTCGTCGGCTGGGCCTACTCGGCGCCGCCGCTCAAGTTCATGAGCCGCGGCCTCGGCGAGGCGGCGGTCGCCTGCGGCTGGCTGATCGTCGTCGTCGGCGCCGACTACGTGCAGCGCGGCGCCTTCTCGGCGCTGCCCATCGCCGCCGGCCTGCCCTATGCGCTGCATGTGGCCAACGTGCTCTTCATCAACCAGTTCCCCGACTACAAGGCCGACCTCGCCGCCGGCAAGCGCAACTGGGTGGTGCGCCTCGGCCCGCAGCGGGCGCGCTGGGGCTATCCGCTCACCTCGGCTATCGCCTATGGCTGGCTGATCGGCGCGGTAGCCCTGGGCGCGCTGCCATGGCCGGCACTGATCGCACTCGCGGCCGGCGCGCCGGCGCTTGCCGCGGCGAAACAACTGCTCGCACACGCCGCCCAGCCGAAGGAGCTGGTGCCGGCAATCCGCGCCACCATCGGCGCGGCGATGCTGCACGGCATCCTGCTCGCCGTCGGCCTGGCCGCCGCGCGCCTGGCCGGGTTGCACTGAAGGTCAGAGCATGGCGGCCTACCTGATCGGCCACATCGCCATCAAGGATGCGCTGAAATGGGAGGAGTACCGCCGCCAGGTACCGGCCACCCTGGAACCCTGGAGGGCAGAACTGGTCTTTCGCGGCAGGCGCTTCGCGGTGTTCAGCGGAACGCATGCGCCGGCCGATACGGTCGTCATCCGCTTTCCGGAACCCGCCGCCATCGATGCCTGGTTCTCATCGCCCGCCTACCAGGCCCTGATCCCGCTGCGCGAACAGGCGGCCGACGTGGTACTGATCGCCTACGAAGCCGAGTGAGGACTGCCGCCGGCGCTGACGGCAACGCCGGCGGCGCGCACGAAAAGACCGGAGCCGGCGCTTGCCGGCCCCGGCCCGCCTGACGCGAAGGGGCGCGCCTACTTCTTCGGTGCGATGTTGCCGACGAAGGTGTTGTCCACCAGCGGCTTGGCATCCACCTGCGGCACGTGGCAGCTGTTGCACTGGTAGCGATCCATGGTCACAAGCTTCTTGCCGCTGTCGAGATGGCTGTCGCCGACCTTGGGCGCATTCTTCTTTGTGTAGGCATCGAGGCTGTGGCAGCTCAGGCACTGGTTCTCTTCGACCGTGATCTCGTCGAAATTGTCGACGGCGTGCGGCACCAGCGGCGGCTGTTCCTTGAAGGTGCGCTCGATCGGTTTCTGCAGGCCGGGCTTCTTGCCGGCGTAGGTCTTCTGCGCCTCCGGCGCCCGATCGACCGCTGCGGTGTCGGCACCGCGCAGCGTCTGCACGCCGGCCACCTGCTGGGCGATGCTCCACCCGGAAATCGCGGTCAGCGCCGCGGCCAGAAAAATCGTGACGGACCTTTTCATGATCGTCTCCCTTCACGTCGTCGAAAGTTGAATAACAAAATACCCCAGAACCCGCCTATTTGCATGCCGCCGACGCCACGTTCGGCGGCACCGGCGCAACCTTTTCAATCCTGTTGCCAAAACGCGATCCCACCACGAACACGTCCTTCGAGCAGACATCGATGCAACGGCCGCAGTTGGTGCAGTTGGCATCGGTGATCGCCGGACCGGCGCCGTCCACCGCCTTCAGCGCCGGGCGAATCACCTGCGGCTCCGGGCAGATCGCAAAGCAGTCCATGCAGTCGTTGCAGGCGGCGCGCTGCACCGCCGCCACTCTCACCAGGCTGATTCTTCCGATCAGGCTGTAGAAGGCCCCGACCGGGCACAGGTGCCCGCACCAGCCGTCCTTCATCACGAACACATCGAAGAGGAATACCGCCAGGATCACCGCCCATGCGGCACCGAGGCCGAAGATCAGTCCGCGCTGGAACATCGACACCGGGTTCACCAGTTCCCAGGCCAGCGTGCCGGTCGCCGCCGCCAGCACCAGCGTCATCGCCAGGATCCAGTAGCGCGTGCCGCGCGAGAGGTGCGCACCACCCTTGATGCCGAGGCGCCGGCGCAGCCACGCCGCGGCATCGGTCACCATGTTCACGGGACAGACCCAGGAGCAGAACGCACGGCCGCCGACCAGCAGGTAGAACACCAGCACGATCGCGGCGCCGATGAAGGCCTTCGCTTCCGGCAGGTGCCGCGTCAGCAGCGACTGCAGCAGGATGTAGGGATCGGTCAGCGGCAGGATGTTCAGCGTGTAGCTGAAAGTCAGGTTGCCCTTGACGATCCAGATGCCGGCCAGCGGGCCGAGCAGGAACAGCGCGAGGATGCCCAGCTGCGACGCGCGCCGCAGGAGCAGCCACTTGTGTGCGCCGAGCCTGCCCTTCGCGGCAACCGCGTCCGCGCCGATGCGATCCATCACAGTTTTCCTCCCTGCAGGGCACGCGGCAGGCCGGGCTGCGTGCCGGGTGCGGCGGGCGGCGCTTCGCTCGGCATGAGCCCCTTGCCCGACTCGTAGCGCAGGCCTTCCGGCAGGTTGTACTGGTGCTGGACATCCGGCGCGACCAGGCTGCCGCCGGCCTTCTCCTTCTCCACCCAGCCGAGGCGGTAATGCTTGCCCGGCTCGCCCCTGGCGAGTTCGGTCGGGTACACCTTGATGGCCGCCGCTTCCAGCGGGCAGGACTTCTCGCATTTGCCGCAGCCGGTGCACGCGTCGGAATGCACGACGGGAATGAACAGGGTGTGCTTGCCGGTGCGCGCGTTCACCTGCGGCTCCAGCGTGATGGCCTTGTCGATGACCGGGCAGACGCGATAGCAGATGTCGCAGCGCAGCCCGAGGAAATTGAGGCAGTTCTCCTGGTCCACCAGCACCGCCAGGCCCATCTTCGCCTTGTTGATGTCGGTGAGCGCGTGATCCAGCGCGCCGGTCGGGCAGGCCTTGACGCAGGGAATGTCCTCGCACATCTCGCAGGGCAGCTGGCGCGCGACGAAATACGGCGTGCCGGTGGCCACCGGCTCCTCCGGCTTCGCCAGGCTGAGGATGTCGTAGGGGCAGTCGCGCACGCACAGGCCGCAGCGCACGCAGGCGCCGAGGAAATCCTTCTCCTTCAGCGCGCCGGGCGGACGCACGGCCAGCGGCGGCAGCGCCTTCGCCTGCTTGGCGTACAGGCCGATGCCGATGCCGAGCAGGCCCACGCCGCAGGCCATGCGGGCGGAATCGAGCAGGAACTGGCGCCGCGCCTGCGCGGCGGGCTTTCTCGGCTTGTCGGCTTCCATGATGATCGGCTTACGCTGGCGGGCGGGCAGCCGGAGCTGCCCGCCCGTGCGCTCCCTGATGCCTTATCCGATCAGGCCTTGACGATCTTGACCGCGCACTTCTTGAAGTCGGTCTCTTTCGAGATCGGGCAAGTGGCGTCCAATGTCAGCTTGTTCACCAGGCGCGATTCGTCGAAGAAGGGGATGAACACCAGGCCGGCCGGCGGCTTGTTGCGTCCCTTGGTTTCGACGCGCAGCTGGATCTCGCCGCGCCGCGTCACCGCCTTGACGATGTCGCCGCGCTTGAGGTCGCGCTTCTTGGCGTCGTCCGGATGCATGAACACCACGGCGTCGGGAAAGGCCCGGTACAGCTCGGGCACGCGGCGCGTCATGGTGCCGGTATGCCAGTGCTCGAGCACGCGGCCGGTGCACAGCCACAGATCGTACTCGGCATCCGGCTGCTCGGCGGCCGGCTGGTAGGGCAGGGCGATGATCAGCGCCTTGCCATCCGGCTTGCCGTAGAACTTCACGCCTTCGCCCTTCTTCACATAAGGATCGTAGCCCTCGCGGAAGCGCCACAAGGTCTCCTTGCCGTCGACCACCGGCCAGCGCAGGCCGCGCGCCTTGTGATAGGTATCGAACGGTGCGAGATCGTGCGCATGCCCGCGGCCGAAGCCGGCGTATTCCTCGAACAGACCCTTCTGCACGTAGAAGCCGAAAGCCTCCGACTCGTCGTTGCGATAGCCCTTGATGGCGTGGCCGTTGGTCTTCTCCAGGTCGGCGATCGGATACTTGTTGACCTGATCGTTGGCGTACAGCACGTCGTAGAGCGTCTTGCCGCGGTACTCGGGCATCTTGGCCAGAAGTTCTTCCGGCCACACTTCCTCGACCTTGAAGCGCTTGGAAAACTCGATGTACTGCCACAGATCGGACTTCGCCTCGCCCGGCGCCTTCACCTGCTGGCGCCAGAACTGGCTGCGGCGCTCGGCGTTGCCGAAGGCGCCCTCCTTCTCCATCCACATGGCGGAGGGCAGGATCAGATCGGCGGCCAGCGCCGTCACGGTCGGGTAGGCGTCGGAGACGACGATAAAGTTCTCCGGGTTGCGGAAACCGGGATAGGTCTCGCCGTTGATGTTCGGCCCGGCCTGCATGTTGTTGGTGGTGGTGGTCCAGTAGAAATTGAGCTTGCCGTCCTTCAGCATGCGGCTCTGCAGGACGGCGTGGTAACCCGGCACGCCGACGATGGTGCCCGGCGGCAGCTTCCAGGCCTTCTCGGATATTTCGCGATGGGCAGGGTTCATCACCACCATGTCGGCCGGCAGGCGATGGGCGAAGGTGCCCACCTCGCGCGCCGTGCCGCAGGCCGAGGGCTGGCCGGTGAGCGAGAAGGGGCTGTTGCCCGGCTCGGAGATCTTGCCCACCAGCAGGTGCACGTTGTAGATCATGTTGTTCACCCAGGTGCCGCGGGTGTGCTGGTTGAAGCCCATCGTCCAGTACGAAGTCACCTTGGTCTTCGGGTCGGCATAGGTCTTCGCCAGCGCCAGAAGCTTGTCCTGCGGCACGCCGGAAAGCCTGGAAGCATGCTCCAGCGTGTACTCGGAGACGAACTTCTTGAAATCGTCGAACGCGATGGGCTCCATCTTGTCCGGCGCGCCCTTCGGTTTGCCGTCCGCGCCGGGGTAGCCGTTGTTGTTGGCGACCTGTTCGAGCGGATGGTTCGGGCGCAGGCCGTAGCCGATGTCGGTGACGCCCTTGGTGAAGTTGACATGCTTCTTGACGAACTCCTCGTTCACCGCGTTGTTCTGGATGATGTAGTTGCAGATGTAGTTGAGGATCGCCAGATCGGTCTGCGGCTTGAAGATCAGCTCGGCGTCGGCCACTTCGCAGGAGCGGTGCGTGAAGGTGGACAGCACGTTCACCCGGACATGCTTGGCCGAGAGGCGGCGGTTGGTGATGCGCGACCAGAGGATCGGATGCATCTCCGCCATGTTGGAGCCCCACAGCACGAAAGCGTCGGCGTGCTCGGCATCGTCATAGCAGCCCATCGGCTCGTCGATGCCGAAGGTGCGCATGAAGCCGGCCACCGCGGAGGCCATGCAGTGGCGCGCGTTCGGGTCGATGTTGTTGGTGCGGAAGCCGGCCTTGAACAGCTTCACCGCCGCGTAGCCTTCCCAGATGGTCCACTGGCCGGAGCCGAACATGCCGACGGAAGTCGGGCCCTTCGCCTTCAGCGCGGCCTTGCATTTCTCTTCCATGATGTCGAAGGCCTGCTTCCAGCTGACCGGCGCGAACTCGCCGTTCTTGTCGAACTTGCCGCCCTTCATGCGCAACAGCGGCGTGGTGAGGCGGTCCTTGCCGTACTGGATCTTCGAAAGGAAGTAGCCCTTGACGCAGTTGAGGCCCTTGTTCACCGGCGCATCGGGGTCGCCCTGGGTGGCGACGATGCGCCCGTCCTTGACGCCGACCAGCACGCCGCAGCCGGTGCCGCAGTAGCGGCAGACGCCCTTGTCCCAGCGGATGCCGTCGGCGCCCTGCGCCTGCGCTTCTTGCGAAACGGGCAGCGCGATGCCCGCCACGGTGGCGGCAGCCGCCGCCGCATTCGCCTTGATAAAGTCTCGTCGCGTCAGTTTCATTTCAGGCCTCCCTCTCAGGATCGGATTCGAATTGATGAAATACCATCGCGGCCGACATCACCCCGTCCATCACATTGATGCGGTCGAAGGTGCTGGCGGTCTCGCCGTCGGTTTCCGTTTCGATGGTGACGACGAGCTTGCCGTCGTCCGTGGCAGCGTGGATTTCCACGCCGGGGATTTGCGCGAGGTTGCCGCGCACCGACGACAGCTGGGTCGGCTTCGCGTGCACGATGATGCTGGAAATGTTCATGCCGCTCTGAAAAATGCCATGCTGCCCACATGGGCGATCAAACGTCATGCTATTCCTGTCGACACCTTGTTTGTATTGATAAATGTCAATTTTCAAAACAAATCCTGACCTGATGGGTGACGATGCTCGGCAAACGAACCAGACTCCCACCGACGGCGTCATTCCGGGGCCGCCCACCGGAGCGGAACCCGGAATCCAGGCGCTTCTTCCGCTTGTTCTGGATTCCGGGTCGCGCTTCGCTTGCCCCGGACGAAGCTGTTGTTTGTAGCTGATCAGGGATCCTGATTACCCATGAGGCTCAGCCATGCTTGCACCTGCTCCTCGGCGCCATGGCGCAGCAACCGGATCCTCATTCCGGCGAACGAACGTCACCGCGGAATGCCTGAATCCGGGGCCGGAATCCGGAACGGCCGTTCCGGAAACGCAAGCCGTATCCTGGATACCGGCGTTCGCCGGCATGACGCGTCTGGAGACGAGAAGATGTCGTCCCGGGTTTCGTTGGCAATCAAGAAACATATTTCCTGTCAGTCAGGGTTCGAGTTATCGCTTCATTCGCGGCACGATTCGCTCTTGGCACCGAGTGCCTTCACACGGTTGCGTGCTAGAGTTTCGCTGACTGTTTTGTCAAAACGTTCGATCGCGACACTTCCATGCCCTACTCGAAAAGCCGCAAGCGCGCCGAGCCGGCACGCCCCGCCAGAAAGCCGGCGGGCTTGCGGGCGAAGCTGCGCTTCGTCCTCGAACCGGACATCGCGCTCGGCCCCGGCAAGGCCGAAATGCTGGAGCAAATTCGCACCACGGGTTCCATCTCGGGCGCGGGCCGAATGATGGGCATGAGCTACAAACGAGCCTGGATGATGGTCGAGTCCATGAACCGCTGCTTCCGCCGGCCGCTGGTCGAAGCCAGCAAGGGCGGCACGCGCGGCGGCGGCGCGCACCTCACGCCGGCCGGCGAGGAAGTGCTGACGCGTTACCGCAGCATAGAAGCAAAGGCGGCCAAGGCCATCGATGCCGAACTGCGCGCGCTGCAGCGCCTCGTCGCGCCGCCGCCAAAGGCTTGATCCGCCCGATTGACGCCTCATGGCGCCCCCGTTATAGTCGCTTCGTCATATCGATAGGGGTGAAGAAGGTCGCCATGCTTTTCAATTCCGTTCGCGCGGCGCTGGCCGCGCTGGCGCTTTTCATGCTCGCGCCGGCCGCGGCGCAGGAAGCGCCCAATATCGCCGTCGCCGCCAACATGAGCGCGGCGATGCCGGCCATCGTCGAGGCCTTCGCGAAAGACAGCGGTCTCAGCGTCAAGCCCGCCTACGGCTCCTCGGGCAATTTCCGCCGCCAGATCGCGCAGGGCGCGCCCTTCCAGCTGTTTCTCTCAGCCGACGAGGAATTCGCCGAAGCGTTGGCGAAGGACGGCCACGCCGAGAATGACGGCGAGGTATACGCCGTCGGCCGCCTCGCCTTCTACGCGCCACAAGGCTCTCCCATCAGGATCGACAACAAGCTGCAGGATCTCGGCGCGGCGGCGGCCGACGGCCGGCTGAAGCGGCTCGCCATCGCCAACCCCCAGCTCGCCCCCTACGGCCGCGCGGCGCGCGAGGCGCTGGAGCATGCCGGCCTGTGGGAGGCCGTGAAGAACAAGCTTGTCCTGGGCGAGAACGTCGGCCAGACCGCACGTTTCCTCGTTAGCGGAGAGGCGCAGGCCGGCTTCATCCCGCTATCGCTCGCCGCCGGCCCCGAGCTGAAGGCGCGCGGCGCGTGGGCGACGGTGCCGGAATCCTGGCACGCGCCGCTGCGCCAGCGCATGGTGCTGATCAAGGGCGCCGGCGAGACCGCGCGCCGCTTCTACGACTTCCTGCTCGGGCCGCAGGCGCAGGCCGTGCTGCGCCAGCACGGCTATTCCACGCCGTAGGCAATGGACTGGGCGGCCTGGACCCTCTCACTCCAGCTGGCGGCGGCGACGACGCTGCTGCTCCTGCCGCTCGCCGTGCTGATCGCGCGACCGCTGCTGACGATGCGCCCCGCCGGTCGCCTGGTGGCGGAGGGCCTCGTCGCCCTGCCGCTGGTGCTGCCGCCCACCGTGCTCGGCTTCTACCTGCTGGTCGCCTTCGGCCAGCACTCCGCCCTCGGCCAGATCTACCACGGGCTCACCGGGCGCAGCCTGGTGTTCAGCTTCGACGGCCTGCTCGCCGCCTCCCTCGTCTTCAACCTGCCCTTCGCCGTGCAGCCGGTGCAGCGCGCGCTGGAGGCCATCCCGCGCGAGGTGCGCGAGGCGGCCTGGTGCTGCGGCCTGAGCCGCTGGCGGACGCTGTGGAAGATCGAACTGCCGCTGGCCTGGCCGGGCCTGCTCACTGCCATCGTGCTCACCTTCGCGCATACGCTGGGCGAGTTCGGCGTGGTGCTGATGATCGGCGGCAACATCCCCGAGGAGACGCGCACCGTCTCCATCGCCATCTACGACCATGTGCAGGCCTTCGAGGACCGCGCGGCGGGCATCCTCTCCGCGGCGCTGGTGGCGTTCTCTTTCGCGGCCGTCGTGCTGATCCAGTTCATCACCCGCCGCATCGGCAGGAGGGAACCGTGAGCGGCCTGCGCATCAGTCTGCGCCAGCACGCACCGATCCCGCTCGACGCGGAGCTCGCCTGCGCGCCGGGCGAGCTGCTGGCGCTGGTCGGCCCTTCGGGCAGCGGCAAGTCGACCCTGCTGCGCTGCATCGCCGGCCTGCACACGGCAGCGGACGGCGCCGTCCGCTGCAACGACGAAACCTGGTTCGATGCCGCCGCCGGCGTGAACCTGCCGGTGCAGGGGCGCCGCATCGGGTTCGTTTTCCAGAGCTACGCCCTCTTTCCACACCTTAGTGCGCTGGAGAATGTCAGCGCCGCGCTCGGCCACCTGCCCGCCGCCGAGCGCGCCACACGCGCGCACACGCTGCTGGCGCGCGTACATCTCGACGGCCTGGAACAGCGCACGTCCGCCGCGCTCTCAGGCGGCCAGCAGCAGCGCGTTGCCGTGGCCCGCGCGCTGGCGCGCGACCCCGCCGTGCTGTTGCTCGACGAACCCTTCTCCGCCGTCGACCAGGTCACCCGGCGCAAACTGCAGCAGGAACTGGCGCGACTGCGCGCCCACCTCAACATCCCGATGCTGCTGGTGACGCACGACCTCGACGAGGCACGCATGCTGGCCGACCGCATGGTCATCCTGCACAAGGGACGCACGCTGCAAGCCGGCCCGCCCGACGAAGTGCTGACGCGGCCGCAGAGCGTCGCCATCGCGCGTCTGGTCGGCCTGCAGAACATCTTCGAGGGGCAGCTGGTGCAGGGCGGCGACGGCCTGAAGCTGGAGTGGCTGGGGCAGCGGCTGCACGCAACGCACATCGCCGGCCAGGCGGGCGAGCGCGTCAGCTGGGTCATCCCGCCCGAGGGCGTGCTGCTGCACCGGAGCGAGCGGCCCTCGCGCGGCGAGGCGGAGAATCCCGTCGCCGGCCGGGTGCGCGACTGCGTGCGCCTCGGACCGTTTACCCAGATCCGCTTCGTGCCCGACGGCGGCGACGAGCCGATCGCCTTCCCCGTGCCAACTCACGTCGCCGAGCGCAACGGCATCGCCCCCGGCGCGGCGGCGCGCGTCACCCTCCTCGCGGCGAGCATTCACCTGATGCCATGGGAGGCGATGACGGAAACGCGAGCGGACTAGAGCGGGTTCAGAGCACGGGCTGTCGCGAGCGTCGCCGCCGACATGGCCCTGCGCCTCTCCAAGTGGCTCGGCACCTCGCCCGATCTCTGGATCGGCATGCAGGGACAGTTCAATCTCTGGCAGGCTTCCAGGAAGGCGCGACCGAAGATCAGGCCGCTCTACGGCAAGCTGGCGGCGTAAATGTCAGTCCCGGCAGGACGGCACCCTCGCTCAGCCTGCGATCCCCGACAAGTCGAGCGCATCGCTGTCCTTGAGCGTTTTCAGGACGAAATCCGAGCGCACCTGCGCGATATCGGAACGCAGCAACAGGCGCTCGTGCAGAAAGTTGGAAAAGCTGTCGAGATCGCGTGCCCGCACATGCAGCACATAGTCCGCATCGCCCGAAGTCGAAAACGCCGCCTGGATTTCCGGCTGCTGGCTGATCCAGCTCGAAAAATCCTTGTCCGTCGTCTTTGCGTGGGTTCTCAAGTTCACCCGCATCACCACGCGGATTCCCAAGCCGAGCCGGGTCGCGTTGAGCCGCGCGCGGTATCCCTCGATGACCCCCGCGGCCTCCAGCGCCAGACGGCGGCGCGAGCATTGCGAAGCCGACAGGTTCACCCGTTCGGACAATTGCGCATTGGTGAGCGCCCCGTCTTTCTGCAGCGCTTCGAGGATCAGGCGGTCGTAGCGGTCGAAGCTCATCGGGATCGTATTGTGCAGTGCAAGACAGTGATTCGCTTGAATCATGCATCAATATCACATATGGCGCAAATATCTCCCACATTGCAACGATTCCATGAACGTATTTGCACACCTCATGCACGACACCGGCGCTATTCTTAAAAAAACGGCTCCCGAGTGAAATCACGATGTCCGACGCAACCCCCATTCATGTCCATCAGGCAATCGCCAGAGCCGTTCACGACAACGGCATTGGCACGATGTTCGGTCTGATGGGCGACGCCAACCTGTTCATCGCCGACCATTTCGTGCGCGGCTGCGGCGGGCGCTTCGTCCCTGCGGTGCACGAAGGCAGCTCGGTGCTGATGGCACTGGCCCATGCCCATGTGCTGGGCGGGATCGGCGTTGCCACCGTAACGCACGGCCCGGCACTGACCAACTGCGTCACTGCGCTGACCGAGGGCGTGCGCGGGCAAATCCCGATGGTGCTCCTCGCCGGCGACACGCCGGTCGCCAATCCGCATCACCTGCAATGCATCGATCAGCGCGCGGTGGTCAATGCAACGGGCGCCGGTTTCGAGCAGTTGCGATCACCCGATCTGGCCGTGCGCGACGTCGCCCGCGCCTTTTACCGGGCGCGGGTCGAGCGGCGCCCCATCGTGCTTAACATGCCCACCGAATTCATGTGGCAGAAAACGTCCTATGCACCCTGCGTGTTGAGCGTCTTCGAGACCCGCAGCGTCGTGCCCGCAGGCGATGCGCTGGACGAGGCCATCGGGATGATCGCCAGCGCACGGCGGCCGATGATCCTTGCCGGCGCAGGCGCCTGCGACGCGCGCGAGCAGATCATCCGCCTCGCCGATCGACTGCAGGCGCCGCTTGCCACGACGCTCAAGGCCAAGGGACTGTTCCGCGGCCACCCTTACGACATGGACATGTTCGGCACGCTGAGCACGCCGGCGGCCTACGAAGCCATCGCCTCGTCCGATTGCGTGATCTGCTTTGGCGCCGGCCTGCACGACTTCACAACCGACAAGGGTGCGCTGATGAAGGGCAAGCGGCTGGTGCAGATCGATACCGATTCGCGCGCCAT
The DNA here is from genome assembly GCA_964487715.1 of uncultured Rhodocyclaceae bacterium. GTDB lineage: Bacteria > Pseudomonadota > Gammaproteobacteria > Burkholderiales > Rhodocyclaceae > Desulfobacillus. The sequence goes on along the minus strand of CAZASE010000015.1, from coordinate 29,819 downwards.
CGGGCGCAGCGTGCACCCCGACGCGGCCCTGGTCGCCGACGCGGGCCTGACCGCCGAGAACTTCATGCACTGGCTCGACGAGGCCGAAATTCCCGCGAGCGGTTTCACCGCCGAGCTTGACAGCCAGGCGTTGCGTCGTCACCCGCCCCCGCGCACCGGCAACGAGCGCGAAGGCTGCGTCAATTTCGTGGCGGCGCTCGAACGCCTGGAGCAGGCCCTGCCGGACGATCGCATTCTCGTGACCGACGGCGGGCGGTTCATGACCGAGGTGTGGTGCCGGATTTCGGCCCCCGACCCGCGCAGTTTCGTCATGACCGCGAATTTCGGCTCGATCGGTCTTGGCCTGCAAGAGGCCATCGGCGCCTCGATCGCTGCGCCGGACCGCCTGGTGGTTCTATTCTCCGGTGACGGCGGCTTCATGATGGGCGGCCTGGGTGAATTCAACACCGCTGTGCGCCTCAAACAGGACCTGGTGGTGATCCTGTGCAACGATGGCGCCTACGGCGCCGAGCACATTCAGTTCATCGACCGCAACATGGATCCGGGTCTGACGCAGTTCGACTGGCCGTGCTTTGCCGAGGTCGCGACCGCCTTGGGCGGCAGGGGCATCCTGGTCCGCTCGGACACCGAGCTTCAGACCGCCATCGATGCCATCGAAAGCCGCGACCGCCCCTTGCTGATCGAACTTCGCCTCGACCCAAACGACGTGCCACGAATGAAAGGATAGACGGCCCCGCACGGCGCAGTGCAATGCACTTCAGCGGAACGCCTGCGGCCAGCGCGTGGCCGAGCTCGGCGACCTGAATTTCCTTCTTCACCGATGTCGGCGCGTACTGAAGAGTACCCGGGGTCTTCAACTCGCCGGCTTTCAAACGAGCAGAGTGCCGGAAAGGTTCCAGTCGGTTTCGCCGTAGCGGACAACGCAGGGGGGGCGGTCATGTCGGGATGAAAGTCAGTCCCGGCGGGACGGTGCAGCGAGCGAATCAGGCGGCGCGCTTAAGGGTCGGGATCTTCGCCACTTGGCGCTTGAGCGCCTGTTCGGCCTTCCAAAGATCGTACTGCGCCTGCATGTTGATCCACATCTCGGAACCGGTGCCCAGCCACTTGCCGAGGCGGACCGCCATCTCGGCGCTGATGGCGGCCCTGCCGTTCAGCACGCGCGACAGCGCCACGCGCGTGACGCCGAGCGCGGCGGCGGCTTCCGTGACGGACACCGTACCCTCCGAGAACACGCCGTCCTTGAGTACTTCGCCCGGATGGGGTGGGTTGTGCATTCGAGTCATGGTCAGTGGTAATCCCGATAATCAACCAATATTGCGTCAGCGCCTTCGAACCGGAAGGTCACGCGCCAGTTGCCGCTGACCCATACGGCCCAATGGCCGGCCAAATCGCCGGTAAGCGGATGAAGCCGCCAGCCCGGCAGGTTCATGCCCTGTGGGGATACAGCCCCATCGAGCGCGGCCAGTTGCAGCCGCAGCCGCCTCGCATGGGCGGCCTGGACCCCCGCCTTACTGCCGGTCCTGAAGAGCGCTTCAAGGCCTTTGTGGCGAAAGGTTTTGATCATTCGGGGACAATGTATAGCGATGCTATACGGCTGTCAAGCCATGGACCCCAACCGTTCGCCCCTCTCCCTCGCCCTCTCCCCGCTAGCGGGGAGAGGGTTGGGGTGAGGGGAAAAGTCAGTCCCGGCGGGACGGCGGGTTGAGGATCACCAGGGCGATGCCGCCCAGCGCGGCGATCACCGCAACGCCGCAGACGCGCCATCCAAGCACAACCCTCCGGGGCGTCGGCGTTTGGGCGCATCGCATCGTTACAGCTGCTTGTCGTGAAATAACCACTGCCTGCGCGCGGCGAAACCCGCGCACGATCAGCCACAGCACCACCGCCCCCGACGCGAGGCGAATGGTGGTGAAGCTCGCCGCGTCGATATCCGTCTCCCGCAGCGCAATGCGACACAGCACCGAGTTGCCGGCGAAGGCGAGCATGGTGAGGGTGGTAAGGAGGAGGGTTCGGGGGGAAGGCGTCTGACTATTTGTTGACTCCATATAGTTACCATGTTACAGTGCGCTCACTTTACCGATATAGGAATGATTAGTATGGCGCCCGTTATCCGAATTCCTGAGGATGTTTTCAAGCGGTTGCAAAAACATGCTGTTCCCTTTGAGGACACACCTGCTTCAGTTATCGATAGGCTGCTTACCTTTTTTGATGAGCATTCTTCAACGCCGGACACGGCTGAGGGGGTCAAGAAGGCACGCGACAAGACTGGGATTGGCAAAGTAAACGCAGCTTATGAGAGCGCAACAGAAGCTGTTAGATCACTAGGGCTAACGCCGAAGACAACAACAACACCCGATCTTAGATTCAGCAAGATCATGAAGGCCAAAATTGGCAATTCGACTGCAAGTGATTGGGCTGATTTGTATAGGTTGGCACATCGCAAAGCGTTCGAGGTCCTCGGGTCTATAGAAGCTCTACAGGAGAAAGTATCTTGGGAAATCAAGAAAGGCAGAATGCGTGCGAAAGGTTTTGAGTATGGGTATATAAAGGAATTTGGCTTTTCTGTTCGAGGTGTTGACACGAAGGCCGCGTGGGAGAGGTCTCGAGAATTGGCGGAACTGTGTCAACTGTCGATCTCAGTGGCAGCTATCGGGGCCGACAAGAAACAGATAAATTTGGAATGGATTCCGGATGAAACGAAGTAGGCTGATTTAACTTGCCAAGGTGCTGAAATCCTCTATCGGGTTGCGCCACCAGCACAGCGAAGCCGTCACTCCTTGAAATAAACAATTTGGTGGCTGGTGGCGAGCAGGATGCCGTCGCGGCTCCAGATCTCCGCCACCTGGTCGTGGTAGCCCTTGCCGAAGTGCGATGCGCGGGCGGTGCCGAGCACGGGCGCGTCGCCCTGCGCCGTCAGCAGCGCGGCGTCGGCGTGGAAATAGGCGGTCATCGAGACGGTGCCGGCGGGCACGAAGACGGGCCGCCGGATGAAGATGCGCGGATAGAAGACGTCGCAGATCGCCGCCAGCGAGAGGAAATCTAGCGGGCGCGGCGGCTCGTCGCGGATCCACTGCGTGCTTACCGAGTCGGGGCCTTCGGCGGCAGGCTTGGCAGAGAGGTCGCCGCCGCGGACGAAGCGGAAGTCGTAGCGGCCGGTCCACGTCGCGGCCTTCACCGGATCGGCGCGGCGCAGCGTCGCCCACGCGGGCGCCTGCGGGAAGCCGGACTCGGTGGCCGCCCAGGTCTCGCGGCGCTGGGCGAACACGGCGGTGGCGGTGATCGCCGTCTCGCCGCCCTGCGTCAGCGCCATGCTCCAGTGCTGCGTCGAGCGGTTGGTGCGGGCCGGCGCGGCGCTGATGCGGAAGTCGCCGTCGCCGTCGGAGACGGGCGCGGCGTAGTTGACCGTCAGGGCGAGCGGGTCGCCGAGGCGGGCAGGATGCGACAGCGCGGCGTTGAGCATGGCGGCGGCGATGAGGCCGCCGAAGGGGCCGACCATATTGCCGTAGGCGGGATGCGTGCGGCCGGTGAAGGCGTTGTCGCCTTCTGCGGCGAGGCGGACGGCAACATCGAACGGGTGGTCGGTGGTGGTCATAGCCCGGATCTTCAACCTTCGCCCTGGCCGGCGTAGCCCGCTTCACGCTAATGACGGATGGCGTGGATCAGGACGGCGTCGTGCATTTCCTCGAAGCTATACAGGGCCACATAGCCTGTCCTTCCGCGGGATATCAACAACTCCCGCAACTCGTGCTCGATGGGACGGCCGATCAGGGGATGACGACGCAGCAATGCGACGGCTTCCTCGATCAGGCCGAGCGTATCCGCTGCGGCAACCGGGTCGCTCTCGGCCAGGAAGTCGGACAGCCTTTCGAGGTCGGCCAGCGCCCGCGCCGAATAGATCAGCTTCGCCAAGACCTGGCTTTCGGCTTGGCGGATTTCCTGCCGGCGATGCGCGCTTTCAGATAGGCATGAACCTCGTCGGCATCGTAGCCCTTGCCGGTGCGCAGCATCTGTTCCCGCGCCGCATGCGCCTCGGCCATGAAGGCGGCGCGCCGCTCGGCCGACTCGGCGGCCTGCTCGATCGCCTGGATCATGAAGGCATGCGGCGAGACGCCCTGCTTCTGCGCCGCGGCAACGGCGCGCTGCTTGAGTTCTTCGGACAGTTTCAGTGAGGTGGTGGACATGGCGGGGCTCTTCGATGCGGTGGTAGCACTAGGGTAACACCGGTGTTTGGACGGCGGCAAGCGCAACGGCCGCATGCCCCTCACCTCGGCCCTCTCCCCGCATGGATTCCCGCTTGCGCGGGAATGACGAGCTTTTAGAGCGCAGCGGCGGCGCGGGTGCCCTGGTCGATGGCGCGCTTTGCGTCGAGTTCGGCGGCAACGTCGGCGCCGCCGATCAGGCTCACTGCCTTGCCGGCCTGCTGCAGCTCGGCGAGCAGTGCGCGGTTCGGTTCCTGGCCGGCGCACAGCACGATGGTGTCGACGTCGAGCACTTTCGTCTCGTCGCCCATGCGGATGTGCAGGCCGGCGTCGTCGATCTTCTCGTAGGCAACACCCGCCAGCATCTTGACGTTGCGCCGCTTGAGCAGGGTGCGGCGGATCCAGCCGGTCGTCTTGGCGAGGCCGTCGCCGACCTTGCTGGTCTTGCGCTGCAGCAGCCAGATCTGGCGCGGCGGCGGTTCGTCCGAGGCCTTCTTCAGGCCGCCGCGCACGGCGTAGGTCGCATCGATGCCCCACTCGTTGCGGAAGTGCTCGATGTCATTCGTCTCGCCGCCGCCGTGGCTCAGGAGCTCGGCGACGTCGAAGCCGATGCCGCCGGCACCGACGATGGCGACACGGCGTCCGGCTTCGCGGCGGCCTTCAATCACGTCGATGTAGCGCGCCACCTTGGGATGGTCGCTGCCGGGAATCTCCGGCGTGCGCGGCAGGATGCCGGTGGCCAGCGCAACGTGGTCAAAGCCGTCCGCGGCGAGCTCGGCCGCCGTGGCGCGGTGACTGACTTTTACTTTCACGCCTGTGGCGTCGAGGCGGCGGCGGAAGTAGCGCAGCGTCTCGGCGAATTCCTCCTTGCCGGGGATGCGCTTGGCCAGGTTGAACTGGCCGCCGATCTCGGGCGCGGCCTCGAACAGCGTGACGTCGTGGCCGCGCTCGGCGGCGGTGGTGGCGAAGGCGAGGCCGGCCGGGCCGGCGCCGACGACGGCGACCTTCTTCTTCGCCGCGGCGGGGCGGATCACCAGCTCGGTCTCGTTGCAGGCGCGCGGGTTGACCAGACAGGAGCAGGTCTTGCGCTCGAAGATGTGGTCGAGGCAGGCCTGGTTGCAGGCGATGCAGGTGTTGATCTCGTCGGCGCGCCCGGCCGCGGCCTTGTTCACGAACTCGGCATCGGCGAGGAAGGGCCGCGCCATCGACACCATGTCGGCGTCGCCGCGCGCCAGCACTGCTTCCGCCACGTCCGGCGCGTTGATGCGGTTGGTGGTGACCAGCGGGATCTTCACCTCGCCCTTCATGCGCCGCGTCACCCAGGTGAACGCCGCGCGCGGCACCATGGTGGCGATGGTCGGGATGCGCGCCTCGTGCCAGCCGATGCCGGTGTTGATGATCGTCGCGCCCGCCGCCTCGATGGCCTTGGCGAGCTGCACGACTTCCTCCCAGGTGCTGCCGTCCTCGACGAGGTCGAGCATCGACAGGCGGAAGACGATGATGAAGTTGGGGCCGACCTTCTCGCGCGTGCGGCGCACGATCTCGACGGCGAAGCGGATGCGGTTTTCGAAGGGGCCGCCCCATTCGTCGGTGCGGTGGTTGGTCTTCGGCGCGATGAACTGGTTGATGAGGTAGCCCTCGGAACCCATGATCTCGACGCCGTCGTAGCCCGCCTTCTGCGCCATGCGCGCGCAGCGGGCGTAGTCGGCAATGGTCTTCCGCACGCCCCAGCCGGTGAGCGCGCGCGGCGCGAAGGGGCTGATCGGCGACTTGATCTTCGAGGCCGACACCGCCAGCGGGTGGTAGGCGTAGCGGCCGGTGTGCAGGATCTGCAGGCAGATCTTGCCGCCGGCGGCGTGCACGGCGTCGGTGACGATGCGGTGCTTGCCGACCTGCCAGGGGAAGGAGAGCTGCGAGGCCTTGGGCGCGCCGCGCCCGGCGAGGTTGGGCGCGAAGCCGCCGGTGACGATGAGGCCGGCGCCGCCCTTGGCGCGCTCGGCGAAGAAGGCCGCCATCTTCTCGAAGCCGTTGGGCTCCTCTTCCAGGCCGGTGTGCATGGAGCCCATCAGCGTGCGGTTGCGCAGGGTGGTGAAGCCGAGGTCGAGGGGGGCGAGGAGGTGTGGGTATTGGGACATGTTGTTTTCCTTTAGAAGCCGAGTTGGCGGGCGGCGAGGTCTTTCAGGACTTCTTCGGCGCCGCCGCCGATCATCATCACTTTCACTTCGCGGTAGATGCGCTCGACGCGCACGCCGCGCATGTAGCCGGAGCCGCCGAGGATCTGCACGGCGGTGTCGGCGCAGAACTGCATGGTGCGCGCGGCGGTGTTCTTGGCCATCGCCGTTTGGGCGACCAGGCTGCTGCCCTCTCCCCCGGCCCCTCTCCCGCAAGCGGGAGAGGGGAGTTCGGCTCCCTCGCCCCTCCGGGGAGAGGGCTGGAGAGAGGGGGATTCGGCGTCCAATCTCGAAGCCAGATCGTCGATGAGCGCGCGCGTCGCCTCGATGCGCTCGACCATGTCGACCAGCTTGTGGCGGATCACCTGGTGGGCGATCAGCGGCTGGCCGAAGGTCTTGCGTTCGCGCGCCCAGGCGACGGCGTCCTCGAGGCAGGCTTGTGCCGCACCGCAGGCCGAGGCCGCCAGCGTCAGGCGCTCGCCGTTGAAGTTGCGCATGATAAGCGGAAACGCCTGGCCTTCGGCGCCGATGAGGTTGGCCGCCGGCACGCGGCAATTATCGAAAGCGAGCTCGGCGGTGTCGGAGGCCCACCAGCCCATCTTCTTGAGTTCCGTGCGGGGAAAGCCCGGGGTGTCGCGTTCGATGGCGAGCAGCGAGACGCCGGCCGCGCCGGGACCGCCGGTGCGCACGGCGACGGTAGTCCAGTCGGCGCGCATTCCCGAGGTGATGAACATCTTGCTGCCGTTGACGACGTAGGCGTCGCCGTCGCGCTTCGCCGTGGTGGCGAGCTGCGCTACGTCGGAGCCGGCGCCCGGCTCGGTGACGGCCAGCGCGCTGATCTTGCGGCCGGCGAGCACGTCGGGAATCACGCGCGCCTTGAGTTCGTGCGAGGCGCCCGCCACCAGCGGCGGCAGGCCGATGGTATGGCTCATCAGGCTGGCGCAGGTGCCGCCGCTGCCGGAGCGGCCCATCTCTTCGGCGAGGATGATGCGGTAGAAATGGTCGGCCGGCGTGCCGCCGTATTCCTCGGGGAAGCCGACGCCGAGGAGTCCCGCCGCGGCGGCTTTTTCATACAACTCGCGCGGGAAGCCGCCGGCCTCGTCCCATTCCGCGGCGTGCGGCAGGATCTCGCGCTCGACGAAGCGCCGCACCGTGTCGCGGAAGGCCGCGTGGTCGGGGGTGTAGTGGCGGGGGTTGGGATGGGTGAGCATGGGCTTGATCGTCATTCCCGCGAAAGCGGGAATCCATGGTCGGCGGTTAACCTCTGGATTCCGGCTTTCGCCGGAATGACGAGGGCCAGCGTCTTTCCGGGGGCGACCTGCTCGCCCACCGCACAAGCCAGTTCCGCCAGCACGCCGTCGCAGGGCGCGGCGAGGGTGTGCTCCATCTTCATCGACTCCAGCACGATGAGGCCCTGGCCGCGCGTAACCACAGCGCCGGCTTCAACCAGCACGGCGACGACGCGGCCGTTCATGGGCGGGGTGATGCGGCCGCTGCTCGATGCGGCTTCGCGGGATTGCGCCGGCTGCAGGGTGAGGTCGGTGATGACGGCCTGCGCGCCGTCGACCTCCAGGTGCAGGCGGCCTTCGGCGTCGAAGGCGTGGCGCACGGAAAGCTGCAGGCCGTCGAGGGCGATGCGGCAGGCGTCGGCGGTGGCGTCGAGGAGTTCGATGGTGTTGGTGATGCCGTTGGCTTCGACTTCGAAGCGGCCGGCCCTCTCCCCCTGCCCCTCTCCCGCAAGCGGGAGAGGGGTGTTCAACTCCCTCGCCCCTCCGGGGAGAGGGCTGGGGAGAGGGGAAACAAAAGTCAGTCGCAACGACACGGCGCGGTTGCCAATGCCGAGCGTGAAATGCGACGTCGCCGTGCCGCTGGAGCGCCAGAAGGCCAGCTCGGGTTGCGGCAGGCGGGCGGCGCTGGTCTGCGCGAAGATCAGCGCGGCGGCGGCGAGCAGCTCGGTGCGCGGATCGGCGTCGGCCTGCGGCGCGAAGTGGGCGGCGATGAAGTCGGTGGTGGCTCGGCCGGCGAAGAATTCCGGGTGCTCGAGGCAGCCGACGAGGAAGGCCTTGTTGGTGGTGACCCCGAGCGCCGCGGTGTCGCGCAGGGCGGCGATGAGCTTCTGCCGCGCCTCCTCGCGCGTCTTGCCGTGGGCGATGATCTTCGCCAGCAGCGGGTCGTAGTGGGAGGTGATCTCGATGCCGCTGTCGACGCCGGCGTCGACGCGCACACCGGCTGGAACTTGCCAGCGCAACAGCGTGCCGGTCTGCGGGATGAAGCCTGCGTCGGGGTTCTCGGCGTAGAGCCGCGCCTCGATGGCGTGGCCGTCGAGGCGCACGTCCTCCTGCGCGAGCGGCAGCGGCTCGCCGGCGGCGACGCGCAACTGCAGGTCGACGAGGTCGAGGCCGGTGACGAGCTCCGTCACCGGATGCTCGACCTGCAGGCGGGTGTTCATCTCCATGAAGACGAAATCGCCTTCGCTGCCGAGCAGGAATTCGATGGTACCGGCGCCGACGTAGCCGATGGCGCGCGCCGCCCGCACCGCCGCCTCGCCCATGCGCGCGCGCAGTTCCGCGGAGACTGCGGGCGACGGCGCTTCCTCGATGACCTTCTGGTGGCGGCGCTGGATGGAGCAGTCACGCTCGCCGAGGTGGATGACGTTCCCCTGCGTGTCGGCGAAGACCTGGACCTCGACGTGGCGCGGCGCCGTCAGCGCGTACTCGAGGATCAGCGTGCTGTCGCCGAAGGCGGCGCTCGCCTCGGAGCGCGCCGAGGCGAGCGCCGCCGGTAGTTCGGCGAGGTCGGTGACGCGGCGCATGCCGCGCCCGCCGCCGCCGGCCGCCGCCTTGATCATCAGCGGCAGGCCGATCTTCTCGGCTTCCCGGATCAGCGTGGCGTCGGACTGGTCGGTGCCGTCATAGCCCGGGATGCAGGGCACGCCGGCCTCGCGCATGCGGCGCTTGGCTTCGGCCTTGTTGCCCATCAGGCGGATGGCCTCGGCCGGCGGGCCGATGAAGACGAGGCCGGCCGCGGCGCAGGCCTCGGCGAAGGCGTCGTTCTCGGAGAGGAAGCCGTAACCCGGATGCACGGCCTGCGCTCCGGTAGCGCGGGCGGCAGCGATGATTTTTTCGATGTTCAGATACGACTCGCGCGGCGGCGCGGCGCCGATCTCGTAAGCCTCGTCGGCGAGGCGCGCGTGCAGGGCGTGGCGGTCGGCTTCCGACACGACGGCCACCGTGCGCAGCCCGCGCGCGCGGCAGCTGCGGATGATGCGGCAGGCGATCTCGCCGCGGTTGGCAATCAAAATCTTGTTGAACAACTAAAACCCCTCACCACAGAGACACAGAGACACAGAGGGATTCACAGAGAAATTCTTGTGTTTTCTCTGTGTCTCTGTGCCTCTGTGGTTAATGGTTTTCACGCCTTCCTCGGCAGCGTGCCCATGTATTTGCTGATGATGCCGAGCATCACCTCGTCGGCGCCGCCGCCGATGGAGGAGAGGCGGATGTCGCGGAACAGGCGCGAGACGTTGCTCTCCCAGACGTAGCCCATGCCGCCCCAGTACTGCAGGCAGGCGTCGGCGACCTCGCGGCCGAGGCGGCCGACCTTGAGCTTGGCCATCGAGGCGAGCATCGTCACGTCCTCGCCGGCCACCAGCTTGGTCGCGGCGTCGTGCACCAGCGCGCGCAGGGCCTCGATCTCGGTCTTCAATTCGGCGAGGCGGAAGTGCACGTACTGGTTGTCGAGGATGGATTGGCCGAAGGCCTGGCGCTCCCTGGTGTAGGCGATGGTCTCGCGCAGGATGCGGTCGAGCGCGGTCCACTGCGCGGCGGCGAAGAGGCGCTCCTCCTGGAACTGCTGCATCTGGTAGGTGAAGCCCATGCCTTCCTCGCCGATGCGGTAGCGCTGCGGCACGCGCACCTCGTCGAAGTAGAGCTGCGCCGTGTCGGAGGACCACATGCCGAGCTTCTTCAGCTTCTTCGCCACCGAAACGCCCTTGGTTTTCATCGGCACGCAGATCAGCGTCTTGTTCTTGTGCGCGGCGCCCTCGGAGGTGTTGGCGAGCAGGCAGATCCAGTCGGACTGGGTGCCGCTGGTGATCCACATCTTGGTGCCGCTGATGACGTAGTCGCCGCCGTCCTTCTTCGCGAAGGTCTTGATCGAGGCGACGTCGGAGCCGGCGCCCGGCTCGGAGACGCCGATGCTGCAGACAAGGTCGCCGGCGATGGTCGGCGCGAGGAACTCGCGGCGCAGCTCATCGGAGCCGAAGCGTGCCAGCGCCGGCGTGGCCATGTCGGTCTGCACGCCGATGGCCATCGGCACGCCGCCGCAGCGGATGTCGCCCATGGCTTCGATGAAGGCGAGCTGGAAGGAATAGTCGAGGCCCATGCCGCCGTATTCCTGCGGCTTGTTGATGCCGAGGAAGCCGGCATCGCCCATCTTCTTGAAGAGTTCGTGCGCCGGGAAGATCTCGGCGTCTTCCCAGGCGTCGACGTGGGGGTTGATCTCGCTCTCGATGAACTTCTTCACCGAGCGCTGGAGTTCCTGGTGTTCCTGGGTGTACAGCATGGTCGCTCCTCAGTGTCGTGCCACGGCGAACTGCACCGGGCGCAGGGTGCGCGCATCGGCCTCGCGGCAGATGGAGAGCACGTAGGCCAGCACCTTGCGCGTGTCGCGCGGGTCGATGATGCCGTCGTCGAGCAGGCGGCCGCTGGTGTAGAAGGCGGACGACTGCCGGTCGAAGGTGTCGATGATCTGCTTTTCCAGGGCGTCGAGCTGGGCTCCGTCCACATCCCCGCCGCCGCGCTTCAGTTTGGCCTCCATCACCAGCCGCATGGTCATGGCCGCCTGCTCGCCGCCCATCACCGCCGTCTTCGCGTTGGGCCAGGAGAAGGCGAAGCGCGGGCCGTAGGCGCGGCCGCACATGCCGTAGTTGCCGGCGCCGAAGCTGGCGCCGATGTGCAGGGTGATCTGCGGCACGCTGGCGTTGGCCACGGCCTGGATCATCTTGGCGCCGTGCTTGATCATGCCGGCCTGCTCGCTGGCCTTGCCGACGATGTAGCCGGTGGTGTTCTGCAGATAGATGATCGGCGTGCCGGACTGGCAGCAGGCCTGGATGAAGTGCGAGGCCTTGGTGGCGCCGGCCGGGTCGATCGGGCCGTTGTTGCCGATCAGGCCGACCGCGTGGCCATCGAGGCTGGCGTGGCCGCACACCGTGGAGACGCCGTAGCCGGGCTTGAAGTCGAGGAAGTCGGAATCGTCGACGAGGCGGGCGATGACCTCGCGCACGTCGTAGGGCTTTTTCGTGTCGAGCGGCACCAGGCCGAGCAGCTCCTCGATGTCGCGCCGTGGTGCACGGACTAGTGCCAGCCCTTGTTTCTGTGGTACTGACTTTTGCTCGCGGCGCTGGTCGCGGTTCCAGTCGAGTTTCGCCAGCACCTCGCGCGCGAGGCGGATGCCGTCGGCGTCGTCCTCGGCGAGGTATTCGGCGAGGCCAGAGACCGTGGCGTGCATCTCGGCGCCGCCGAGCTCTTCCTCGCTGGCGTCTTCGCCGGTGGCGGCCTTGAGCAGCGCGGTGCCGGCGAGAAAGGCTTTCGCCCGGCCGCGCACCATCACCACGTAGTCGGACATGCCCGGCATGTAGGCGCCGCCGGCGGTGGAGGACCCATGCACCACCGTCACCACCGGAATGCCCGCGGCGGAAAGGCGCGTCAGGCCGCAGAACAGGCCGCCGCCGTGGATGAAATCCTCGACGCGGTACTTGAGCAGGTTGGCGCCGGCGGATTCGACGAGGTGCAGGAAGGGCAGCTTGTTCTCTTTGGCGATTTCCAGCACGCGCAGGATCTTCTCCAGGCCCATCGGCTGGATGGCGCCGGCGTCGATGCCGGAATCCGAGGCGGCGACCATGCAGCGCACGCCGGAAACATAGCCGATGCCGGCGACGAGGCCGCCGCCGGGAATGGTCTTCGCGGGGTCGGGGTTGTCCATGCACCAGCCGGCGACGGTGGCGAGTTCGAGGAAGGGCGAGCCGGCGTCGAGCGCCCGCGCCACGCGCTCGCGCGGCAGGAGCTGGCCGCGCTTGTCGAAGACGGGTTTGGCTTTCGCCGAAGCGTCGCGCACGCGCTGCTCGAGCGCGCGGAAATCGGCGATGAGCACCAACCAGGCGGCGCGGTTGGCGGCGCAGGCAGGGGATGATATGTCGAGGTTCGATTCGAGTATGGGCACGGCAGTGCTCGCTATCCCCTCTCCCGCTGGCGGGAGAGGGTCAGGGAGAGGGTGGTTCGGCCGGCCGCCCCTCTCCCCAGCCCTCTCCCCGCACGCGGGGAGAGGGGGTAATTCAGTTCGGCGCTGTTCATTCGTCCACCATGAACTTCGGCGGCGCATACAGCGGGAAGCCGTTGTAGGCTTTCGAGCGCTTGTGCGGCACCAGTGGCCAGGTCGGCCGCGCATTGAGCACGCCGCCGTCGATGCGCAGCGTCGTGCCGGTGATGAAGGAGGCACCTTCCGAGAGCAGGAAGACGATGGCGGCGGCGGCCTCGGATTCGGTGCCGAAGCGCTGCAGCGGGATTTTCGCCTTCAGCGTCTTCGCCCACTCCTGCACTTCGGGCGGATAGGTCTCGAAGCCGCTCGATGCGATCCATCCCGGCGCGACGGCGTTCACGCGCACGCCCGAGGACGCCCACTCGCAAGCGGCCGATTCGGTGAAGTTCACCATGCCGGCGCGCGCAGCACCCGAGTGCGCCATGCCGGGCATGCCGCCCCACATGTCGGCGCTCATATTGACGATGGCGCCGCCGTGCTGCTCCATCCAGCGCCGGAAGCATTCGCGCGCCATGAGGAAGCCGCCGGTGAGGTTGGTGCGCACCACGGCGTCCCAGC